>NZ_FMIC01000002.1:605795-1211591 GCF_900091625.1 Micromonospora peucetia
AGCTGAGCCGGAAATCCAGCGGAGTGCCGATCACCACGACCACGTCGGCGCCCCTCAGCGCCGCCCGGCGGGCCTTGGCGAAGGCGAGCGGGTGCTCCGGCGGCAACGCGCCCCGGCCCATGCCGTTGGTGAAGACCGGCACCTGGAGCGACTCGGCGGCAGCCCGCAGGGCGGCGACCGCGTCCCCGGCGTACACGTCGGAGCCGGCGATGATCACCGGGCGGCGGGCGGCGGCGATCAGGCCGGCCGCCTTCGTCACCTCGTCGGGGTCGGGCTCGACCGGCGCGATTCCCGGCAGCGCGGGCAGCTCGGCGTCGGAGACCGAGAAGACCGCCTCCAGGGGGAAGTCGAGGAAGACCGGGCCCCGGTGCGGGGTGAGCGCGGCGGTCAGCGCCGCGGTCACCGCGCGCGGAATGTCGTCGGGGCTGAACACCGTCTCGGCGTGCTTGGTGACCGGGGCGACCAGCGGCAGGTGGTCCATCTCCTGGAGGCTGCCCGAGCCCCAGCGGAACTGCGGTGCCCGGCCGCCCAGCACCAACACCGGCGAGGCGTTGAAGTATGCGCTGGTCAGCCCCGAGATGCCGTTGGTGACGCCGGGGCCGGCGGTGAGCACGGCGAGGCCGGGACGACGTTGGAGCTTCGCCACCGCCTCGGCGGCGAAGACCGCCGACTGCTCGTGCCGCACGTCGTAGATCGGGAAGTCGGTCTTGTGCGCGGCGTCGTAGAGCGGGAAGACGTGCCCGCCGGAGAGGGTGAACATCTCCCGCACCCCGAACGCGCGCAACGCCGCGAGCGCGAGCTCCCCGCCGTGACCTTCGATCCGCTCCGTCATCGCCGCTTTCCCTTCGTCCGCATGACCGGAGTCACACGCTACTCACCGGTATTCGGAATGTGAACAGCTCTCGGCTCGACGCCTGGGCCGGCGGGTCGCCCCGCCGGCCCGGGCCGGATCAGCGGCCGGTGAAGTCCGGCTTGCGCTTCGCCACGAACGCCGCCATGCCCTCGCGCCGGTCGTCGGTGGCGAACAGCGCCGCGAAGAGCTGGCTCTCCCAGGCCAGGCCGGAGTTCAGGTCCATGTCCAGGCCGCCGTCGACCGCGAGCTTCGCGGCACGCAGGGCCTGCACCGGGCCGTTGAGGTACGGGCGGACCAGTTCGACCGCGGTGTCGTAGACCTCGGCCGCCGGGGCGATCCGGTCGGCCAGGCCGATCCGCAGAGCCTCCTGGGCGTCGACCATCCGGCCGGACATGATCAGGTCCTTGGCGCGGGCCGGGCCCACCAGTCGGGCCAGCCGCTGGGTGCCGCCCGCGCCGGGGATGATGCCGAGCTTGATCTCCGGCTGGCCGAGCTTGGCGTCCTCGGCCACCACCCGCCAGTCGCACGCCAGCGCCAGCTCGCAGCCGCCGCCGAGGGCGTAGCCGGTGATCGCGGCGACGACCGGCTTGGGGATCCGGGCGATCGCGCCGAGCGCGCTGGACAGGTCGGCCGCCCGGTCCGCCATGTCCACGTAGGACATGTCGGCCATCTCCTTGATGTCCGCGCCGGCCGCGAAGACCCTCTCCCCGCCGTACACGATGACGGCGCGGACGCCCGGGTCGGCGGTGGCCGTCGCGGCGGCGGCGCGCAACTCCTCCTGCACCTGGGTGTTCAGGGCGTTCATCGGCGGCCGTTCCAACCGGATGGTGCCGATGCCGTCCTTGGTCTCCAACCGCACGAACTCGCCCACGCTGGCCCTCACTTCCTCGTCGAAGTCGCGTGCCAACCTTACGACCCGGATCGTTGGGGTAAGTACTGTGGTCTCAGGCCCGCCACCGGGAGCATCGCCATGATCACGTATTACGACGACAGGTCCGTGCAGGTCACCTCGACAGCCGTCCGGGTGGACGGCCGGACCTTCCGGCTGGCCGAGATCAGCATGGTCTGGCACCAACGCGGCAGCCGGTCCTGGCGGGTGCTCGCCGGGCGCGGCGCGATCGGCGCGGCGCTCGCCGGCCCCCTGGTGACCGCCACCCTCGGCGTCGCGCTCGCGCTCTGGCTGGACCGCTCCCTCACCGTCACCATCGCCATCGTCGGCGCCTCGGTGCTGATCGGGCTCGCGGTCGGACCGGTCGCCGACTTCCTCTTCGAGCACCTCGACCGCTCGTACACCCGAGGCAGCCGGCAGTTGGAGATCTGGGCCCGCTGGCGGGGCCAGCCGGTGCTGTTGCTGTGCACCCGCGACGCGCTGCGCTTCGGCCAGATCTACCGGGCGGTGCAGCGGGCCGTCGAGGCCAGCCAGCCGGCGTCGCCCCGCCGCCGCTGACGGTCGGCCTCGACGAGGCGACCCGCACCGCCCCACGCCGTTCCTGGCCACCACCCACGTCGTTGTTGGACACCGCGTTGGCGGACGAGGCAGCCGTGGTCGGCGCTGACCACCCCGGCCGTCGTCGGGGGCCTGGGCGACGCGGGCCTGATGGGGGCGCGCCGGGCAAGGCGACCTGCCGCCCACGCTGTCGAGCTGCCCCGTTGATGGGGCAGGCCCGCCGGTTCGCACGCCCCGAAGCGGTCCCATGAACGGGGCAGCTCGACAGCGCGGCAGCAGCAACACCCCACCTCGCGCCCTATCGAGCTGATGTCGTGAACGACTCACCCGGCGCAAGCGGGCCCGGGGACGCCAGCGATGTCGTAAACGATTCAGCTCGACAGCGGGCCACCGGTCATCCCCTCGCCAGCGGACGAGGCGCGGTCACCGGCGGGCAACTGCCCACGAATGGCTAGGCTTAGTGATGACCATCTATTACCGGGACGACGCGGTGCAGGTGACCTCGGAGTCGATCCGGGTGGGCGGCCACGCCGTGGCGATCACCGACGTGACGTACGTCTGGCACGCGCAGGGGCCGAAGACACTGGCGGTACGGGGGCGGGTGCTGGGCCGCGGCCTCCTGGTCCTGCTCCTCTCACTGCCGCCGCTGGTCGCGGTGGTCTGCGTGCTCTCGCTGGCCTGGTCCGCGCAGGACCGGGGCGAGTGGCAGCTGGCGCTGATCATCGTCGCCGCGTGCGTGGTCGGCGCGCTGGCCCTGACCCCCTTCCTGGAGATCCCGCTCGGCTGGCTCGACCGCTCCTACGAACGGGGCAGCAAGGTGCACGAGCTCTGGGTCCAGCACCACGGCCGCGAGGTGCTGCTGCTGCGTACGCCGGACGCGCTGCGGTTCGGCCAGATCTACCGGGCGGTGCAGCGCGCGGTCGAGCAGCACACGGACTCCTGACCTCGGGGCCCGCCGCTCTGTCCGGCGGTCCGTGCGCGGGCGACGCACACTGGTGCCATGGTGATTCCCCTCCCCCGGCCCGCCGCGGTCGTCGGTCTGACCCGCGCCGCCCTCGACCAGGCTCTCGGCTCGGCGGCGACGCTCACCGCCGTGCCGGCCCGCGCATTCGCCGTGCTGGACTCGGTGGAGGCGTTGCTGAACCGGGTCAACGGCGTGGTGGACCGGATCGACGGCGTGGTGGACCGGATCGAGCAGACCCTCGACCGCACCGACCGGGTGCTCACCGACGCCGAAGGCGCGGTCCGGGAGGTCGCCGTCATCAGCGCCGCCGCGACCACCGCGATCGGGACAGCCACCGAGGTGGCCGCGACCGCGGCCGTCGTGGTCGGCGAAGCGGAGAAGGTGTCCCGCGCGGCCGGTGCGGTGGTCGCCGAGGCCGACGCGGTGGCCGGCCGGGCCGCCGGCACGGTGGGCACCGCGGCGGAGGCCGCGGCCACCGCCGCCGAGCTGCTGACGGCGTACGAGCCGGCGCTGCGCCGGGCCGCTCCGATGGCGAACCACTTCGTCGAGCAGCTCAGCCACGAGGAGGTGACGGCCGCGATCCGGCTCGTCGACGAGTTGCCCAAGCTCAAGCAGCACCTGTCGGCGGACATCCTGCCGATTCTGGCCACTCTGGACCGGGTCGGCCCGGACCTGCACGACCTGCTCGACGTCACCCGCGACCTGAAGCTCGCCGTCGCCGGCATCCCCGGGCTGGGCATGCTTCGCCGTCGCGGCGAGAAACTCACCGACGACTCGGAGGCGTGAGGCGCGGCGTCGCTCAGGCAGGTACGTAGAGTTCGTCGATCTCGGCCCGGCTGGGCAGCGCCACCGAGGCGCCGAGCCGACGGGCGCAGGCCGCCCCCGCCGCCACCGCCCAGCGCACCGCGTCGACCACGTCCCGGCCCTCGCCCCAGGCGACCGCGAGCGCGGCGGTGAAGGCGTCCCCGGCGGCCGTGGAGTCCACCGTGTCGACCTTTACCGCCGGCACGTGCAGGGCGATGCCGTCCCGGTCGCCGTACCAGGCGCCTTCAGCGCCGAGGGTGAGCACCGCCCGGGGCGCCAGGTCGAGCAGGGCCGACGGCTCGTCCCGGCCGCGCCCGGTGAGCGCCTGCGCCTCTGTCTCGTTGACCACCAGCAGATCCGTCGCCGCCAGCAGCTCCGGCGGAACCGGCACGGCCGGGGCGGCGTTGAGCACCACCCGGGTGCCGGCCGCCCGGGCGACGAGGGCCGCCTCGGTCACCGTGCCGACCGGGATCTCCAACTGAGCGAGCAGCACGTCCGCACCGCGTACGGCGGTCAGCTCGGGCTCTGTCAGGCCGGTCATCGAGGCGTTGGCGCCCGGGCTGACCAGGATCGCGTTCTCGCCCTCGGCGTTGACCATCACCAGCGCCACCCCCGACATGCCGTACGTCGTGCGGAGCTGGCCGGTGTCGACCCCGGCAGCGGTGATCCGCGCCCGCAGGGTGACGCCGAACGAGTCGGAACCGGTCGCCCCGAGGAAGGCGCAGGAGGCACCGGCCCTGGCCGCGGCGACGGCCTGGTTGGCGCCCTTGCCGCCGGGCACCATGACGAAGTCGGTGCCGAGCAGCGTCTCCCCCGGCCGGGGCAGGGCGGTGGCGGTGCCCACCAGATCCATGTTGGCACTGCCCACCACGACGACCCGGGTCTGCCGCATCGCTGACCTCCCGTCAGGCGGCGCGGGCGGTGAACCGGTCACCGGAGCGCTGGACCACCAGCGGCAGCCCGAAGGCCTTGGAGAGGTTGTCCCCGGTCAGCGTGTCGTCGAGAAGCCCCTGCGCCACCACCGCGCCCTCACGCAGCAACAGCGCGTGGGTGAAGCCGGGCGGGATCTCCTCCACGTGGTGGGTCACCAGCACCAGCGCCGGGGCGTCCGGGTCGTACGCCAGCTCGGCCAGCCGGGCGACCAGGTCCTCCCGCCCGCCCAGGTCGAGCCCGGCGGCAGGCTCGTCCAGCAGCAGCAGCTCCGGGTCCGTCATCAGCGCGCGGGCGATCTGCACCCGCTTGCGCTCCCCCTCGGAGAGGGTGCCGTAGGTGCGCTCGGCGAGGCCGCCGATGCCGAGCTGGCCCAGCAGGGCGCGAGCGCGGGCCTCGTCGCTGCGGTCGTAGCTCTCCCGCCAGCGCCCGAGCACCGACCAGGCGGCCGTGACAACGACGTCGCTGACCCGCTCGTCGGCGGGCACCCGCTCGGCGAGCGCGGCGGTGGAGAGCCCGATGCGGGTCCGCAGCTCGTTGACGTCGGTGCGGCCGATCCGCTCGCCGAGCACGTGGGCCGTGCCGGTGGTCGGGTGCAGCCGCCCGGCGGCGAGGTTGAGCAGGGTCGTCTTTCCGGCGCCGTTCGGCCCGAGCACCACCCAACGCTCGTCCAGCTCGACCCGCCAGTCCACGTCGTGCAGCAGTGCCGTGCCCGCCCGGCGTACGCCGACGCCGTCGAGGCTGACCACCAGATCCTCGTCCCCAGTCACCCGACCATCCAACCACGCAGCGCCGGGGCTCCCCCCACGGGCGGCACCCCGGCCATAGGGTGGGGCGCCGTGTCGTTGGTCACCACAACCTGAGGACGGTCCATGCCCGGTCGGAGCACGGAGCCGCGCGGATGAGCGCGGTCATCGAGATCGAGGGTCTGCGCAAGACCTTCCACAGTGTGCGGCAGGGCCGCCGGGTGGCGGTCGACGGTTTCGACCTGCTGGTGGAGGCCGGCCAGATCCACGGCTTCCTCGGCCCCAACGGGTCGGGCAAGACCACCACGCTGCGCGCCCTGCTCGGGCTGGTTCGGGCCGACGCGGGCCGGATGGCGGTGCTCGGCCACCCCTCGCCGGACGGGCTGCCCCTGGTGGCCGGGCGGGTCGGGGCGATCGTGGAGAGCCCGCAGTTCTTCGGCAACTTCACCGGCGAGCGCACCCTGCGCCTGCTCGCCCGGGCCGGCGGCGTGCCGACCGCCCGGGTCGACGAGGTGCTGGAGCAGGTTGGCCTGCGGGACCGGGGCGACGAGCGGGTCAAGGGCTACTCGCTGGGCATGAAGCAGCGGCTGGCGGTGGCCTCCGCCCTGCTCAAGGACCCGGAGCTGCTGATCCTGGACGAGCCGGCGAACGGGCTGGACCCGGCCGGCATCCGGGAGATGCGGGACCTGATGCGCTCGCTGGCGGAGGCCGGCGTGACCGTGCTGGTCTCCAGCCACATCCTCGCCGAGATCCAACTGATCTGCGACCACGTGACGATCATCTCGCGGGGCCGGCGGGTGGCCGCCGGGCGTGTCGACGACGTGCTGGCCGGCTTCGACCGGCACGAGCTGCTGGTGCGGGTGGACGAGCCGGATCGGGCGGTGGAGCTGCTGACGGCGGCCGGGCTGGCGGTTACCGGCCACGACGACCACCTGGTGGTGGGCGACGTGGACGACGCCACCGAGGTCAGCCGCACGCTGGGCGAGGCGGGCCTCTGGGTACGCGAGCTGACCCCGCTGCGGCCCGACCTGGAGAGCGTCTTCCTCGAACTGACCGGCACGGCGGCGCACCCGACGGTGCCCCGGCAGGTGGACGACTCGGTGCTGCCTGACGGCGGGCCCCGGGAACCGGTGATCGACCTCGACGTGCGGGGAGTGGACGCGTGAACCTGGTCCGTGCCGAGCTGGAGCGTCTCGGCGCCCGGCGCTTCGTGCAGCTGATGCTCGTCCTGCTGGTGCTCGCGTTCGGCGTCACCGCGGCGACCACCCTGGCGGGTTCCCATCGGCCCACCGCCCAGGAGCTCTTCGACGCCCAACGGCAGGCCGCCGCGGCGCGGCTCGACCTGGAGCGCACCCACCAGCTCTGCCTCGACCGGCAGCGCGGCGTCGTGCAGGCGGACTACGTGCCCGACGACTGCAGCGAGGTCGACCCGGCCCTGATGGAGCGGGCCCCCGTGACGTCCGACTTCCTCAGCGGGGTGTTCGTCTTCGCCGAGGAGGCGGAGTCGCTGCTCTACTTCCTCATCGCCTTCCTGGCGCTCTTCGGGTTCCTGGTCGGCGCCTCGTACATCGGCGCCGACCTGAACTCCGGCGGCGTGGTCAACCTGCTGCTCTGGCGCCCCAGGCGGATGACGGTGCTCGGCACCAAGCTGGGCACGCTGCTCGGTGGGACGGCGCTGGTGTCGGTGCTCGCCTCGGCGGCGTACCTCGGGACGTTCTGGCTGATCGCTCAGGTCGCCGGGCGGCCGGGAGGGCTCGACGGGGAGTTCTGGGGTTCGCTGGGCGCGATCTGGGGCCGCGGCCTGCTGCTGGTGCTGCTGCTCACCACGGTCGGGTTCGCCGTCGCCACGCTGGGTCGGCACACCTCGGCGGCCCTGGGCGCGCTCGCCGGGTACCTGGTGGTGTGGGAGTTGGGCGCCCGGCTGGTGATGGAGATCCTGGACGTCGTGAAGCCGGAGCGGCTGGTGCTCTCCAGCTACGCGGCGGCCTTGTTGAACGGCCGGGCCGGGTTCTGGGACTACCGGTCGTGCACCTTCTCGGGCGGCGATTCGTGTGGCGGCGAGGTCTGGGCCCTGACCTGGCAACCGTCGCTGCTCCTGCTGCTCGGGCTGACCGGCGCGTTGACCGCCGCCGCCTTCGTGGCGTTCCGCCGCCGCGACCTGATGTGACCCGCTCCGACGCCCGGCCCGGATGCGGCAAGACCTTGCAGCATCCGGGCCGGCGATGAAATATTCCTTCACATGTTGCCCGTCCGCCGCCGACCCCGCAAGGCCGGGGCGGCGGCGGACGGCCCACCCCGGTCAGCCCACGGTCGAGCCGAAGACCTCGTCGCGGACGGCGTCCAGCGCGGTACGCAGCGCACCCCGCAGGATCGGCTCCTCGGTCAGCCCCGTCGGCACCACCCGGGGACGGACCAGGGTGATCGCCGCGACCTCGTGCTGTACGCGCTCGGCCAACGCCGCCCCGCCGGCCTGGCCGACCTCGCCGGCGAGCACCACCAGCGGCGGGTCCAGCACCACGCAGGTGCTCGCCACGCCCAGCGCCAGCCGGCGGGCCACCTCGTCGAGCATCGGGCCGCCGGCCGTGCCGTCGGCCACCGCCGCCCGCACCGCGCCGGCGCCACTGTCGTCCGGGTAGCCGTGGGCGCGGGCCAGCTCACGGACCGCGTCCGCGCCGATCAGCTGCTGGAACGCCGGCTTCGCCCGGCGGGACACGTCCCGTGGGATGGGCGCGCCGGGCACCGGCAGGTAGCCGATCTCGCCGGCGGCGCCGCTGCTGCCGTGGTGCAGCCGGCCGCCCAGCACGATCGCCAGACCGACGCCGGCACCGACCCAGACCAGCACGAAGTCCGTCAGCCCCTGCGCCGCGCCCGACTGCGCCTCGGCGACGGCGGCCAGGTTGACGTCGTTCTCGAAGACCACCGGGGTGTGCAGGTCGTCCCGGAGCGCGGCGAGCAGACCGCTGTGCCAGCGGGGCAGGTTGAAGGCGAACGTCATGTCGCCCGTGCCCGGGTCGACCAGGCCGGGGGTGCCCAGCACGATCCGCCGTACGCTCGACAGCTGCGCTCCGGCGCTGCTCGCGGCCTGGACCACCGCGTTGTGCACCACCCCGACGGGGTCGTCGGTGTCGTGGGTCGACTGCTCGACCCGGCCGATCACCGCCCCGGTGATGTCCGCGCACGCGGCGACGACCCGGTCGGCGCCCACGTCCACCCCGACCACGTGCGCGCTGCCCGGCCGTACGGCGTAGAGCTGGGCGTTCGGGCCACGCCCGCCGGCCTGCTCGCCGACCCTGGTGACCAGGCCCCGCTCCTCCAACCGCTCGACGAGCTGGGAGGCGGTCACCTTGGACAGCCCGGTCAGCTCGCCGAGCCGGGCCCGGGTCAGCGGCCCCCGCTCCAGCAGCAGCTCCAACGCCGCGCGGTCGTTGAGCGCCCGCAACAGGCGGGGGGTGCCGGGCAGTCGGGTCGCACTCATGCCACGTCCTCTAGTTTTGATAAACCTTGCTTACTGTAAACCGACCTGCGAGCGGGTAGCCGATAGCGTATCGGCCACCCGGGAGCGGGTTGCTCGGCCGACCCGGTACGTCACCGACCCCTGCCGGTACGAATTCCGCACCGACGGGGACGAAAGGGGAAGATCACGTGGGGCTGGATCCAGGACTGCGCCGGCTCGCGCTCGGCACGCTGCTCGCCGCCTACCCGGGGCCGGTGCCGCCGGGCTGGGCGGTCGACCTGGTGGCCGAGGGGCTCGCGGGACACACCCTGTTCGGCACCAACGTCCACGATCCGGGACAGGTGGCGGCGAGCACCGCCGCCCTGCGAGCCGGCCGCCCGGACGTGCTGATCGCGATCGACGAGGAGGGCGGTGACGTCACCCGGCTGGCGCACGCCACCGGCAGCCCGTACCCGGGCAACGCGGCGCTCGGCGCGATCGACGACGTGGCGCTGACCCGCCGGGTCTACGAGGCCATCGGCGCGGAGCTGGCCGGCCTCGGCGTCACCGTCAACCTCGCGCCGACCGTGGACGTGAACACCGCCGACGAGAACCCGGTGATCGGCACCCGCTCGTTCGGCGCCGACCCGGTCCGGGTCGCCGCGCACTCCGCCGCAGCCGTGACCGGGCTCCAGGCCGCCGGGGTCGCCGCCTGCGCCAAGCACTTCCCGGGGCACGGCGCGACGGTCGCCGACTCCCACTACGAGCTGCCCACCGTGGACGTGCCGCTCGACGTGCTGCGCCGGCGCGACCTGCCGCCGTTCGCCGCGGTCGTCGCGGCCGGCGCGCGGGCCGTGATGACCGCGCACATCCGGGTTCCGGCGCTTACCGGCGACGGCCCCGCCACGTTCAGCCGGGCGGTCCTGGTCGACCTGCTGCGCGGCGAGTACGGCTTCACCGGCACGGTCATCACCGACGCGCTGGAAATGAAGGGCGCCGCCGTGGCGGCCGGCGGGATCGGCCCGGCCGCCGTCCGAGCCCTCGCCGCCGGCGCCGACCTGCTCTGCATCGGCGCCGAGGTCGACGCCGAACTGGTCGAGCGGGTGGTCGCTGAGATCGTCGGGGCGCTCGCCGACGGCAGCCTGGACCGGGCGCGGGTGGAGGAGGCGGCCGGCCGCACCGCCGCGCTCGCCGTCTGGACCCGGGCCGGCGGCGTGGAGTCGGCCACCCAGTCCGACCTCGGGTACGCCGCGGCGCGGCGCGCCGTACGGGTGGAGGGAGTGCTGGCCGGGCTGGACCGCCCGCTGGTCGTCCAACTGCACGCCGCGTCGACCATCGCCGAGGGGCGAGTGCCGTGGGGCCTCGGCCCACACCTGGACGGCGCGGAGGAACTGCGGGTGGTCGCCACCGAGACCGGGCCGGCGGCCCTGCGCCAGCTCGCCGGGGACCGGCCGATCGTGCTCGTCGGCCGCCATCTGCACCGGTTGCCGGGCGGCGCCGACCTGGTGACCGCGCTGGCCGCCGAGCACCCGGTGACCGTGGTCGAGATGGGCTGGCCCTCCCGGTGGCGTCCGGCTGGCGTACGGGCGTTCGTCACCACGTACGGCGCGAGCCACGCCTGCGGCCGGGCGGCTGCCGAGGTGCTCGGCCTGGCCGGCTGACGCCGGCAGCACCGGGCACTCAGCGTCACGTCGCGGTTCGCCACCGCATACCCCGGCCGGCGTCGACCGGGCCCGGCCGGGGTATGCGACAGCATGACCGCCACCGACCCCTGGCACCGGTCCCTGGCCGATCTCGCGTCCCGGTCCCACCGGCTGCCGCCGGACGAGCTGGCGGACCCGGTCGACGCCCAGCGGCAGGACGCCCGTTCGTCACCGCGGTGCTCGCCGAATTCGACACCGGCACCGGGCTGCTGCGCTACGTCAACGCGGTGAGGAAGCACGAGGACGACACGACCCTGGTGCTCGTCGAGTGGTCCGCCGCGACGTCGGCGAACTCGGAGCCCTGAGCCGGACGTCCAGCCCACGCCGCCCCCGTGCCACGGGCCGGCCGGTCTTCTCGTCGGCGAGGTCGAAAACGCGCCGGCACCGGCGCGACTCAGCCGTACCGATCCCCGCCCGGCCGGGCCACGCGGACGGACACAAGGGCGACCGGCTGGTGGGGCTGTCCCGGTTGCGCGTGCTGCGCCCGGTGACCCGGCAGGTGCTCGACCTTATTCGTACGCTGCGTCACTGACCCTAGACGACGCCACCTCCGAATAGCCGCAGGTCAGAGTCCACTTATGGACACCTGAACCACACCCGTTACACCTTGCCGCCACCCCTGCGGATACGTAGCGTGATGGGTGCGCACACCACCCGCGGGGCCTGGGGGAGAGAGACTGCGGACCGTGGATCCGGCCCGGGAACCACGGTCCGCGCCCCACCGCCCAGGGGCGCGGTCAGGGCGGGTAGACCCCGTACGACCGCCAGCCCCGGTCGGCGAAGCCCGCAGCGGCGGCCACCCGGGCGGAGGCGGTGTTGGCGGCGGCGTGCAGGTAGGTCGGAACGGCCCCCTCGTCGAGCACCCGACGCGCCGCCTGGGCGACCAGCCGGCGGGCCAGCCCCCGCCCGCGGGCCGCCGGCACCGTGCCGACCGCCAACTCGTGGCCGTACGCGTCGTGCCGCTTGATCCCGACGCCGGACAGGTAGCGCCCCCGGTCGTCGCGTACCACCAGCACCGGGCGGTCGAACAGGCGCAGCCAGGGCGGCAGCCCGACGGCGGTCGGCGGCGTCCACTCCCCCACGTCCGGCAGCGGGGCCGGTGCGGCGCTCCACCGGAACACGTCGTCGTGCGTCGCCCAGCCGGGCCGTCCGACCGTGGCGGGCAACGCCGCAAGCAGGGGTCCGCCCGGCCGCCGGGCCAACTCGCGAACCGCCTCGACCCGGTCGGGGGCCACCGAGAGCACGGTGCTGGTGCCGGCGGTCACCGCGACGGCTGGCCGGAGCCGGCCGTCCCAGGCCGGTCGGGCCCGCCGGTGCGAGCCGACCACGTGCAACCCGGGCCCGGCCGGCCACTGGCCGAGCCAGCTCGCCAGGTGCAGGTGCAGCCGCCGGTCGAGCATCGCCGCTCACCTCCCCCGGCCGTCGGTGGTCACCCGCGGGCCGGGCCCACCGACGCCCCGGCCCGCCTCGCCGACGATCACCGTACGCGGGTGCGGCGCCGCCGCGCGACGGAACCTGTCGACGGTGGACCGCCCGGCGGCCGGCTCCCCCCGACGACCGGCTGCCCCGACGACCCGTTGCTCCGACGACCCGCTGCCCCGACGGTTCGTTGCCCCGGTGGGCGCGCTCCGGTGGGCGTCGCCGTCGGGCGCGGGTCGGCGTGGGGGTTGAGCGGCGCGGCGGGCGGGTAGACATACCAAGCACATCGATGTCGCCGCCGGATTCGTGGGGCGAAGGGCAGATCACGGGAACCAGAAGCATCGAGCGGTCGTCATATTCATTTTCATACATGTACAACTTTGTTTGGGACGGTATGGTCATGCCGAATCTGCCGAACGACCGGTACCACCAGGACCCCACGCGGCTCTGGCGGGCCACCGAGCCCGCCGGGCGGTTCCCGGCGCAGGCGGCGTACCGGGGTCACCGCACCGGCACCGGGGCGCGGTCGTGGAGCGAGGTGAACAAGCAGCCCGCCGGCGCCTCCTCGCGCGGCGGCCTGAACACCCGCTGACCACCCCGCGCACGGTCGGGCGGATCCGCGACACACCCGGACGGTCCACCGGCGGCTTTCGCACACCTGTCGGGTAATTTCTTCTGGTCCGGCATCCCGGCCTACGACAGGAGAAGCTCCGCGCATGGGCAAGAAGACGATCCACGTCTCCGACTTCAGCGGCACGGCCATCCAGCTCGACGACGAGGTGGTCCGCGTCGTCGTCCTGGAGCACCCTGACCTGGTCGCGGGTCCCGTGCGGTTGGACGCCACCCCGGTCGAGGTGGAGGGCATCGACGACGCCGCGCTGGACGTCGCGGTGGTCGAGATCCACGACCGGCACGGCGACGGTGAGCCGCGCCGGGTGGTGCTCACCGCGAGCGAGTTCGACGCGATGGCGACCGACGTGCCGATGACGCAACTGCTGAAGACGGCCGAGCGGGTCCGCCCGCCCAAGGCCCGCAAGGGCGCGGAGCGGGTCGACTACGGCACGATCGAGCACGCCGGTCGACCGCACCGGGGCCGGGTCACCGAGGAGGAGGCCCGGCTGGTGCGCGAGCGGCTCGACGAGGTCAACAAGCGACTCGCCGACGCCGGGATCCGCCAGATCGACCTGGCGGATCCCGAGCACGCCGCCCGCTACGGCTTCCCCACCGCTCTCTGAGCCGGGTCAGCTCCGCAACTGGACGGCCCGCAGGGCTGCCGCCACCCACTCCTCGACCGCGGCCTTGGTGACGCCGAGCCCGCTGAGGACCCCGGTGCCGTTCTCCTGCTCCAGGAGCGCGAGCAGGATGTGCTCGGTGCCGATGTAGTTGTGCCCCAGCCGCAGGGCCTCGCGGAAGGTCAGCTCCAGCGCCTTCTTGCCCTGGGCGTCGTACGGGATCAGGTCGGGCACCTCGGCGGCCGAGGGCGGCAGCGCGGCCGTCGCGGCCTCCCGGACCCGCTCCAGCGGCACCGCCTGGGCGACGATCGCCTTCGCGGCCAGCGCCTCCGGCTCGCTGAGCAGCCCCAGCACCAGGTGCTCGGGGCGGATCTCGGCGTGCCCGGTGGCCCGGGCCTCGTTCTGCGACGCCATCACCACGTTGCGGGCGCGGGGGGTGAACCGGGTGAAGCCCTGCTGCGGGTCCATCGGCGTCTCGTCGGCCTTCGGCACGAAGCGCTTCTGTGCCGCCTGCTTGCTGACGCCCATGCTGCGGCCGATCTCGGTCCAGGACGCGCCGGAGCGGCGGGCCTGGTCGACGAAATGACCGATCAGGTGGTCGGCGATGTCGCCGAGGTGGTCGGCCGCGATGACCGCGTCGGTGAGCTGGTCGAGCGCATCCGGGTGCGCCTTCTTGATCGCCCCGATCAGGTCGTCGAGGCGTACCGGGTTGTTCATCTGCACTGGCTCCGTCATGCGTCAACCATAGGTTGACGGCAGGCCATCGTCAACCCGGAGTTGACGATGGGCTGCCGCCGATCGGCGACCGGGGCGCCCGCACCCGCGACCCCGGCGGGCGGCGCGTAGAAAAGTTTCACCATTGCCCCGGCTCGTATAGAAGATTTACGATCCGGTCTTCATCGTCAACCGCCCCTCGCGGAGACGGAGCATCGGAGGCAACCATGAGTGACACCCCGGAAACAGCGAGCCTGACCGACGTGCCGGCCCGGCGCCGCACCCTCCTCGCGGCACTGGGCCTCGGCGTGGGCGTCGGGGTAGTCGGCCTGCCCAGCCCCGCGATGGCCGCCGCCGCCGGCTGGAGCAACCCGACGCGTGGCACGCTGACCTCCGGCTACAAGACCCCCAGCCGCCCCACCCACACGGGCTGGGACGTGGCCGCCAGCCAGGGCACCCCGGTCTATGCCACGGCCGCCGGAACGGTCCGGGACATCAAGACCAACTCGTACCCGGGCGACACGTCGAGCGGGCCCCTGCCCGGTCGCAGCGGCAACAGCGTCCACCTCAACCACGCCGACAGCTACTTCTCGTACTACGGCCACCTCCACCGGGTGCTGGTCAGCGCCGGCCAGCAGATCAGCTGCGGACAGTTGATCGGGCTGATGGGCAACACCGGCAACTCGACCGGCCCGCACCTGCACTTCGAGATCCACCGGCCCCGGCTGACCTCGGTCGACCCCCGGGTCTTCCTTGCCAACCGGGGCATCACCCTCGGCTCGACCGCCCCCGTCGGCAGCACCGGCTACCCCAGCGTCAGTCAGGGCGCCTCGGGGTGGGTGCCCCGGGTGATCCAGTACCTGGTGCGGGCACGCGGCATCTCCGTCGTCGTGGACGGCGGCTACGGAGCCGGCACCGTCAGCGCGGTACGCAGCTTCCAGAGCGGCCGGGGCCTCTACGCCGACGGCCTGGTCGGCCCGATCACCTGGACCGCACTCGTCCTGCCCCTGCGGGAGGGCAACTCCGGCGACCTGGTGCGCGGCCTGCAGACCGCACTCAACGCCCGGGGGGCGAGCCTCCTCGTGGACGGCGGGTTCGGATCGGTCACCACCAACGCGGTGCGCAGCTTCCAGAGCCGCAACAGCCTCGTCGCCGACGGCCTCGTCGGCCCGGTGACCTGGAGCGTGCTCATCTGAGCGGCGCCGTCAGAGCCAGCCGTTGTCCCGGGCGGTGCGGAACGCCTCCGCCCGGTTGGCCACCCCGATCTTGCTGACCGCCGCCGAGAGGTGGTTGCGGACCGTGCCGGCGGAGAGGTGGGTACGCCGGGCCACCTCCGCCACCGGGGTGTCGTACTCGGCCAGCCGGAGCACGTCCAACTCGCGGGGCGTGAGCGGGCACTCCGGGGCGGTGAGCGCATCCGCGGCCAGCGCCGGGTCGACGTACCGGCCGCCGGCGTGCACCCGGCGGATGACGTCGGCGAGCGTGCCACCCGGCGCGCCCTTGGGCAGGAACCCCTTGGCGCCGGCGGCCAGCGCGCGTTGCAGGTGTGGCGGCCGGCCGTGCCCGGTCAGGATCACCACCTTGCAGGCGGGCAGGACGCGAGCCAGTTCCGCGGTCACCTCCAGCCCGTCCAGAGCCGGCATCTGGAGGTCCACCACGGCGACGTCCGGCCGGTGGGCGAGCGCGGCGGTCACGGCCGCCCGCCCGTCCGGCGCCTCGGTCACCACCTCCAGGTCGGACTCCAGACCGAGCAGCGCGGCCAGCGCCGCCCGGATCAGGTCCTCGTCGTCGGCGAGCAGCACCCTGATCACGGGCGGGTCCGAACCGTCACGTCGAGGCGGAACACCCCGTCGTCGATCCGGTGGCGCAGCGTCCCGGCGGCCTCGGCCAGCCGCTCGGCCAGCCCGCGCAGCCCGAAGCTGTGCCGGTCCGGCGACGCCCCCTCGGCCCCGTCATTCGTCATGGTCATCCGTACCTCGTCCTCGTCCTGGCTGATCTCGATGGTGCACCAGGTGGCCCGGCTGTGCCGCAGCACGTTGGTGCTGGCCTCACGCAACACCGCGACCAACTGCCGGGCGATCTCCGACGGTACGTCGTCCGGGGGCAGCGCCACCGCGCAGCGGATGCCGGAGGAACGCAGCACCTGCTCCACCGCGGCGATCTGGTCCCCGAGGTCCACGGCACGGTAGCCGTGCACCACCTCGCGCAGTTCGACCAGCGCCGACGCGGCCAGCCGCCGCACCTCCGCCGCCTCCCGGCTGGCCCGCCCGGCATCCGTGGCCGCCAGCCGGGACGCCAACTCGGCCTTGAGCGCGATCACCGAGAGGCTGTGCCCGAGCAGGTCGTGCACGTCGCGGGCGAAGCGTAGCCGCTCCTCGGTGGCGGCGAGGCGCCCCTGGGCGGCCCGCCCCCGCTGCGCCTCGACTAGCAGCCCCCACAGCCAGAGCTGGAGGGCGTTCCACGCGGCCATGGAAAGGCCGGCGACCACCACGATCGTGACCTGACCGCGGACCGGCGCCCCGTTCCAGGCCGCCACCCCGGCGGCCGTCGCCACGGAGAGCAGCACCGCCGGGCCGGCGATCCACCACTGCCGCAGCAGGGACACCGAGCCGATCACCGACGCCCCCAGGAACCCCCAGGTCGCCCACTCCGGCCCGCCCACGGGCCCGACCAGGGGTACGGAGAGCACGGCGGCCCAGACGAACGCGGTGAGCAGACGGCGCCGCGTCGACTCGGCCAGCCACGGGGTGATCGCTCCGTACAGCACTCCGCTCTGCGCCGCGACGAAGAGGACAACCCCCACCGCGCCGGCCGCCGCCCAGCGCGGGTCGTCCTCCCGGGACAGCCCGACGGCGGCCAGCAGCAACGTCCCCAGGACCCCGCTGCCGACGGTGCTCAGCGTGACGGCACGGGCGCGGCGCAGGCCGACATCCCGCTCGACCTGCGCCCGTTCCATGCTCCCGCTTCCGATGCTCGGTGGCGTGATGACCTCGATCATCCGTGCCGGGGCTCCCACCGGAAGTACCGGCCGGCCAGGAACAGCGACACCGCCAGCCAGAGCAGCAGCACACCGAAGGAGGGCAGCGTCTCGACGAGGGTCCCGGCGAAACTCAGTGCCTCGCCCTCGTCGGTGCGGGCGAGCCAGCCGACGCGCATGACCTCGGTGAACGGCCCGTTCGGCAGGAACCAGAGCACCCGTTCGATCGACTCCGGCAAGGCGCCGAGCGGCAGCAGCGCACCCGGCGTGGCCAGGAAGATCACCACGGTCGGCAGGGTGGTCAGCATGGCCGCCTCGGAGCTGCGGGTGATCGCGGAGAGCGCCGCCGAGAACGCCGCCATGATCGCGGAACCGAACAGCAGCGCCACCGCCATGACCAGCGGGTTCTTCGGCAGCGGCAGACCGAGCACCAGGATGGCGTAGCCGGCCAGCACGACGAACTGGGCGAGGAAGATCGCCACGGTGCTGCTGGCCGTGCCGAGCAGGATGGTGCGGTCCGAGGCGAGCCCCGCGCGCAGCCGCTTGAGCACCAACTCCTGGCGGCGCGACGCGTAGACGGTCGTCAGGTGGTGGTGTACCAGGAAGACCATGATCAGGGTGGTGATGCTGACGACCCGGCGGACGCCGGCCACCGGCTCACCCCCGTACTCGCTGACGAGCAGGATGGCGATCATCAGTGGGGTCACCACGGACATCGCGGTGGCCGTCCAGTTGCGGCGCAGCGCCAGCAGCTCCATCTTCAGCATCGCGGCCATCTGCCAGAACGGCTTGGTCGCCCGGTCGCCCGAGGTGGCGGTGCTGGTGGGGCTCTGCGTCGTCATCGTCCCGCTCATCGGGCAGCCTCCGGTTCCGCGTGCTGGTCGGTCAGGTCGTGGTCGGCGGCGATGTCCAGGAAGACATCCTCCAGGGTGGCCGGTCGGGCCGACAGGGCCGCCAGCCGGATGTCGGCCGCGTTGGCCCACTCGAGCAGCCGGGTGAGGTCGGTCTGGAGCTGGCGGGACTCGTAGGTGACCCGGTCGCCCTCGACCAGCCGGGCGGCGTGCGGCAGGTCGGGCAGCGCGTCCGTCGCCGGCAACCGGAAGCTGATCCGGGCGGGCAGGGTGCGCACCACGTCCTCCGGGGCCCCCGTGGCGACGATGCTCCCACCCCGCATGATCGCCACCCGGTCGGCGAGGACCTCCGCCTCCTCCAGGTAGTGCGTGGTGAGCAGGACGGTGGTCCCACCCTTCTGGAGCTCACGGACGACGTCCCAGGTGCGACGCCGGGAGGCCGGGTCCATGCCGGTGGTCGGCTCGTCGAGGAAGAGCACCTCCGGCCGGCCGAGCACCGCCAGCGCCAGCTCCAGTCGCCGGCCCTCACCGCCGGAGAGCTGCTCGACCGCCACGTTCATCCGGTCGGCGAGGTCGACCAGTTCCAGCACCTCCCCGACGGTCTGCGGCCGGACGGTCAGCGACCGCCAGATCTCCACCGTCTCCCGGACCGTCAGCGCACCGGTGAACCCGCCGTGCTGGAGCATCACCCCCGTCCGGGGGCGCACCACGGCCCGGTCCCGCACCGGATCCAGCCCGAGCACCCGGACCCGGCCGGAGGTGGCCGGCTGCAGCCCCTCCAGCACCTCGATGGTGGTGGTCTTACCGGCACCGTTGGTGCCCAGCAGGGCGAACAGCTCGCCCCGGCGGATCCTCAGCGAGATCCCCCGCACCGCCTCAAACTCCCCGTAGCTGCGGCGCAGCCCGTCCACTTCGATCACGACGTCATCCATGGCTATCAGGCTGCCGGCGACCGGCCACAGATCCAACCCCCGACGCGTCATGTTCCGACCGTGTCGTACTCATGCCTCACCCGTGCATCCCCCACGTGTGGAACGCGCGCGGCACGACGCCGAGCAGCCGGTGGGCCCGGCGGCCCCGCAATGGCGCTCACCGGTCGACGAGAGAGCCCACGCCGATGGGCTCCACGTCCACCGGGAGATCCGGCAGCACCCCGGCGAGAGCCTCGACCTTCGACCACGTCATGGTCACCTGGTCGAGGTCGTTGTCCCCCAGTGGGACGCCCAGTTCGCCGAACGCCCGGGCCAGCCGCTCCCGCCGGACGGGGTCGACGCTGTCGGCGGGCGCCTCGGGGGCGCAGACGGGCGCCAGGTCCGGGACGACGTCCAGTTTCGGCTCGCGCTCGTGCCAGCCCGTGCGCCGCTGGTAGACGTCGGCGACGGCGGCCAGCTCGAAGTCGCGGCCGGGGGCGGCGGCCAGTTGCAGCGACAGCGGCAACCCGTCGCCGTCGGCGCCCATCGGCAGCGCCAGCGCGGGGAAGCCGACCGCGCTCCAGATGCTGGGCAGGAAGGAGATCGTCTGGAGGCTGGCCTGGTCGTCGTAGCGTGGGGCGGCGGACGGCCAGGCGGGCGTGGCGATGACGTCGACGTCCCGCAACCGGGCCCGCAGGGCGTCGGCGCCCCACCCGCGCACCCGCTGGGCCCGCAGGTAGGTCTCCGCCGGGAGCACGCCACCGAGCGCGACGTTCCACCGGAACGGTCGTCCGTAGTCGGCCCAGCGTGCCCGCAACTGCGCCCCGTGCACCTCGAACGCCTCGACCAGCATCGTCACGAGCTGCGCGGCGAAGAGCGGGAACGCCTCGTCGAACGGCACGTCGACGACCTCGGCTCCGGCGGCCCGCAGCTCGTCGAGCGCGGCCTCGAAGGCGGCGGCGGTCTCGTCGGTCAGCGCGGCGGCATACCGCACGAGGTCTCCCGGGACGCCGACGCGTACGCCCGTGAGGTCGGCGAGCGGCGGCCGGGACAGCTCGGCGGGCCGGTCCGCCATGACGGCGAGCAGCCGCGCACACTCCCTGGCCGTACGCGCCAGCGGACCCGCCGTCTCCACCGACCGCGCCAGCGGGCGGACGCCGGCCGCCGGCAGGAGACCCTGCGTCGGCTTCAGCCCGGTCACGCCGCACAGCGCGGCCGGGATCCGGATGCTGCCGTTGCTGTCGGTGCCGACACCCGCGTCGAAGAACCCGGCGGGGATGCCGTTGGCGCTGCCGCAGCTCGACCCGCCGGTCCACCGGTGGGGGTCCCACGGGTTGCGGGGCACCGGGAAGGTCGCGTCCGGGTCCGGCCGGGACAGCGCGTGCTCGGCCATCGTGGTCTTGCCCACGATCGTCGCGCCCGCGGCGCGCAGCCGCGCCACCACCGTCGCGTCACGGTCGGCCCACCAGCTCGCGTCGTGCACGACGCTCTGGCAGGTGCTCGGCGCTCCGGCGACGGCGACGGCGTCCTTGACGCCGATCAGCGTGCCGCGCAGCGGCCCGTCCGGGCCTGGGTCGTCGATCGGGAAGCGGTGCAGGAAGGTGCCGAGCATCGGCGCGAGCCGGTCGGCCCGCTCGGCTGCGGCGGCGAGGCGGTCCATGTCAGCTCACCGCCGGCTGGTCGGCCGCGACGGTCTTTGGCGCGGACCGGTCACCAGCCGGTTTCGGTTGCCCGTACGTTCCGGTGCCACAGAAGAAGTCACGGTGCGGAAAGGCGAACAACTCGGCCGCGCTGTCGTCCCGGACCACGACTTCCGTCTTGCCGTCACCGTTCGACGAATGGCGCTGATCTTTCCCCTTCAGGCGTGCCACGAACACCTCCCCGCACGGGCCGCGGAATGCGCAGCCGAGGACCACGACAGGTCCGACGATGACGGGTACGGACTTCGCGGGGTAACCCCTACGGTCACCCCTCACCACCCCGGAATAAAGCACTGCGGACGCCAATTCTCGCGGCTGCGGCCCCGGAATTCCTGGCTCACCGATCCACGGCGCTGCTAAATACTATTCGCATACCCGCACCGATCTAAATGGGGAAATCAATGAGCAACGCAATCGGGAACCTCGTGGCCACACCCACGCTCGGTGCGGTGGACCCACAGGCGATCGACGTGTCGGATGTGCACAAGAGATACGGTGACGTGCGCGCCGTCAACGGCGTCGACCTGCGGATCGCCCCCGGCGAGGTGGTCGCGCTGCTCGGGCCCAACGGCGCGGGCAAGTCCACGCTCGTCGACCTGATCCTCGGGCTCGCCCGACCCGACCGGGGCGAGATCCGCATCTTCGGGCACACCCCGCGGGAGGCCGTCACCCGGGGCGTCATCGGGGCGATGCTCCAGGACGGTGCGCTGCTCGACGACGTGTCGATCCGCGAGCTGCTCACGATGGCGGCGTCGCTGCACGCCGCCCCGCTCCCGGTCGACGAGGTGCTGCGCCGCGCCGGTCTCACCGACATCGCCGACCGTCGGGGCCGGCTCTCCGGCGGTCAGCGCCAGCGGCTGCGCCTGGCGATGACCCTCGTCTCCGACCCCAGGCTGCTGGTGCTGGACGAGCCGACGGTGGCGATGGACGTCGAGTCCCGCCACATCTTCTGGGCCTCCATGCGGGAGTTCACCGCCACCGGACGCACCGTGGTGTTCGCCTCCCACTACCTGGAGGAGGCCGAGGAGTTCGCCGACCGGGTGGTGCTCGTCCGCGCCGGGGTGGTCATCGCCGACGGCACGGTCGCCGAGATCCGCTCCGTGGTGGCCGGCCGGTCGTTGTCCGCCACCGTCCCGGGCGCGACGGTCGACCAGCTGCGCCTGCTGCCCGGCGTGAAGACCGCCGAGTCCCGCGGCAACCGCGTCGAACTCGTCTGCTCCGACTCCGACGTCGCCGCCCGGGAGCTGTTCGCCCGCTACCCGGGGGCGTACGACGTCGAGATCGGCGCCCTCGGCCTGGAACAGGCGTTCCTGGCCCTCACCTCCACGGAAAACGAGGCCGCCCGATGAGCACCGGTTTCCTCACGCTCGAAGTGAAGCGGGTGATCCGGGCCCGCAAGTTCTGGATCGTCGCGTTCCTGTTCCCGACGCTGCTCTACCTCATGCAGGCCAACCTGTTCCAGGGCGAGATCGTCGAGGGCACCGGCATCAACTTCAGCGAGCACCTGCTGGGCGGTCTCGCCGCCTTCGGGGCGCTCTTCGTCGCGCTGAACGTCGGCACCAGGGTGGCGATCGAGCGGTCGACCGGGTGGCAGCGCCAACTGCGCATCACCCCGTTGTCGCCGACCTCCTACCTGGCCGCGAAGCTGGCCGCGGCGATGGTCGTGGCCCTGCCGGCGATCACGGCGGTCGCGCTCACCGGCGCGCTGCTGGAGGGCGTCCGGCTGCCGCTGGGCGGCTGGCTCCAGCTGGTGCTCGGAATCTGGCTCGGCACGCTGCCGTTCGCGCTGCTGGGCGTCTTCATCGGCCAGGTCGCCACGGCCGAGAGCGTGCAGGTCCTCACGTCCGTCTCGCACATGCTGCTCGGGGTGCTCGGCGGCGCGCTGTTCCCGTCGGTCGCGTTCCCCGAGTGGCTCCAGGCGGTGTCCGCGGTCATGCCGAGCCACTGGTTGGCCGAGATCGGCCACAGCCCGTTCGAGGACAACTCCCGGCTCGCGCTCGCGGCACTGGTGCTCGCCGGGTGGACCGTCGTGCTCGGCGCCGCCGTGACCCTGCGCTACCTACGGGACAGCGCCCGCGTCTGAGCGCCCGCGACCGGGCGGACGGCACCCCGCACTTTCCTGCACGACGAACGTACGCATCGCTACGACGAGGGATCCCATCGTGAAGAAGAACTCCTGGCAGATACTGCGCAAGGGCGGGCCGGGCGGCCTCACGCTCACCGTCGACTTCACCAGCACCGGCCGTACCCAGGCGTGCTTCCGGGACCTGGTTCCCCTGTTGAGCGCGCCCGGCGAGATCTGGGAGACCGTGGCACCCGCCGCCGGCGCCGAGGACACCATGTCCGGCGCCGACTACGTCGAGCGGTGGGCGAAGGGCGTCCGTCGGCGTGAGCGCACCGTCGACACCGTGATCGGCTACTGCGTGGGCGCGGTGTTCGCCGCCCCCCTCGCGTCCCGGCTGGCCGAGGCGCAGGACGAGGCGCCCAGGCTGGTCCTGCTGGATCCGGAGCTGCCGAACATCGTCGGGCTGTACCGCGACTTCCACGCCGCCGCGGACGCGCTGCGCAGCATCCTCTCCCCGGAGGAGATCGCCGCGTTCCACGCGGACGGCCAGGCGGTCCAGGAGAGGTACGGGCTCGACGACCTCGCCCTCATCGGTCCCGCGCTCGCCGGGATCTTCCGCGACGCGATCGACGTCGCGGGCCGTCGGCTCGGGCTGGACGACGACGTCCGGGGCGAACTGGGCGGCAGCTTCGCGTCGTTCGTCGGCTACCTGCGGGCGGCGGCGGAGATCGACCCGACCCCGCGGTGGGAGACGGCGACGGCCATCACCTCCGCGCACTCGACCCAGCGGGACCAGGTCTTCGGGCGCAACATCCGGCTCGACGTCGACCATGACCAGATGCTGCGCCACCCCGACGTCGCGGCGGCGGTCTCCGGCCTGATGACCGGTGCGGACGCCGGCCTGCGGATCGCGGGGTAGCGCGGTGGCACCGAGCCGGGCGGGCCACGAGCCCGCGCTCTTCACCGACCTGTTCGCGGAGCAGGTACGGCGCACCCCGGACGCCACCGCCGTCGTGTGGGGCGAGCACCGCAGGACGTACGCCGAGCTGGACGCCGAGGCGAACCGGCTCGCACACCGGCTGGTGTCGCTCGGCGCGGGCCCGGAGCGGCTCGTCGCGATCGGGACCCGGTCCGCGCACCTGGTGGTGGCCGCGCTCGCCACCCTCAAGGCCGGGGCGGCCTACCTGCCGCTGGACCTGAGCCACCCGCCGCAGCGGCTGGAGCACATGCTCACCGACGCGCGGCCCATGTTGCTGCTGACCACCGCCGACGACCAGCACTCGGTGCCGGCGTCCGGCCCGCCACGGGTCCTGCTCGACCGGCCGGACGCGTACGCCGGCCAGCCGGCCACCGACGTCACCGACGCCGACCGGCTCGCCCCGCTGCGACCCGCCAACACCGCGTACGTCATCTACACCTCCGGCTCCACCGGCAACCCGAAGGGCGTGGTGATCGAGCACCGCCAGCTCGGCACGTACCTGCGCCACGTCGTGCGGGCCTACCCGGGCGTACGCGGGCGGGCGCTGCTGCACTCCTCGTTCGCGTTCGACCTGACGGTCACCGCGTTCTACGCGCCACTGATGACGGGCGGCTGCGTGCACGTCGGCGCCCTGGAGGAGATGGGCACGCCCGCCGCGGGGCCGGCCGGGCAGCAGCGGCCCACGTTCGTCAAGGTGACGCCGTCGCACATCCCGCTGCTCACCGCGCTGCCCGCCGAGGCGTCCCCGACCGGGGAGCTGATGGCCGGCGGCGAACTGCTGCTCGGCGAGACCGTCGACGCCTGGCGACGCCGGCACCCCGGGGCGCGGGTGATCAACGAGTACGGTCCGACGGAGACGACCGTCGGGTGCAGCACGGTGGTCATCGAGCCCGACCAGCCGGTGCCGCCGGGGCCGCTGCCCATCGGCCAGCCCATGCCCGACGTGCGCTTCCACGTGCTGGACGGGGACCTGCGCCCGGTCGCACCCGGCGAGATCGGCGAACTGCACATCGCCGGGGCCCAGCTGGCCCGGGGCTACCTGGGCAGGCCGGGGCTGACCGCCGAGCGTTTCCTGCCCGACCCGTACGGGCCGCCCGGCTCGCGCATGTACCGCTCCGGCGACCGGGTCCGGCCCACCGAGGACGGCGAGTACGAGTTCTGCGGGCGGGTCGACAACCAGGCCAAGATCCGCGGCTACCGCATCGAGCTCGGGGAGATCGAGGCGGCGCTGCTGCGCCGCCCGGAGGTGCGGCACGCGGCGGCGGTGATCCGCACGGACGCCCCGGAGGTCAAACAGCTCGTCGCGTACGTCGTGCCCGCGGCTGACACGAGGGTCGATCCGCAGCAGCTGCGCAAGGACCTCGCGGAGACCCTGCCCGACTACATGGTGCCGAGCGCCGTGGTCAGCCTCGCGGCGCTGCCGCTGACCGTCAACGGCAAGCTCGACCCGGCGGCCCTGCCGGCGCCGGAGGCCGCGGCGACCCCGGGCGGACGGGCCCCGGCCGACGAGTTGCAGGCCCTGCTGTGCGAACTCTTCGCCACCTACACGGCGGTCTCCTCGATGGGCGTCGACGACGACTTCTTCGTCCGGGGCGGCACCAGCCTCGGCGCCGCCCAACTGGTCAACGAGGCACGCCGGCGCGGGCTCACGCTGTCGCTGCGCGACGTGCTGGAAAACCGGACCGTGGCGCGACTCGCCGAGGTGTGCGCCGACACCGACCGAGAGGACGAGTGAGCATGACCATCGCAGCCAGCAGGAAGGAAGCAGCCATGTGGCTGCTCGAGCGGCTGGTGCCGGACACCGGGGTCAACAACGTCGCGGTCGCCTTCGAGGTGGCCGGCAGGATCGACCGTGAGCTGTTCCCGGCGGCGCTGCGAGCGGTGCTGGCCCGTCACGAGGTGCTGCGCACCGTGTTCCGCTCCGACGACGCGACGCTGACCCGGGAGGTGCTCGCTCCCGACCGGGTCGACGTGCCCGTGCTGGAAATTCCGGCGGGCGACGACGGGCGGGACGCCGACCTGACCGCGTTCGCCGCCGAGCCGTTCGTGATCGACGGCCGCCCCCTGGTGCGGGCGGGCGTGCACGCGGGAGCGGACCGCGACGTGTGCTGCGTCGTCGTGCACCACCTGAACTTCGACGCCATGTCGACCACGATCCTGCTCCGCGAGCTGCTCGTCGCGTACGAGACGGTCGCGGCGGGACGCCGGCCGGACGACGCCCCGGTGGCCGCCCTCGCCGAGCGCACGCCGGACGAGCGCAGCGTCGCGTACTGGCGGAAGAACCTCGACGGGCTGCGGCCCGCCGAGTCGGGCCTGTGGTGCGCCCGGCCGCCCGTCGGGGCACCGTCCCTGCGCGCCCGGACCGTCCACCACGAACTCTCCGCGCCGGCCCGCGCCGTGGTGCGCCGCTTCCAGCGCGAACTGCGCGCCTCCGAGGCGGTCGTGCTGCTCGCGGCGTACTCCCTGCTGCTCGCCCAGCACGGCGCGGGTTCCGACGTGGTCATCGGCACCCCGGTGAACGTCCGGGACCAGCGCGGCATGAACGCCATCGGCTACCACGCGAACCTGGTGCCGCTGCGGGTACGGCTCGACCCGGAAGCCGACTTCCGCGCCGTCGTCAAGCAGACCCGCAGCACCTTCCTGGAGGCGATCAGCCACGCCGACGTACCGCTGGAGCAGGTGTCTCCCGCCGTGCTCGGCGACGCACCGTCGTCGTGGCGCAGCTCGTTCTTCCGGCACCTGTTCAACTATGTGCCCGGCACCGTCGACGCCTCGCGGACGCTGACCGGGATGCCGGTGCGGCACGTCATGGTGGAGAACGGCTACAGCCGCTTCGACCTGGAGTTCTTCATCATGCCGGGTGAGGACGGGACCACCGTCCGCGCGGCGTTCTGTGTCGACGCCTTCGACGCGGCCGACGTCGGGCTGCTGCTGCAACGGTACGACGCGCTGCTCGTGCGGCTGGGCGACGAGCTGGACCGGCCGGTGGCACAGCTGTCCCGCCGGGGCCCGAGCGACCTCGCCCTGCCGGCGTCGCCGCCGCGGACGGCCGCCACGACGTCCGTGCTCGACGCGGTGCACGCGACGGTCGCCGCGAACCCGGATCTCGTCGCGGTGCGGGACGACACGGATGCCGTCACGTACGGCCAGTTGTGGTCGGCGGCGGTCGCCACCCGGGACCTGGTCGCGGCCTCGGGTGGGAGCACGGTCGCCGTGCTGGCGCCGCGCGGCGCGCAACTGGCCGCCGCGTGGCTCGGTGTGTGGCTGGCGGGCGCGCGTTGCGTCCTGCTCGACCCGACCCAGCCGATTCCGGACCTCGCCGCGCGGCTGGCCGACTCGGGCGCCGCGCCGGTGCTGGCCGCCGAGGGCCTCCCCGTGCCCGGCGCGGCACGTATCCCCGCCATCACCGACGAGATCCGCGCCGACGCGCCGGCCGGTCCCGACCTCGACGCGGTGGCCTACCTGGCGTACCAGCCTGACGCGCCCGCGCCGCTCGCGGTGACGGTCACCCACCGGGCCCTGGCCGACGCCGTCGCGCGGCTCGCCGAGCGGGTCACCACCGGACCGGCCGTCACCTCGTGGCTGAGCAGCTCCGCCACCGACGCGGCGCTGACGGAACTGCTGGTCGCGCTGACCACCGGCGGCCGGGTCGTCGTCGCGCCCGAGGAGGCCCGCACCGACGGCCACGCCCTCGGCGAGCTGGTGCGGCGGCACGGCGTGCAGGTGGTGCAGGCACCGCCGGCGGTGTGGCGCGAGGTGGTCGAGCAGGCGGGTGCCCGGCTCGCGGGCCGCGCCGTCCTGGTCGGTCACGAACCGCTCCCCCGCCCGCTGGCGGCGCAGTTGCACGCCACCGGCTGCACCCTGCACCACGGCTACACCACACCCGGCGTCGCCGGGTACGCCGCGCTCGGCGGCGGATGGGACGGGGCGGGTGTCCTCCCGGCAGCCCGCGTGTTCGTCACCGAGCCCGGCACCGGGCACGAGCTGGGCATCGGCGTACGCGGCGAGCTGTGTGTCGCGGGCGACGCCCTGGCCGCCGGCTACCACGGCCGGCCGGAGCTGACCGCCGCCCGGTTCGGCGAGCACCCCACGCACGGGCGGTTCCACCGCACCGGAGACCTCGCGCGGCTGCTGCCGGACGGGCAGGTCGACGTCGTCGGCCCGCTGTCGGCCCAGGTACGGGTCGCCGGCCAGCGGATCCACCTCCGCGACATCGAGTCCGTGTTCGCCGCCCACCCGGACGTGGAGGCGGTCGCCGCCGTCGGGTCCGCCGTCGACGGGCCGGACGTCACGGTCGTCGTGTTCGTCGAGTCCCGCAAGCCCGACGTGGCGGATCGGCTGCGCGAGCACGCCCGCGCCGCCCTGCCACTCACGCCCGAACTGGTCGTGCTGGACCAGTTGCCGGTCACCGTGGCGGGCACCGTGGACCGCGCGGCCCTCGTCGCGCGCGCCGCGACGAGGGCGCTGGCCGACGTCGACCCGCCGGACGAGACGACCGTCGCCCTCGTCGGGATCTGGACCGAGATGCTCGACCGGCCGGGCCTGCACGCGGACTCGAACTTCTTCGCCAGCGGTGGCCACTCGCTGTTGGGCGCCCAGCTCGTGCAGCGGGTGCGGACCGATCTGGAGATGCCGGTCCAGCTCGCCGACCTGTTCGCCAACCCGACGCCACGGCAGCTCGCAGAGCACCTGCAGAACGCGTTCTGGGACGACGACGAGGACGACGACTGACCGTTCGCTCAACCCCCACACCGTTTCGAACGTCAGCAGAGGAGGCTCGGCGTGACCGTCGACGTCCAGCCCACACGCAGTACCGACCGTTCGATCGTCCTGACCCGCGAGGAGAGCATCGAGGTCGACACGATCGCCCGCTACCTGGCGGGCCGACCGCCGCGCCTGGTGGACTCGGCCGCCTGGCTCGAGTCGGCCCGCGAGCTGTCCAGCAATCTGCCCGTACGGCTGCGCCAGATGGTGCGCCGCTTCGCCTGGGATCCCGGGCTCGACGCCGTGCTGCTGGTGCGGAACCTGCCCGTGGACGCCGACGAACTGCCCAGCACGCCCACCGTGGCCGGATCGGCGCAACGGGAGTCCACCGGGCCCGCCGCCGCGCAGGTGCTGCTCGGGCTGCAACTCGGGGAGCTCATCGCGTTCAGGGAGGAGAAGCGCGGCGCGCTGGTGCAGGACGTCGTGCCCGTGCCAGGCATGGAGAAGTTCCAGGGCAACGCGGGCTCGGTCAAGCTGTCCATGCACGTGGAGAACGCCTTCCACGTCTACCGCCCGGACTACGTGGGCCTGCACTGTCTGCGCAACGACCACGACAACGTGGCCGGCTTGCAGGTGACGTCGATCCGCAACGCGCTGCCCCTGCTGTCCGAGCAGGCCCGCAGGGTGCTGCACGAGCCACGGTTCTTCACCGAACCCCCGGCGTCGTTCGGCGACCTGCGCAGCGCGCCGGAGCCGCACGGCATCCTCAGCGGCAGCTTCGAGGACCCGGACGTACGGGTCGACTTCGAGAGCTCGTTCCCCCTCGACCCCGAGGCCGGGCAGGCGCTGTCGATGCTCGGCGACGCGCTGCGCACCGTCCGCCGGACGTTCATCCTGAAACCCGGTGACCTCGCGTTCGTCGACAACCGACTGGCCCTGCACGGCCGGACCGAGTTCACGCCCCGCTACGACGGCCGCGACCGGTGGCTCCAGCGGATCTTCGTGCACCGTGACTTCCGGCGCTCCCGGGCCCTGCGCCCGGACGACGGGAACGTGCTCACCAGCGGGAGCTGACAGCCCGGCCCGGGCCGGAAGGTCGACGCCGAGTCCGTACGTGACGGACCGCCTCGTCGACGGCAGAGCAGTAAGACGCGGTGGTGGGGCCCCTGGATCCGGGGGCCCCACCACCGCGTTTCGCCATGTCCGGGAAATGTGCCACCGGCCACGACGAATGGCACGCGCCGCGGGCGAAACGCGACGGGAAGAGAAATCGTCCCGGGCCACGCCGTTAGCGATCCGCACGGGGTACGGGCACCGTTCCCGTCTCGCCCCGTGCGCGATTCACCCGGCTCGGATGACGCCCTCACGCCCCACCACCCACCCACAATGCCTGACCAGCAACTCCACAACCACCACCCAATAACCCACACCATGCACCCCACACCTCCTACGGGGTGCCCTAGGGGTGCCCACCCAATGACCACCAATGGGAACCTCAAACCCCACCAACAACACACCACACCCGGAGCACACCCCATGAAATTCTCAGTCCTCGGCACCACCGAAGTCACCCACCACAACCACCACCTCGAACTCGGCGGAATCAGACAACGCGCAATCCTCGGCTACCTCATCCTCAACGCCAACAAAGTCGTCGCCACCAGCCAAATCCTCAACGCCATGTGGAACGGCAACCCACCCCCCACCGCCCGCAAAATGGTCCAGAACGCCGTCTCCGGCATCCGCCGCATCCTCACCACCAACACCGACCCCACCACCACCCCCCACCTCCGCACCCACCCACCCGGCTACCAACTCCGCATCGACACCGAAACCATCGACCTCTACCAATTCCGCCGACTCGTCCGCGAAGGACGCCACGCCACCACCAACAACAACCACACCCACGCCGCCCACACCCTCCACCAAGCACTCAACCTCTGGCGCGGACGAGCCCTCGCCGACCTCGTCGAAACCGGCACCAACTGGTCAGAACTCGCCGCCATCGAAGACGAACGACTCTCCGCACTCGAAGACCGCCTCGACGCCGAACTCCACTGCGGCAAACACCGCGAAATCACCCCCGAACTCGAAATACTCACCACCACCGAACCCCTACGCGAACGCCTCTGCCACCAATTCATGCTCGCCCTCTACCGCAGCGGACGCCAAGTCGACGCCCTCCGCGTCTACCGACGCACCCGCGAAGCCCTCATCGACAACCTCGGCCTCGAACCCGGCCGCCACCTCCAAGAACTCCAACAACGCATCCTCGAACACGACGCAAAAATCCAAACCCCCGTACTCATCGGCTGACCCGACCCACACACCAGACACGATCGCCTCCGCGATTACCCGAGCGTGGACCGTCTGCGGGCAACATCATGAGCGCGCGGCGGTCCGTGACGTCTGGCGCACCGGAGGCTGACGGCGAGCCCGCCCAGCGATCACAGCGAGGACGACATGGCGAACAAGTGCCCGGTGCACGGGCATCAGCAATTGATGGACGACGACTACTTCGCGAGCCCGTACGCGGCGTACGAACTCTATGCCTCTCTGCACGAGAAGGGTGCGGTCCACCGGACCTGCCTCGACGACCACGGTCCGGTGTGGCTGGTCACCGGCCACGCCGAGGTCTACTCCGCACTGCGCGACCGGCGCCTCGCGCGTCCCCGCGAGTACAGCAACGGCGACTTCACCAGCCAGCGCTTCCCGGAGGGTTCGGCGACCGGCACCATCGTCACCCTCGACCCGCCGGAGCACACGCGACTCAAGAAAATGATCAACTTTACCTTCCTGCCCCGCAACCTGGAGACCTTCCGCCCCCGGGTGCACCAGCTGGTCGAGGCCCGGCTGGACGCCATCGAGGCGGCGGGCGGGGGCGACCTGGTCGAGGACTACGCGGCCATCCTGCCGATCACGATCGTCTGCGACGTGCTCGGCATCCGCGAGGAGTACCGCAAGGACCTGAAGCACTGGGCGGACCTGGTCTTCAGCGGCGACAACGAGACCAACGCGATGGTCCGCACGAAGATGTCGCAGTTCATGAACATGGTCCGGGAGGAGAAGACGAAGGATCCCGGCGACGACCTCTTCTCGTACTGGATCCACGCCAAGAACGCCGACGGGGAGCCCGAACTCAACGTCTACCAGGTGATGGCTCTGGCCCTGCTGACGATGCTGGGCGGCTACGACACCACCGCCGGCATGATCGGCCGGGGTGCGCTGGCGCTGCTCGACAGCCCCGAGACGCTGGACCGGCTCCGCCGGGACCCGGACCTGTTCGACGTGGCCGTCGAGGAGTTGCTACGCAAGCACGGCTCCGTGCACCACGGCTTCCGGCGCTTCGCCACCGAGGACCTGGAGATCGACGGTACGAAGATCGCCAAGGGTGACACGGTGCTGCTGCACCTGACCGCCGCCGGCAACGACCCGAAGCGGTTCCCCGATCCGCAGGTGCTCGACATCGACCGCGCCGACAAGGCGCACGTGGCGTTCGGCGGCGGCCCGCACTTCTGCTCCGGCTCCGAGCTGGCCCGGATGGAGACGACCATCGCGCTACGCCAACTGTTCACCCGCTTCCCCAACATCAAGCTGGCCGCACCTCGGGAGTCGCTGAGGGTGCGGCGTACCCCGCTGGTGCCCGCACTGGTGTCCCTCCCGGTCACGGTCTGAGCCCTTTCCCCACCCCGCCCGCCCCGCATCGCGTACGCCGATTCGCGGCGGAGCGTGACCCGCGCGGAGTTGGCGGCCCGGACGGCGCGGCTCGCCGGCCACCTCGCCGATCTCGGCGTGTGGTTGGCGGACCGCGTCGTCGTCCTGCTGGACGGCGTCACGGCGGTGCAGGGCGTCCTCGCCGTCGTCCGGGCTGCTGATCCGGGCGCTCGACGAGGACCGGCCGGCGGGCTCCCGCCTGGTCGTGCTGACCCGCGGCGCCGTCCACGCCGACGTTCGCCCGCCACCTGGGGGCGCCCACGACGTACGCGAACTGGTCCTGGTGGGGCCGGACGACGTTCCCGCCGACACGCCGGCCGAGCTGGCGACGTTCGGCTGGAGGCGACGCTGGACGAGGTGGGGACGGCGGACGCGGCCGAGACGGACATCGCCGCGGCCCTGCAACGACTGCTGACGAAGTGGCGCGACAAGTCCGACCCGGCTCCAGCCGAGCGGGCGGGGCGGGGCGGTCGATCGGCTCGTCGTCGGGAGGCCAACGGCCTCACCGCGGACGCTGTCGAGCTGCCCCGTCCATGCGACCAACGTCCCCCAGGTGGCCTGCTCGGCCCTGCCCCATCTGTGCGGCCCGGCGTCCTGGGTGGCCGAGGCCGGCCCTGCCCCATCTGTGCGTGCCCGGCGTCCCCGGGTGGCGTGCTCGGCCCCGCCCCATCTGTGCGTGCAGCTCGACAGGTCGCTTCGAGTTGACCGGAGCTGTCCCGGTGACCGACCCGGCCCCCGCCGCGGCACGCCGCGCCCGACCAAATCCCGATTCGACGCCGAACTCGACTTCTCACCCGCCTCGAACCGGGCCCGCCGGGCGGGGAATCCACCCGGCGGGCCCCGCCGTCACCGCTTCGGGGCGAGCTGCGTCCCGGTCTGCACGTCGAACACCGAGATGGCCTCCACCGGGCAGAACTCGGCGGCCTCGATCACCTTGTCGGACGGCGCGACCACGTCGGCCAGCGGCGCGGAGACGACGTCCATCGCGAAGTGGTCCGGCGCGGTGCCGACGCAGAAGCCCGAACTGATGCACCGGACCTGGTCCACTGCCAACCGCCAGCCGGCCTGGTCGCCGGATCCGTTCGGGCTCACCGCTGCCCCTCTCGTCGAACGTGCACTGTGCCGGGTCGGCGTGCCGCGGGCGGCGGTCCGCCCGGATGCGGCGCGCGGCGGCCCACCTCAGGTCACCACCGAGTACTTCTGCCAGCCGGTCGCGACGACCTCCGGTGCGGACAGCGTCGCGGCCGGCCGGGCCGGGTCGAACGTGCCGTTGTGCAGGTGGACGACGAGCGTGCCGTCGGCGCGCAGGCCCAACAGGTCCGGCCGGCCGTCGAGGTCGATGTCGGTCACCGTGATGATTTCGAACTCCTGCCAGCCCCGGCCGAGCGTGAACCACCGGCCCTCTCCGCGCCACCACGGGCCCTCACCGGTGGTGTCGTGCGCGAACTCGTACAGGTCGAGGTCACCGTTGGCGCGGCGCACCAGCAGATCAGGCCGGCCGGTGCCGGTGACGTCGGCCATCGCCAGCGGGAAATCCTCGACGTCGACCGTCACCAGGCGGTGCGCGGTGCGGTCGTACGTCTCGTTCTGCCGCACCTCCCGCTGGTTGAAGAACGCGTCCACGTGGCCCGCGTCCCGCTCGCGGCCGAACATGTCGTCACAGCCGTCCAGGTCCACGTCGGCGATGCCGAGGGTCTCCCACTTCTTGTCGTCCCGCGCGCCGGAGATGCGGATCGGCTCGCCGAGGGTGTCGAGACCGTTCAGCCCACCCCTGTTCGGGTAGAGAAAGATCCCGTGCGTTTCGTTCATATGGCTCATGCTCACGCCGATGACGTCGGCGTAGCCGTTGCCGTTGACGTCGATGGTGCGGACAAGCCCGTGGTCCCGTTCCGGATGGAAGCGGGTGCTGATCAGCTCCGGCTCGCCGAAGGTATCGCTACCCCGGTAACTGCCACTGTGCGGAAAGACCAACAGCTCGCCCGTGAATTCGTCGCGAACCAGGATGTCCATCCTCCCGTCCCCGTTGAACGAACGGCAGTGACCATTTCCCTTCATGCGTGCCACAAATTACCTCCACGTACGCCCCGAAATACGACAGTCCGATCATTGTGAGAGGCCCGGAGGGAGTAATCCCCACCTGCACCCCTCACCCCCCGCGAAGACGGCACCACAGCCGGACACTGTGCGGAGTCAGCGAAACCTGACGTGTGAACGGTTCAGCTCGCCCACCGAGGACACCCCGAGCAGCTTCATGGTGACCTCGATCTCCCGGCTCAGGATCTCCATTGCCCGTACGACGCCACGACGGCCGCCGGCCATCAGCCCGTACTGGTAGGCGCGTCCGACCACGGCGGCGGTGGCGCCCAACGCGATCGCGGCGACGATGTCCGCGCCCGAGGTGATGCCGGTGTCCACGAGCACCTCGACCCGGTCGCCGACCTCGTCGACCACGTGCGGCAGCAGCTCGACGGGCACCGGGGCCCGGTCGAGCTTGCGGCCGCCGTGCGTGGACAACCACACCCCGTCGACCCCGACGGCCGCGACCCGCCTGGCGTCGGCGACGCTCTGCACGCCCTTGGCGACGAGCTTGCCCGACCAGGCGCCGCGCAGCCACTCGACGTCCTCGATGGACAGCCGGGGATTGAACACCCGTTTGATCATGTCGGACGCGGAACCGCCGGTTGCCTTGAGCACCTGCGGCGACGGGGTGCCGGCCCGCCACTGCCGCAACCACCAGCCTGGGTGCAGGAACGCCTCGGCGATGGTGCCGACGCTCATCGACGGCGGGATGGTGAGCCCGTTACGGATGTCGCGACGACGCGGCACGGAGATCGGCGTGTCCAGCGTCAGCAGGATGGTGTCGAACCTCGCCTCCTCGGCGAGCGCGAGCAGTTCCTTGACCATCGCCCGGTCCTCGGCGAAGTACAGCTGGAACCAGTGCCGGCCCTGCGGCGCGGCGGCCGCGACGTCCGCCAGCGACGTGGTCGCGAGGGTGGAGACCGAGTACGGGATGCCGAACTGCTGCGCGACCGAGGCCACCGCGGGCTCGCCCTCGGCGTGCATCACCCGGTTGAACCCGACGGGCGCCAGGGCGAACGGCAGCTTCTGCCGCTTGCCGAGCACCGTCCGGCTGGTGTCGAGGGCGGACACGTCGCGCAGCACCGACGGCTGGAACTCGATGTTGGCGAACGTCTCCCGCGCGCGGCTGAGACTGCGCTCGCTGTCCGCCGCCCCGTCGCAGTAGTCGAACACCATCCGGGGCACCGCCCTGCGGGCGACAGCGCGCAGGTCGGCGATGCCCGCCGCACGCAGCAGCCGACGTTCCGTCGGGTTCCACGCCATCTTTGGCGGCTTGATCAGCGTGCTCATCCGGGCGGACTTGCTCATGGGGCTTCCTTCCGAAGGGGGGTGACGAAGGGCCGCTCCTCGTCATGGGGTTGCTACGAAACGAGGGCCCGCTGGGCGAGCAGTTCCTCGACCACCTCGGCAGGCGTCGGGTGGTCGTAGACGAGCGCGGCGGTCAGCTCCAGCCCGGTGAGGGCCTCGAGCCGACGTCGCAGCTCCACGGCGGTGAGCGAGGAGAAACCGATGTCGAGGAACTCCTGGTTCTCGTCGATCGTGGCGGCCGACGGCAGGCCGAGCGTGTACGCGGTCTGGGCCCGTACCACCCGGGACAGCACGGTGCGGCTCTCAACCTCGTCGGCGCCGTCGAGCAGCCTGCGCAACGCGTCGGGGTTGTCGACGTCCAGCGGGTCGTCGGCGGTCTCGGTGAGGTGGCGCATCGCGTCCGGCAGGTCCCGCAGCAGCGGGCTCGGCCGGTACCGGGTGTAGTCGGGCACGAACGCCGCCCAGTCCACGGCGGCGGCGACCCGGCCGACCGTGCCCGCGCCCACCGCCGCGCCGAACTGCTCGACGGTGAGTTCGGGGCCGACCGCGATCGACACCGCCCCGTCGCGCTGCTGGGCGATGGCGTCGAACACGGCAGCCGTCTCGGCGGCGCCGGCGACCCCGAACATCTCGTCGACCGTGTGCACGAGCACGAGCCGCTGCGCCCCGGCGGCGAGGGCGGTGGTGACCGGGTCGTCGGCGTCGCTGGTGACGACCACCGTCTCGGCGGTTCCCGTGGTGAGCGTCGCGCCCGCCGCCTCCAGCAGGGCGGCGATCCGGTCCGCCAGTGGCCCGCCGTGCAGCGCCACCGTGCCGGTCGGCCGCCACGGCTCGCCGGTCGGCGCGGGGGCCGCGACGAGCCGGCGGGCGAAGACGCCCGCCGAGCGCAGCGCCACCTGGTCCTCGCCCGCGCCCCGGGTGAGTACCCGGCACAGGGCGGTCAGCGTCCGGTCGTCGAGCGCCTCCGGCAGGTCGACGACTCCGCCCCAGGCTCGGGGCGTGGCGAGGCCGGCGGCCCGACCGAAACCGTACGCCGCGGACCCGTCCAGGTCGGTGATCCGCTCCGCGGGGGTGACCGCGACCGCGCCCCGGGTCAGGCACCACACCGGGGTGTCGATGCGGGCCTCGTCGAGCGCCCGGACCAGCCCGGCCGGGGTGGGGCCGGCGGGCGTCGTCAGCACCCCCGCGGCGAGGTGGTCCGGCGCCAGGTCGAGCAGTTCGGCCGTGGTGCCGTCGCGGTACCCGCGCACCTCGGCGCCGTGCCGGGTCATCGCCTCGGCGATCCGCTCGGCGCCCGCCGGCACCAGCCAGACACCCTGGAGCGCGGCCACCGGCAGCTCCGTGACCGGGGACCACCGCAGCTGGTAGCCCGGTGCGGGCCCACGCCGCCAGGCCGACAACGCCACCATGACGTCCTTCAGGGACGCGGTGTCGTCCAGGCCCAGCAGGGTGCCCAGGTCGTCGCGCTCGACCGCGGTCCAGAAGTCGTCGCCCGGCGCGGTCGCGGCGGGCGCGTCCGGCCACAGACGGGTGCGCTGGAAGGCGTACGTGGGCAGGTCGACGGGGCACGCGCCGGCGAAGAACGCCGTCCAGTCGACGGGGACGCCGCGACTGTGCAGGCGGGCGAGCGCCTCGGTCACCACCAGCGGTCCGTCCCGGTCGGCGCGCTGTGAGGGAACGAACTCGGCCTCCGCCACACACTCGCGGCCGAGCGCGGTGAGCACCGCGTCCGGGCCCAGTTCGAGGAAGGTGCGTACGCCGCGTGAGGCCAGCGCGTCGACTGCCGCGGCGAACCGCACCGTGGCCCGTACCTGACGCACCCAGTACTCCGGTGTCAGCTCGGCGACCTCGCCGGTGACCGTGGACAGCACGGGGATCGTCGGCGGCCGGTGCTCGACGGACTCGGCGACCGCGCGGAACTCGGCCAGCATCGGGTCCATCAGCGGCGAGTGGAACGCGTGCGACACGGTTAGCCGCTTCGTCTTACGGCCACTGCGGGCCAGTTCCTCGGCGACGGCGAGGGTGGCGGTCTCCTCGCCGGAGAGCACCACCGAGGTGGGGCCGTTGACGGCGGCGACGGCCACGTCTCCGGAGAGCAGCGGCGCGACCTCGTCCTCGGTGGCGCGTACGGCCACCATCGCGCCGCCGGTCGGCAGCGCCTGCATCAGCCGGCCCCGGGCAACCACCAGCCGGGCGGCGTCGGCCAGCGGGAAGACCCCCGCCACGTACGCCGCCGCCAACTCACCTATCGAGTGCCCCGCCACGAAATCGGGCCGCACCCCCCACGACTCGAACAACCGGAACAGCGCCACCTCCACCGCGAACAACGCCGGCTGCGCCCGCCCCGTCTGATGCACCTCCTCGGTGCCCAACACCTCCCGCAACGGCCGTTCCAGGTGCCGGTCCAACTCACCGCACACCTCGTCGAACGCCCGCGCGAACACCGGGAACACCAACAGCCCCTCGGCCATCCCGACCCGCTGCGCCCCCTGCCCGGTGAAGAGCACGGCGGTCGCTCCGGCGGTGTCGGCGACCCCGCCGAGCGCCCCGGCGGCGTTCTCGCCACGGGCCAGCGCCGACAGTCCGGCGCGCAGCTCGTCCAGGTTCCGGCCGAGCACGGCCCCCCGATGCCGCAGGGCCGTCCGGGTGGTGGCGAGCGAGAAGCCCACGTCGACGGCGGACGTGTCGTCGGTGAGGTGCGCGGCGAGTCGGGCCGCCTGGTCGCGCAGCGCGGCCTGGTCCCGGCCGGACACCACCAGGGGCACCACCGGCACCTCGGCGGTCGAGTCCACCAGCACCGGCTCGGGCGCCTGCTCGATGATCGCGTGCGCGTTGGTGCCGGAGATGCCGAACGAGGAGACGCCGGCGCGGCGCGGGCGGCCCGTCTCCGGCCAGGGAACCGACCCGGTGAGCAGCCGGACGGCCCCGTCCGCCCAGTCCACGTGCGGCGACGGCGCGTCGACGTGCAGCGTCTGCGGCAGTACGCCGTGCCGGATCGCCTCCACCATCTTGATCACCCCGGCGACCCCGGCGGCGGCCTGGGTGTGCCCGATGTTCGACTTGATCGAGCCGACCCAGAGCGGGTGTTCGCCCCGGTCACGGCCGTACGTCGCGATGAGCGACCGGGCCTCGATCGGATCGCCCAGGGTGGTGCCGGTGCCGTGCGCCTCGACCGCGTCCACGTCGGACGGGCGCAGCCCCGCGTCGGCGAGCGCCTGGTTGACCAGGCGCTGCTGGGAGGGGCCGTTCGGCGCGGTCATGCCGTTGCTCGCGCCGTCCTGGTTGACCGCGGTGCTGCGGACGACGGCGAGCACCGGGTGGCCGTTGCGGCGCGCGTCGGAGAGCCGTTCGAGCACCAGCACGCCGACGCCCTCCCCCCAGCCGGTGCCGTCGGCGCCAGCGGCGAAGGACTTGCACCGGCCGTCCGGGGCGAGGGCCCGCTGGCGGCTGAAGTCGATGAACGCGTTGGGCGTCGCGAGCACGGTCACGCCGCCGGCCAGGGCCAGCCCGCACTCGCCCCGCCGCAGCGACTGGGCGGCCAGGTGCAGGGTGACCAGCGACGACGAGCAGGCCGTGTCGACGGTGACCGCCGGCCCTTCCAGCCCCAGCGCGTACGACACCCGACCGGACACCACGCCGCCGGCGATGCCGGTGCCGATGAAGCCGTCGAGCTCGGCGGGCAGGTGCTGGAGGTGGGCGGTGTAGTCGTGGTACATGAGGCCGGCGAACACCCCGGTACGGCTGCCGCGCAGGGTGGTGGGATCGATGCCGGCGCGCTCGACGGCCTCCCACGAGGTCTCCAGGAACAGCCGTTGCTGCGGGTCCATCGCCAGGGCCTCGCGGCGGGAGATGCCGAAGAACTCGGCGTCGAACCGGGCCGCGTCGTACAGGAACGCGCCCTGCCCGCAGTAGGTGCGACCGGGCTTGTCCGGATCCGGGTCCACGAGGTTGTCGATGTCCCAGCCACGGTCGGTCGGGAAGCCGGCCACCGCGTCGACGCCCGCCGCGACCAGGTCCCACAGCTTCTCGGGCGAGCTGGCGCCACCGGGGAAGCGGCAGCCCATGCCGACGATCGCGATCGGGTCGTCGGTGCCGTCGGAGGAGGCCACCACCACGGTGGCGGCCGACCCACCGGCAAACAGTTCCGCGTCCAGGTGCTCGGCCAGCGCCGCCGGGTTCGGGTAGTCGAAGACCAGCGTGACGGGCAGCCGCAGGCCGACCACCGCGTTGAGGCGGTTGCGGAACTCGACGGCGGTGAGCGAGTCGAAGCCCAGTTCCTTGAACGCCGTCGTCGCGCCGACCGCGTCGGCGCCGCCGTGCCCGAGCACGACCGCGACCTGCGTACGGACGACGTCCACGAGTTCCTTGCGGCGTTCGGCCGGGCCACGGCCGGCGAGGGCCGCGACCAGGTCGGAGGCCGCCGCGGCGTCGGCGGAGACCTGCCGTCGCGCCGGGGTGCGGACCAGGCCGCGCAGCACCGGGGGCAGCACGCCGCCGGTCGCCTGCTCGCGCAGCGCGGCGAGGTCCAGGTGGATCGGAACGAGCGCGGCCTCCGGCGCGGAGAGCGCCTCGTCGAACAGCGCGAGACCATCCTCGGTGGAGATCGGGCGCACGCCGGAGCGCCGCATCCGGGCGAGGTCAGCGTCGTCGAGCGCGCCGGTGAGGCCGGTGCGCTGTGCCCACATGCCCCACGCCAACGACACGGCGGGCAGGCCACGTGCCCGCCGGTGGGCGGCGAACGCGTCGACGAACGCGTTGGCCGCCGCGTAGTTGCCCTGCCCGGGGCCGCCGAGGACGCCCGCGGCCGAGGAGAACATGACGAAGGCGCTCACCTCGCCGGCCAGCTCGTGCAGGTTCACCAGCGCGTTGACCTTGGGGCGCAGCGCGGTGGCGACCCGCTCCGGCGTGAGCGACGAGATCATCCCGTCGTCCAGGACGCCGGCCGTGTGCACGACCGCCGTGGGCGGATGCTCCGCGACGAGCGCGGCCAGCGCCTCGCGGTCGGCGGCGTCGCAGGCGGCGACCGTCACGTGGACGCCCTGGGCGGTCAGCTCGTCGTGCAGCGTCGCCAGGTCCTCGGTCATGCCACGGCGACCGGCGAGCACCAGCCGACGGACGCCGTGCCGCGCGACGAGGTGCCGGGCGACGAGGCGGCCGAGCGTGCCGGACGCCCCCGTGACCAGGACCGTGCCGGTGATCTCCGGGGTCGGGCCGGGCTGCCCGGTCACCTTGCTGAGGCGGGGTGCGAGGACCTCGCTGCCGCGCAGGGCGAGCTGCGGCTCGCCCGAGCGCAGCGCGGGCACCAGGTTCGGCGTCCACTGCCCGCCCGCGACGTCGACGAGGACGAATCGGCCGGGGTTCTCGGACTGGGCCGAGCGCAGCAGGCCCCACACGGCGGCGAGCGCCGGCTCGGTCGAGTCCGTCGCCCCTTCGGTCAGGACGACCAGGCGGGCGGCGGCGAACCTGTCGTCGGCGAGCCACTCCTGGACGGCGGCGAGGGTGCGCTGCACCGCCCGGTACGTGGCTCCGACCAGGTCGTCGTCGTCCCGGGTGACCGGCAGGACCACGTAGTCGGGAACCTCGGCGAGCGCGTCGAGGCTGTCGTACGCGGTGGCGCCGGGCAGTTCGCCGCCGACGACCGCGACCGTGGCGGCGCCGTCGCCCACCGGGACCGGCACCCAGTCGAGCAGGTGCATCGCCTCATGCCGCGGGTTGGTCAATTCGGCGAGCGCGCCCGCGGGCAGCCGGCGGACGGTCAGCGCGTCGATCGTGGCGACCGGCGCGCCGGCGTGGTCGGCGATCGTCACGGCGACGGCGTTCGGGCCCGCCGGTCGGATGGTGACCCGCAGCCGGGCGGCACCGGTGGCGTGCAGGGTCACCCCGTGCCAGGCGAACGGCAGCCAGGGGCCGCCCTCGCCGTCGTCCTCGGTGAACACGCCCAGGCCGAGCGGGTGCAGCGCCGCGTCGAGCACCGCGGGGTGCAGGCCGAAGCCCGCGACCTTCGCCGCCTCGGGCGCGGTCACCTCGGCGAACACCTCGTCACCCCGACGCCACACCGACCCCAGTCCGCCGAAGGCGGGACCGTACGTCACGTCGAGCGAGGCGAACCGGTCGTACAGCTCGCCGGTTTCCAGGGCTTCGGCGCCCTCGGGCGGCCAGACACCGACCGGGGCATGGTCGTCGGCGCGGGGCGTGCCGGCGCCCAGGGTGCCGGTGGCGTGCCGGGTCCACGGGCCGTCGCCGTCGGGCCGCGAGTGGACGGTCAGCCGCCGGGCGCCGTCCGGGCCGGGCTCGCCGACCCGGAGCTGGACCTGCATCGCGCCCCGCTCCGGCACCACCAGGGGCGCCTCGAGCGTCAGCTCCTCGATCTCGGTGGCGCCCACCTCGTCGCCCGCCCGGACCGCGAGTTCGACGAAGGCCGTGCCGGGGAGGAAGATCCGGCCCGCCACCCGGTGGTCGGCGAGCCACGGGTGCGCCGAGGTCGACAGCCGGCCGGTGAGCAGCACCCCGTCCGCGCCGGCCAGCGACACGGTGGCGCCGAGCAGCGGATGCCCGGTGGAGCCCAGGCCGAGGCCGGTGGCGTCGACCGGCCCGCCCGCGCCGGTGGGCCAGAAGGTACGGCTCTGGAAGGCGTACGTCGGCAGGGCGACCGGTCGGGTGGGGGCGCTGACCAGGGTGGCCCAGTCGGGCCGCAGACCGCGGGTGTGCGCCTGCCCCAGCGACAGCAGGAACCGGCGCAGGCTGCCCTCGTCGCGGCGCAGCGTGCCGACGACCGAGCCGCCCTCCGCCTCGTCGAGCAGGTCCTGCACGGCGGGTACGAGCACCGGGTGCGAGCTGACCTCGACGAAGGAGTCGATCCCGTCGGCGATCAGGCCGCGTACGGTCTGCTCGAACTCGACGGTCTGCCGCAGGTTGCGGTACCAGTACTCGGCGACCAGCTCGGCGGGGTCGAGCAGCTCACCGGTGACCGTCGAGTAGATCGGTACGTCGCCGGTGCGGGGCCGTACGGGGGCGAGGACCCGGAGCAGCTCGTCGCGCATCGACTCCACGTGCGCGGAGTGCGAGGCGTAGTCGACGTCGATCCGCCGGGCACGGACCTCGTCGCGCTCGCACCCGGCCAGCAGTTCGTCGAGCGCCTCGGGCGCACCGGAGACGACCACCGTGGACGGTCCGTTCACGGCGGCGACGGACAGCCCGGGACGCAGCCGCCGGGCGACCTTCGCCACCGGCTCCGCCACGGACACCATGCCGCCCCGCCCGGCGAGGTCCACGGCGATCAGCTGGCTGCGCCGGGTCACCACCAGGGCGGCATCGTCAAGGGAGAGCGCCCCGGCCACGCAGGCGGCGGCGATCTCGCCCTGGGAGTGCCCCACCACGGCGGCGGGCTCGACCCCGTGCGACCGCCACAGCGCCGCCAGCGAGACCATCATGGCGAACAGTGCGGGCTGGACGACGTCGACCCGGTCGAGGGAGGCGGCGCCCGGTACGCCGCGCAGCACGTCGAGCAGCTTCCAGTCGGTGTGCCGGTCCACGGCGACGGCGCACTGCGCCATCCGGGCGGCGAAGACGGGTGAGGTGTCGAGCAGTTCGGCGGCCATGCCCAGCCACTGCGAGCCCTGGCCGGGGAAGAGGAACGCGGTGCGCTCGCCGACCTCGGCGAGGCCGGTGACGAGGTTGGGGGCGGCGCCGCCGTCCGCGAGCGCGTCGAGCGCGGTGCACAGCTCCGCCCGGTCCCCGACGAGGACGGCGCGGTGCGGGAGGCGGGCGCGGGTGGTGGCGAGGGCGTACGCGACGTCGTGCTCGGCGACCTCGTCGGCCAGGCGTTCGCGCAGCCGGGCCGCCTGGTCGCGCAGCGCCGTCCCGGTCCGCGCCGACAGCACCCAGGTGGTGGGGCCCTCGGCCGGCTCGGCGCTGGGCGGGGCCTCGGCGGCCGGCGGCTCCTCGATCAGCACGTGGGCGTTGGTGCCCGAGATGCCGAACGACGAGACGCCCGCCCGCCGCGGGGTCTCGCCCCGCGGCCACCGCACCGGCTCATCCAGCAGTTGGACCGCGCCGTCGGCCCAGTCCACGTGGTGCGACGGCTGGTCCACGTGCAGCGTGCGGGGCAGCTCCTCGTGCCGCATCGCCATCACCATCTTGATCACGCCCGCGACACCGGCGGCGGCCTGGGTGTGCCCGAAGTTCGACTTCACCGAGCCGAGCCAGAGCGGCCGGTCACGTTCCTGGCCGTACGTGGCGATGAGCGACTGGGCCTCGATCGGGTCGCCCAGCGTGGTGCCGGTGCCGTGCGCCTCCACCACGTCCACGTCGGCCGTGGTGAGCCCGGCGTTGGCCAGCGCGGCGCGGATGACCCGCTGCTGCGACGGCCCGTTCGGCGCGGTGAGGCCGTTCGACGCGCCGTCCTGGTTCACCGCCGAGCCCCGCAGCACGGCCAGGACCTGGTGCCCGTTGCGGCGCGCGTCCGACAGCTTCTCCAGCACGAGTACGCCGACACCCTCGCCGAACGCCGTGCCGTCCGCCGCCGAGGCGAACGCCTTCACCCGCCCGTCCGGGGCGAGCCCCTTCTGGCTGGAGAACTCCACGAACGTGCCGGGTGTGGCGATGACGCAGCTGCCGCCGGCCAGCGCCAGGTCGCAGTCGCCGCTGCGCAGCGCGTGCGCGGCCACGTGCATCGCCACCAGTGACGACGAGCACGCCGTGTCCACGGTGACGGCCGGTCCCTCCAGCCCCAGCACGTACGACACCCGGCCGGACACGACGCTGCCCGCGACCCCGGTCATCGTGTAGCCGACCAGCGCCTCCGTGTCGCGCTGCATGGCCGTCAGGTACTCGACGCTGTTCGCGCCGACGAACACGCCGGTCCGGCTGCCCCGCAGTGAGTGCGGGTCGATCCCGGCGTGCTCGAACGCCTCCCACGACGTCTCCAGCATCAGCCGCTGCTGCGGGTCCATCGCGAGCGCCTCGCGCGGGCTGATGCCGAAGAAGCCAGCGTCGAAGTCGGTGGCGTCCGGGATGAAACCGCCGCGGCGCACGTAGCTGGTGCCGGTGCCGCTGTCCGGGTCGAACAGGTCGTCCAGGTCCCAGCCCCGGTTGGTGGGGAAGTCGGTGATGCCGTCCCCGCCGGACGACACCAGCTCCCACAACTCGTCGGCGGATCGTACGCCCCCGGGGAAGCGGCAGCCGATGCCTACGATGGCGATCGGCTCCCGCTCCGTCGCGGTCCGCAGCTTGCGCCGCGTCTCGTGCAGGTCGGCCGTGACGCGCCGGAGGTACTCGACAAGCTGCTCTTCGTTCGCCATCAGTAGCCCTCCTCAGCGCGTCCGGCTCAACCGGTGCCGAGTTCGTCGTCGATGAACCGCAACAGGTCGTCGGCCGAGGCGGTCTTCAGCACCAGGCCCACGTCCAGGCCGTCGGGTTCGGTGTCCACGTCGGACCTGCCACGCCAATTCGACATCACCGCGTGCAACCGCTCGGTAATCCGTGCCTTGACCGGGTCCGCCAGACCCGCCGCGCCGGCCTGGGCGAAGGAGCGTTCCAGCCGGTCCAGCTCGGCCAGCAGCCCCGCCGCCGGGTCCACCTCGGCCGGGGTCAGCCCGGCCAGCAGGTGGTCGGTGAGCGCCGCGGCGGTCGGGTGGTCGAAGACCATGGTGGCGGAGAGCTTCAGGCCGGTGGCGGCCTTCAGCCGGTTGCGGAACTCGACCGCCGTCAGCGAGTCGAAGCCGAGCTCGGTGAACGGCCGGTCGGGGTCCACCGCGCCGGCGCCAGCGTGCCCGAGCACGGCCGCGGCCTGTGCCTTGACGAACTCCAGCGCGGTGTGCCGCCGCTGTGGGCCGCTCTGGCTCGCCAGGTGATCCCGCAGCGCGCCGGGCGACTGCGCCGCCTGTTCCACCGCCCGTCGGGACGGGCCCCGCACCAGGCCCCGCAGCAGCGTGGGCAGCATGCCCACCCGGCCCAGCTCGCGCAGGGCCGCCGGGTCCACCGGCATCGGCACCAGCAACGGCTCGTCGACCAGCTCCGCCGCGTCGTAGAGCGCCATGCCCTGCCGCACCGACAGTTCCAACAGCCCGACGCGGGCCATCCGGGCCCGGTCGTTGGCGTCCAGGTGCGCGGTCATCCCGCTCGCCTCGCCCCACAGGCCCCAGGCGAGCGAACGGGCGGGCAGCCCGGCCGCGCGGCGCCGCGCCACGAGCGCGTCCAGGAAGGTGTTCGCCGCCGCGTAGTTGCCCTGCCCGGGGCCGCCCATCGTGCCGGCCGCCGCGGAGAACACCACGAACTCGGCCAACTCGGCGTCCAGGGTCAGCTCGTGCAGGTTGACCGCGGCGTCGACCTTGGGCCGCAGCACCGCCTCGACCTGCTCCGGGGTCAGCGCGGACACCAGGCCGTCGGCGAGGACGCCCGCCGTGTGCACCACGGCGGTCAGTGGGTGCGCGGCGGGCACCCGGGCCAGGGTCGCGGCCAGCGCCGCGCGGTCCGCCGCGTCGCACGCCACGACGGTGACCTGCGCGCCGTACGAGGTCAGCTCGGCCACCAGCTCGGCGGCCCCGGGGGCGTCCGGGCCACGGCGGCTGGTCAGCAGGAGGTGTCGTACCCCGCGTCGGGTCACCAGGTGACGCGCCAGCAGCCCGCCGAGCGTGCCGGTGCCACCCGTGACGAGCACCGTGCCGTCGGGGTTCCGCCGGGGCGGCGCGGTGAGCACGAGCTTGCCGACGTGCTTCGCCTTGGACATGAACCGGAACGCCTCCGGGGCACGGCGCAGGTCGTACGGCCGCACCGGCAGTGGCGTGAGGTGGCCCGCCGCGAACAGGGCGACCACCTCGCGCAGGATCGCGCCGACCCGGTCCGGGTCGATGGCGAGCAGGTCGAACGCCTGGTAGGAGACGCCGGGATGGTCGGTGGCGACCTGCTGCGGGTCGCGTACGTCGGTCTTGCCCATCTCGACGAACCGGCCGCCGGAGCCCAGCAGGCGCAGCGAGGCGTCGACGAACTCCTTGGCCAGCGAGTCGATCACCACGTCGATACCGGCCGCGCCGAACCGCTGCTCGAACTCCAGCGTGCGCGAGTTGCCGAGGTGCGTCTCCGGCAGCCCCATCCCGCGCAGCGCGTCCCACTTGCCGGGGCTGGCGGTGCCGTACACCTCGGCGCCGAAGTGCCGGGCGAGCCGGACCGCCGCCATGCCGACACCGCCGGCGGCGGCGTGCACCAGCACCCGCTCCCCCGGCTTCACCTGAGCCAGGTCGACCAGCGCGTGGTAGGCGGTGCAGAACGCGATCGGTGTCGACGCCGCGGTCGCGAACGACCAGCCCGACGGCACCGGCACGACCATCCGCGCGTCGGCGACCACCTCGGTGCCGAAGGCGGCGTGGAACAGGCCCATGACCCGGTCGCCGACCGCGACGCCGGTCACGTCCGGCGCGGTCTCGACGACGACGCCCGCGCCCTCGCCGCCCATCACCCCACCGCCGGGGTACATGTCGAGGGCGATCAGCACGTCCCGGAAGTTCAGGCCGGCGGCCCGCATCGCGATGCGCACCTGGCCCGGATCCAACGGGCGGGGCTCCTCCGCCTCGGGCAGCAGCGCGAGGTTGTCCAGCGTGCCGCGCTCGGTGACGTCCAGCCGCCAGCGGTCGACCGGCGGCGCCGCCAGCGCGGGGCTGCTGGCCGCGCGGGCGAGCCGCGGCGCCAGCAGGACACCGTCGCGGACGGCGAGCTGCGGCTCGCCGTCCGCGACCGCCGCCGCGAGCATCCGGTGCGGTTCGCGGTCGTCGACGTCGAGCAGGACGAAACGGTCCGGGTTCTCGCTCTGCGCCGACCGGAGCAGGCCCCACACCGGCGAGCTGGCCAGGTCGCCGGCCGCCTCGTGCACGCTCACCGCGCCCCGGGTGACGACGACCAGCCGGGCGTCGGCGAACCGCTCCTCCGCGAGCCATCCGCGCAGCACCGCGAGCGTGTCGTGGACGACCCGGTGGGCCGCCCCGGCGGGGTCGTCGGCCGAGTCGGCCACGCAGGGCAGGACGACCAGGGCGGGCGGCTGCGCGCCGTCGGCGACGCGGGCCCGCAGCGTCGCCAGGTCCGGGTAGGTGTCGGTGACGAGACCCGCGTCCTGCGGCAGGGTGCACCCGCCGAGGGCCGCCCAACGGACGTCCGGCGGGGCCGCCGGCGGGGCGACCGGAATCCACTCCAGGCGGAACAGGGCGTCGTGGTGCGTGTTCGGCTGCGCGGGGGCGGTGGCCTCCCGCAGCACCAGCGACTCGACCTCGGCGACCACCGTGTTGGTCTGGTCGGCGACGGTCACCGCGACCGTGTTCCGGCCGCGCGGTCGCAGCCGGACGCGCAGTTCCGTCGCGCCGACGGCGTGCACGGACACCCCGCTCCACTCGAACGGCAGCAGCGCCCCGGTGCCGCTGGTGACGAGCGCGAGCGGGTGCAGCGCGGCGTCGAGCAGCGCCGGGTGCAGGCCGTATCCGGCCGCCGTCCGGGCGGCGGCCGCCGGCAGGGCCACCTCGGCGAAGATATCCTCGCCCTGCCGCCACACCCGGCGTACGCCCTGGAACGTCGGGCCGTACGTGAGACCGGCCGAGGCCAGGGTGGCGTACAGCTCGTCGGACCCGACCGGCTCGGCCGTCGGTGGCCAGGCGGTGTCGAAGCTACCTGCCGGCTCCCCGGGGGCGAGCAGACCGACGCCGTGCCGCACCCACGGCGCCGCGTCGGTGGCGACCCCGTCCGGTCGGGAGTGGATGGTCAGCTGCCGCTGCCCGTTCCCGTCCGGCGCGCCGACCCGCATCTGCACCTGGACCCCACCCTTCTCGGGCAGCACCAGGGGCGCGGTCAGGGTCAGCTCCTCGACCCGGCCGCAGTCGACCTCGTCGCCCGCGCGGACCGCGAGATCCACCAGCGCGGTCCCGGGCACGAACACCTGCCCGCCGACCCGGTGGTCGGCCAGCCACGGGTGCGCGGCCACCGAGATACGGCCGGTGAACAGCAGGCCGTCGGTGTCGGCCAGCGCGACCGCCGCGCCGAGCAGCGGGTGCTCGGTGGCGCCGAGGCCCAGCCCGGCCGCGTCGGCGGTGGCCGCCCCGACGGCCGGCCAGTACCGCTCGTGCTGGAACGGGTAGCCGGGCAGCCGGACCCGGCGCGCGCCCTCGAACCCCCACGTCGGCTGGACGCCGTGGACGTGCGCCTCGCCGAGGGAGAGCAGGAAGCGCGTAAGGCCCCCCTCGTCCCGGCGCAGCGAGCCGACCACGGTGGCGGTGGCCTCCGCGTCGTCGATGACGTCCTGCACCCCGATGGTCAGCACCGGGTGCGGGCTGACCTCCACGATCGTGGTTACGCCCGCGTCGAGCAGGGCGCGGATGGCCGGCTCGTACCACACGGTCTGGCGCAGGTTGCGGTACCAGTACTCGGCGTCCAGCGCGACGTCGTCCAGCCAGCGGTCGTCCACCGTCGAGTAGAGCGGCACCTCGGGCCGGCGGGGCTCCAGCCCGGCCAGGACCTCGCGCAGCTCCTCGTGCAGCTCCTCCACGTACGCCGAGTGTGACGCGTAGTCCACGTCGATGCGCTTGGCGCGCACGCCGTCGCGCTCGCACTCGGCCAGCAGCTCGTCGAGGGCGTCCAGCTCGCCGGCCGCCACCGTCGAGCGCGGCCCGTTGACGGTCGCGACGGTCACCCGGCCGTCGAAGCGCTCCAACCGGTCCCGCACCTGTGCCACCGGCAGCGGCACGGACACCATGCCGCCCTTGCCGGACAGCCGCAGCAACGCCCGGCTGCGCAGGGCGACGACCCTGGCCGCGTCCGCCACGGAGAGCGCGCCCGCCACGCAGGCGGCGGCGATCTCACCCTGGGAGTGCCCCACCACGGCGGCGGGCTCGACCCCGTGGGAGCGCCACAGCGCCGCGAGCGACACCATGACGGCGAACAGGACGGGCTGGACGACGTCCACCCGGTCCAGCTCCTCCCCCCGCCGCAGCACGGCCTCCAGGGACCAGTCGACGTGCGGCGCCAGCGCGGCCTCGCACTCGGCCATCCGCGCGGCGAACACCGGGGAGGCGTCGAGCAGCTCCACGGCCATGCCGATCCACTGCGAGCCCTGCCCGGGGAAGGAGAAGGCCACCTTCCCGGGCGTGCCGGCGGCGACCCCGGTGGCCAGGTTCGGCGCGGGCTCCCCCGCCGCGAGCGCGGCCAGGCCGGCGCGCAGCTCGTCGGCCCCGCCCACCACGACCGCGCGGCGCGAGTGGGTGGTCCGCAGCGACAGCGAGTACGCCAGGTCGCGGGGCGGCACGTCGGCCAGCAGCGGCTCGATCTCGGCGGCCTGCTGGCGCAGCGCGCCGTCCGACCGGGCGGAGAGCACCAGCGCGACCGGCCCGTCGTCGTACGGCCGGTCGGCCTCGGGCGGCTCCGGGGCCTCCTCGATGACGAGGTGGGCGTTGGTGCCGCTGAACCCGAACGACGAGACACCGCCCCGGCGCGGGTGTCCGTCGCGCCGCCACGGCTGCGGTTCGGCCAGCAGCCGCACCCCGCCCGACCAGTCGACGTGCGCCGTCGGCTCGGCCACGTGCAGGGTCCGGGGCAGTTCACCGTGCCGCAGCGCGAGCACCATCTTGATCACCCCGGCGACGCCGGCGGCGGCCTGGGTGTGCCCGATGTTCGACTTCACCGAGCCGAGCCAGAGCGGCCGGTCCGCGGCCCGGTCCCGGCCGTACGTGGCGAACAGCGCGTCGACCTCGATGGGATCGCCGAGCGTCGTGCCGGTGCCGTGCGCCTCGACCACGTCCACGTCGGAGGTGGACAGTCCGGCGTCGGCCAGCGCCTGCCGGATGACCCGCTGCTGCGACGGGCCGTTGGGGGCGGTCAGCCCGTTCGACGCGCCGTCGGAGTTGACCGCGCTGCCGCGTACCACGGCGAGGACCTGGTGGCCGGCGGCGAGCGCGTCGGAGAGCCGCTCCAACACGACCACGCCGATCCCCTCGCCCCAGTTGGTGCCGTCCGCGCCGGCCGCGAACGCCTTGCAGCGCCCGTCCGGGGCGAGCCCGCGCATCCGGCTGAACTCCAGGAACGCGCCCGGCGTCGACATGGCGGTCACGCCGCCCGCGACCGCCATCGCGCACTCGCCCGAGCGCAGCGCCCGCACCGCCAGGTGCATCGCCACCAGCGACGACGAGCAGGCGGTGTCCACCGTCACGGCCGGGCCCTCCAGCCCCAGCACGTACGAGAGGCGACCGGACATGATGCTCGCGGCGTTGCCGGTGGCCATGAAGCCCTCCGCGCTCGCCCCGGCCGCGCCGGTGATCCGGGCGTAGTCGATGTTGTTGGCGCCCACGTACACGCCGGTCGCGCTGCCGCGCAGCGTGGTCGGGTCGATGCCGGCGTCCTCGAAGGCCGTCCAGGACGCCTCCAGCACCATCCGTTGCTGCGGGTCCATGGCCTCCGCCTCGCGGGGGCTGATGCCGAAGAAGGCCGCGTCGAAGCCCGGCAGGTCGGCGAGGAAGCCGCCCTCGCGGACGTAGCTGGTGCCGGAGTGCTCCGGGTCGGGGTGGAACAGGCCGTCGAGGTCCCAGCCGCGGTCGGTGGGGAACGCGCCGATGCCGTCGCGTCCCTCGCGCAGCATCGTCCACAGTTGCTCGGGCGAGCTGACGCCACCGGGGAACCGGCAGCTCATGCCGACGATGGCGATCGGCTCGTCGGCGGCGACGGTGCCGACGACCACCTCCGTGCGGCCGGTCGCCAGCAGGTGCTCGGCCAGCGCGACAGGGGTCGGGTAGTCGAAGGCGACGGCCGCGGAGAGCCGTACGCCGGTGGCCTCGACCATCCGGTTGCGGAACTCCACGGCGGTGACCGAGTCGAAGCCGAGTTCCTTGAACGCCGAGGTCGACTCGACCGCCTCCGGGCCCGGATAGCCGAGCGTGAGCGCGACCTGCGTGCGGACCAGTCCGACGACGTGGTCGAGGCGGTCCGCCTCGGGCAGGTCGGCGAGCCGGCGGGCGAGGTCCGACGACGAGGACGTCCCGGTGGGCTCCTCGTCGGCGACCGCCTCGGGGATCGTGTCGAACAGCCGGCTGGGCCGCAGTGCGGTGAACGACGGCACGAAGGTGGCCCAGTCCACGTCCGCCAGCACGACGGCCGGGTCACCGGCCGCCAGGGCGGTACGCATGGCCGCGACGGCGCGCTCCGGAGCCATCGGCGTCAGGCCCCGCCTGCGCAGGTTGGCCGACATCTCGTCGTCGACCAACGCGCTCTCGGCCCACGGTCCCCAGGCGAGGGCGGTGGCGACCTGCCCCCGGCCGCGCCGGGCCTCGGCGAGGGCGCACAGGTGGGCGTTGGCCGCGGCGTAGGCGGCCTGGCCGCCGCTGCCCCAGACACCGGCCACGGAGGAGAAGAGCACGAACTCGTCGAGGTCACGCTCCGCGAAGATCGCATCGAGGTTGGCGGCGCCGGCGACCTTCGCGGAGACCACCTCGGTGAACTCGGCGAGGTCCATGTCCACGATGCCGGTCAGCTGGGCCAGCCCCGCCACGTGCACCACGGCGCGCACGTCGGGATAGCGGTCGACCACCACGGCCAGGGCCGCGCGGTCGGCCACGTCGCAGGCGACGACGTCGATCTCCGCACCCAGCCCACGCAGTTCGTCGAGGATCTCGGCGGGGGCGGTGCCGCGCCGGCTCAGCAGGACGACCCGCTCGGCGCCGTGCCCCGCGTACAGCCTGGCGACCTCGATGCCGAGGGTGCCGGTGCCGCCGGTGACCAGCACGGTGCCGGACGCGCCGGGCCAGCGTGGGGTGCCGGTCACCGGCGCGCGGTGCAGCCGGCGGACGAACACCCCGTCGGGGCGTACCGCGACCTGGTCCTCCCCGATGCCGGCGAGCACGCCGGCCAGCGCGGCGGCGCAGCGCCCGTCCAACTCGGCGGGCAGGTCGACCAGGCCGCCCCAGGTGTCGGGCAGCTCCAGCGCGGCGACCCGGCCGAGGCCCCACACCTGCGACTGCGCCACCTGAGTCACCGGGTCGGCCGGGGAGGTGGTGACGGCGCCCCGGGTGAGACACCACAGCGGGACGTCCCGCCCGGCGAGGGTACGGATCAGGTCGAGGGTGGCGGCGGCGCCCGCCGGGACGCCGGGGCGGCCGGGCAGGAACGCCTCGTCGAGGGCGAGCAGGGACACCACGCCGGACAACTCCCCGTCCAGGTGTTCCGCCAGGCCGGCCGGGTCGGTGGTGACGACGGTGGCGCCGTGCGCGGCGAGCGCGTCGGCGACAGCGGCACCGGTTTCACCCGTCACCGGCGGCTCGCCGACCACCAGCAGCCAGGTGCCGGTCAGCGCCCCCGGGGTGCCGCCGGGGCGGCGCTCCCAACGGGCCTGGTAGCGCCAGCCGTCCAGCACGGACCGCTCCTGCCGCCCCCTGCGCCACGCGGACAGCGCGGGCAGCACCGACGCCAGGGGCGCCTGCGGGTCCACGTCGAGGGTGGTGACCACCGTGTCGAGGTCACCACTGTCCACCGCCGCCCAGAGGCCGTCGTCGTCGCCGGCCGTACCGGCAACGGCCGGCTCGACGCTGTCGCGCCAGAACCGCTCATGCTGGAAGGCGTACGTCGGCAGGTCGACCCGGGAGGGTCCGGACCGGTGGTAGAACGCCTCCGGGTCCACCGTGACGCCCCGGGTCTCCAGCCGGGCCAGCGCCTGCACCAGGGCACGCGGCTCGTCGGAGTCGCGGCGCAGCACCGGCGTGGCCAGCGTGTCGCCGTCCAGACAGTCCGCCGCCATGGTGGCGAGCACCGAGTCCGGGCCCAGTTCGAGGAACGTCGTGGCGCCGGTGGCGGCGGCGGCGCGTACCGCGTCCGCGAAGCGCACGGTCGCGCGTACCTGCCCCACCCAGTACTCCGGCGTCGCCAGTTCGTCGCCCGCCAGCACGCCGGTGACCGTCGAGACCAGCGGGATGGCCGGCGGCGCGTAGGACACCGTCTCGGCCACCGCCCGGAACTCGGCGAGCATCGGGTCCATCAACGGCGAGTGGAAGGCGTGCGACACGGTCAGCCGCCGGGTCCGGCGGTCGGCGAACCGCGCGGCCAGCGCCGCCACCGCCGCCTCGGTGCCGGAGACGACCACCGAGTCCGGGCCGTTGACGGCGGCGAGGTCGACGTCCGCGCCGAGCAGCGGCGCGACCTCGTCCTCGGTGGCCTGGACGGCGAGCATCGCCCCGCCGGCCGGCAACGCCTGCATCAGCCGGCCCCGGGCCGCGACCAGGCGGGCCGCGTCGGCGAGCGGGAACACCCCCGCGACGTACGCGGCGGCCAGCTCGCCGATCGAGTGCCCGGCCAGCACCGACGGAGTGACGCCCCAGGACCGGACGAGCCGGTACAGGGCCACCTCGACGGCGAACAGGGCGGGCTGGGTCCAGCCGGTGCGGTGCAGGTCCTCGGTGTCGAGGACGTCGCGCAGCGGCCGGTCCAGGTGCGGGTCCAGGGCGGCACACACCTCGTCGAACGCCGCCGCGAACTCGGGGTACGCCGCGTACAGCCCGCGGCCCATGCCGAGCCGCTGCGCGCCCTGCCCGGAGAAGAGCATCGCGACCCGGCCGTCCGTTGCCCGGCCCCGGACCAGGTTGGCGGCCGGCTCGTCGGACGCCAGGGCGGCCAGGCCGGCGCCCAGTTCCGCGGCGGAGCCGCCGACCACGGCGGCCCGGTGCGCGAAGCGGGACCGGGTGGTGGCCAGGGCGTAGCCCAGCTCCGCCGGCTCGACCTGCGACACCACGGCGGAGAGCCGGCGCGCCTGGTCCCGCAGCCCGTCGGCGTCGCGGGCGGTGACCAGCAACGACGTCACCGGCGCCGAGGCCGGCTCGGGCACTTCGGCCGCCGGCGCCTGCTCCACGATCACGTGGGCGTTCGTGCCGCTGAACCCGAACGACGAGACCGCCGCCCGGCGTGGCTGCCCGGTCAGGGGCCACGGTGTGGCCCCGGTCAGCAGCCGCACGTTCCCGGCCGTCCAGTCCACCTGGTCCGACGGCTGCTCGGCGTGCAGCGTCGCGGGCAGCACGCCGCGCCGGATCGCCTCCACCATCTTGATGATCCCGGCGACCCCGGCCGCCGCCTGGGTGTGGCCGATGTTCGACTTCACCGAGCCGAGCCAGAGCGGGTCCTGGCGGTCCTGGCCGTACGTCGCGAGCAGCGCCTGCGCCTCGATCGGGTCGCCCAGCGTCGTGCCGGTGCCGTGCCCCTCGACCACGTCGACCTGGCGCGTCGACAGCCCCGCATCGACCAGTGCGGCCTCGATGACCCGCTGCTGCGACGGGCCGTTCGGCGCGGTCAGCCCGTTCGACGCGCCGTCCTGGTTGACCGCGGAGCCCCGGACGACCGCCAGGACGCGGTGGCCGTGCTGGAGTGCGTCCGACAGCCGCTCCACCAGCAGCACGCCGGCCCCTTCGGCGAACCCGGTGCCGTCGGCGTCCGCCGAGTACGAGCGGCAGCGGCCGTCGGGTGACAGGCCACGCTGGCGGGAGAACTCGACGAACGTCAGTGGCGTCGCCATCACCGAGACGCCGCCGACGAGCGCGAGCGTGCAGTCGCCCCGGCGCAGGGCCTGGATCGCCAGGTGCAACGCCACGAGTGACGACGAGCAGGCGGTGTCGACGGTGACCGCCGGCCCCTCCAGTCCCAGCGTGTAGGCGACCCGGCCGGAGACCACGCTGCCGGAGCTGTTGCTGCCCGCGTAGTCGTGGTACATCAGGCCGGTGAAGACGCCGGTCGGGCTGCCGGCGAGCGAGGCGGGATCGATGCCGGCCCGCTCCAGGGTCTCCCACGCGACCTCCAGCAGCAGCCGCTGCTGCGGGTCCAGCCCGACCGCCTCGCGGGGGCTGATGCCGAAGAACGCCGGGTCGAAGTCCGCCGCGTCGTACAGGAAACCGCCGCGCGAGGTGTAGGAGGTGCCCTCCCGGCGCGACTCCGGGTCGTACAGCGACTCAAGGTCCCAGCCGCGGTCGGTCGGGAACGCGCCGGTGGCGTCGGTCCCGGACTCCACCAGCCGCCACAGGTCCTCGGGGCTTGCCACGCCTCCCGGGTAGCGGCAGGCCATGCCTACGATCGCGACCGGCTCGTGCGCGGACGCCTCCACCTCGTGCAGGCGCTGCCGGGTCTTCTGCAGGTCGACCGTGACCCGCTTCAGGTAGTCCCGGAGCTTGTCCTCGTTGGCCACTAGGGTCGCCCTCCTCGCACTGTCATGAGATCCCAAGTTCGCTGTCGATGAGAGCGAAGACCTCGTCGTCGGTCGCGGATTCGATGTCGTTGCCGTTGGTCGCCGGCTCGCCGCCCAGCTTCGCCAGCACGTCGCGCAGCCGCAGCGAGAGCCGGGTGCGGGACTGCTCGTCGACGGCGGGCAGGGCCGCCTCGAGGCGGTCGAGTTCGGCGAACGCGGCCAGCACCGTGTTGGCCTCGTCCGACTCGCCGGCGAGCTCGGCCCGCAGGTATGCGGCGAGGGCCTTCGACGTCGGGTGGTCGAACACCAGCGTCGCGGGCAGCCGCAGCCCGGTCGCCGCGCTCACCCGGTTGCGTAGCTCGACCGCCGTGAGCGAGTCGAAGCCGAGTTCGGAGAACGGCCGGTCGGCGGCGACGGCGCCCGGGTCCGGGTAGGCCAGCACCCCCGCCACCTGGGTACGCACCAGGTCGAGCAGGATGACCTCGGCCTCCTCGGCGTCCCGGCCCGCGAGCCGCTGCCGCAGCGCGTCGACCGCTCCCGCCTCGGCGTCGGCCGCCCGTCTGGCGGGCACCCGGACCAGGCCGCGCAGCACCGGCGGCACCAGGCCCGCGACGGCGCGTTCCCGCAGGGCCCGGTGGTCGAGCCTGATGGGCGCCACCAGGCCCCGGGTGTGCAGCGCCGCGTCGAACAGGGCCAGCGCCTCGTCGACGGAGAGCGCGCCGATGCCGGAGCGCGACATGCGCCGCAGGTCGGCCTCGGTGAGCTGCTCCGCCATGCCCGCCTGCTCCCAGCGGCCCCAGGCCAGCGACACGGCCGGCTGGCCGTTCGCCCGCCGGTGCTGGGCGAGCGCGTCCAGGTAGGCGTTGCCGGCGGCGTAGTTGCCCTGGCCGGGTCCGCCGAGCACGCCGGAGGCCGACGAGAACAGGACGAACGCGGTCAGGTCCCGGGTCAGCTCGTGCAGGTTCGTCGCGGCGTCGACCTTGGGCCGCAGCACCCGGTCGACCTGCTGGGGGGTGAGCGAGGAGATGACGGCGTCGTCGACGACGCCCGCCGCGTGCACCACCGCGCGCACCGGGTGCGCCGCGAGCAGCGCGGCGAGCGCGTCGGAGTCGGCGACGTCGCAGGCGGCGACGGTGACCTCGGCCCCCAGGGCGACGAGTTCGTCGCGCAGGTCGGCCGCACCCTCGGCGGCGGGGCCACTGCGGCTGACCAGCAGCAACTCGCGGACCCCGTGCCGGCGGACCAGGTGCCGGGCGACGAGCCGGCCGAGCGCGCCGGTGGCCCCGGTGACCAGGACGGTCCCCTCGAACCCGGTCGCGGCGGGGTCGTCGGTGACGCCGGCCCGCGCCAGGCGGGGCACCAGGACGTCGGTCCCGCGTACGGCGAGCTGCGGCTCGTCGGAGCCGAGCGCGGCGGCCAGCCCGGTGCCGGCGTCTGCGTCTGCGTCTGGGTCTGCGTCGACCAGGACGAACCGGTCGCCGTGCTCGGACTGCGCGGAGCGGATCAGGCCCCAGGCCGCGGCCCCGGGCAGGTCGGTGACGTCGGCGTCGGGACGGGTGGCCACCGCGCCGCTGGTCAGGACGGCGAGGCGGGAGGCGGCGAACCGTTCGTCGGCGAGCCACTGTTGCGCCAGGGCGAGGACCTGGTGGGTGGCCGCCCGGGCCCGCGCGGCCACCGCCGGCCCCCGGTCCGGGGCGCACCGCGCCACCACCACCTCGGGCACCGTGGCGCCGGCGTCGACGGCGGCGGCGAGGGCCGCCAGGGCCGGGTAGGCGGTTGCGTCGAGGCCGTCGATCCGGTCCCCGAGCACCGCGACGGTACGCGGCCGGGGCGACCCGGCCAGCGGCGTCCAGTCCAGGCGCAGCAACGACTCGTGCCGGTCGCGGCGGAGGGCGGCCAGTTGCTCCGGCGACACCGGGCGCACCGCCAACGCCTCGACCGAGGCCACCGGGGCGCCGGCCGCGTCGGCCAGGGTGATCGACACCGTGCCGTCGCCGGGCACGATCCGGGCCCGCAGCCGGTTGGCGCCCGCCGCGTGCACGGTGAACCCGCGCCACGAGAACGGCAGCGCCGGGTCGCCGTCGCCGGTCGACGCGACCGCGTGCAGGACGGCGTCCAGCAGCGCCGGGTGCAGGCCGAAACGGCCGGCGTCGTCGTGCGCCTGCTCGGGCAGGGTGATCTCCGCGAACACCTCGTCCCCGCGTCGCCACGCCGCGGTCAGGCCCTGGAAGACCGGGCCGTACCGCAGGCCGCGGGCGAACAGGTCGTCGTACGTCGCGGAAACGTTGACGGGGTCCGCGGCCGGCGGCCAGGCCCGCAGGTCGGCGCCGGTGGCCCCGGCCGGGGTCAGCCGGCCCACCGCGTGGGTGGTCCACCCGTCCTCGTCCTCGACCCGCGAGTGGACTCCCACGTCCCGGCCACCGTCCGGCGCCGGTTCGCCCACCGTCACACGCACCTGGACGCCGCCGGTGTCCGGCAGCACCAGCGGAGCTTCCAACGTCAGTTCCTCGACCCGCGGGCAGCCGACCTCGCGTCCGGTGTGCGCCGCCAGCTCGACCAGCGCCGCGCCGGGCAGCAGCACCAGGTCCGCGACCGCGTGGTCGGCCAGCCACGGGTGGGTGGTCAGCGCGAGCCGGCCGGTGAACACCGCGCCGCCGTCCGGCAGTTCGACCGCCGCGCCCAGCAGCGGGTGGTTCGTACGCGCCTGGCCCAGTCCGCTCGCGTCGCCGGTGCCGGCGCCCGTTCGGGGCCAGTACGGCTGGTGCTGGAACGCGGACGTGGGCAGTTCCACCGTCCGGCCCGGCGCCACCGCCGACCAGTCGATGGTCGTGCCGTGCACCGCGAGCCGGGCGAACGCGGTGGCCACGGTCTCCGGCTCGGCGCGGCCCTTGCGGCACACCGGGATCCAGGCGCCGTCGGCCACCTGCCGGCCGAGCGCGGTCAACACCGCGTCGGGGCCGATCTCCAGGAACGTGGTGGCGCCAGACGCGGCCAGTGTGGCGACCGCGTCGGCGAACCGGACGGGTTCGCGGACCTGCCGCACCCAGTGGTCGGCGTCGAGGGTGGTGGCCTCGCCGGTCACCGTCGAGACCAGCTCGACGACCGGTTCCCGGCAGTCCACCTGGGCCACGACCGCGCGGTACCCGTCGAGCATCGGGTCCATCAGCGGCGAGTGGAACGCGTGCGACACGGTCAGCCGCCGCACCTTGCGGCCCCGCCGGGTCAGCTCGTCGGCCACGGCGAGGGTGGCGGCCTCCTCGCCGGAGAGCACCACCGACTCAGGCCCGTTCACGGCGGCGACGGCCACGTCTCCGGAGAGCAGCGGTGCCACCTCGTCCTCGGTGGCGCGTACGGCCACCATCGCGCCACCGGTCGGCAGCGCCTGCATCAGCCGACCCCGCGCCGCGACCACCCTCGCGGCGTCGGCCAGCGACCAGACCCCCGCCACGTACGCCGCCGTCAACTCACCGATCGAGTGCCCCGCCACGAAATCGGGCCGCACCCCCCACGACTCGAACAACCGGAACAGCGCCACCTCCACCGCGAACAACGCCGGCTGCGCCCACCCCGTCTGATGCACCTCGTCGGTGCCCAACACCTCCCGCAACGGCCGTTCCAGATGCCGGTCCAACTCACCGCACACCTCGTCGAACGCCCGCGCGAACACCGGGAACACCAACAGCCCCTCGGCCATCCCGACCCGCTGCGCCCCCTGCCCGGTGAAGAGCACCGCGAGCTTCCCGCCGTCGGCCGTACCGGTCACCACCTCGTCGCCGAGCAGCACCGCACGGTGTGGGAACCCGGCCCGCCCGGTGGCGAGCGTGTACGCGACGTCGACCGGGCGCAGCGTCGGGTCGGCGGCGACGTGGGTACGCAGCAGGCCGATCTGCTCCCGCAGTCCCTCCTCGGTCCGCGCGGAGAGCAGCCACGGCGTGAACGGGATGTCCGGCTCGTCGGCCGGCGGCGCCGGGTCGGCCTGCTCCAGCACGACGTGGGCGTTGGTGCCGCTGATGCCGAAGGACGACACGGCGGCCCGCACCGGGCGGTCGGCGGCGGTGAGCGGCACCGGGGTCGAGGCGACGCGTACCGCGCCGGAGGTCCAGTCGACGTGTGGCGAGGGCTCGTCCACGTGCAGGGTCTGCGGGAGCACGCCGTGCCGCAGCGCCAGCACCACCTTCATGATGCCGGCCACCCCGGCGGCGGCCTGGGTGTGCCCGAGGTTCGACTTGACCGACCCCAGCAGCAGCGGCGCCGCACGCTCCTGCCCGTAGGTGGCGAGGACGGCCTGCGCCTCGATCGGGTCGCCCAGGGTGGTGCCCGTGCCGTGCGCCTCGACCACGTCGACGTCGGCCGGGGACAGCCGGGCGTCCGCCAGCGCGGCCCGGATCACCCGCTGCTGCGACGGCCCGTTGGGCGCGGTGAGCCCGTTGGAGGCGCCGTCGGAGTTGACGGCCGAGCCGCGGACCACCGCCAGCACGGGGTGCCCGTGGCGTCGCGCGTCGGACAGCCGCTCGACCACCAGCACGCCGACGCCCTCGGCGAGCGACGTGCCGTCGGCCGCGCCCGCGAACGACTTGCACCGCCCGTCGGGGGCGAGGTTGCGCTGCCGGGAGAACTCCAGGAACGTGCTCGGCGTCGACATCACCGACACGCCACCGGCGAGCGCGAGGGAGCACTCCCCGTTGCGCAGCGCGGAGACGGCCAGGTGCAGGGCGACCAGGGACGACGAGCAGGCGGTGTCGATGGTCATCGCCGGGCCCTCCAGCCCGAGCGTGTACGAGATCCGGCCGGAGATGACGCCACCGGAGTTGCCGGTGGAGAGGAACCCGTCGACCGACTCGGCGGAGCCGTTCAGCACGGTGCCGTAGTCGTTGTACATGACGCCCGCGTACACGCCGGTCTGGCTGCCGCGCAGCGCGGTCGGGTCGATGCCGGCCCGCTCCAGCGCCTCCCACGACGTCTCCAGCAGCACCCGCTGCTGCGGGTCCATCGCCAGCGCCTCGCGCGGGGAGATGCCGAAGAAACCGGGGTCGAAGTGGGCGGCGTCGTAGAGGAAGCCGCCCTGGTCGACGTAGCTGGTGCCCGGGTTGTCCGGGTCGGGGTCGAACAGCGCGTCGAGGTTCCACCCCCGGTCGGCGGGGAACGGCCCGATCGCGTCGCCGCCGCCCACCAGCAGCCGCCACAGCTCCTCGGGCGTGCGTACGTCGCCGGGGAACCGGCAGGCCATGCCGACGATCGCGACCGGCTCGTGGTCGTGCCGGGCCACGGCGACGTCCGTCGTCGCGGTCCGCCCGCCGGCCAACTGCTCCACCAGGTGCCCGGCCAGCGCTTCCGGCGTCGGGTAGTCGAACACCAGCGTCGCGGGCAGCCGCAGCCCGGTCGCCACGCCGAGCTGGTTGCGCAGGTCGAGCGCGGTGAGCGAGTCGAAGCCCAGTTCCTTGAACGGCCGGCCGGCCGGCAGCCGGTCCGCCCGGGCGTAGCCGAGGACGGACGCGACCCGGGTGAGCACCGCCTCCAGCACGACCTCGGCACGACGCTCGGTGGGCACCTCGGCCAGCCGCTGGGCCAGGGAGGAGCCGCCCACCGCCCGGCGGGCCGGGGCACGGACCAGGCCACGCAGCAGTGCCGGCGGCTCCCGGTCGTCCCGGCCGAACGCGGCGAGGTCCACCGGCACCGGCGCCAGCAGGGCGTCGGTCGACCGGATCGCGGCGTCGAACAGCGCCAGACCATCCTTGTTGGACAGCTCGCTCATGCCGCTGCGCGCCATCCGGCTCAGCTGCGCGCCACCCACCTCGGCGGTCATCTCGCTGCGCTCGGCCCACAGGCCCCAGGCGAGCGAGTGGGCGGGCAGGCCCGCGGCCCGGCGCCGCGCCGCGAGCGCGTCGAGCAGCGCGTTCGCCGCCGCGTACGCGCCCTGGCCGGGGCTGCCGAAGATGCCGGCGGCCGAGGAGAACAGCACGAAGGCGGTGACGTCACCGGCCAGTTCGTGCAGGTGCCAGGCCGCGTCCACCTTGGGGCGCAGCACCTCGGCGAGCCGGTCGGGGGTGAGCGTGGCGATGGTGGCGTCGGCCATCACACCCGCGGTGTGCACGACGCCGGTGACCGGGTGCGCCGCGAGCAGCGCGGCGACCTGGTCGCGGTCCGCCACGTCGCACGGCAGCACCGTCACGGTCGCGCCCAGCTCGGCGAGTTCGTCGCGCAGCTCGACCGCGCCGGCGGCGGCGAGGCCACGGCGGCTGGTCAGCACGAGATCGCGTACGCCGTGCCCGGTGACCAGGTGGCGGGCGACCAGCCCGCCCAGGGTGCCGGTGCCACCGGTGACGAGCACCCGGCTGTCCGGACCGAACACCGCCGGCCCGTCGACGTCCGGCTCGGGGACCCGGGCCAGGCGGGGGGCGCTCACCACGCCGTCGCGGACGGTGAGCACCGGCTCGCCGGTCGCCAGCGCCCCGGCCACCAGGTCGTCGGCGGTGTGGTCGGCTTCCAGCAGGACGATCCGGTCCGGGTTCTCCGCCTGCGCGGAGCGGACCAGGCCGTGCACCGCCGCGCCGGCGAGGTCGTCCGGGCGGGTCACCACGACGAGCCTGGTCTCGGTCTGACCCGGGTCGGCGAGCCACTGCTGGATCGTGGTCAGCGCGTACGCCGTGACGTCGGGCACCGCGGCGATGCCGGGCGCGTCGGAGAAGCACGGCAGGAACAGCGTGTCGGCGGCCACCTCGGCCAGTGGCACCGGCGGGGCGTCGAAGACCGGCGTGCCGCCCAGCGTCTGCCAGCTGCCGCGCTCGCCCCGGCCGACGGCCAGCGGCGCCTGCTCCAGCCGGAACAGCGACTCGACGAGTCCGCTGCGTCCCTTCAGCGCCTGTGGGGCCACCGGTCGTACGGTGAGCGCCGCCACGGTGGCGACCGGGGCGCCCGTGTGGTCCGCGAGGAGCAGGGCGGCGCTGTCCGCCCCCGTCCTGGTGAGCCGGACGCGCAGGCTCGTCGCGCCCGTCCCGTGCAGCGTCACGCCGCCCCACGAGAACGGCAGCCGTGCCACGCCGTCCCCGGCCTCGGCGGCGAGGGCGTGCAGGGCGACGTCGAACAGCGCCGGGTGCAGGCCGAACCCGTCGACGTCGACGCCCTGGGGCAGGGCCACCTCGGCGAACGTCTCGTCGCCGCGCCGCCACGCCGCGGTAAGGCCCTGGAAGACCGGACCGTACCGGAGGCCGAGGCCGGCGAGCCGGTCGTACAGGTCACCGAGGTCGACCGGCAGCGCGTCGGCGGGTGGCCACTCGGTGAGGCGCTCCCCGGCCGCCGTGGCGGGGGCGAGGACACCGGTGGCGTGCCGGGTCCACATGCCGATCCTCGCCTCGGTGTCCGTCTGCCCGTAGACGCCGAGCGCGCGGCGGCCGTGCTCGTCCGACGCCTCCACGGTGAGTCGCAGGGCCACCCCGCCGTGTGCCGGGACGACGAGCGGGGTGGTGATGACGAGTTCATCGACGGCCGGGCAGCCCACCTCGTCACCGGCGCGCACGGCGAGTTCGACCAGTGCCGTGCCGGGCAGCAGGACGGTGTCCAGGACGGCGTGGTCGGCCAGCCAGGGGTGCGTCTCCAGGCTGATCCGGCCGGCGAGCACGACCAGGTCCCGCTCCGGGACGGTGAGCGCGGCCCCGAGCAGCGGGTGGCCGACGACGTCGATGCCGAGGCCACGCGCGTCCACGGCGGACGCCGCCGCGAGCTGCCAGTACCGCTGGTGCTGGAACGCGTACGTCGGCAGCGGGGCCGGTACGCCACGGGTGTGCCGGGACCAGTCGACGGCGACCCCACGGACGTGCGCCTCGGCCAGGGAGAGCAGGAAGCGCGGCAGGCCGCCCTCGTCGCGCCGCAGCGACCCGACGAGCGCGGCCGGGGCGTCGGCCCGGTCCAGGATCTCGCGTACCCCCATGCCCAGCACGGGGTGGGGGCTGATCTCCACGAGGACGTCGTGCCCGTCGGCGAGCAGGCGGTCGACCGCCTCCTCGAACCGGACCGTGCCGCGCAGGTTCGCGTACCAGTACCCGGCGTCGAGGCCGGCGGTGTCGACGACCTCGCCGGTGAGCGTGGAGTACAGCGGCACGTCGGCGCTTCGCGGCCGAACGTCGGCGAGGACGCGCAGCAGTTCGTCCCGGATGGTCTCGACCTGCGCGGAGTGCGAGGCGTAGTCCACCGGGATCATCCGCATCCGGACGCCGTCGGCCTCGCACCCTGCCAGCAGTTCCTTGAGTGCGTCGGGCTCGCCGGACACGACGGTGGCGGCGGGCCCGTTGACCGCGGCGACCGAGATCCGCTCACCCCACCGGGCGAGGCGCGCCTGCACGTCCGCCCGGGGCGCCGCCACCGATGCCATGCCGCCCCGTCCGGCCAGTCCGGCGCCGATCGCCCGGCTGCGCAACGCGACCACCCGGGCGCCGTCGTCGAGGGTGAGCGCGCCGGCCACGACGGCAGCGGCGATCTCGCCCTGCGAGTGCCCCACCACGGCGGCGGGCTCGACACCGTACGACCGCCACAGCGCCGCCAGCGACACCATCACGGCGAACAGCACGGGTTGCACCACGTCCACCCGGTCGAGCGACGGCGCGCCGGGCACGCCCCGGACGACATCGAGCAGCGACCAGTCGGTGAACGCGTCGACGGCCTTCGCGCACTCGTCCATGCGGTCCGCGAACACCTCGGCGGTGTCCATCAGCTCGACGGCCATGCCCGCCCACTGCGAGCCCTGGCCGGGGAACATGAAGACGACCCGGGGCGCGTCGCCCGGCGCGGCGCCGGTGGCGACGGTCGGCGCGGGTTCGGCCGCCGCGACGGCGGCCAGGCCGGCCCGCAGCTCGGCGGGGTCCGCGCCGACCACGACCGCCCGGTGCTCGAACCGGGCCCGCGCCGCCAGGGCGGCGGCGACGGCGGCCGGGGCAGCGGGGTGCAGGTCGAGGTGGGCCGCCGTCCGGGCCGCCTGGTCGCGCAGGGCGTCCGCCGTACGGCCGGACAGCACCCAGGGCACCGGTCCGGTCGACGCGACGCCGGGCTGCGCGGTCTCCCGCTCGGGCGGCTCCTCCAGGATCACGTGGGCGTTGGTGCCGCTCACGCCGAACGACGAGACACCGGCGCGGTACGGCTCGGCGCCCCTGGGCCAGGCGACCGCCTCGGTCAGCAGGTCGACCGAGCCCTCGGTCCAGTCGACCTGGTCGCTCGGGGCGTCCACGTGCAGCGTCTTCGGCAGCAGCCGGTGCCGCATGGCGAGCACCATCTTGATGATGCCGCCGACGCCGGCGGCGGCCTGGGTGTGGCCGATGTTCGACTTGATCGAGCCGAGCCGGAGCGGCCGTTCCCGGTCCTGGCCGTAGGTGGCGAGGAGGGCCTGCGCCTCGATCGGGTCGCCCAGGGTGGTGCCGGTGCCGTGCGCCTCGACCACGTCGATCTGGTTGGCCGACAGCCGCGCGTTGGCCAGCGCCGCCTGGATCACCCGCTGTTGCGCCGGCCCGTTCGGCGCGGTCAGCCCGTTGGACGCGCCGTCCTGGTTGACCGCCGACCCTCGGACGACGGCGAGCACCGGGTGTCCGTTGCGGCGGGCGTCGGCGAGCCGCTCCACGATCAGCATGCCGACGCCCTCGGCGAAGCCGGTGCCGTCGGCGGCGGCGGCGAAGGACTTGCAGCGGCCGTCCGGCGACAGCCCGCGCTGCTTGGAGAACGCGACGTAGGTCTCCGGGGTCGCCATCACGGTGACGCCGCCGGCCAGCGCGAGCGAGCACTCGCCGTTGCGCAGGGCCTGCACGGCCAGGTGCAGGGCGACCAGCGACGACGAGCACGCGGTGTCGACGGTGACGGCCGGCCCTTCCAGGCCGAGGGTGTACGCCACCCGGCCGGACGCGATCGCGCCGGTGGCGTTGTTCTCCGGGTAGTCGTGGTACATGACGCCGGCGAAGACGCCCGTGTCGCTGCCGCGCAGCCCGGTCGGGTCGATGCCCGCGTTCTCGAAGGCCTCCCACGAGATCTCCAGCAGCAGCCGCTGCTGCGGGTCCATGGTCAACGCCTCGCGTGGGCTGATCCCGAAGAACTCCGGGTCGAACTGGGCCGCGTCGTGCAGGAAGCCACCCTCCCGGGTGTACGACCGGCCCGGCGTACCGGGCGTGGGGTCGTAGAGCTCGGCGACGTTCCAGCCACGGTCGGTGGGGAAGGCGGTGATCCCGTCCCCGCCGGCGGCGACCAGGTCCCACAGGTCGTCCGGGGTCCGCACCCCGCCCGGGTAGCGGCAGGCCATGCCCACGATGGCGATCGGCTCGCGCAGCGTCGAGTTCAGCTTGCGGTTCTGCTCCCGCAGCCACTCGTTCTCCTTGAGCGAGGCCCGCAGCGCGGTGACGAGCTTCTCCTCCGAGTTGGCCATGTGGTCAGCTCCCCGCTTCCGTCGTCGCTTCACCGAGGTCGGCGAGCGCCATGCTGATCAGTGCGTCGGCGTCCATGTCGTCGATGGATCCGGCCGGTGCGTCGACCGGTGCGTCGGCGGCGACCCGGACGCCGCCCAGTTCGAGCAGGCTGTCCATCAGGCCGGCGTCCCGGAGCCGGCCGAGGGGGATGGCGAGCAGGATGCGGCGGACCTCCTCCTCGGGCAGCCCGGCGTCGGTGCCGGTGTCCGGTACGAGCCGCTCGTACAGCAGCTCGGCGACCGCGCGGGTGTTCGGCCGGTCGAAGGTCAGGGTCGCGGGCAGCCGCAGGCCGGTCACGGCGTTGAGCTGGTTGCGCAGTTCCAGCGCGGCGAGCGAGTCGAAACCCAGCTCGGTGAAGGCGCGGCCGGGGTCGACGGCGTCGGGGTCGCGGTGCCCGAGCACCGCCGCGACGTTCGTGCGGACCAGGTCCAGCAGCAGGTCCGTGCGCTCCGGCCCGGAGAGGCCGGCCAGGCGTGCGGCGAGGTCGTTGCCGGTGGACGCCGCCCGCCGGGTCCGGGCGCGGACCAGGCCGCGGTAGATCGGGCCGTCGACCACGCCGAGGTCGAGCCCGACGGGCACCAGGACCGGCGCGGCGCAGCTGATCGCGGCGTCGAAAAGGCGCAGGCCCTCGTCGACCGGCAGGGCACGCACGCCCGACCGGGCCAGCCGCTGCCGCTCCGCACCGGTCAGCTCGCCCGCCATCCCGCCGTCCCACATGCCCCACGCCAGGGACTGCCCGGCCAGGCCGGCAGCGCGACGGCGCACCACCAGGGCGTCCAGGAACGCGTTGGCCGCGGAGTACGCCGCCTGACCCACGTTGCCGAACACGCCCGCAGCCGACGAGAACACCACGAACGCCGACAGCCCCATCCCGGCCGTCAACTCGTGCAGGTGCCACGCCGCGTCCACCTTCGGCGCCAGCACCCGGTCCAGCCGCTGTGCCGACAACGACGCCAGCAGGCCGTCGTCCACCACACCGGCGACGTGTACCACCGCCGACAGGTCACGGCCGGCGACCAGTGCCGCCACGGCGTCCCGGTCGGCCACGTCGCAGGCCGCCCAGCGCGCCGACGCGCCCGACGACGCCAGCTCCGCCGCCAGTTCGACGGCACCCGGCGCGGCCTCCCCACGGCGGGACACCAGCAGCAGGTCGCGGACCCCGTACGCCGCCACCAGGTGCCGGGCCACCACCGCGCCCAACGCGCCGGACGCACCGGACACCAGCACCGTCCCGGCGCCGAAGTCCGCGGGTACCGGGTCGTCGGCGCGTACCCGGGCCAGCCGGGCGGCGTGCGGGACGCCGTCGCGGACCACGAGCTGGGGTTCGTCGTCGGCCAGCACGACGTCGCCGTCGACCAGCACGACGCGGTCGGGGTGCTCGGCCTGGACCGAGCGGACGAACCCCCACACGGCGGCGCCCGCGAGGTCGGTGACGTCCTCGCCGGGCAGGGCCACCGCGCCCCGGGTACGCACGACGATCCGGGCGCCGGTGGGTTCGGCCAGCCACGAGGTGAGTTCGTCGAGTACGCGGTGCAGGGCGGCGCGGACACCGGCGGGGGTGTCCGCCGAGGCGGGGTCGATCGGGAACGTGGTCGTGTCGAGCACCGGCACGTCCCCCGCCGGCTCGCCGGCGGCCGGCACGGGGGTCCAGGTCAGCTCGTACAGCGAGTCGTGGTGGGTCGGCCGGGCGTCGAGCGCGCCGACGGGTCGGGTCTCCAGCCTGCCCACCGACACCACGGGGGCGCCCGTGCCGTCGGTCGCGGTGATCGTCCAGCCGGAGACGACGGGCACGATCCGGACCCGCAGGGCGGTGGCGTGGGTGGCGTGCAGCACCACCTGCTGCCACGAGAACGGGAGCACGGTGCTCCCCGTACCGGCCTGGTCGGCCAGCAGCGGGGCGTGCAGCGCCGCATCCAGCAGGGCGGGGTGCAGCGCGAACCGCTCATCCACCTCGGGAAGGGTGACCTCGGCGAAGAACTCGTCGCCGCGTTCCCACACCGCCGTGACGCCCCGGAACGCCCGCCCGTACTCGTAGCCCCGGTCCGAGAGCCGGTCGTAGGCGTCGGTCAGGTCGACCGGCCGGGCGCCCGCGGGGGGCCACTCCAGCACGGTGTCCGGCGCGGTGACCGGGTCCGCGGTGACCAGCCCGGTGGCGTGCGCCGTCCAGGCCTCGGTGTACTCGCCGCGCGAGTGGATCTCGACCGTGCGGCGGCCCGCCTCGTCCGGCTCGCCGACCCGCAGCCGCAGTTGCACCGCGCCGTCCTCGGGCAGCACCACCGGGGCCAGGGTGGTCAGTTCCTCCAGCACCGGGCAGCCGACCGCGTCCGCGGCGTGGACCGCGAGTTCGACGAGCGCCGCGCCGGGAACGAGCACGGCGCCCGCGACGACGTGGTCCGCGAGCCACGGGTGGGTGCCGGTCGACAACCGTCCGGTGTAGACGACGCCGTCGAAGTCGGGCAGTGCGACGGCCGCGCCGAGCAGGGGGTGCTCGGTGTCGGCGAGCCCGAGTCGGCCGGCCGCTCCCGTCGCGGTCGCGTTCTCCGCCCAGTACCGCTGGTGTTCGAAGGGGTAGGTGGGCAGGTCGGTGCTCCGGGCGCCGGCGAACCAGGTGGGCCAGTCGACCGGGATCCCGATGGTGTGCAGTGCGGCGACGGCTTTGGTGAGGGTGTGGGTTTCGGGTTGTCCTCGGCGGGTGGTGGCGATGGCGGTGGTGGTGTCGCCGGTGGTGGTGGCCAGGACGGTGTCGGGGCCGATTTCGAGGTAGGTGGTGATGTGGTGGTCGGTGCTGAGCTTCTGGACGGCGTCGTGGAAGCGGACGGTGTGGCGGACCTGGGTTACCCAGTAGTCGGGGGTGGGGTCGAGGGGTTGGCCGGTGACGGTGGAGGTGACGGGGATGGTGGGTTTGTGGTGGGTGATGGAGGCGGCGACGGCGCGGTAGTCGTCGAGCATCGGGTCCATCAGGTGGGAGTGGAAGGCGTGGGAGACGGTGAGGCGTCTGGTGCGGTGCCCGGCGTCGGCGAGTCTTTGGGCGGCGGTCAGGGTGGCGGCTTCGTCGCCGGAGATGACGAGGTTGGTGGGGGTGTTGATGGCGGCGAGGCCGACGCGGTCGCTGAGGTGGGGGGTGACTTGTTCTTCGGTGGCTTCGATGGCGACCATGGCGCCGCCGGTGGGTAGGGCTTGCATGAGTCGGGCGCGGGCGGCGACGAGGGTGGCGGCGTCGGTGAGGTCCCAGACGCCGGCGATGTGGGCGGCGGTGAGTTCGCCGATGGAGTGGCCGGCGACGGCGTGCGGGTGGATGCCCCAGGATTCGAGGAGTCGGTAGAGGGCGACTTCGAAGGCGAACAGGGCGGGTTGGGTGTAGCCGGTCTGGTGCAGTCCGTCGGTGTCGATGACTTCCCGCAGTGGCCGGTCCAGATGCTTGTCCAACGCGGTGCACACTTCGTCGAAGGTGGTGGCGAAGACGGGGTACGCGGCGGCGAGTTCGGTGCCCATACCCAGGCGCTGCGCACCCTGACCCGTGAACAGGAAGGCGAGCCGGCCGCCGGGAGCCGCCGCGGTCGGCTGCACTCCGGCCTCCAGCGCGCGTACCAGCTCCTCGGTGTCGCGGCCCACCACGGCGGCGCGATGCTCGAACGCGGTACGCCCGACGGCCAGCGTGAAGCCGACGGCCAGGGTGAACCCGAAGTCCTCGGGGTCACGGCCCGCCACCGCGCCGGCCAGCCGCGCGGCCTGTGCCCGCACCGCCTCCGGCGTCCGCCCGGAGAGGATCCACGGGATCACCGGCGGTGCGACCACGGGCACCGGCTCGGGGGACTCCGCCGGCTCGGGCTCCTCCAGCACCACGTGTGCGTTGGTGCCGCTGATCCCGAACGACGACACGGCGGCCCGGCGCGGACGGTCGCCGGCGGGCCACGCCACCGGCTCGGTCAGCAGCGACACCGCCCCCGCCGACCAGTCCACCTTCGAAGACGGCTCGTCGACGTGCAGGGTGCGCGGCAGCAGCCCGTGCCGCAGCGCGCCCACCATCTTGATCAGGCCGGCGACGCCGGCCGCGGCCTGGGTGTGGCCGATGTTCGACTTGATCGAGCCCAGCCAGAGCGGGCGGTCCCGGTCCTGGCCGTAGGTGGCGAGGATGGCCTGGGCCTCGATCGGGTCACCCAGGGTGGTGCCGGTGCCGTGCGCCTCGACCACGTCGACCTGGCTCGCCGACAGCCGCGCGTTGGCCAGCGCGGCCCGGATCACCCGCTGCTGCGCCGGCCCGTTCGGGGCGGTCAGCCCGTTGGAGGCGCCGTCGGAGTTCACCGCCGTGCCCCGGACCACCGCCAGCACCCGGTGACCGTTGCGCCGCGCGTCCGACAGCCGCTCCACCACGAGTACGCCGACGCCCTCGGACCAGCCGGTGCCGTCGGCGGCGGAGGCGAAGGACTTGCAGCGGCCGTCCGGCGACAGCCCGCGCTGCCGGGAGAACTCGACGAACGTCTCCGGGGTCGCCATCACGGTCACGCCACCGGCCAGCGCCAGCGTGCACTCGCCGTTGCGCAGCGCCTGCCCGGCGAGGTGCAGGGCGACCAGCGACGACGAGCACGCCGTGTCGACGGTGACCGCCGGCCCCTCCAGGCCGAACGTGTACGCCACCCGGCCCGAGGCGATCGAGCCCGTGGCGCTGTTGCCCGCGTAGTCGTGGTACATCATCCCGGCGAACACACCGGTGGCACTGCCCCGCAGTCCGGCCGGGTCGATGGCCGCGTTCTCCAGCGCCTCCCACGAGGTCTCCAGCAGCAGCCGCTGCTGCGGATCCGTCGTCAACGCCTCGCGCGGGCTGATCCCGAAGAACTCGGCGTCGAAGTCCGCGGCGCCGGGCAGGAAGCCGCCCTCCCGGGTGTACGACCGGCCGGGGGTGCCGGGGGTCGGGTCGTACAGCTCCCCCACGTTCCAGCCCCGGTCGGTGGGGAAGCCACCGATCCCGTCGCGTCCGGTGGCGACCAGGTCCCACAGGTCCTCCGGCGTACGCACGCCGCCCGGATACCGGCATGCCATGCCGACGATCGCGAGTGGCTCATGGGCGGCCTCCTCCGCGTCACGCAGCTTCCGCCGCGTCTCGCGCAGCTCCGCTGTCGTCCGCCTGAGGTAGTCGAGCAGCTTTTCCTCGTTGTCGGGCATCGACGTCACTCCAAGAGCGGACCGGTGGGGGATCGGGTGACAGAGCGGGGATGCTCCGGTGCGTGCCACGCCGCCGGACGGGTCCGGCGGCGGGCACGGAGACGAGACGGGTGCGGGTGTTCCCCGGCGGACGACCTTCGTGCCGGGGGCCCGCGGGTTCATCGCGGTCAGCTCACCCTGCGCTCGTGGCCCTGCCAGAACCGCTCACGCAGCTCGCGGCGCAGGATCTTGCCGCTGGGGTTGCGGGGCACCCGGTCGATGAACTCGTAGTGCAGCGGCTGCTTGAAGGCGGCGAGCCTGCCGCGCAGGTGCAGGGCCAGGTCGCGTTCGGTGAGCTGCTGGCCCTCCACCGGCACCACGAACGCGTGCACGGCCTCGCCCCAGCGCTCGTCCGGCACACCCACGACCGCCGACTCGGCGACCAACGGGTGGCGGCCGATGACGTGCTCGACCTCCGCCGGGTAGACGTTCTCCCCCGCCACGATGATCATGTCCTTGATCCGGTCGCGGATGAACAGGTAGCCGTCCTCGTCCAGCACTCCGGCGTCCCCGGTCACGACCCAGCCGTCGACCAGCGTCCTCGCCGTGGCCTCCGGCAGGTTCCAGTACTCCACCATCGCCGCCGGCGTACGCAGCCAGACCTCGCCGACCTCGCCGGGTGGCAGCGGCTCGCCCTGGCCGTCGGCGACCTTGACCTCGAAGCCCGGGTAGGGGCGTCCCGCCGCCTGCATCCTGCCGCTGTCCGGCCGGTGGTCGGCCGGGGGCAGGCAGATGGCCGTGTTGCCGGTCTCGGTCAGGCCGTAGATCTGGGCGAACTCGCAGCCGAAGCCCTCGACGCAGCGGGCGAGCAGCCCGGCCGAGATGGGCGCGCCGCCGTAGACCACCTTGCGCAGCGAGGTGAAGTCGTCGCTGGAGACGCCGGGTTCGGCCAGCAGCAGCCGCAGCATCGCGGGCACCAGGCAGGCGGTGGTGACCCGCAGCGTCCTGATCAGCTCGACCGCGCCCGCCGTGGTGAACTCGCGCATCACCACGTTCGTGACGCCCGACACGAAGCCCTGCGTCGCCCACCAGAGGCCGCCGATGTGGAATCCGGCCATCCCGACGAGGCTGACGTCGCCCTCGCGCCAGTCGATCCAGTCCAGTTCCGCCGAGGCGAGCGCCGCGCGTACCGCGAAGAAGCTGCGGTGGGCGAGGACGACGCCCTTGGGCAGCCCCGTCGTGCCGCTGGTGTACATCTGCACCAGCGGCGTGTCGGGGGTGATCCTGGCCAGCACGTTGGCGTCCGGCTGCGCCGCCACCCAGGCCGCGAAGCCGGCACCGGCGGTGCCCGGCTCGTCGAGCCCGACCACCCGCTTCAGGGTCGGCAGTTCCGGCGCCAGCTTCTCGGCGGTGGCGGCCGAGTCGGAGTCGACGAACAGCAGGGCGGCGCCGGAGTCGCGCAGGATGTGTTCGACCTCGCCGGCAGCCAGCCGCCAGTTGATCGGCACCAGCACCACACCGGTCTTGGCGGCGCCGAAGAGCAGCTCGTAGTAGTGCTCGGACTCCTTGCCCAGGTAGGCGATGCGGTCGCCGGGGCGCAGGCCTGCCGCCTGAAGGCCACGCGCGACCTGGTTGCTGACGCGGTGCAGGGTGGCGTAGTCGACGCGCCGGCCCTCGCAGACCACGGCGACGACGTCCGGCTGCTGGACGGCGTGCCTGCGCACCACGTCGACGAGGGTGCGCAACTGAACAGTCACCGGGTCCTCCTCAGGGGACGTACGGGTGGGGGCGGCTCACGCCGCGTCGGCCTGGAAACGCATGCCGGGCGGGTTGACCAGCGCCATCCGCACCTCGCCCTCGGCGACGCCGCCCTGGGTGTCCCAGAAGCGCCACGGCATGTCGATGATCTGGACCGGCCGGCTGCGGTTGCGCTCGCTGAACTCGGCGAAGGACACCTCGCCGTGGAACGACGACGAGTCGATCGGCCGCCGGAACTTGCTGGTGAAGTTCGCGATGAGCATGTCCGGAAGCTGCTTGGCCCAGTAGTCGTCCATGGTCCACGCGGCCAGCGCGGGAACGGCCCGGTCCTGGACGCACTTGGCGATCAGGTAGTACATGAGCTGGTTGAAACAGATGTTCACCTCGACCGAGTTGAGGTGCCCTGTGTCGTCGATGTAGCACGGGTACGGAATGGCGAACTCACCCTCGGCGCTCGCCAGCCCGTTGGCGACGGTGACCGTCGCGGACTTCAGGTACTGGGTCCTCGGCCTCGCGTACGGGCGCAGCACGTCCGAAAGCAGTCCCGGGTCGTTGGCGAAAGTCGCACGCCCGATCGACACGCTGTTCTTCACCGGCGATGTGGTCATTGCTATTCCTCCTATGCGCACGAGTGCGAAATTGAAGGTAATCGCGGCCGGTCCATCACCCGGTAACAGCGGAAGAACTCAGCCGACGCCCATGACGGACCCGACCGACGAGCCGGTCCAGCAGCATGTCGGAGGTGAGCGACAGATCGGCGAGAAGCGGGTCGGGCGACAACAGCGCCAGGTGCAGTGCCTGGATCCGCTCCGAGGGCTCGATGCCGAGCTCGCCCATCATCCGCCGCCGGAACCGCAGATAGACCTCCAGCGCGGCCGGCGTGCGACCGGACCGGTGCAGCGCGAGCATCAGCATCGTGTGCGCCGACTCGTGCAGCGGGTGCTCCACGACCAGCGACGCGAGCTCGGAGGTCGCCTCCCGGTGCCGGCCCAGGCACAGGTCGGCGTCGATCCTGGTGGTGTACGCGTAGAACCGCCGCTCCTCCAGCCGCGCCGCCTGGGCGCGCAGCTGCGGGCCCCACTGGCCCTGGTGCACGACGTTGCCGCGCCACAGCGCCAGCGACCGGCGCAGGTGCGCGCCGGCCTGCTCGTAGTCGCCCGCGTGCATCGCCGCGGTGCCCGCCGTGACCAGCTCGTCGAACTCGACGATGTCGAGCTGCTTCGGGTCCACCCGCAGCGTGTAGCCCCCGGAGCAGGTCAGCAGGACGTCCCGCGCGATGTCCTCGACGGACCCGCCGAGCACACCGCGGAACAGCTTGCGCACCTTGAACATGTACGTCTGAAGGGTGGCGTGGGCGGTGCGTGGTGCCCCCGAGCTCCACAGCTCCCGCACCAGCACCGACGCGCCGACCGGCTGGTTCGCGTTGAACAGCAACGCGGACAGGACCAGTCGCAGCTTCGGTGCGCTCGGGGCGATGTCGACCCCGCCGTGCCGGATGACCAGGGGGCCGAGCAGCTCGAAGCGCAGCCCGGCGAGCGGGTTTCCCGCCGGGTGCCGGGGCGGCACGGCAGGTGGCGGCTCGGTACGCCGGACCTCCGTCGCGGGGTCGGCCGCCGACTCCAGCAACGCGGCGAGGAGCGTCAGTTTCTCCTCGTTCGACATCGATCCCAGTTCCGCAAACTTGGTAACCATTTCGCCGACCTCGCTATCAGTCGGAACGACCGCACTTCCCGCCGCCGACTAGTGGTGTCGGCGTACTGGTTCCGCGACGGGAGCGACGATTCCGACCAGGGGGAGTCAGGACAGGGTTCCACGCTATTCCAAGCGAAGGTCGAGCCGATAGTGACCGCGTCATGCACCGGAGTGACCAAACGAGGGACAGCACGTGACGGCGGCACTTGCCCGCACCGTGCGCTGCCGGAAGGCTGGGCTGGAGGCACGCTGGAGTGTCGCTGGAGCGGCACTGGTCGAGCAGGGAGCAGCCATGTCGGGTGGGGATGCACAGCTGCGCGTCGGGTTCAAGCGGCACCTTCGGGCCCACGTGGTGCGCGGTGACGCCGTCTACCTGCTGTCCGAGCGCGGGGCGACCTCGGTCAGCGGGGCACACGTCGAGGCCCTGGCCCCGTTGCTGGACGGCACCCGTGACCTCGCGGCACTCGTGCGGGACAGTCCTGCCGGGATCTCGCCCGCCGAGATCGGCGCGGTCGTCCGGCGGCTCGTCGACGCCGGCCTGGTGACGCTGCGGCCCGCGCAGGAAACGGGATCCGACGAGTCCGCGCTCGCGTACTGGGAGTCGGCGGGCCTGGACCCGGCCGCCGCCGTACGGGCCACCACCGCCGCCCGGGTCGACCTGGTCCGCGTCGGCGGCCGTTCGGAGGATGCCGCGGCGGCTGGTGACGCGCTGCGCGCGGCCGGCCTGACCGTCACGCGGGTCTCCGGGAACTTTTCCGCCCCGCCCTCCGACTTATCGGTTGTGCTCTGTGACGACTACCTCGACGAGGAGTTGACTGCCGTCGACGCCGCACATCGCGCCGCAGGCCGGCCCTGGCTCCTCGCGAAGCCCGGTGGCGCACAGGTGTGGGTGGGGCCGGTGTTCGACCCGGCCGCCGGGACGGGATGCTGGCACTGCCTGGCGCACCGGTTGCGCGGTCACCGCCAGGCCGAGACGCGCCTGCGCGCCGTCGTCGGCTCCGGCACCCAGATCACCGCTCCCCCGGTGTCGCTGCCGCCGCTCGGCGCCGCCGCCCTGCATCTGGTGGCCCTGGAGGCCGCCAAGTGGACGGCCGGGCTCCGGCACGACGGGCAGCGGGCGGTGTGGACGATGGACAGCGTCACCCTGCACGGCACCCACCACGAGGTACGCGCCCGGCCGCAGTGCCCGGGGTGCGGCGATCCCGGCGTCGAGCGTGAACGGGCGTTCCGCCCGGTGCCGCTGCGCAGCCGGCCGAAGGCGTCCCGCTCCGGCGGCAGCCACCGCGCTCTGCCGCCGGAGCGGGTGCTGCACGACTACGGGCACCTGGTGAGCCCGGTCAGCGGCGTGGTCAAGGAGATCACCCGCGACGGGCGGGGCCCGGCCTTCCTCAACTCGTTCCGTTCCGGCCCCAACCTGGCGATGACCACCCGCAGGAACGCCGAGCAGATGCGTTTCGCGCTGCGGGCCGAGAACGGCGGCAAGGGCATCACCCCCGTGCACGCCGAGGTGAGCGCGCTGTGCGAGGCCATCGAGCGGCACAGCGCCTACTTCCACGGCGACGAGGCCTACGTCACCGGCAGCTACACCGAGCTGGCCGACACCGCCGTGCACCCCGACCGCTGCCTGCTGTTCGACGAGCGGCAGTACGCCGACCGGGCACGCTGGAACGCCACCTGCTCGCCGTTCCAGTATGTGTGCGCGCCGTTCGACGACGCGGCCGTGACGAGCTGGACCCCGGTGTGGTCGCTCACCGAGCAGCGGCACCGCCTGCTGCCCACCCCGATGCTCTACTTCAACGTGCCGGAGCAGCACGGCGGCATGTCGCTGTGCGCGGACTCCAACGGCAACGCGGCGGGCAGCAGTCTGGAGGACGCGCTGCTCCAGGGCCTGCTGGAGCTGGTGGAACGCGACGCGGTGGCCCTCTGGTGGTACAACCGCACCCGGGCCCCCGCGGTCGACCTGGACAGCTTCGGCGACCGCTGGATCGACGAGCTGCGGGAGGTCTACGCGGGCCTGCACCGCGAGGTCTGGGTCCTGGACGTGTCGTCGGATGTCGGGATCCCCACCATGGCCGCGCTGTCCCGGCGCACCGACAAGCGGTGCGAGGACATCATGTTCGGCTTCGGCGCACACCCGGATCCGCGGGCGGCGCTGGTCCGGGCCCTCACCGAGATGAACCAGTTGATGCCGACCGTCGCTGAGGTCGGTGGCGACGACGACGACCGGTACGGCTGGTCCGATCCCGACGCCGTGCGGTGGTGGCGCACCGCCACCTGGGCCGGGGACGCCTACCTGCGGCCCGATCCCGCGGTGCCGGCCCGCCGGCTCGCCGACTACCGCCACACCCCGACGGACGACCTGCTCCAGGACGTCCGCTCGGTACAGCATCGGCTGGAGGCACTGGGGCTCGACGTGCTCGTGCTCGACCAGACCCGTCCGGACGTCGGGCTTCCCGTGGTGAAGGCCATCGTGCCGGGGATGCGCGGCTTCTGGGCGAGGTTCGCGCCGGGCCGGCTGTTCGACGTCCCGGTGCGGCTCGGCCGGCTCGACCGCCCCACGAAGTACGAGAACCTCAACCCGATACCACTTTTCGTGTAGAGCGGGCGTACGTGGCACCGCCACGCCCGTCAAGGAGCCAGGTTGCCATCCGACGCCGACACGTCCCACCCCGGACCGAGCCTGTCGCTGTGGTCCTTCCGGGACGACGTGACCATCGAGACGGCTGAGGACGGCAGTCTGACCGTCCTCAGCCGCTGGGGTGACGTCCCGGTGGGCCGGCCCGCGCCCTCGGTCGAGGAGGTCCTGCACCGCATGACCTACGGGCCGGTCGCGCTCGGCAACGTCGCCGGACTGGACCGGGACGTTCTCCGGTCGGTATTCGACCGGCTGCCCGGCCGGATAGTCCGATCGCTCGGCTCGCGGGACTCGCCGGTTCCGCTGCTCTCCGTCCAGCCGGTGTCCCCGCTGGGGGTGTTCGAGCTGCCGGAGGTGGCCGGGGACCAACCGATCAGGCTGTCCCGGTTCGCGTTCGCCCACCAGCGGGAGGGCGAACTGGTGCTCGAGTCTCCGCTGTCGCACCACCGGGTGGTGCTGCACCGGCCGCAGGCGTCGCTGGTGCTCGGCGCGCTCCCCCGCGCGACCACCAGCGTCGAGGTCGGGCGGAAGGTCGGCCTGGCGCTCCCGGTGGTGGCCGATGTCGTCGCCTACCTGGTCGGCGCGGGCATGGTCGCCGCCGGTGAGGCCGGCACGTCGCGGTTCCACGAGGACTCCGACCCCACACTGCTGGTGTGGTCGCCGTACGACCTGCTGTTCCACTCGCGCAGCAGGCTCGGCACGCACGACGATCCCGCCGGTGCGACGTTCCGCCACGTCGCGACCCTGCCGCCGCCGGCGGCGGCCAAGCCGGCGCCGGCGGGGCCACGGATCCCGATGTACCGGCCGCCCGTCCCGGTTCCGCACGGGATGCCCCTCACCGAGGCGGTCGACCGGCGCCGGTCGACCCGCGCGTTCGCCGACGCGGCGCCGTCGACCAGGGATCTCGGGGAGCTGCTGTTCCACGCGGCGCGGGTCCGGATGCAGACGGTGGCCACGGCTCCCGACAACGTGCGGTACACGGTGACGCGGCGTCCGTATCCCAGCGCGGGTTCGCTGTACGAACTGGAGCTGTACCTGACGGTGGACCGCTGCCCGGACCTGCGGCGCGGGATCTACCACTACAGCCCGATCGAACACGCGCTGACCCTCGTCAACGCCAACCCGGCCGACGTCGACGAGTTGCTCGACAACGCCCGGGTGTCCGTCGGCGGCCGGCGGCCCCCACCGGTGCTGATCACCATGACCGCGCGGGCGGACCGGCTGTCCTGGGTGTACGACAGCATCTCCTACGCCACCACCCTGAAGCACGTCGGCATGCTCCAGCAGACGCTCTGCCTCGTCGCCACGATGCTCGGGCTCGCCACCTGCGCCCTCACCATGGGCGACGCCAGGCTTTCCGCATCGGCGTTCGGACTTGACTGGCCGGCGGAGGTCGGTGTCGGCGAATTCGCCATCGGACTACCCGAAAACGACATTTCCAGTAACGAGGAGCACCTGGGCGTACACGGAATGTGAATGGGTCGGTCGGCCGCCCGCAAAAGGCTTTACGCTCCCTTGCGCGTGGCCCGCAGAATGAGCATTCATGATGCGTGCGGGCGCGTGATAGAACGGGGTTAATCGCGCCGGCCCAACGGGGGATGCCAAGTTGATCAAGGTGTTGTTGGCCGAGGACATGCACATGGTCCGTGATGCGCTGGTCGCGTTGCTCAACCTGGAGCCGGACATCGAGGTCGTCGCCGCGGTCGCCTCGGGCACGGAGATCCTGCCCATGGCGCAGCGGCTCCGACCCGACGTCGCCGTGATCGACATCGACCTGCCGGGCAAGGACGGGCTCTCCGCGATCGCCGACCTCCAGGCCCATCTGCCGGAGATCCGCACTCTGGTCCTGACCGCGCTCGGCCGGCCGGGCACCCTGCGCCGGGCGCTGTCCGCGAAGGCGACCGGCTTCCTGCTGAAGGACGCCCCGACCGAGCAGCTGGTCGAGGCCATCCGCAGCGTCGCCGCCGGCCGCCGGGTCGTCGACAGCCAGCTCGCGATGTCCGCCTGGGACAGCGCCGAGTGCCCGCTCACGGCGCGCGAGACCGAGGTCCTCCGCCTCACGGCGGACGGGCTCCAGGCCGTCGACATCGCGGCGCAGATGTTCCTGTCAGTCGGTACCGTCCGCAACTATCTGACCACCATCGTCAACAAGCTTGCCGCGCGGAACCGCGTCGACGCCATCCGGGTCGCCCGGGAGGCCGGCTGGCTGTGACCGGGACGCCTGGTGGCGCTCCAGCCGCAGCGGCACCTTGGCCCGCAGCCGGAACAGGTCAGGCTGGTGGTCGACCGTCAACGAGCCGCCGATCTCCTGGGCGCGTACGGAAAGGTTGCGCAACCCGTTCCGACCGCTGCCGGGATCCCGGGGCGGCCCGACGGCCAGGTCGTCGTTCACGATCTCGATCCAGGCGTCGTCGTGCGTCTGCCGGATGGTGATGTCGCAGTGCTTGGCCTTGCTGTGCCGCAGGATGTTCGTCACCCCCTCCCGCAGCACCGTGGCGAGCACCGTGCTGACCTGGACCGGCAGGTCCAGGTGGTCGCTGTCCAGTCGCACCTGGATGTCGGCGGCGGACAGCACGGACACGGCGGACCGGCACTCCTCCTCCAGCGACAGCTCCCGGTAACCACTGGCGACGGTCCGCGCGTCGGAGAGGGCGACCCGCGAGATCTCCAGGATCTCCAGCAACTGGTCGCTCGCCTCCTGCGGCGACTTCTCCATCAGCCGGTGCACGAGCTCGATCTTGAGCGAGATCGCGGACAGGCTGTAGCCGAGCAGGTCGTGCAGGTCGCGGGCGAACCGCAGCCGCTCCCGCAGCACCGCCATCCGGGCGATCTCCGCGCGGCTCTCCTGCACCTCGACGACGAGCGCGGTCAGCCGGGACAGCCCGTACACCACGAGCCCCGTCGTGACGGTGGAGATCGAGGTGTAGAGCATGTCGATCGGCGCGCGGGTGAAGATCCACTGGGCGACAGCCATCGAGGCGACGATGAGGGAGAAGGTCACCCACGCCGTGACCGCCCGCAGCACGAGCAGCACGCTGCCGGCCAGGAAGCCCGGCATGCCGACCCACGCCTGACCGAAGGCCAGGATCGGCAGGTACACCAGCGCCACCTGGGTGGCCAGGACGCCGTAGCCCAGCGGCGTGCGCAGTCGCCCGTTGTCCCGGCCGTACCACAGCAGCTGCATCGCCATCAGGGCGGCGATGCACGCGAACGACAGCGCGATGGCGACCGGGTTGACCGGCAGCAACATGACGTGGAGAAAGCCGATGAGGCTGATGCTTGCGAAGACGGCGGTGACGACGCCCATCGCGAGACGGGGCGCCGGCAGCGGCGCCGTCTCCCGCGAGGATGAGCGCCCTGGTGTGAGGGAGAGGTTCACGGCAGCAGCGCTCCCGGTTCCTCTAGCCCAACCGGCGTACGCCCAGAGGCCGGCTCGCCCCGCACCCGGTCCGGCCGATCCCCCGTCGGCCGCGATGCCCGGTCCCGGGCGTCGATCCAACAACCACGACACACTCCCCAGTGATCGACCCGACGGCGGGAATGGTCCTCGTCAGCTCGCAGAACCCGTGCCGTCGACGGACGCCGGCAGGGCGCCGAAGCTCACAGAGTCGTTACGCGAAGTAAACGTTTTTGAACAGACTCCCGGCCACGAATTGCGATGTGTCCTACGGACACCCTCCCCCTTGTGTGTCGACCTTTCCATATAAAAATGACGGTCGTCAAGCCGCTTTGCCTGGCTACCGCAGCACGAAAGGGTCCTAATCGATGCTAGGGAACATTTGCCGCCGTCACGTCATATCCTCTAGTAGGGACATTTGACGCGGGGGCCGCCGCTCGGCGTCGGGGCCTACCGGGGGACGGCCGGACGCCGTGGCGGGGCCTGCGCCAGCACCGATACGAGGTCGCGCCGAGCTCGCGCGACGCGGGCGCGGATCGTGCCGATCGGGCAGCCCGCAGAGTTCGGCCGCCTCCGGTCGCCCCGCCCGACGGCCGGGGCCAGATCCGTGACCGCGCTTCGCCCAGTGACTCTGAGCTTTCTCCCGGTGACTCCGACATGAATTCCCGGCAACCGGACCGATTATGGGAAAGAACGCATTCCAGCGGCGGTCCAGCCGGCCTCCTCATGGGAAACCAGAATTCGTTGGAACCGTTTGACCAGCGGGTCTCGCGTCCCCAGCCCTCGTCCGGCCGCTGCCCACCGTCCGTCGCAGGGGGCAGGCGCGGCGGCGGCCGGGTGATCCTCCCGGGCCGGCGGACGCGCTGGCGCCGGTGGCCGGGGAAGACCCGTCGGCGGTACTGCCGACGCCCGCCCGGCCAGGGACGACCGCCGCCCGCCGCCCGGGTGCCGGGCGGCGGGCGCGTCCGGTTCGCCCCGGGGTCAGCCCGCCCTGGCCAGCGGCCGGGCGCCGTACGTGACGCGGACGACCCCGTCGTCGTGACGCTCCGTCTCGGCGGTGACGCCGAAGACCCCGGACAGCACCTGGGGCGTGAGCGCGTCCAGCACCGGCCCCACCGCGACGACCTTCCCGCGGTCCAGCACGACGAGGCGGTCGCAGCTGCGCACCGCGAGATCCAGGTCGTGCAGCACCGCCAGCGTGGTGACCCCCAGCGTGTGCACCAGTTCCAACAGCTCGAACCGGGCCCGGATGTCCAGGTGGTTGGTCGGCTCGTCGAGCACCAGGAGCTGCGGCTGCTGGGCGAGCGCCCTGGCGAGCAGCACCCGCTGCTTCTCGCCGCCGGACAGCGAACCGTAGATCCGGTCCGCGTGCCCCAACATCCCGGTACGCTCCAACGCGTCGACGACGATGTCGTGGTCCTCGGCGGTCTCCCGGGCGAACACCCCCTTGTGTGGCGTCCGCCCCAGCGCGGCGACCTCCTGCACGGTCAGCCCCGGCGGCGTGGGGCTGTTCTGCAACACGGCTGCCGTCCGCCGCGCGGCGGCCCGCGCCGACAGCGACCAGACGTCCTCGTCGCCGAGCAGCACCTGGCCGTCAGTCGGGCGGACCGACCGGTAGATCGTCCGTAGGAGCGTGGACTTGCCGCTGCCGTTGGGCCCGATCAGGCCGACGACCTCGCCGGACGCGATGTCCAGGTTGACGTCGCGGAGGATCGGCGTACTGCCGATGGAGACGCAGACCCGCTGCACCTGAAGCTTCATGAGTGGGACAGGCTCCTATCCCGGCGCATCAGCCAGATGAAGAACGGTGCGCCGAAGAGGGCGGTCAGGATGTTGAGGGGCAGTTCGTTCGGCGGGTCGACGGTCCGGCACAGCAGGTCGACGACCACGAGATAGAGCGCGCCGACGAGTGCCGCGAGGGGCAGGACCCGTCGGTGGTCCACGCCGAACGCGAGCCGTACCAGGTGCGGCACCATCAACCCGACGAAACCGATGCCGCCGGCCACGGCGATGAGCACGCCCGCGAGCAGCGCCGTCAGGACGATCGACACGATCCGCAGCCGCTTGACGTCGATCCCGAGGGCGGTCGCCGACTCGTCGCCGGTGACGAGCGCGTTGAACTGTCGGGCGTACAGGGTCAGCAGCACGGTCACCGCGAGGACGACCACGCCCGCGACCTGGAGTTGCTCCCAGCGGGCGCCCGCGACGCTACCGAGCAGCCAGAACATGATCTGGCGCATGTTGTTGGGCGTCGTCTGCAACTGGAGCAGGCTCGTGATCGACGTGAACACGTAGCTGATCGCGACCCCCGCGAGCACGAGCCGGACCGGGTTGAGCCGGCCGCGCTGCTGGCCCAGGCTGAACACCAGCGCCACCGCCAGCATCGCGCCGAGGAACGCCGCGCCCGACACCCCGAGTCCGCCGGCCGCGCCCGCGCCCAGCGCCATCACGGTGACGGCGCCGACCGAGCCACCCGCCGACACCCCGAGGATGAAGGGATCGGCGAGCGGGTTGGCCACGAGGGCCTGCAACACGACGCCCGCGACCGCGAGCCCGGCGCCGCACAGCGCCGCCAGCAGCACCCGTGGGATCCGGAAGGTCCAGACGATCTGGTCGTGCGCCGGGTCCACCGCCGGGGTCGACCCGGTCAGGTGTGCCCAGACGATCCGGCCGGTGTCGCCGACGGATACCTGAACCGACCCGACGGCCGCCGCGACGAGGATCATGATGACCAGCAGCAGGCCGAGCACGAGCAGGCACAGCGGGAGCGGTGCGCCGTGCAGCGGCGCCGGGCGGGCGGTCGTGCGCTTCGCCACGGCCTGCACCCGGCCGTTCGTGGAACGTGACAAGGTGGCCATGGCGGTCAGAACGCCTCGGGGTGCACGGCCCGCGCGATCTTCTCGACCGCCAGGTGGTTGCTGGGGCCGAGATAGATCGAGTCGGACAACACCACGTAGCGGTTGTTCTTGGCCGCGTCCCACTGCGGGAACTGGGCGAGCAGCTTCCGCGCGTCCGCGTCCGGATCCTTCGACATGTAGTTCACGACGAGCACGGCGTCCACGTCGGCCTTGGCGACCTGCTCGCGGGAGAGGTTGGCGAACATCTGGTCGGTCGCGCCCGCGAAGGCGTTCACCGCACCCGACCTGGCCATGATGTCGTTCCAGATCCCGTTGCCACCGACCGAGCTGAACTCCCCGCCCATCGCCATGCCGGGGACGATCAGCATGACCTTCTGCTTCGGCAGGTTCGCGGTCTTCGCCCCGACGCCGGCGATGTGCGCCCGGGAGTCGGCGATGATCTTCTCGGCGCGCTCGGACACCCCGAAGATGGTGCCGAGGTCGCGCAGCAGCCCGTAGCTGTCCTCGATGGTCGGCGTGCCGGTCACCGTGCCGACCTCGCCGCACGAGCTCTTCGGCGCGTACGTGTTGGCCCCGACAGCCGCGAGGTCGTCGCGGGTGGCGAAGCCGGCCTCGGCGCGGAAACCCCCGTCGTACGTGGAGATCACCAGATCCGGCGTCAGCCCGATCATGGCCTCGCGCGGGATGTCCGCCATGTCGTTGAGTTTGATGTTCCCCGTCGGCAGCTTCCTGAGCGCGTCGACCCGGCCGTCGATCTCCGAGGCGCCGTACGACTGCGCGTTGGCCACGACGCGGTCGGCGACACCCAGCTCCAGCAGCGCGGAGGCCTCCGCGACCGAACCGCCGTTCATCACGACCACCCGGCTCGGCGGCCGGTCGTAGGTGTACTTCTTGCCGCAGTTGGTGATCGTCACCGGGTAGCCGGCCGTCACCGGCTCGTTCGACAGCTCGGCCTCGCTCCTGACCGTCGTGCAGGCCGTCGAGAGAAGCAGGGCGGCGACCGCCGCCGCGAGGGGAAAACGCTTGAGTTTCATCCGGTCCTCCGACTGGTTGACATGGCGACGGGCGTCGGCGCCGCCGCCCCTTCCGGTTCCGCTGGCGCGGGCACGGTCGCTGCCACGGCCGTTGGCCCGGGCAGGTGGTGCAGACGGACACTGACCAGGCCGGCGCAGGTCGCGGAAGCCGCGAGCAGGAGCGCGGTGGCCGCGAAGGCCGTCGCGTGGTCGGCGAAGGGCACGCCGGGGTCACCGGGCGTCGCGCCGAGCACGGTGCGGTACCAGACCCCCGCGACCGCGACCCCGAGCGCGAGGCCGAACTGGGTCACCGTGGTCGCCATGCCGGACGCGGCGCCCGCCTCGGCGGGCCTGACCCGGCCGAGGATCCCGGCCACCAGGGGCGAGACGACCAGGCCCTGCCCGAAGCCGGCCAGCGTGACCACCGCGACGAGCATGGGTGCCTGGGTGGACTCCGGTGCCTGGACGACCGCCGCGCTCGCCACCAGAACGGCGGCGAGCAGGCCGCAGCCCCAGACCGGGGTCGGCGACGAGACGAGGCGTCCCACCCGCCGGTTCGCCGCCGAGCCCAGCGAGAAGCCGATCCCGAGCGGCACGAACATCAGCGCCGCGGTGAGCGGCGTGAACCGCAGCCCGGTCTGTAGGTAGTAGGTGAACACGAGGAAGAGCCCCGAGTTCGTGGCGAACAGGGCCAGCACGGTCAGCAGGGACAGCCGCATCCCGGGGGCGGTGACGACCCGCGGCGGGAACAACGGATCGCCGCCGTCGCGGTACAGGCGCCGCTGCTGGTTCACGAGCACCACGGACACGACGAGCGCGACCGGTACGCCGAGCCACAGCCACGCCGGGCCGCCCGGCCCGAAGACCAGCGGCACGAGCAGGGCAGGTGCCGCCACGATGGTGAGCGCCGCGCCCGCGAGGTCGAGCCGGTGCGGCGCCTTCGGCACGGTACGCGGCAGGAGCCCGCCCAACGCCAGGATCGCGATCCCGACGGGCACGTTGACGAGCAGCGCCGGCCGCCAGCCGAGGCCGGCGATGTCCGCCTCGACGATGAGACCGCCGCCCGCGATGCCGCTGATCACGCCGAGGCCGATCACGACGCCGTAGACGCTGATGGCTTTCGCCAGCCGGTCCGGGTCCGGCACGGTGGCCCGGATGATCGCGAGCACCTGGGGGGCCATGAACGCCGCCGTGGCGCCCTGCAGGAACCGGGCCACGATGAGCAGGTCTGCGTCCGCTGCGATGCCGCACAGCAGCGAGGTGAGCGTGAAGCCCGCAACGCCCCAGAGGAACACCGTGCGGTGCCCGACGCGGTCGCCGAGCCGCGCGCCGGTGACCATCAGGGCCCCGAACGCGATCACGTACGCCGCGCCGACGAACTGGATCTGGTCGAAGCCCGCGTCGAGGTCGCGCTGGATGGACGGGCTGGCCACGTTGACGACGAACCCGTCCACCTGGGTCATGAACGTCGCGGCGAGGAGCGCGCCGAGTCCGAGCCGTTCACGCCGTTTGCTCATACTGCCCTCCGAAGGTCGCCGACAGGTGGGATCACGGCGCCGACCCGCGCCAGGGGACCGGCGGCGAGCATGCCGTCGTGGGTGCAGTCCAGCCGGTGCACGTCGATCCGCCCGTCGACGTGGGACTGCCAGCTCTCCGGCCCGGGCCAGTCCGGTGTCCTGCCTTCGGTCGCCTCGACGACCAGCACGTCGCCGGTGAGGCGCCGGGGCGTCCAGCCGGCGGCGAGCCGCGAGTTGCGCGCGAAGGCGTCGTACGCGAGGCGACGCTGTGCCTCGTCGAGGCCGCCCAGCACGGCCTGGCCGAGTACGGCGGCGGCCGCGTCGTGCTCACCGGGCGGTGGCAGGTCCCGCCAGGCGGCCGGGACCGGGAACGAGTCGAGCAGCACGAGCGGTGCCACCGACTCGCCGGACTCCGCGAGTTGGATGGCCGTCTCGTGGGCCACCAGGCCACCGAAGGAGGCGCCGAGCAGGTGGTAGGGCCCGACGGGTTGGATCTCGCGGATGCGGCGCACGTGGTCTGCGGCCAGGTCGGCGATGCTCGCGCACTCCCCGGCGGCGACCGACTGGAGCCCGTACACCGGGCGGTCGGGAAGGGTCGCCAGCAGCGCGGCGAACGACCACGCCAGCCCGGTGGCCGGCGCGACGCAGAACAGCGGCGGCCCACTCCCCCGCGTACGCAACGGGAGCAGCACCTCCGTCGAGCCACCGCTGGTGTCCGTGGCGAGCGCCGGCGCGAGCTTCGCGACGGTCGGTGCCTCGAACACCGTCCGGATGCTGATCTCCACGCCGAACTCCGCGCGTACCCGGCCCATCAGCCGGGCGACGAGCAGGGAGTGCCCGCCGAGCGAGAAGAAGTCGTCGTCGATGCCGACCTCGGGCAGGCCGAGCAGGTCGGCGAAGAGTCCGCACAGGACCGCCTCGCGGTGGTCGCGGGGCGCGCGGCCGTCGACCGTGGCGGTCAGCTCCGGCGCGGGCAGCGCCGCACGGTCGAGCTTGCCGTTCGTGGTACGCGGGATCGCCTCCAGCGCGACGAACGCGGGCGGCACCATGTAGTCGGGCAGCCGCTCCGCCACGAACTGCCGCAGCGCGGCGGGTTCCGGCGCGGCGTCGCCGACGGGCACGACGTAGCCGACGAGTCGCACCTGACCCGGCGTGTCCTCGCGCGGCACCACCGCCGCCTGGGCGACGCCGGGGTGCGCGAGCAGGACCGCCTCGATCTCCCCCGGCTCGATGCGGAAGCCCCGGATCTTGACCTGGTCGTCCGCGCGGCCGAGGAACTCCAGCGTGCCGTCGCGCCGCCAGCGGGCGAGGTCGCCGGTGCGGTACATCCGGCTGCCCGGGGACCCGAACGGGTCCTCGACGAACCGCTGCGCGGTCTGCTCCGGCCGGTCGTGGTAGCCACGGGCGACCGGTGCCCCGGCGAAGTACAGCTCGCCCACCGTGCCGGGCGGCACGAGCCGGCGTGCCGGGTCCAGCACGTACGCCCTGGTGTTGGTGAGCGGCCTGCCCACGATCGGCTCGGCGCTCTCCGCGAGCCGGCACCAGAGGGTGTCGACCGTGCACTCGGTGGGGCCGTACAGGTTGTAGACGGTCATGCCGGCGTCGCGCAGCGCCGCCCAGAGCGCGGGACCGGTGGCCTCGCCGCCGAGCGCGAGCACGGCGGGCCGGCGCCGGTCGTCGTCGAGGAACCCGTTCGCCACCAGTTCCTCGGCGTACGTGGGGGTGATGTCCATGAAGTCGATCTCGTTGCGGGCGACGTAGTCGAGCATCGAGGCGGGGTCGCGGCGCCGGTCGTCGTCGACGAAGTGCAGCTCGTGGCCGTCGAGCAGCCACAGCAGGCCCTCCCACGACGTGTCGAACGACAGCGACGCGGACAGCGCGGCCCGGCACACCCGGCCGCCGGCCGCCGGCCGGATCATCGTGTCGCGGTGGTGGTGGAAGAGGTTGACCAGGCCGCGGTGCTCGATCACGACGCCCTTCGGCACGCCGGTGGAGCCGGACGTGTAGATGAGGCAGGCCGCGTGCTCCGGCCCGAGGCCGGTGTCCGGCACGGGCGGGTCGGCCACCGCGGCCAGCTCGGCGGCGGTCGCGGCGGTGTCCACGAGCAGGACCGGGACCTCCACCTGCCGGTGGCCGGCCCAGAGCGCCTCGGTGGTGAGCACCACGACGGGTGCGCTGTCGGCGAGCATCGCCGCCACCCGCCGGACGGGCAGGTCCGGGTCGACTGGCACGTACGCGGCGCCGGCCCTGAGCACGGCGAGCAGCGCCACGATCGCCTCCGAGGTGCGGGGCAGCAGGAGCCCCACGTGCCGGTCGGGGCCCGCCCCCCGGGCGACGAGCAGGCTGGCCAGGCGGTCGACGCGGCGGTCGAGTTCGGCGAAGGTCAGCGTGGCGTCGCCGGCCACCAGCGCCGTACGGTCCGGTGTCGCGGCGGCCTGTGCCGCGAACAGCGCGGGTACGGTCACCGCCGGCAGGGGTTTCGCCGTGTCGTTCCACTCCTCCAGCAGCAGCCGGCGCTCGCCGTCCAGGAGCAGGTCGACGTCGGCGACCGGCGTGTCGGCGGCGCCCGTCGCACGGCTCAGGAAGGCCAGGAACCGGGTCAGGTGACCGGCGAGTTCCTCTTCGTCGTAGCAGTTCGGGTTGGCGTCGAGGACGACCCGCAGGCCGCTGCCGTCCGCCCGGTCGTACACGTGCACGACCAGGTCCTCGACGAGCCCGGCGCTGACGTTGTGCACGACGCCGCGAAGCCCGGCGAAGCGCAGGCCGTAGTCGAACGGCATGATGTTGACCGACGGCCCGAACAGCTTGCGCTCGCTGGCGACCATCCTGAGGTCGCGGCGCAGCTGCTCGTAGCGGTAGCGCAGGTGTGGACGCGCGGCCCGCAGCTCGGCCGCGACCTGCGCCGCGAGCCCCGCCAGCGTGGCGGTGGGCTCGACGCGGACCCACAGCGGCACGACGTTGGTCACCATGCACGGCACCCGCAGCGACACCGAGCCGAGCCGGGACATGACGGGCAGCGCGAGGGTGAGCTCGTCCGCGCCGGTCATCCGGTGCAGGTAGGCCGCGAAGGCCGCGATGACGGTCTCGCTCCAGGTGGTTCCGGTGGCCCTGGCGACCGTCTTCAGCGCGTCGATGCCGGCGGCGTCGAGGTCCGCGCTGGCGCGCAGCACCGTCCGCGCCAGCTTCCCGCTGCGGCGGGCGAGCACCACCGGCGCCGGCCGGCCCTCCGCCCGCGACGTCCAGTGCTCGCGCGCGGCGGCGTACCTGTCCGAGTCGGCGTAGGCGCGATCCTCGTCGACGACGGCGGAGAGCGATCCGAACGTGCTGGTCGGGGGTTCACGCCCCTCGACGAGCGCGGTGTACAGCTCGGCCACCCGGCGGGCGACGAGGGACAGCCCGTACCCGTCCAGGGCGATGTGGTGCACGCGCTGGTACCACAGGAGATGGTCCGGGCCGAGGCGGAGGAACGCCTGCCGGAACAGCAGGTCCTTGCGCAGGTCGACGGGGGTGTCGAGGTCCGCGCGCATCCAGGCCGTCGCGGCGGCGGGCGGATCCGCCTCGGCGCTGGTGTCGACCAGGTGCAGCGGCCACGACCCGTCGTCGCGGGGGCGCTGCCACGGGCGCCCGTCGGCGTCCTCCTCGAACACGACGTTCAGCGCCTCGGCCTCGCCGACCGCCCCGCGCACCGCCGCCTCCAGCAGCCGCACGTCGACCGGGCCGCGGATCTCCACGTACTCGGCCGTGTTGAAGGCGGGGCTGTCCGGGTCGAACTGCTGGCCGGTCCAGATCCCCTCCTGCGCGGCGCCCAACGGCAACGGCTCAGCCATCACTGCCCACCAGCAGCTTCACCCAGTGCTCGACCGTCGGCCGCTCGGCCAGGTCGACGAAGCTGACCTTGGCGCCGGCGTCGCGCCACCGCTCCATGAGCGTCATCAGCCGCACCGAGTCCAGGCCGCAGTCGAACAGGTCCTCCGTGTCGAAATTCTCGTCCGGGCGACGGTGGAGCAACTCGGCGACGTCCGCCCTGATCGTCGCCGCCGTCAACTGGTCTGCCACGTCATGCCTCTCGATCTCGTGCGAGGTGGACACCGGTGGGATCCGACGGTCGGCGCCGCCGGACCCCACCGCAGATCGAACGTCCGCGCGGGACTAGGCCGCCGTGTCGACGTCGTCGTAGACGGTGACGCGGTAGGACACGGCCGGCTCCGGCGTCGCGGTGTGCAGCGCCCGGTGGATCAGGCTGCGGTTGTCCCAGAGGAGCATGTCGCCCTTCTCGAACGTCTGGAGGTGGATGTTCTCGTGCTCGTAGGTGCGGTCGAGCTGGCCGGTGGCCGTGAGCAGTTCCGTCAGCAGCTCCGACCGGTCGTTGCCGTCCGCGTCCTGTAGCGACAGGGTGAAGCCCTCGCTGACGTACAGCACGGTCTCGTCGGTGTGCGGGTGCGCGAACGCGAGCGGGCTCGTCACCGGCGGGGTCTTCGCGTTGACCTCGTCGATGATTTCCGAGATCGGCCGGTAGACGTCGGTCGGCCGGATCTTGAAGTACCGCAGCACGCTGTGCGTCGCCGTGGTGTCCTTGGCGGCCAGCTTCAGCTCCTCGGAGAGCTTCTCGTAGGCCGTCGCCATGTTGATGAAGTACGTGCCACGGTTCTTCGACGGCACGACCTGTGGGTAGATCATGGTGATGTCGAACGGACGCGGCATGAACTGGTAGTCCGAGTGCCAGAACTTGCCGGTCTTCGGCACCCCGATCTGGCGGCCGTCCTCCTCCTTGACGTTGGAGGAGACGAACACCTCCTTCACCTCGGGGTGGTGGTAGACCGGCTCGTAGTACTCCGAGACCCGGCCCAGCCGCTCGCCGAGCGCCAGGAACTGCCGCGGCGACAGGTCCTGGTTCTTCAAAACGGCGATCTTGTTCGTGTAGATGGCCTTCTTCAGCTCGACGATCTCCTGTGGCGAAGCGGTTTCGGCGTCGAAACCCTCCACGATCACGCCGAACTTCCGGCCAGCCTGCGGGCTGATTTTCATTCGCACTCCTCTGAGCGGTGGTCCCGGAATCCGGGTACCTCAGTAGTCGCGTCCGGTCGGTCAACAGTTCCCGCCCCGACAGGTGTGCGGGGCCAGATTGCCAGCTCAATTACCATGCTGTGGGTTCACATTTCCGCGGGCTCCTCTGCGATTCTCGGCCTGCCTTTCCCGCAGCACCTGGGTGTGACAGGCGTGGATGACGGCAGCGGCACCGTGCGGGTCGTCGCGCACGACGAAATGACCGCTGCCGGGAATGACGAAGTGCTGCGCCCTCGGGAGCACCTGCCGGGCCCGCAACGCGTCGCGCAGCGGGACCACGCGGTCCTGGTCGGCCCACACGAGGTTCACCGGCGTCGCGTCGTCGACGTTCGCGCGGAACGAGTAGAGCCCCGCGTACCGGCTCAGGGCGGACAGGTCACTGGTGATCATCGACGTCACGTCGGCGGCGGCGACCTCCGCCCGGAGGGCGACGGGCCGCGCCGACACGCTGCCCATGACGAACCTGCGGACGATCCCCCTGCCGAGCAGCCGCCCGCGCGTCTTCGGCCCCACCGCGGCGGTCGCCCGCAGGATCGCGTGGGTCCGCACCACGCAGATCGAGGCGTGGCAGACCGCCCGGAACCCGATGCTGCACAGGGCGGTCACCGCCGCGACGGGCACCCGGCGGGCCAGTTCGAGCGCGATCACCCCGCCGAGCGAGTGCCCGACCACGTGCGGCCTGCGCAGTCCCAGCGCGGCGATCCGCTCCGCCACGTACTCGGCGAGCCTCGGCACGACGTCACGGTCGTACGCGAGCCCCGGCACGCTCCCGTGGCCGGGCAGGTCGATCGCGATGGTCCGGGCGAACCCCGGGATGCGTTCGACGACGGCATCCCAGCTCGCCCGGCCGAGACCGGCCGCGTGCAGCAGCAGCAGCTGAGGATCCTCCGCGAGCCGGCTCGGCTCGGCCATGGTGCGGCTCCGTTCTTTCGGTACGGAAGTGCGGCTCGGCACGTGGACGCGTCAGGAGGCGGTGACCATCGCCTTGCGCGACGCCTCGGCCGGCTCCGCCCGGTCCGGGAGTTCGTTGCCCGCGAGCGCCTTGAACCGCCGCAGCCGCAGGCTGTTCGACACCACGAACACCGAACTGCCGGCCATGATCAGACCCGCCAGCATCGGATTGAGCAGCCCGCTCGCCGCGAGCGGGATGGCCGCGACGTTGTACGCGAAGGCCCAGAACAGGTTGCCCTTGATCGTGCCGAGGGTGCGGCGCGACAGCCGGATGGCGTCCGCGACCACCCGCAGGTCGCCGCGTACCACCGTCAGGTCGCCCGACTCGATCGCCACGTCGCTGCCGGTGCCCATCGCGATGCCCAGGTCGGCCTGCGCGAGCGCGGCGGCGTCGTTGACACCGTCGCCGACCATCGCGACGACCTTGCCGTCGGCCTGGAGCCGCTTGACCAGATCGACCTTCCCGGCGGGGAGCACGTCGGCGACCACGTCGTCGATCCCCACCTCCGCCGCGATCGCCGCCGCCACCGCGGCGTTGTCGCCGGTCAGCAGGATCGGGTGCAGCCCCAGCCGGGTGAACTGCGCGACCGCCGCCCGGCTGGTGGGCTTCACCCGGTCGGCCACGACGAGCATCCCCCGCAGGGCGCCGTCCCACCCGACCATCACCGACGTACGGCCCGCCGCGTCGGCCGTGGCCCTGGCGGCGGTCAACTCCGGGGGCAGTTCGGCCGCCCACGAGCCGAGCAGCGACGCCCGGCCGACGATGACCTCGTGCCCGTCGACCGTGCCACGCACGCCGACCCCCGTCTCGCTGGCGAAGTCGGCGACCGCGGGCAGTTCGCCGCACCGCTCCCGTGCGCCGGTGACGACGGCCCGGGCGATGGGGTGCTCCGACGCGCTCTCCAGTGCCCCCGCGAGCCGCAGCAGCTTCTCGTCGCTCTCCCCGTCGACGGGCACGACCGCCACGACGGACATCTCGCCGGTGGTCACCGTGCCGGTCTTGTCGAGCACGACGGTGTCGACGGACCGGGTGGACTCCAGCACCTGCGGGCCCTTGATCAGGATGCCGAGCTGCGCGCCCCGCCCGGTGCCGACCAGCAGTGCGGTCGGCGTCGCCAGTCCCAACGCGCACGGGCAGGCGATGATCAGGACGGCCACCGCCGCGGTGAACGCGGCTGCCGCCGGCTGGCCGGAGCCGAGCCAGTAGCCCAGGGTGGCGAGCGACAACGCGATCACCCCCGGCACGAACACCGCCGACACCTGGTCCGCGAGCCGCTGGACGGCGGCCTTGCCGGTCTGCGCCTCCTCGACCAGCTTGGCCATCTGCGCGAGCTGCGTCTCGCCGCCCACCCGTGTGGCGCGTACGACGAGCCGCCCGCCGGCGTTCACCGTGGCGCCGACGACCTCGTCCCCAGGCCCCACCTCGACGGGCACGGACTCGCCGGTCAGCATGCTCGCGTCGACCGCGGAGGAGCCCTCCTCCACGACGCCGTCGGTCGCCAGCTTCTCGCCCGGCCGCACGAGGAACCGGTCGCCGACCGCGAGCGCCGAGATCGGCACGATCACCTCGGCGCCGTCGCGCAGCACCGTGACGTCCTTGGCGCCCAGCGACAGCAGCGCGCGCAGCGCGGCGCCGGAGCGACGCTTCGCCCGTGCCTCGAAGTACCGCCCGCAGAGGATGAAGAGGGTCACGCCGGCGGCGACCTCCAGGTACATGTTGCCCTCGCCGGGCGTGCGCTCCAGGGTGATCCGGAACGGGTGCCGCATGCCGGGCACCCCGGCGGTGCCGAGGAACAGCGTGTACAGCGACCACGCGAGCGCGGCGAGCGTGCCCACCGAGACCAGCGTGTCCATCGAGGCGGCGGCGTGTCGGAGGTTGGCGAAGGCGGCCCGGTGGAACGGCCACGCCCCCCACACCACGACCGGCGCGGTCAGCGTCAGGCAGGCCCACTGCCAGTACTCGAACTGGAGCTGGGAGAACATCGACATCGCGATGACCGGCACCGCCAACACGGCGACGACCCAGAGGCGGTGCCGGGCCGCCCGCAGCTCACGGTCGTGCTCGGCCTCCTCCACGGCCGCCGGGTCCGGAGTGCCCGCCGTCGGCGCCGCGGGCGGCAGCACCGGCCGGGCAGTGAAGCCGATCTCCTCGACGGCGGCGATCACGTCCGCCTGCGAGATCTGGGCGGTGACCAGCACCTTCGCCTTCTCGGTGGCGTAGTTGACGGTCGCCTCCACCCCGTCGATCCCGTTGAGGCGCTTCTCGATGCGCGCCGCGCAGGCCGCGCACGTCATGCCGCCGATCAGCAGCTCCAGTTGGTTCTCAGCCGTGGCCATGGGTGCCCTCCTCCGTACCGGCGCCGGTGGTGCCGCCGGGGGTGGTGCCGCCCGGGGCGACGCCACCGTTCCTCGCGGCCTCCTCGTTGCGGGCCTTGGCCGCCGCGAAGGCCTCCTCGGTCAGGCCGTGCGGCGGCGGGTTCGGACCGTTCACGCGCAGGGTGAACGCCGCCGTGCGCACCGTGCCCTGGTGCTGGAAGTCCAGGAACAGCCGGTAGTCGCCGAAGGTGGGCGCGGTGGCGTGGAAGACGATGTCCGGGCCGGGGGCGGTCTGCCCGTCACCCGGCGTGCCGTCGGGGTGGACGTGCAGGTACGCCATGTCGCCGTCGCGGAGCGCGACCAGGTGGCCGAAGGCACCCAGGTACGGCTCCAGGTCGGTGACCGGCTTGCCGTCCCTGGCGACGCTGAGCGTCAGCTTGCCGTCCCTGCCGGGGGTGAGCTCGCCACCGAGGGTCACCGTGTAGCCGTCCACCGACGTGGTGGTCGAGGGCGCGGGCAGCGCCTCCGGCCGGTAGTCACCCGAGACCGACACGTCCGCCCCGAGCGTCTCGCCGTGGATGCCCCACAGCGGCATGTAGTCGGCGAAGACCCGGTACTCGCCGGCCGCCGCGAAGGTCAGCGGCACCCGCCACACGCCGTCCGAGCCGAGGTTCGGGTGGACGTGCCGGAAGTTCGTCAGGTCCCGCCGCGCCACGATGAGGTGCATCAGCTTCTCGTGCTGCGGCTTGTACTTCACCAGGGGCGTGCCGTCGTGTTGCAGGATCTGGAAGGCGAAGGTCTGTTTCGTCCCGGCCGGGACGTTGTCCGTGATCACCTTCAGGGTCATGCTCTCGTGGGAGACGGCCAGGCCACCCGGGCCTTCCTCCTCCTCGGCTGCGGCCGGCTTCGCCGCGGGTGCCGCGGGTGCCGCCGTTGGTGGGGGCCCGACCACGCGGCCTGCGGCGTAGGCGCTCCCGAGCACCAGCACCAGGGCGAGCGCGAACGCGCCGAGTTTCGTCAAGGTCTTCATGAGTAACCGTCCTGTGTCGACACGGTTGGCGTGGAAGCGGACAGGGATCGGGGGGTCGCACCGGGCGGGCTCACCGCTCACTCCCGGGCTCCGGGCCGGGCGCCCGGCCCCACCGCAGCAGGCATCCTCCGAACGACATCCCCCCGCCGAACGCCAGCAGGAGGACGAGATCGCCGTCACGGAGCAGTCCGGCCCGGTTGGCGTGGTCGAGGGTGAGTGGCACGGAGGCGCTGCCGACGTTCGCGTACTCCTCCACCGTGCGGTGCGTGTGCGCGGCGGTCAGCCCGCACGCGCGCACCAGCTCGTCGAGGAGCAGACCGTTGGGCTGGTGCGGCACGACGTGCGCGACGTCTGCCGCACCGACGCCCGCCCTGGCCAGCAGCTTGTCCACGAACGGCGGGACCTCCTGCAGGACGATCCCGGTGACGCCCCGGCCGTGCATCCGGAAGAAGTGGCCGCCCTCCGCCACGGTCGTCGCCGACGCCGGCAGCCTGCTGCCGCCCGCCACCACCCGAATCAGGTCGCTGGCGTCTCCCCTGCTGGCCAGCTCGTACCCGACGACACCGCGCCCCGGTGGCACCGCCCCCACGACGGCCGCTCCCGCGCCGTCGCCGAACAGCACGGCGGTACGCCGGTCGTCGAAGTCCAGGATCCGCGAGTACACGTCGGCGCCGACCACCAGCGCGTGTGCGCCCGGCCGGTCCGCCACCAGCGCCTGTGCCAGCACCAGGGCGTGCACGAATCCGGCGCACACCGCGTTGACGTCGAAGCACGCGGCCCCGTACGCGCCGAGACGTTCCTGCACCAGGCAGGCCGTCGGCGGCTGCGGGTGATCCGGGGTCGACGTCGACACGACGAGGTAGTCGACGCGGTCGACGCCGAGGCCGGCGTCCCGCAGCGCACGGGCCGCGGCCCGTGCCGCGAGGTCGGAGGTGGCGTCCTCCGCCGCCGCGAAACGGCGCGAACGAATGGCGGTCTTGCGCACGATCCATTCCGGGCTCGCACCCGGTACCCGACGCGCGATTTCCTCGTTCGGCAATGCTCGCGCGGGCACCCAGGATCCGGTACCCAGAATTCCAACGGATGAGGACACAGCAGCCTCCAAAGAGGAGAGGCATTTCGTGCCTGCAAATTAGCCCAGCCGAACCATCGACCGCAATCACATGAGCCACTCGCCGACGCGACCCGCCGCACAAATTACCAAGCGATGGTGGAAACAATTTCGAGGCGATGGAACGCGCAATTTCCGGACCACCGAGGACTCTCCGCCGGCACCTCGGCGCACGGTTCACCCGTGCAGTTCCTCCCGGCCCGGACATGACAGGCGGGGATGGGATCCGGCGCGTCTCCGCCGCCATGCTGACGGCACGACCGACCGCGCGGCTCGGGCTGCGGTACGGCCGGCGACCGCTGGGGCGGGCCGGTGGAAGCCGACGCCGGCGCCTCGTCGGGAACGACCAGGACCGGACGGAGGCCACCTGATGAAAGCGCAGCCCGTCGGGACGACCCACCCCGCGGCCGAGCCCGGCGGGTGGCAGCCGCCCGACGCGACGGTGCGGACGGATCCAGATCGGCGCAAGCGCACCGTGACGGATACCATGCAGTACGTGGCGATCGGAGTCCCGGAGGCGACCATGCCGACCGCGCCGCCGTCCGCGCCGGCACGTCCGGCCACGCCGATCGTGCCGCTGCCGACCGGCACGTACCGCGTCCGTCGACAGCCGGGGCGTGGGCCGGTGCCGACCGGCACGCACCGCGTCCGTCGGGAGCCGGGGCGATGACGGTCACCGGGACCAGGCCCGCCGGCCTGACGCGGGACCCCGCCACGCCGGCGCACGCCCTGTCGACCCCGGGCATGCGTCGGGCGAGGTGGTGCGTCCTGGCGGGCGCCGCGAGCGGAATCGCGACGTGCGTGCTGCTCGCGGCGCTGGAGATGCGCCGCGAACCCGATCCGCGGTGGACCGTGTCCGGCGCGGTCGGGTCACTGGTGCTGGTCGTGGCGCTGGCCGGGGCCCTGTACCGGTCGGTCATGCCGCGGCTGGCCGCGACGACCGGCCGGTGGCTGCTCGCCGGCTGTGCCGCCGCCGCCGGGCTGTCCGTGCCGCTGGTCGGGCCGGTCGGCGGCACCCCGGGGCGGAGCTGGGCGTTCCTGGGCGCGGCACTGGTCGGGGCCGCGCCACTGCTGCTGCCGGTCCGCTACGCGGCGACCCTCATGGCCGCGACGGCCCTGGTGTCCGCGGCGACGGCCTGGTGGTTCGGCGGGCCGGTGGGCGACGCGGTGACCGTCACGGTGGTGCTCGGGCTGTCGGTGGCGGTGTGGAACGTGCTGCACCTGTGGTTCTGGACGTTCCGCGCACAGGCCGGCGAGGGGCGTGCCGCGCTGGCCCGCCTGGCGGCGACCGAGGAACGGCTGCGGTGTGCCGGGGACGTGTACGCCCTGCTCGCGAACGAACTGTCGGCGATCGTCCTCAAGGCCGAGCTGGCGTCACGGCTGGCGCTGGTCGACGGGGAGCGGACCAGGAAGGAGGCCACCGAGATGCGGGTGCTCGCGGCGGCCGCGCTGGCCCGGATGCGCGAGGCCGTGCACGGCTACCGCAGCGTCGGCCTGCGTGAGCAGACGGACACGGTGGTACGGGTACTGGGGAACTCCGGCGTGCGGTGCACCGTGACGCTGCCGGAGCAGGACCTGCCGCCCGCGCTCGCCGAGCCACTGGTGTCCGTGCTGCGGGAGGCCGGCACCCACGTGCTGCGGCACGGCGGGGCACGGTGGTGCACCGTCGAGATCGTCCGCGCGGCGTCCACGGCACGGCTGACGGTGGTCAACGACGGCGCCGGCGACGAAGTTCCGGGCATCGACGGCAGCGGGCTGCCGGGACTCGCCGACCGCCTTCGGGACGCGGGCGGCACGCTGCGCACCTGGCGGGAGGGCGACACGTTCACCGTGGAGGCCACCGTCCGCGCGGAGTCGTGACCAACGGCCGGCGGTCCCGCACCCGGGCGGCGTTTCGTGCCCACCTCGGAGGTGGGCACGAAACGCCGCCCGAAGCTCAGCCGATGGCCGTGAGCGCCCCGCCGGGCAGGAGGCACTCGTCGGCCGTGGGCCAACGCGTCGGATCGTCGCCCAGGGTGATGAGCTCGGCGACCTGGAGTCGGCACCACGGCGACACGGAGATGTCGCCCGTGCCCACCGCGTACACGAAGTCCGCCCAGTCGACCCATTCGAAGTCGCCGATCGCGGCCGGGTCCGGGGTCGGACGTTCGTCGGTCACCACCCGGAACACCGGGGACACGGCGTTCTCCGCCACGCCGTTGTCCATCACCGCGCGGTACCGGAACGCGGGCAGGACCAGCTCCGGCGCGGGCGCCGCCAGGCCGAGCTCGGCACGCACCGTACGGGTCACCGCCGCGGGAACCGGCTCACCGGGCGCGGGGTGCCCGTAGCACGAATTCGTCCAGATCCCCGGCCAGGTGCGTGTCCGGTCACTGCGCATGGTGAGCAGCAGCTTCGCGTCGGTGGTGAAGACGTAACAGGAGAACGCCAGGTGCAACGGCGTACGCAGGTGGTGCACCGTCGCGCCCTCGGTGACGCCCACCGGCCGTCCCTCTTCGTCGAGCAGCACGACCTGCGCCATGGTGTCCCTCCCCAACGGGATTCAGCTTGCCTGGGCGAAGGCGGCGGCGATCACGGTTCCCCATCCGGTGCTCGCCACCTGCAACGGCACCAGTTTCGCCCGGGGCCGCAGGAACGCCAGCGCGTCGGCGAGGGGCTTGCCGCGCACGCCACGCCAGGTTCCCGACACGTGCACCAGCGCGAACGCGATGGCCGCGATCATCGGGACGGCGCCCCAGGTGAACCCGCCGATGGCGAGCACCGAAACGCACACCGTGGAGCCACCGACCGCGATCAGGCCGCTCGCGACCGCCATCGCGCGGGTCAGGCCCAGTGCGCGTACGCACGTGCGGATGTTGAAGGCGGCGTCCTCCGGCCAGTCCTCGGCGGTGTTGACCATGACGATGCCGACCTGGTTCAGGCCGAACCCAATGATCACGGCCAGCAGTGGCCACGACAGCTCACCGGGCACGGACCGTACGACGACGAGCATCGGCAGCCAGATCAGCACCGCGGCGAGGCCGGGGATCTGCCCCACGCCGGAACTCTTCAGGTACACCGGTGGAATGGAGTACTGGGCGCCGATCCAGAGGGTGAACGCGACCAGGGGCAGGATGTCCCAGTGCCCGGTGCGGAAGGTGAAGTAGGTCGCGAGGGCGAGCACGCCCGCGCCGGTGGCGGCGATCTGCCACCGCACGTTACGCAGCCCCAGCCCGTACACCGCCTGGGACAGCCAGGTCTTGTAGACGGCGTCGACGTCGCGGTCGGCGTACGCGTTGGTCATGTCGATGAAGTGCATGATGGACAGCGCCATCACGATCACCAGTGCGAAGTGGACCGACGCCAGGGTGCCCACGTCGTCGACCGACAGCAGCGACGGGATCGCGTAGATGGCCAGCATGACGGGCAGGAACTCGACCCGGCGGATGCGGATGGAATGGTAGATCGGGCGCCGCGCGATGGTCGCGGCCGGTGTGGGCGCGCCCGCGCGCGCCTCGTCGACGGTCATGGTGTCTTCCTTCGGAGTTGAGGGCCGTGAGCGCCCCCGACCGTGGTCAGAGGATCTGGATCCGCTGAAGGTGCCGGGAGGAGTTGCCGCGGAAGGCGTTGCGGCCGTGCAGCAGCGCCTGGTTGTCGACGGCGACGATGTCGCCGTCGGCCCACTCGTGGTGGTAGCAGACGTCCGGGTGGTGCAGCCGGTCGCGCAGGTCGACCATGAACGGCTCGGCCTCCTCCGCCGACCTGCCGCCGACGGAGACCCACACCGGGTTGCGGTAGCGCTCCGGATCGAGCGGCTCGCCGTACCGCATGATCGTCTCGCCGGTTTCCGAGTGCGTGGTGAGCAGGGGCGACACCGTCTCGCCGCCGTAGTAGCCGAGCTTCTCCGTGCGGTAGCTGACCTCCGTCGCCGCCCACTCGCGCACCAGCTCCGGCGAGGCGCGCCGAATCACGTCGGTGCTGTCGGAGAACACCGTCTCGCCGCCGCCCCCGGGCACCGGCGCCTCGACGCACTGGAAGAGGAAGTACCGCGGCGCGGCCCGCGCGAACGCGCCGTCCCAGTGGAACGGCACGTCCGTGCGGCTGAACAGGTAGTTCTTCGGTTCCTCCTGCACCACCAGGTCCAGGACGGCGCCGAAGTCCCAGGTCAGCACCTCGCCCCAGGTCTCGCAGTAGGTGAGCAGGTCCTCCCTGCTCAGCAGCGGGAAGCCGCGTAGCACGACCACCTTGGACTCGATGGTCCAGCGCTCCAGCGTCGCGGGCGCGATGTCCCGCAGGTCTGCGCCGTCGTGCTGCGCCGTCACCAGCGTGCCGAACGGTGCCAGCGGCGTCCGGTCGACGCGCAACTCGCCTGCCGTGGTCATGACGCGATCTCCTCCTGCCGGAAGTGGGGGTTGACGTAGTGGCTCGGCCGGCCGTTGCGCCAGACGAGCGAGGCCCGGTCGCTCTCGGCCTGGCTGCGCTTGACCAGCGTCAGGGTGAGGCCGTCGTCGAGGACGACGCCGTGCCACGGCGTCAGCCAGCTGTCCCTGGTACGGATGAGGTGTAGGCCGATCTTCTCGGCGTGCCGGGGCTGCGGGTGGATGGACAGCCGCAGCGAGTCGGGGAACATGGTGCCGACCAGGTCTCCCCAGGCCCTGCTGCGCTGGATCATCTGGTAGGCGAACTCCTTGCAGTGCTCGCGCAGCTTGGTCCGGCTCAGGCCGGGGTGCAGCGGGGCCTGGTCCTCGAGCATGAAACGGTGCATGCCGTTGAACAGCGACCGGGCGCCCAGGTCGGTCAGCACCTCGGCCCGGATGTCCGCCAGGGGCGTGGCGTACCCGTCGAGGAGCAGCCGGCGCATCTCGTCGTAGGACATCGCCCCGAACGCGTCGTCGAGGGAGTACATCGACACCGAGGACGCGCCGGTCTGGTCGATGATGCGTTGCAGCTCCGTGCGGTACGCGGTCACGTCCTCGTCGGGGATGCCGAGCAGGTCGGAGAAGACGTGGCCGTCGGAGCAGATGAGGATGCGCGCGCCCGTCGGGTGGTAGTGGCTGACCTGCTCGCAGAAGGACTGGAGGAACTCGACGGAGATCCGCTCACCGAGGTCGGGCAGCGAACCGACCACCTTCTCCGGGTTGCGCGACTTCGCGGGGAACGCCGGCAGCACGAAGTGCAGCGGTTCGCCGCTGCGTACGTAGTGGCCCACCCGCTCCTCGTGCGTCGCGAAGCAGTCGTCGCACGGCTGCCCTCCGCACGGGTCGTCGGCGTGCTCGAGACGGCGGAAGCGGAAGACCAGTTCGAGTATCTGCCGGGCGAGCGTACGCTCGCGGCCATCGACCTGTTCGTCCTCGGCAACGGTCATGTCGTGTCCGATCGCATCGTGGTTTCCTTGTCGCCGGAGGGCGGGCCGACCGGGGCGACGCGCCGGCGCCTCGCGCCTCGCGCGCCCCTCGGCGGGTCGATGTTCACCAGCTCCGTACGCGTGCTGATCTTCAATTTCCGGTAGGCCCGCGTCAGGTGCTGCTCGACCGTGCTGACGGTGATGAACAACCTGTCGCCGATCTCCCGGTTGGTGTGCCCGCGGGCGGCCAGGTTCACGACCCTGCGCTCGGCGTCGGTGAGGGTGGCGAGCCCGTCCCTCGCGCCGGCCACCCCGGAGTCGAGGTTGTCGTCGGAGGGCTTGAGCTTGCGCCGCAGCAGCTCGGCGTGGCAGCCCTCGGCGAGCTGGAGGGCGTGGGCGCCCATCATCTTTGCGCGTCCGAACTCGCCGAGCGCGTGCCCGGTCTGGCTCAGGTCGGCGAAGACGTGCGCGAGTTCGTGCCGGTCCCCGCTGGCGTGCAGCAGGTCCATCGCCTCGCGCAGCATCACCTGGCGTTGCTTGGGCGCGTACGCCGCCGCCAGCGCGCGCAGCCCCATGCCCTTGGCGCGCGGGGCGTCGCCACCCGGCAGCGCCAGGTGTTCGGTGACCAGTTTCCGGGCCCGTTCGGGCCGGCCCATCCGCACGTAGAGCCGGGCGAGGTCGACCCGCCACGGCAGCGCGGAAGGATGGTCGGCGCCCCAGTCCACGGCGAGCTGGCCGGTGGTCTGGAAGTCGGCGAGCGCGGCGTGCCGCCGGTCCACGGCGTCGTAGTAGACGCCCCGGGCCCGCAGGTACTGCGGCCAGAACAGGCTCTGGCGCATCGCGGCCGGCGTCGACTCCCGCAGGACCGCCTCGGCCCGGGCGAGCTGCCCGGTCATCGTGCAGGCGAGGACCAGGTGCGCGAACGGCGAGCCGACGGCGACGCCCCAGGCGGCGGGCGGCATCGTGGCCAGTGCGTCGCGCGCGTGCCGCTCGGCGGCGGCGAGGTCGCCGCGACACAGGGCGACGGCGGCCCGCACGTCGGCCAGGACGGCCCGCCAGCTCGTGATCTCGTGCGCCTCGGCCTCCTCGGCCAGCTTCTCGCACCAGTCGCCGGCCCGGTCGAGGTGGTCGGCGTGGATCAGCACCCGCAGCGCGTGCCATACCGACACCAGAAGGGAGTCACCGGGGCGGGCGCGTTGCAGCACCTCCTCGGCGCGATCGACCGCCGCGTCCGGCCCGCGGTCACCGGGCTCGTCGCCGCCGTGCGGGTGGCAGTGGCGCAGCCACTCACGGGTGGCGAGGTGGTCGGCGCCGAGGTCCGGATCCGGGTGCGTGCTGAGGTCACCCACCCCGCTGAGCACCTCCGCCGCCTCGTCGTACCTGCCCTGCCAGGCGAGCGACCGGGCAAGCAGGAGCGTGTCGGCCTCGTCGAGGAGTCCGGCGCGACCGGCCCGCGCCAGCGACGACAGGTGACGCGGAACCGCCTCGGGGTCACCGCGCCAGTGCACCCGGACGAGGGCCGCCTCCACGGCGGCCCGCTCGCGACCGTCCTCGGTGGATCTCAGCGCCAGTTCCAGGCAGTCGACCGCGTGTCGGGCGGCGCCGCCCGCGACGGCCTCCCCGGCCGCCGCGACCAGCACGGGCGTGGCCCAGGACTCGGCCGGCTCACCGACGCCCACCAGGTGTACGGCCACCTCGGCGGCGGACGCGCCCTCCTCGTGGAGCAGGCGCGCGGCCCGCGACCGCAGTCCCGACTGCGTCGGCGGCGGGCAGTCGTCGAGCACCGCGGCGCGCACCGCCGGATGGTGGTATGAGTGCCCCTCGGTGAGGCCCGCCTCGGCGAGCGCGCCGAGCGCCTGCCGGGTGGTCGCCGCGCACAGGCCCACCAGCCCGGTGACGAGCCCGGCGGACGTGGACGGGCCGACGATCGCGAGAGCGCGGGCGACGTCGAGCAACCGGGGGTCGCTGCGGTGCAGGCAGGCGAGCGCCGCCTGGACGAACGACTCACCCACCGTCGGCGCCAGCTCCCCGTCGGCGCCGGTGAGGGCGTCGTCGAGCAGCGCGTGTACGAGCATCGGGTTGCCGCCGCTGACGGCGTGCGCCGACGCGGCGAACCGCCGGGCGTCCTCCGGCCGGATCCGCTCGGCGAGCAGTCGCCCGACGCCGTCGGGCGACAGCGGGAGCAGCCGGAGGTGACGGCAGTGCGGTTGCCGCGTGAGTTCCGCACGGAAGGCCGCCGCCTCGGGCCGCGCGCCGACGCATCCGCTCAGCACGAGCAGCACCCGCGCGAAGCGGATGCGCCGTTGCAGGTACAGCAGCGCCTGCAACGACAGGGAGTCCGCGAACTGGACGTCGTCGACGAGCACCACCAGGGGCCGGTCGGCGGCGACGTCGAGGAGGACCTGGCAGACGTCCTCCAGCAGTTGCGCGTCGGCGTGCCGCAGGGCGGGGGTGTCCGGGTCACCCGCCGGCCCGGTGTCGCGCCGCAGCAGCGGCAGGTGGCCGGTCGAGGTGGTCTGGGCCCGGAGGCTGTGGAACAGCTGCCCCACCACCCCCAGGGCGATCATGCTCTCCGCGACCGAACAGGCCGCGGTCAGCACGAGCGCGCCGTCGCCGGCGGCCACCTCGGCGACGGCGTTCACCAGGCGGGTCTTCCCGCTGGCGACGCCGCCGTCGACCAGCGCGACCCGCCCCTGGCCCGCGGCGGCCGTCGCGTACGTCCCGGCCAGGTCGGTCAGCAGGTGTTCTCTCTCGATCAGTGCCATGTGGGTCACCTCTGGACACTCCTGAGGCTCGGGTCGACCGGCGACTCACCCCGGTTGTTCGGCGTGGGCGAACGTGCCGCCGCCGCGCGAAGCCGGGTTGAGTGACCTGGTGTGCGCCCTGATGCTGCGCAGCACCGCGGACATGTTGTCGTTGAGATAGAAGTGACCGCCCGGGTGGACGACGAACTCGAATCCCGCATCGGTGTGTTCCTGCCACGCCCGCGCCTCGTCGACCGTCACCCGCGGGTCGCTGTCGCCGACGTGGGCGACGATCGGGCAGTCCAGTCGTGGCCCGGGCCGGTACTCGTAGGTCTCGGCTGCGGTGTAGTCGGAGCGGATGGCCGGAAGCACCATCTGCAGCACGTCCTCGTCCTCGAGCAACGCGTTGTCGGTGCCCGCCAGGGCGCGTACTTCGGCGATCAGGCCGGCGTCGTCCCGTAGGTGGGTCCGCTCCACCTTGCGCAGGTGCGGCGCCCGCCTGCCGGAGACGAACAGCGCGGTCGGGCTGACACCGGCCCGCCGCAGCCGCAGCGCGACCTCGAACCCGAGGGTCGCGCCGAGGCTGTGGCCGAACACGGTGACCGGCCGGTCGACCAGTGGTAGCAGCGCCGCCACCAGTCGGTCCGCGATCTCGTGGGCCGAGGTGAGGCCCGGCTCCCGCAACCGGTCCTGGCGACCGGGGTACTGGACGGCGAGCACGTCGACCTCGGGTGCGAGCGCCCTGGCCACCCGGACGAACCAACTCGCCGAGCCGCCCGCGTGCGGCAGGCACAGCAGCCTGGTCGCCGCCGCGTCCGCCGGGTGGAACCGGCGCACCCACAGGTCGGTGTCTGTCATCTCGTTCCCCCGCGAATCAGCTCGTGGTCGCCGGTGCCGGTGCCGGTTGGCCGGCTCCGTCAGCGGCCCGCGTCCGCCCGGGCCTCGCTCCAGCTGATGGTGGTGGGCCGGACCGCGGCCAGGTCGCTGGTGGTCCAGCTGTCCAGGACGTCGATTCGGACGTCGCCGTCCGTCGGAGCGTCGGCGCCGTCGAAGAAGAAGGCATTGAGAATCTCGGTCGCGTTGACAGACATGGGAGTCCCCTCTCGCACAGCTTGGCCGGTGGTGCGGAACGCCACTTAAACCTCCTGTACGGGGGCCTGTTCCAACAAGGTCTCCGCTCATCGTCTGCGCGAAGGTTCATCACAGCGCAATCGTGAATCGCTCATACCCGTCACCCACGGCAGGCTCGATGACGCTTGTCAATACCCGATCCGGTCCACCCCGTGTCGGATGCGTTTCGGCAGGGCGTTTCTGCCGCCGCTCCCTGCCACGGGAAGCCCTGCACGGCAGGGGGCAACCACGCTCGGCCGGCTGGCGGAACGGGCCGACGGAATTGCTCCCCACGGATCGCGGTAACGATCTTCCCCGAGCTCACGGGCACTGTTCCCCGTCCGGCCCTGCGCGATTCACCCGGCTCGGATGACGCCCTCACGCCCCACCACCCACCCACAATGCCTGACCAGCAACTCCACAACCACCACCCAATAACCCACACCATGCACCCCACACCTCCTACGGGGTGCCCTAGGGGTGCCCACCCAATGACCACCAATGGGAACCTCAAACCCCACCAACAACACACCACACCCGGAGCACACCCCATGAAATTCTCAGTCCTCGGCACCACCGAAGTCACCCACCACAACCACCACCTCGAACTCGGCGGAATCAGACAACGCGCAATCCTCGGCTACCTCATCCTCAACGCCAACAAAGTCGTCGCCACCAGCCAAATCCTCAACGCCATGTGGAACGGCAACCCACCCCCCACCGCCCGCAAAATGGTCCAGAACGCCGTCTCCGGCATCCGCCGCATCCTCACCACCAACACCGACCCCACCACCACCCCCCACCTCCGCACCCACCCACCCGGCTACCAACTCCGCATCGACACCGAAACCATCGACCTCTACCAATTCCGCCGACTCGTCCGCGAAGGACGCCACGCCACCACCAACAACAACCACACCCACGCCGCCCACACCCTCCACCAAGCACTCAACCTCTGGCGCGGACGAGCCCTCGCCGACCTCGTCGAAACCGGCACCAACTGGTCAGAACTCGCCGCCATCGAAGACGAACGACTCTCCGCACTCGAAGACCGCCTCGACGCCGAACTCCACTGCGGCAAACACCGCGAAATCACCCCCGAACTCGAAATACTCACCACCACCGAACCCCTACGCGAACGCCTCTGCCACCAATTCATGCTCGCCCTCTACCGCAGCGGACGCCAAGTCGACGCCCTCCGCGTCTACCGACGCACCCGCGAAGCCCTCATCGACAACCTCGGCCTCGAACCCGGCCGCCACCTCCAAGAACTCCAACAACGCATCCTCGAACACGACGCAAAAATCCAAACCCCCGTACTCATCGGCTGACCCGACCCGCCGGCTCCGCTGCCGACCCCGCGTCTCCCGTGCCAGCCACGGCTGCGAACCCCTGCGCCGCCCTACGTGACGCGGACACGCCGACCGACGACCGCAGTAGCGGCGACAGTCCCCGGACGCGACCAGGCGCAGTGGCTCCCGACGGTTCGCCGACCGTCGGGAGCCACTGCGCCTGGTCCAGTCCCCACCGCTGCCCGGCCCACGTCCGGACCGGGTGACCCGGTCGCCGCCTACCGGTGGTTCAGCAGCACCGGCAGCGACGCCACGTCGTTCGCCATGAACGAGCGCAGCGGCTGGATCTCCTCCGGCGGCACGGCCAGCGCGAGGCGCGGGAAGCGTGCGAACAGCGCTGGCACCGCCACGGCCGCCTCCAGTCGCGCCAGCCGGGCGCCGGGGCAGAAGTGCGGGCCCGCCCCGAACGCGAGGTGCTCCTTGTCCTCCCGGTCGATGTCGAACACCCCCGGATTGTCATGAACGGCCGGGTCGCGCCCGTGCGCCAGGTAGCTGATGAGGATGGCGTCGCCCGCCCGGATGACGGTCCCCTCGCCGAGGTCGATGTCCTCCTTCGCCCAACGCATCGGCAGCGCTGCCACCGGGCAGTGCGCCCGCAGCGCCTCCTCGATCGCGTCCGGCCAGCGGGCCGGGTCGGCCGTCAGGGTCGCCAGTTGGTCCGGGTTGGCGAGCAGCTCGCGGACCGTGTGGTCGATCAGCGTCACGGTCGTCTGGCTGCCACCACCGATGAGCAGCAGCAGCATGTCGACCAGCTCCTGCTCGCTGAGCGGCTCCTCACCCTCCACCCGGGCCGCCATCAGGAAGCTCGTGAGGTCGTCCGACGGTTCGCGGCGCTTGAGATCGATCAGCGTACGCATGGCGACGTTCATGTCGACGTAGACCGCGGCCGACTCCTCCTCCGGCACGTTGTCGGTGTTGAGCACCACCCGCAGGATGCGCAGCACCTCGGGCCGCAGGTCGTCCGGCACGCCGAAGAGGTCGCAGATCACCCTGGTGGGCAACTGTTGGGAGTAGATCGTGTGCAGGTCGACCGGCTCGTCCGGCGGGCGCGTCGCCAGGTCGTCGAGCAGCCGCCGGGCGACGAGTTCCACGTGCGGGCGCATCGCGTCGATCCGCTTCGGCGTCAGCGCCGGCGCCACGAGCTGCCGCAGGCGCTGGTGCTCGCGGCCCTCCGCCGTGGACATGGACTCGACGTCCACCCACGGCGACAGCCACTTGATCTCACCGGGGGTGTAGCTGGGCACGTTCTTCGTGACGTTGCGGGAAACCCCGGGATGGGTCAGCAGGCGCCGGACCACGTCGCCGCGGGTGATCGACCAGGCCAACATGCCTTCCGGCAGCTCGACGGCCACCGCGGGACCGGCCGCGCGAAGCTCGTCGATCTGCGCGTACAGGCACTTGCCGCCGCGACTGTCGATCTGGGTGGTGGGGGCAGCGCTGAAGTCGACCATAGTGCGCCTCCTACGATGATGAGGGAACGCAAAAAAAGGTAACTGTCGATCGGGAACTGTCGGGTAACAGCCTTCTCGCACCCGCCACGAATTCGACTGGACAAAGGCGCAGGTCATTGCGTCGGGCCGGCGGACCACCCTATCGTTCTTCCATCACACTTGTCATGGAGCGGCGATCCCGCCCTACTCACCGAATTCCGCAGAAACCCAATTGTTCACGCGTGTGCGGAGGCAGAAACATGGACAGGATTCGCCGGGTCGGCGTCGTCGGGTGCGGGGTCATGGGCGCCGGGGTCGCCGAGACGTGCGCGAGAGCCGGGTTGGACGTGCTCGTCGCGGTGTCGCGACCGGCCTCCGTCGCACCGGGCCGGGCGCGGCTGACCGCGTCGCTGGACCGCGCGGTGGGCCGGGGCAAGCTGAGCGAGGCGGACCGGGACGCGGAACTGGCCCGCGTGTCCTTCACCGCCGACCTGACCGACTTCGCCGACCGCCAGTTGGTGATCGAGGCCGCGTCGGAACAGGAGTCGATCAAGCTCGACGTGTTCGCCACGCTCGACAAGGTCGTCGAGGACGAGGACGCGATCCTCGGCTCGAACACGTCCTCCCTGCCGATCGTGAAGCTCGGTGGCGTCACCGCCAGGCCCGAGCAGGTGGTCGGCATCCACTTCTTCAACCCCGCGCCGGTGCTCCCACTCGTGGAGGTCGTCGGCTCGGTGCGCACCGACGCCCGGACCATCGACACCGTCGACGCGTTCGTCACCGACGTGCTCGGCAAGCAGGTGGTCCGCGCCAAGGACCGCGCGGGCTTCGTGGTGAACGCGCTGCTGATCCCCTACCTGCTCTCCGCCGTCCGGATGCTGGAGTCCGGAATGGCGACGGTGACCGACATCGACAAGGCGATGACGCTCGGCTGCGCGCACCCGATGGGCCCGCTGCGTCTCGTCGACCTGATCGGGCTCGACATCGTGGCCGCGATCAGTGAGTCGCTGTACCGGGAGTTCCGGGAGCCGCACTACTCGCCGCCGCCGCTGCTCGCCCGGATGGTGGCCGGCGGCATGATCGGCAAGAAGTGCGGCCGGGGCTTCTACGAGTACGGGCGATGAGATGGACCCCGTCGACCGTCTGCACCGCGTCCTCGCCGACGCGAAGTACCTGTCCCTGTCCACCGTGACCCCCGACCGGCGGCCGTGGACGGCGGTGCTCCAGTACGCGTGGCTGCCCGACCCGCTCCGCTTCCTGTTCGGCTCCGCGACGCAGTCCCGGCACAGCAGGCACGTGGCGGCCCGCCCGACGGTGAGCGGAGCCCTCTTCGTCACCGGCGACGGCGGGCTCACCGAGGTCGACGGCGCCCAGTTCACCGGCACCTGCCGGGAGCTGACCCCCGACGAGGTGCACGCACACCACGCGACGTTCTACGACGCCCTGCTGCCGGACGACACCAGCAGGGCGGAGTACACGTTGCCGGTGTCGGCCCTGCTGCCGCCGGCGGAGCACCGCATCTACCAGGTCTCGGTGGACCGCGTGTGGCTCGTCGACACCAGCACCTGGCTGGAGGACCGGATCGACCGCCGGATCGAGGTGGACCTGCCGTGACCGGGCGGGTCCACCCCGACCTCGGGGGTCACTCGGCCATCGTCGCCCAGAACATCGCCTCGTAGGCGTGCACCATTCGCGCCGCGCGCAGGGCCTCCACCGGGTCGTCGCCCGTGGCCAGGCCGGTCGACACCACCTCGGCCGCCTGCTCCAGCACCTCGTCCGGCGTCTCGGCGAAGTAGCGGAAGTGGGCGACCGCCTCGTCGGAGAACCCGTACCGCGCCTGGAGGGCGTCGGCCACCCGGGCGTAGAACCCGCCGGACTCCTCGACGTTGACCAGCAGGGCCAGCGGGATCGCCGACCGCGGCCCGAACACGGCGGTCCGGACGACGAATGAGGGGTACGCCTGGGCCAGCGGTCGCGGCTCGTGCGCCCGCAGTTCCTTCTCCCCCAGGCCCACCACGGCCGCGAAGTCCGGCAGCAGGCGCAGCGCCTCCTCCTCGGCGCCCGCCATCGCCAGGAACAGCGGCTCGGGGAAGCGGGCCGCCAGGAACGCGAAGCTGCTCCGGTCGCTGGACACCAGGTGGAACAGCTCGCCGGCCAGGGCGCGCAGCCGGCCGGCCGACACCTCACCCCGCTCCAACTGCTCCAGGAACCGGTTGGGCGCCAGCTCCAGCGACCGCCGCCCCTGTGCCACCAGCTCTGCCACATGCTCGTCCACTAGTCACCTCCGAATCGTGCGGTGCAGGTTCGGGCGGGTCGCCGGCCCCGGTGCGGGCTCGGCGATCCACGGCCCCTCGATGGACGCGTCGAGCACGCCCTCCTCCAACCAGGTGAAGCTGCCGCCCAGCACCCGCCGGGCGATCACGACGTCATCCGAGTCGGTGTTGGTCCACAGCCGCCGGCACAGTTCGGCCACCCGCTGGCGGGACTGGCGGCAGAACGCGTCGGCCAGCTCGCCCGCCGTACCGCCGAGCGCCCTGGCGTACACGCAGGCGGCGGTCATCGCGTACAGCTCGGCGGCGACGTCCACGACGCGGCCGAGGAACAGCTGCCGCTCGGCCACCGCCTCGCCCCACCGCTCCCGGCCGTCGGCGAGGTGCCGGGCCAGCTCGGCACCTGTCGCGTCGACGAACGACAGGTGCCCGGCCAGGTCACCGAAGCCGGCCGGCGGCGCGAACGGCGTGGACCGGTCGGCCGGACCCTCCTCGTCGGCCAGCGCGTCGGTCCCGACGAACACCCGCAGCGCCTCGCTGGAGCCGTCGAAGATCCGGCCGATGCGCAGGTCCCGGAACAGCTGCTCGACGGGGACGCCACGCTCACCGCGCGCGGCGGCCGACTCCGCGGTCTCGTACCCGCGACCGCCCCGGATCTGCATGAGCTCGTCGGCGATCCGCCACGCCTGCTCCGACGCGAACAGCTTCGCGAGCTCGGCCTCCGTGTGCGTGTCCAGCAGGCCGGCGTCGGCGTGCCGGCCGGACACCTCGACCATGGCCTCCAGGGCGAAGGCGGTCGCCGCGATGTAGGCGATCTTGCCCGCCACCGCCTCGTGCTCCCCGATCGGCCGGTTCCACTGCACGCGGACGCCCGACCACTCGCGGGCGATCTTCAGGCTCCACTTGGCCGCGGCGGCGCAGACGGCGGGCATCGACAGCCGGCCGGTGTCCTGCGCGGCGAGCGCCACCTGGAGCCCCTGTCCTTCCGGCCCGATCCGGCGGCTCGCGGGCACCACGACCCGGTGCAGCCGGACGACCCCGTTCTCCAGGCCGCGCAGGCCCAGGAAGGAGCTGCGATGCTCCACCGTCACCCCCGGCGCGGCGGCCTCCACCACGAACGCGGACATGCCTCCCGGGCCGCTCTCCGACGGCGGGACCAGGGCCATCACCACGATCAGGTCGGCGATGGTGCCGTTGGTCGTCCACAGCTTCACCCCGTCGAGCAGGTAGCCGCCGTCGTCGGTGGGGGTGGCGGTGGTCCGCATCCGGAAGGGGTCGTTGCCGATGTCCGGCTCGGTGAGGGCGAAGGCGGAGATCTCGCGTACGCACCTCGGCAGCAGCTCCCGCTTCTGCGCGTCGGTGCCGAACAGCCGCAGCGGCTGGATGAGGCCGATCGCCTGGTGCGCGGCGAGCAGTTCGCCGAGCGAGGAGTGTGCGCTACTGACGATCATCAGCGCCCGGTGGTAGCAGACCCCCGGCAGGCCGAGCCCGCCGTACTCCCGGGGAAGCTTGATGGCGAACGCGCCGAGGTCGCGCAGGCCGTCGACCACCTCGTCGGGGATCCGGTCCTCGCGCTCGATCAGCCGGCCGTCCACCTTGTCCACGCAGAACGCGCGCAGTCGCCCGAGGAACGCCTCGGCGTCGGCGTCGAGCCCGGCGTCGGGCAGCGGGTCGAGCAGGTCGACGCGCAGCCTGCCGCGCAGGAGTTCGGTGCCGAAACTCGGCCTGGACATCGTTGCCCTCCCTGGACGACGGGTGCTTCGGATCGGAACCGGACGCCGGCCACGTCCGCCGCGCCCGGAGGCGGGCGGACGTGGTCCGTCCTCGACGTGGGGCCGGGGCGCGTCCGTCGACGGGCCCGGACACCCGGCCTGCCCGGGTCAGCTCGCCGGCACGGCCTTGATCAGGGAGAGTGGGCCGGCGGCGCCGTGTCCGCACCACTCGACGGTGAAGCCGGTGTCGGCCAGCAGGGCCCGGAACTCGCTCTCGGTCCGTTCCCGGCCGCCCGCGGTCACCAACATGTTGATGTCCGTGTAGAACATCACCGGGTTGTCGGTGTTCGCGGTGTCCGGCAGCACCGACCCGACGATCAGCAGGGTCGCGTCGGCGGGCATCTGCGCGCGCACCGTGCTCAGCAGCTTCCGGGCGTTCTCGTCGTCCCAGTCCTGGAAGACGCTCTTGATGACGTACAGCTCGCCGTCGCCCGGGACCGACGAGAAGAAGTCACCCGCCACGATCTCGCAGCGGTCTGACACGCCGGCTGCGGCGAGTACGCCGGCGGCCTCGGCCACGCCCGCGGCGCTGTCGAAGCACACCCCGCTCAGGTGCTGGTGGGTGCCGAGGATCGCGGCGAGCAACGTCCCGTCGCCGCCGCCGACGTCCACGACGGTACGGATGCCGGAGTAGTCGTACCCGTCGGCGACGAGTTGGGCGGATGCCCTCGACTCCTGCCCCATCGCCACGTTGAACAGCGCGGACAGCTCGGGCTGCTCGGCGAGGTGCTCGTAGGCGTTCTTGCCGTACACGTGGTCGAAGGCGCACTCGCCGGTCAGCACGGTGTGCTTCACCTGCTGCCAGGACGCGAACAGCGTGGGGTTGGTGAAGAACCGGGTGAACGCCCACAGCGAGTTCGGCGAGTCGGTGCGCAGCTGCTCGCCCACCTCGGTGAGGCGGAACTCGCCCGGCGACGGCTCGGCCAGCAGGCCGACGGCCACGAGGGTCCGCAGCAACCGGTGCAGCGACGGCGCGTGGGTGCCCGTCGCCTCGGCGAGCTGCGCGCTCGTGACGCGGCCGTCGTGGATGTGGTCGGCGAGCTTCAGCTCGGCGGCGAGCGCGAGCGACTGCGAGGCCATGTACCCGCCGATGATCTCGATCAGCGCGGCACGGTTGCGGATCTTGGAGTCCTGGGTGGCCGGAACGGTGCTGGTCATGAGGCATGCCTTTCCGCGAGGGGGTGTCGGACCCAGACGTTGGGTTCGACGTAGACGGCGTGGTCGTGGTCGACGTTCACCTCGACCGGAGTCAGGGCACTCGGCACGACGACCGGTCCGCTGGTGTCGAAGGGCAGCCCGGTCCAGGCGCGCCACTGCGCGAGGCTGCCGGAGATCGTCATGGAGGCCGGGCAGACCTTGAGGATCTGCCCGCCCGCCCGGACGTGGACGCGCAGCCACGGGTCGGCCGGCAGCCCGTCGTCGCGGGTCCGGGCGACGTACCCGGTCATCGGCTCGTGGGGCTCGGCGTGCTTGCCGCTGGGCCGGACCGGACCGACGACGTCGCGGTACCCGTGCCGGCGGGCGTTGTCCGCGACCGCCGCCAGGATGCGCCCTGACATGTTCCGGGCCTGCATGCCCGGCACCACGGCTATCTCCAGTGCGCACAGCGCGGTGAGATCACGGCCGGCGGAGGTGTCGAGCATGCTCATCCCCAGCACCGCGTCCCAGCCGGTGTCGGGCAGGCTCGCCGGGTCGCCGTCCCACCCGAACGGCACGCTGGCCGCCCGGGCCACCACCGTGTCGTCGGAGTCGACGACGACGAGCTGGTGCTCCGGGTACCGGTCGAAGGCCCAGCCGATCACCATCGGCTCGGGCGGGATGTACTCGGGCCACGAGGCCTCCATGTCCAGCATCCCGTCCCGCAGGTCCGGTCGCTCCGCGAGTGTCAGCACGCGCATGTGGGTCACCTCCGTCGGTCAGGCGGCCAGGCTGCGCGCGGGCAGCGGGTCCGCGGGCATGGCGCAGTTGTCGTCGGCGTGCTTACGCAGCAGCGCCAGGTATTCGACACGGGGCACCGCGACCGCGCCGATGAGCTTCGCGTGGTCGCCGTCGTGCTGGACGTCGACCGCCACGCCGCCGCTGTCCGCGACGCGCCGCACCAGGCATGCGACCGCGACCTTCGCCGCGCCGCTGCGCAGGGCGAACTGGGAGTCGGCGCTGAACACGCCGCCGATCCGTACGCCGAAGGTGCCGCCGACCAGCTCGTCGCCCTCCCACACCTCGACGCTGTGCGCGTGCCCCGCCGCGTGCAGCTCGTGCAGGGTCGACACGAGCCGGTCGGTTAGCCACCGGGGCTCGCGGTCCACGCGGCAGTGCTGGACCACCCGTTCGAAGCAGGCGTCGAGCGTCGTCGTCCACTCGACCTTGTTGCGCAACTGCCGGCGCAGGCTGCGCTGGATGCGCGCCCGGTCGACGGGGATCACCGGACGCGGGTCGGGTGAGCACCAGGCCACGGCGTACGGATCGACGCTCCCGGCGAGCACCGCGATCCGTCCGGCGGCGACGTCCGACTCGTAGGCGAACTCGCTGACGATCTTCCGCTCCTCGGTGTCGGCCGGGAACGGGAACAGCCCGTGCCGGTACGCGTCGAGCAGCGCCGTCGCGGACAGGTCGTCGCCGAACGCGACCGGGCCCTCGGCGGGGGCGTCGATGAGGTCGAGCGTCTCCCAGCCCATCACGCGGCCCGCAGGAACTCGGTGCGGGTCAGGTAGCCGATGTAGCGGTCGAGCATCTGCGCGTCCACCGTCGGGATCTCGATGCCGCTGCCGCGCAGCGCGTGCTCCACGTTGGTGCGGGAGAACGCGGGGAACGTCGTCTCCAGGTACATCTCCGCCACGCTCATCCGGCCCGTCGCGCAGCGGTCGATGAACAGCGGCGCGAAGGGCGTCATCGGGTGGTCGGGCTGTTCGACCGCGACCCGCACCATCTCGTCGAGCCATTCGGCCCACGGCACCTCGCGGATGTCGTGCCCGTGCGCCCGCAGGCGCTGCACGAGGACGGAGATGTTGACCTTTCCGGGATTGGTGAGGTGGTACACCTCGCCGGTGGGCCGGGACATCCTCGCGATGTGCGCGACGGCGGCGGCGAACACGTCGACCGGTGTGTAGTCCAGCGGCAGTTCGGCGACCGGGGCCGTGCCGGTGTCCACCACGAACTTCTTCATGGCGCACATCTCGGTGGCGATGTTCCACGCGCCGTTGACCCGGTCGCCGGAGATGTCGGCGGCCCGGTAGATCGCCACCGGCAGCCCCCGCTCCGCCGCCCGGTGCAGCAGCGCCTCCGCGACCCACTTGCTCTCCACGTACCCGACGGAGAGGTGGTCGGCGTACGCCAGCGGGGTGTCCTCGCCGACGTGCCGGACGCCGGCGGTGCCGAAGCCCGCGACGACCGCCATGGTCGACGTGTAGTGGACCGGGACGTTGCGGTGCCGCGCGGCCATCCGGATGATCTCGCGGGTGCCGTCGACGTTCGCCGGCCGCATGTGCGAGTACGGGTAGATGAAGTTGACGGTCCCGCCTGGGTGGTGGATGACGTCGACCGTGCGCGCCAGCTCGTCGAAGGTCGCCTCGGACAGGCCGAGCCCGGGTTTCGCGAGGTCGCCGGGGACGGCGACGATCCGGCCCGTCGCCCGGTGACCGGCGAGGTCCTCGCCGAAGTAGTGCCGCGCGTTGGCCTGGATGCGGGCCAACGCCTGCTCCGGCCCGTCGGCGCGGACGAGGCAGTGCACCACGGCGTCCGTGCTGGTCAGCAGCTCCCGCAGCAGGTAGATGCCCAGGAAGCCGGTGGCGCCGGTGAGGAAGACGTGGCGGGGGTCCTGCCAGTGCGGCTCGTCGGGCAGGTCCCGCCGGATCGGGACGTCCAGCTCCGTCTCGGCGGCGAAGTCCACCCGCTTGCGGGTGTCGTCGCCGGCGAGCGTGCCTTCCCGGGCCTCGCGCACCGCCCGCGCCAGGCCGCGCGGTGTCGCGTCCTCCAGCAGCAGCCGGATCAGCGGACGCACCTGGGTGATGAGCACACCGAAGGAGCCCCGGATCTTCGCGAGCAGTTCGGCGGCGAGGATGGAGTTGCCGCCCTGCGCGAAGAAGTTGTCGTCGGGGAGCACCCGGGGCACGCCGAGCACCTGCCCCCAGAGCCGGGCGACGCCGCGCTCGACCAGGTCGACGGATGCGTCGTCCGTGACGTCCGACGCGACCGCCGCGGCCCGTGGCACGGGCAGCGCGGCGAGGTCGACCTTGCCGTTGGACTTCAGCGGCAGCTCGTCGAGGGCGACGAATGCCGTCGGCACCATGTAGTCGGGCAGGTGGCGGCCGGTGAACTCGCGCAGCTGCGCGACGTCCAGGGGCTGTGGGCCGGTGTGGTACGCGACCAGCCGCCGCTGGCCGTTGTGTTCGTACGTGGTGACGGCGACGGTGTCGACACCGTCGTGCGCGGCCAGCGTCGCCTCGATCTCGCCGGGCTCCACCCGGAACCCGCGGATCTTGACCTGCCGGTCGATGCGCCCGATTACTTCGAGGTTGCCCTCGGCGGTCCAGGCACCCAGGTCGCCGGTCCGGTACATCCGCGCACCGGGATCGGCGGCGAACGGGTCAGCCCGGAAGCGTCCGGCGTCGTCCTCGGTCAGGTAGCCGCGTGCCACGCCGCGACCGCCGATGTGGATCTCACCGCGCTCGCCGGTGGCGACCGGCCGGCCCCGCTCGTCCAGGACGTACACGGCGGTGCCGGGCAGCGGCCGGCCGACCGGGGCCGCGCCGCGGGCAGGCAGCACGTCGGCGGTCAGCTCCATCAGGCAGGAGGTGATCGTGGTCTCCGTGAGCCCGTAGGCGTTGACCAGCCGTACCCCGGGCATCAGCTCCAGCGCCGTGCGACAGTCCTCCGCGTTGACCGCCTCGCCACCCACGATCGCCAGCCGTACCGGCAGGTCAGCGGTCCCCGGGGCGACCTCGGCGAGGAATCGGCGCCAGTACGCGGGGGTCAGGTCCATCACGGTGACCCCGTAGTGCCGCAGCCGCTCCGGCAGTTCGCTGGGCGCCCAGGCCAGGTCGGGCAGCACGAGCGTCGCGCCGCCGAGCAGTGCGACCGTGATCTGCTCGATGGAGGTGTCGAAGGAGAGCGCGCCGAACTGCAGCACCCGGTCGTCGGGGGTGACGCCGTAGCGGCCGGCCAACTCCCCGCACAGGTGGCTCAGCGAGTCGTGGTTCACCACGACGCCCTTCGGCGCGCCCGTGGAACCCGACGTGTAGATGATGTAGGCGGCGTCCCCGCCGCCCACCGCCACGTCGGGGGCGGTCGCGACGCCGTCCGCTCCGGTCACGGTGAGTGCCGTGACGGGCAGGTCGGCGAACCGCGCCACGTCCCGCTGGTGGGTGATGACGGTCGCGCAGTCGGTCTCCTTCACGAACGCCTCGACCCGGCTGTCCGGCAGCGTCGGCTCCACGGGCAGGTAGGCCGCGCCCGCCTTCCAGATGGCGAGCAGGCCGACGATGGCGTCGACCGAGCGCTCCAGGTGGACCATGACCACACGGTCGGCGCCGACACCCTCGTCGACGAGGCGGCGGGCCAGGCCGTTGGCCCGGCGTTCCAGGTCCGCATAGCTGATGCGCACGTCGCCCTGCACGACCGCGGTCCGGTCGGGCTGCGACGCCGCGCGGACGGCGATCAGTTCGTGAACATGCGGTTGCGTACGGATGTTCATGTTTTCCCTCGGGTGTGAGCACGGTCGTACCCGTGGATTACCTGCCACTGACCCATCGAATTCGTAAGGGGGACACTACTGCCCGAAGGCGGTTCCCCCGACTACCAGAATGAGCACGGGCCGAATTGGAACTACTCATCAGAGTAGTCATTCAGGTGTGGTCGAATCCTCGTCGAATTCAGCTTGGACGGCACCGGGAAACGCGATGCCACGGCGATGCCGCAACAGCCGGACCGCCCCTACGCCGCGGAGGAGACCGGCACGTGACGGACGAGTTCCGCCCGCGAGGAGATGCCCAGCCGGCGGAACATGCCACGCAGGTGGTAGTTGACGGTGTGCGGCGACAGCCGTACCCGGGTCGCGATCTGCCGGTTGGTCATGCCCTCGGCTACGAGTCGCGCGATGGCCCGCTCGACGCCGCTGAACGACTCCCACGCGCCGCTGCCGTCGGGACGGCGCTCCCTGGCGACAGACGTCGAGCGCAGCCCGATCCTGCGCCGCAGGTCGGCGGGCACCACGGGCTCCGCCGCCGGGTCGGCCGCCCGGGGCGCGCCGGTCACGGCCCGCCGTCGGCGGAGCCGGTCGCGGTCGGTGTGCAGTGCCTGCCGCACGGCGGGCGGCAGGGCGTCGAGCACCGCCCACCACACCAGTTCGTGCCGGAATGCGAGGTCGTCGCCCGCCCAGTCGAGCAGGCCGGCGTCGAGCAGCGCGTCCAGGTCCGGCAGCATCTGGGCGGTGTTCCGCCCGGTCATCGCCGCCAGTTCCGCCAGCTGACAGGACCGGCCGAGCACGGCGGCCACCCGCAGCAGCTGCCAGGATCCGGTCGGCGTGCCGCGCAGCGTGGCCCGGACCAGGCCCTGGACCCGCTCCGGCGTCCGCGCCCGCCCCGGCCCGTCGGTGACACCCTCGGCGCGGACCCCGTCGAGCAGCTCGGCCAGCAGCAGCGGGTTCCCCTCCGCGGCGGCGACGAGCACGCGCACGGCCGGTTCCACCACGACTCCCAGCGTGTCGGCGACGAGCCGACCCACGGCTTTCCCGGACAGCGCTCCCACCCCGGCGAGCGTCCCGACCATCTGCGACAACTGCTCGTCCTCGTACAGCACGACATAATCGTGCACATGAATGTCTGCCGGCCTCAACGTCGCCTTACCGCCAGGTATGGCGAGCAATTACCCGCACGTGGGGGAAGCGTTACCACGACGGCTTGGCGGCCGGCACCCCGGGATTGTTTCGGTCAATGTGACGACATAACGAGAGAGGCGACAGTTGTGTAACCCGTGGTGATCCAGGATTTCGTACCCGCTCCCACATCAGCACCGTCAGAGGGAGCGTACGGCGCCCGGCATGGTGAACTCGATGGTCTCGCGGGCGACCTCACGCTCCACGACGGTCACCGGCCCGCGCGCCCGCAGCGCCTCGACCACCCCCGAGACCAGATGCGGTGGGGCGGACGCGCCTGCGGTGACGCCGACCGTGGCGACGCCCGTCAGCCACTCCGGCCGGATTCCCGTTGCGTCCTCGATGAGGTGGGCCGGCCGGCCCGCGCGGCGGGCCAGCTCGACGAGCCGCTGCGTGTTCGCCGAATTCGTCGAGCCGACCACGAGCACGAGGTCGGACTCCTCGGCGACGGCCCGCAACGCCGCCTGCCGGTTCGTCGAGGCGTAGCAGATGTCGGCCGAGGACGGCCCGCGCAACGCGGGGAACCGCTCACGCAGCACGTCGAGCACCTCGGTGGTCTCGTCCACGGCGAGCGTGGTCTGGGTCAGGTACGACACGCGCCGCGGGTCGGCGACCTCGACCGTGCGCGCGTCCTCCAGCGACTGCACGAGCAACATCCGGTCCGGCGCCTCGCCCAGGGTGCCCTCGGTCTCCTCGTGCCCCGCGTGCCCCACGAGGAGCACGGTGTCCCCACGGTCGGCGTACCGGCGCGCCTCCGTGTGCACCTTCGCCACCAGCGGGCACGTCGCGTCGAACACCTCCAGGCCGAGCCGGGCGGCCTCGGCGCGCACCACGGGCGACACCCCGTGCGCCGAGAACACCACCGTCGCGCCGGCCGGCACCTCGTCGAGTTCCTCGACGAACACGGCGCCACGCGACTCCAGGTCGGCGACGACGTGCGCGTTGTGGACGATCTGTTTCCGGACGTACACCGGGCTGCCCCGGCTGGTGATCGCACGCTCGACGATCTCGATGGCACGTTCGACACCGGCGCAGAACGCACGCGGTGCCGCGAGCAGTACCGTTACAGACTCGGCTACGGACATCGCGCACTCCTTCCCACGTATCTCCGCAGTATCGAGCCGCGTCCTCGCAATCCGGTGGCGTCCGGGTGGAGCCCCGGCGACGCCGCCCGCCGGAGCCGGGCCCTACCCCGCTATCCGTCGACGCGGTAGGCGGCGAGGACCGTCTCGGAAATGAGGCGCGGGGCGTCCGTCCGGTCCACCTGCCCGTTGGCCACGTCGACGGCGGCGCCCTTCATGATGTGGTGCAGGACACTGGTCAGCCAGCTCGCCGGAAGGTCGGCCCGGAACACTCCCTCATCCTGACCGCGGCGAATCAGCTGGTCGACGCGCCGCGCCGGCTCGGCGTGCAGCTCGTGCACGCGCCCGGGCGGCAACGACGCCTGCGCCGCCTCCAGGACGGCGCTCGACTGGGCGATCAGCAGCCAGGTCGACCGGATCAGGACACGCAGCGCGTCGCGCGGGTCACCGGTCAGGTCGAGGCCCGCCAGGAGTTCCTCCCCCTCGACCAGCACCCGGGTCAGCGCGGCCTCGACCAGGACGTCCCGGGACGGGAAGTGACCGTAGAGGGTCACCCGACCCACCCCCGCCGTCTGCGCGATCGCGCTCACGCTCGCGTGGGGGTCGCGGCTCAGGCAGCTCACCGCCGCCTCCAGGATCCTCTCCACGTTGTGCTGGGCGTCGGCCCGGCGGGTCGGCTTGGCCAGTGGGCGAGTCATGGAAATTCTCCTAAGTCGAACACGCGTGCATGAGTTAGTGTGTCTCCGTAACTCGAACACTACCGTTCAACTTGACGGAGGAGCCTGGCAGCCATGGCAGAACCTGTGACCGCAACCGAGACCCCCACGCCCGAGAGTCCGCACCCGCAGCGCTGGCGGATCCTGGGCCTCGTCGGCATCGCCCAGCTGATGCTGATCCTGGACGTCACCGTCGTCGCGGTCGCCCTGCCGCACATGGGGTCGGATCTGGGGTTGGGGCGGGAAGCCCTCACCTGGGTGGTGAGTGGATACACCCTCGCCTTCGGCGGCCTGCTGCTGCTCGGTGGCCGCGCCGCAGACCTGTTCGGCGCCCGACGCCTCGTCCTCGCGGGGCTCCTGCTGTTCAGCGTCGCGTCCCTGGTCGCGGGTCTGGCGACCAGCGGCTCCATGCTCCTGGGCGGTCGCGTCGGGCAGGGTGTCGCCGCGGCGATCCTCTCCCCCGCCGCCCTGTCCCTCGTCGTCACCATCTTCGACGGCGACGAGCGCAACAAGGCGCTCGGCATCTGGTCGGCGCTCGGCGGCGGCGGCGCCGCCCTCGGCGTCCTCCTCGGCGGCCTGCTCACCGCCGGGCCGGGCTGGCCCTGGGTGTTCTTCATCAACGTGCCGGTCGGGATCATCCTGCTGCTGGCCCTCCGGATGCAGCTTCCGCCCCAGGCACCCACCGGTGCGACGGCCCGACTCGACGTGCCCGGCGCGGTGCTGGTGACGGCGGCCACCGGATCGCTGATCTACGCGTTGATCCGGGCCGGCGACATCGGCTGGGGCAGCCCCACGATCCTGCTGCTGCTGGCGGCCTCCGTGCTGCTCTACGCCGCGTTCGTCGTCCGCCAGCGCCTCGCCGCGAGCCCGCTGATGGACCTACGGCTCCTGCTCCGCCGGCCGGTGGCGGTCGGTGCGCTGCTGATCCTCGTCGCGACCGCGCTGATGATCACCGTCTTCTTCCTGGGCACGTTCTACCTCCAGGGCTACCAGGGCTACGGCGCCCTGCGCACCGGGCTGCTCTTCCTGCCCGTGGCGGTCGCGACCATGCTCGGCGCGAACGCCGCCGGCCGCATCATCGGTCGCATCGGGGCGCGCACCCTCGGCGTCCTGGGACTGCTCGTCGCGGCGGCGGGCATGGCGGTCCCCGCCGTCGTCGACGGGACGGTGGCCCTGGTGATCGGCGTGAGCGTCGCCGCCTCCGGCACCGGCGTCATCTTCGTCGTGGCCTCCGCCACCGCCCTCGGCCAGGTCGCGCCGCACGAAGCCGGCCTCGCGTCCGGCATCGTCAGCACCTTCCACGAGTTCGGCGCCTCGCTCGGTGCCGCCGTCGTGTCGAGCATGGCCGCGGTGAGCATCGCGGGCACCAGCACCATCGGCTTCTCCCGCGGCTTCACCACCGGCGCCGTCATCGCCGTCGCCGCCGCGGTACTGGCCTTCGTCCTCACCCCCCGGCCGGCCCACTGACCCCGGCCCGGTGGCCGGCGGGGGCCCGCCCACCGGCCACCGGGTCGGACACCATCACGGCCCGGGGACCAACCGGCCGTACGCCTCGACAGCGGCGGGCCCGGTCACCGGTACGGCCGACAGCCGTACCGGTGACCGGTCAGTGTCCGAGCCGGTCGAGGATCCGGGCCGCCACGTCGAGGGTGTTCCCCTCGGGTGCGGCGGGACAGCCCCCGATCGCCCCCCGCCAGGACTCCTCGTGCGCGACGACGCGGGCGCGCAGGACCTCGACGTCCGGCTCCCCCGCCGTCGCCGCCGACTGGGCCAGCCAGGTCGCCCACAGCTCCCACCGGGGCAGGTAGTAGTCCCGGACGAGGCCGGCCCAGTGGCGGCCGGAGTAGTCGTGCAGCCCGCTCGTCTGGTGTCCCCAGACGGAGACGAGACTGCGGGCGTCGCGCTCCATGACGTCGGCCTCGGCCGGCGACCCGCCCCACGCGCGGGCATCGTCGATCCACCGGCCGACGCGCGACTCGGCGCGGGTGCCGGCGAGTTCGTCGAGGTCGAGCAGATCCGTCCGGAACCGGGCGAAGTGGTCCAGGACCCCGGCTGCGTCCCGCTCGGCGAAGGCCGCCAGCATGCCACGGATGTGGATCCGGGATCCCTGTGCCAGCACGTGGCCGACCAGGTCGACGACGTCCCGCCCGACCTGGTCCGGGACGCCCGCCTCCGGCGCGCGGCCGAGAAGCAGCCGCGCGGCGGTGGCGATCCCCGGCAGGGCGCCGAGCACCGTCGGGTCGTTCTCGGCGTCGATGTTCGCCGACTGCCGTTGTGGCTCCGCGTCCTGCGCGACGAACTCGCCGGCCAGCCGCTGGGCCGCGAACGGCGCCTCGGCCGACCACGGCCGGGCGATGACTGGAGACGGGATGGACCGGGTGCGCCCCGGTCCGTAGAGCGTGTCGGCCAGGATCCGCCAGGCCCGGGCGAAGTCGTCGTGCCCGCACGCGTAGCGCTGCCGGGCGAACGAGCGCAGCCAGTCGGCCAGCTGCGGAACGTCCCAGGCCAGGTCGGTGGCCAGCTCGTAGAAGACGGTGTTGTTCTCGATCGCCTCCGGCGCGAGCCCGATGCCCACGAGCTGGGCCGGCTGCGTACGCCGCAGCTCGTCGACGTCGCGGCGCAGCCCGCTCAGGTCGCCGAAGAGCGCGAACCGACCGCCGAAGTTGTGGATGGCGCACCAGACCCAGCGCCGTCCGAACATGCCGTCGCGGCGCCACATGGGTGCGTGCTCGCCCCACAGGTCCAGCAGGAGGAGCCGCTCGTCGGGGACGTCGGAGAGGAACGCGCGCACCCGTTCCGGCCGCCAGAACTCGCGCTGGTAGTGGAACGGCCAGCCCTGGAGCACCCAGGTCGCCTCCGGGTCGCTGTCCGCCATCGCCCGGTAGACGGCCCGGCCGACCGACGCCAGGTAGTCGGGCTCGCCGGACGGCGGCACCGACTCGATGAACGGGTCGACGGCATAGTGGTGGTCGGTGCCGAACAGCTCCCGCTGGATGCTCAGGAACTCGGCGGTCAACGACGCGAACCGCTCGCTGTCGGGACTGAGGATCGGGGTGAGCCAGCCCTGCCACTCGATCTCACCGGCCGACGGGTCGGCCAGCTCCGGAGGTACGTGCCCGGCGAACATCGGCAGGACCGGTGTCATGCCCAGCGCGCGTTGCCGCTCGAGGATCCGCCGCGCCAGCTCGACGTGGCGGTCGATCCAGCTCGACGGCAGCGGTCCGCCGAACGAGTTGGTGTTGCCCATCCACGTCCACGGGAAGTGCGCCGCGCTGCCGATCCACGCGTCGATCCGGGCCGCGTCGAGCCCGGCCCGCCGGAACATCTCCGCCAGCACCGCCTCGTGGCCGACCTGCATGAGCGGGTGGGTGACGCCGTGCAGCGCCATCCAGTCGATCTCCTGCTGCCAACGGTCCCAGTCCCAGAACGCCGTCGAGTAGCCGGAGGTCACGGCGTTGAGGTAGTAGCGGACCGGGAACGGGCTGGTCAGCCGGGTCGGGGGCGCGTCCGGCCAGCGCTCCGGCCGGGGCTCCAGCCGGGGCTGTTCCCAGGTCACCTGCCGGCCGACGTACGCCTTCAGGTACTGCCCGAACGCGGACGCCGCGGCGACGGGGTCCGACCCGCGCAGCGTCAGGATGCCGTCGCGGCACTCGTATCCGGCGACGGCGGCGTCATCGCCGGCGGGAACCCGCTCCACCCGTACGTCGTCGGCCGTCCCGGCGACGCGAGCCACGAGGTAACGAACCTCGTCCATCTGTCACAGCTCCTCGACGGTGTGGTTCAGCCGCGACCGCTCGGCGGCGAAGGCGACGAAGTGGCTCTCCACGCTCTCCTCCAACGAGCTCGGCGCCGCGTCGACGTCGTCGCCGGACAGCCAGCTCCGGACCCGCCCGGTGAAGTCGAGCATCAGTCCGGCGTCGCCGCCGCCGTGCCCGGAGAAGGCCTCGATGACCTCGTCGACCACGCCCTGGCTGCCGCTGCCGACCTGGAACGTCTCGTCGGCCTGCCGCCCCTCCACGTTGGGCGGGGTGTCGGCGAAGGTCGCCAGGCTGATCCGTCCGGAACGCATGTCCGCGGTGATCTGCCCGTGGCTGCCCATCAGCGTGAGCGTCCGGGTGTTCCACGCGGTGAACGCCGAGACCACCAGTGAGGCCGTGACGCCGTTGCCGAACCGCAGCGCAGCCGTCTGGTGGTCGACGACGTCGTTGTCCATCCGGTAGACGCACCGGCCGTAGTCGGTCAGCCGCAGGGCACGCCGGCGGCCGGCCACGCTCGTGTCGTTGGTGACGACCGTGACGGGCGGCCCGTCGACGTCGGCGAGCTGGTCGACGTAGAGGCGTTCGGCGTTGTACGGGCAGGTGTCGGCGACAGCACAGCCGTCGACGCAGCGCTCGGTCGAGCCCTTCGGCGCGTTTTCGACCCGGAAGTGGCGGCGTTCGCCGAACGAGGCGACCGTGGTGCACGGCGCCCCGACCAGCCACCGGAGGATGTCGATGTCGTGGCACGCCTTCGCCAGCAGCATCGGGCTCGACTGGTCGGCGCGGTGCCAGTTGCCGCGTACGTAGCTGTGCGCGAAGTGCCAGTACGCGATGTTCTCGATGTGCGAGATGCCCTGCAGATCGCCGATCCTGCCCTCGTCGAGCAGGCGGCGCAGGGTCTGGAAGAACGGGGTGTAGCGCAGCACGTGGGCGACGGTGACCGTGCCGGCGCTGTCGCGGGCGGCGGCGGTCAGCCGGTCCAGGTCCTCGGCGGTCGGCGCGATGGGCTTCTCGAGCAGGACGTGGTGCCCCAGTTCGAGGGCGCGGAGGGTGGGATCGACGTGGTCGCGGTCCGGCGTCGCGACGATGACCGCGTCCCACGGCCCCCGGGTCGAGAGCGCCTGCTGCCAGCCCGTGAACCGTCGGGCCGCCGGGATGGCGTGGGCGTCACCCAGGCCGTCGCGGCGCTCCGCGTCGGGCTCGGCGACCGCGACGACCCGGGCCGCCTCGGGGTGCTCCAGGCACCACTGGGCGTACGCGTGCGCGCCGCGCCCTCCCGCGCCGAGCACGAGCAGTCGCACTGGACCCGATCCCGGTGACACAGGGTCTGTCACGTCGATCATCCTTTCGATGTTCACTTGTCCGCCCCGGAGGTGAGGCCGGAGACGATGTAGCGCTGGGCGAGGAAGAAGATGACGATGACCGGCACGGTCACCGCGATGGATCCGGCCAGCAGCACGGTCACCGGCACCTGGAAGTCGGTGAGCTGGGCGAGACCGAGCGGAGCCGTCCACCGGGAACGGTCCTGGACGAGGAACAGCAACGCGTAGAAGTACTCGTTCCAGGCGATCATGAACACGTAGATGGCGGTCGCTATGACACCGGGCAGCGCGATCGGCAGCACCACCTTGCGCAGCATCGTCGGCAGCGAGCATCCGTCGAGCAGCGCAGCCTCCTCGACGCTCTCCGGCAGGGCGAGGAAGTAGTTGCGCATCATGTACAGCGCGACGGGGACGGTGGCGGCGACATAGATGACGAGCAGCCCGACGAGCGACCTGGAGAGTCCCAACCGGCTCAGGATGACGAACTTCGGCACCGCGAGCACGATGCCCGGGAACAGGTAGACGGCGAGGATGATCCCGCTCGTGAAGCGGCGGCCCCGGTACCGCAGGCGCGCGACGGCGTACGCCCCGAAGATGCACGCCACGATCGACACCGCGACGGTGGCGAGGGCGACCACGAGGGAGTTGAGCACGAACCGGCCGAGCCCGAAGCCACCCGCCGACTCGTCCTTCATCGCCGTGACGTAGCTGGACAGGTCGATCTCGCCGAACCCGGGGACGATGTCGAGGGGTTCCAGCAGCACCGCCGAGTACGGCCGCACCGAGAGCAGCGCCCCGTAGAGCACCGGACCCACGGCGCAGACGAGCGCGACGGTGATGAGCGTCCACCGCAGGACGTTGACCGGGCGCGAGGACCGCATCGCCGAACTCACAACGACTCCTTCCGCCGGGAAATCAGGACGTAGCCGGCCAGCAGCACGCAGAGGATCAGCGACATGAGCAGTCCGTAGGCTGCGGCGCTGCCGATGTCGGAGCGGGTGACCAGTTCGGTGTAGACCTTGATCGCCATGACCTGGGTGCCGCCGGCGCCCTCGGTCAGCAGGTAGACGTCGTTGAAGTTCTGGAACGACCAGATGAACCGGATGAGCAGCAACAGCAGGATCACCCCCCGCAGTTGGGGGAGGATGACGTGGCGCAGGTTCTGCCACCTGGAGGCCCCGTCCAGTGCCGCGGCCTCCTCGATCCCGCCCGGCACGCTCTGCAGCCGCGCGGTGACGAAGAGGAAGGCGAGCGGGAACGACTTCCAGATCTCGAAGGCGACCACGACCAGCAGCGACACCGGTACGGACAGGCCCGCCACGTCGGTCGAGGTGGTGCTGAGGAAGCCGATGGGGCTCTGCCAGCCGAGGTACTCCTGGCCGAACGCGTTGACGATGCCGTACTGCGGGTTGAGCATCGTGCGCCAGATCATCGCCGCCGCGATGACCGGCAGCACGTACGGGATCAGCAGCAGCGCGCGGACCAGCCCCCGGCCGCGGAAGGGGCGGCGCATTGCGAGAGCGAGGGCCATTCCGACGAGGATGGACCCGATCGTGGTCAACGTCGCGTAGGCGACGGTGGTCCAGAGCGCACCCCAGAACGCGTCCGACTGCCAGGCGTCGACGATGTTGTCGAAGGTCCACTCGATGGTGGACGGTGACAACCGGGGAATGTCGATCAGTCTCGTGTCGGAGAACCCGAAGATGACGACCAGGACGAACGGGAGCAGGACGACCAGGGCGAGCAGCAGCAGCGTCGGGCCGGTGAGGAGCTGACCGTTGAGGTTCTCCCGCTGGGAGCGGCTGAGCCGCTCCCAGCGGGAAGACCGCACTGTCGGCCTGCTCACAGTTCGGCCTGGACCTTCTTGACCTGCTCCGCCATCCCCTTCGTCACCTGAGCGGGCGACTCCCCGGCGTAGAGACGCTCAAGGAACTGCGCGAGCACGCCCTGCGCGGTGACCGCCCCCGCCAGCGGCGAGTCCTTCGTACCCATGCCCCACAGGCCCACGGCGTTCATGCCGTCACGGATCTGGGTGACCATCTCCGGGCCGTACAGCTCGGCGACGGAGCTCTTGGCCTCCGGCCCGATGCCGAGCTTGCCCCAGGCGTCGAGGTAGGCGTTCGGGTCGGCCTTGGTCCCGTTGCGCAGCGGAATCCGGCCCTCGGTCGCCGAGGCGACCGTGTCCGAGTAGCCGTCCTCCAGCATGAACTTGATGAACTCCTTCGCACCGGCCGTGTTGGCGCCCTCGGGGATGCCGTAGCCGAGCGTCGCGCCGTACTGCGCCGGGTGGTTCCGGTCGAGCACCGTGATGAACCCCGAGTTCTTGGAGAGGAACGTCGGGTCGGCCTTGCACTGCGTGCAGGTCGGCGGGTTCGCCTTGTCCAGGCCGGCCAGCTCGTCGAGGATGTGGGTCGAGAAGAGCAGCATCGAGGACTTGCCGGCGAGGTACGCCGCCCGGGCGCTGGTCACGTCGAAGTCGCCCTGCCTGCTGGAGTCGCGCAGGACCTTGAACAGCTCGGCGGCCCGGGTGCACTCGGGCGAGTCGATGGTGACCGCGCCCTCCCGTACGAGCTGGCAGCCCGCGCTCTGGAACATCGAGTAGATGCCCTCGGTGCCCGACGCGGTGCCGGACTGGGTGCCCAGGGCGATACCGGTCACGCCGGTCGCCTTCATCGTGGTGGCGGCCGTCGCCACCTCTTCGAGGTTGGTGGGCACCTTGACGTTGGCCGCCTGGAGGAGGTCCTTGCGGTAGACCAGGAGGTGCACCCAGCCGTCACTCGGCACGGCGCCGGCCTTGCCGTCCAGGCTGAACGCCTTCAGGGCGTTCGCGTTGAACGTCTCGGCGCCGAGGTCGCTGACGACCTCCTCGGCGGCCTTCGTGTTCAGCAGCCCCTGGGATCGCCAGGCGGCCGTGGAGTTGGAACTGTGCAGCATCACGTCGGGCACGTCCCCGGAGGCGGCACCGGTCGCCAGCGACTGCTGCTGGTCGGTCTCGCTGAGCGGCACGACCTTGACCTTGATGCCGGTCTTCTCGGTGAACCGGGCCGCGACCTTCTCCTGCGCCGCGACCCGCTGCGGGGTCGTCTGCGGCGTCCAGAAGGTGATCTCCTTGGCCTTCTCGGCCTCGGACTCGGACCCGCCGCACGCGACGAGTGTGCTGAGCGCGGTCGCGGCGGCGATCGCCACCGCCAACCGGCGCTTTGTCAGGTGGCCCATTTTCTGTCTCTCCTCGATCTGCGTTGTGACGGCGGTCAGGACCGCTTGATTGCCCCGCGCATGACGCGCCCCTGCGAGTTCGCCGGCGGCTGCACGCCGAGCAGGGCGCTGATGGTGGCGGCCACGTCGACCAGGCCGACGTTGCGCAGCGGGACGCCGCGGCGGACCCCGGCGCCGGAGAGCACCATCGGGACCTGCGCCTCCGGCAGCGCGCCGTGCGAGGCGCGCGGGGCGCCGTCGACGAGCGTGGACAGGTGGTACGGCTCGACCGGCTCGACGACGAGGTCACCGAGCTTGTCGCTGGCGTTCAGCCGGCGCAGGTCCTGCTGGTCGCGGACGGCGGCGATCCCCGGGATGTCCCTGATGAGCTTGGCGATGCGGCGCGCGTTCTTCGCCGTGTCCGCCCCGCCGCGCAGGGTGATGTCGGCGGTACGCGGCGACGCGACGATGACGATCTCGCTCGTCGGGTCCGGCACGCCGCCCGAGGAGGAGATCACCTGGACCTTGAAGCCCGTCCCGGACAGCCGGTCGAGCACCTCGGGCAGCAGCGGAATGGTCCACTCCCGGGCGCCGTGGTCGGCGGTGACGAGGAAGGCCGTCCGGTCCAGGATGCCGGCCTCGCGGGCGGCGTCGCGGACCCGCCCGATCTGGGCGTCCACCCGGGCCAGGGCGGCCGGCAGGTCGGGGTCGGAGAAGCCGTCGTCGTGCAGCGCGCCGTCGACGTCGTCGCAGTAGACGGTGATCAGGTCCGGGATCGCGGCCGGGTCGACCATCGTGCCGCCGGAGTTGACCGGCTCGCCACGCAGCAGCGCGATCGCCTGGTCGGCGCGGGCCTCGCAGTTTCCGCCCGGCTGGGTGTACAGCGCGGCGGGGTCACCGTACGTGGCGCCGTAGTTCTGCACCGCGTACCACTGGAGGTAGGCGGAGGTGCGGTCCTGCCGCTTCAGCGAGTGGGCGATCGTCTCGACGCCGGGCTCGATGTACCGCTCCTGGGAGACGCCACGATCGGACTCGTGGTTGTAGTAGTAGCCGGTGTTGCGGTGCACGGCCGGGTACGCCCCGGTCGCGGTCGTCGTCCGCGACGAGTTGGAGTACGACGAGTAGGACCCGTCGGCCACGCCGTACGTGCCGGCCTCGATCAGCGCCCGGAGGTTCGGCAGCTCCGCCAGGTCGGCGTAGCGACCGTTGAGGAAGCGCGGGTCGAACCCGTCGAAGTCGAACATGATCACGTGCTGTGCGGGTCGCGTCCCGCTCGCCGTCGCGGCCGGCGAGGACACTGCCGGAGTCGCCGGTAGTGCCGTCGCCGCGAGCACTACGACCGCGCCCGCCGCGACGGCCTTGACCGCGCTCGAACGCCTGATCGGATGCGTCACCTTCTGCCTCCTCGAACCCTAGGACCCGTGGGCGAGAGTCTGCCGGAGACACGAGGGAGATTGTCAAGATCTCAGTGTGAGATGCAAGATACCCGCATGGCAAACCTCTCTGGTGACGGGAACGGTCGATCCTTGGACGAACTCGACCGGCAGATCGTCGGCGCCCTGCTCGCTCATCCGCGGGCCACCCACGCACAGATCGGCGAGGCGGTGTTCACCTCGGAGGCGACCGTCTCCCGGCGGGTCCCGCGGCTGCTCCGCAGCGGCGCGGTACGGATCATCGGGGTCATGGACGGCGAGGCGACCCGCCGGGCGCGATCGTTGTTCGTCCGACTGCGCTGCCGCCCGGACGCCGCCGGCCGCTCCGCCGAGCACCTGGCCCGCTGGCAGGAGTGCGGGTCGGTCAAGCTGCTCACGGGCACCGTCGACTGCCTGGCCGAGGTCTCCTACACCTCCAACGAGCACCTGCTCCAGCTCATGTTCGAGCAACTGCCCGGCCTGGACGGCGTTCTCGCCATCTGGAGCAACCAGGTGATCCGCAGGTTCTCCACGCCGCACAACTGGAGCCCGCAACTGCTGCCGGCGGAGGTCGTCGACGAACTGCGGTCGCAGCGGACGGATCAGTGGAACGAACACACACCCGTCGAAACGCCGTCGCGGCTCAGCCGGCTCGACGAGCTGATCATCGCCGGCCTCGCCACGGAAGGCCGGCAGGGCTGGCAGCAGCTCGCCGAGCGGTGCGGCGCGAGCCCCGCCACCGTCCGGCGGCGGGCCGAGGCGATGATGGCGGCGGGCTTCCTGCGCATGCGAACGGTCGTCGAACCCAACGTCGTCGGGCTCGCGGTGAACGCGTTCATCACCCTCAGCGTCAACCCCGCGCAGCTCGGGCAGGCCGGCGAACTGCTCGCCGCGCACCCCGCCGTACTCATGATCGCCGCGACGACCGGAGACCGGAACCTGTGCGGCGAGATCGCGCTGGAGAGCGACGCCGCGCTGTACGAGTTCCTGTCCCGCACGATCGGCCAGTTGCCCGGCCTGCAACACGCGGACGTGGCCGTCGCCCTGCGTTCCGTCAAGCGGGCCGGAATGGTCCTGCCGGCCACGCCCCGGCCCCGAGGTGATCCGTCCGGGGATGCGGGCGCCACCCGGTCGGCGCGCATCCGCGTGGACCAGGCGTAGGCGGTGCCCGAATCCGGTGGTGAAGCCCGAGCATGGCCCGGGCGTGGGATCACCCCGGCCTCCGGCGCTCATGCCGCACTCCCTCCCCGGCCCTCCTCGACCTGGACGGGAACGGTGCTGACCTCGAGGACGGCGAGGGCATCCGCACCGGCCCGTCGGGCCTCGGCGACGGTCCGGCCGATCGTGGCCACCCTGGCGGCCGCGTCCGGCAGGGAAACCAGTTCCCCCACCTGGTCTCCCTCGGCGACGGAGACCTCCAGGGCCAGGACACCGGCCCGGGCCCGTGCGGCCTCGGCGCCGGTGACCGCCGTCACCCGCCCTGGCCGGACCCGCTTGGTCAGCATCATCGCGGCCGATTGCGGCCGGGCCGGCGGTGCCACGTCCAGCGGCTCGCCGGACATCACGGCCAGGTACGCCGCGACGATGTCGTAGGAGTAGGCGTACCCGATCATCACCATGATCTGGTTGCCGGCGAGGCGACCCGCGCACTCCACCAGCCGGGCTACGCCGTCCTCCAGGATCCACTCGCTGTGGATGAAACCCGTGTCGAAGTCGACGGCGGCGACCAGCCGCTCCGCTGCCGCGACCAGGGTGGCGTACCGCGCCGGCGGCAGGTCCGGATCGATGGTCTCGGTCATCGGCACCGGATGCGAGCCCGAGGCGACGTCGGTGGCGACGACGGTACGGAAGAGCACCTCTCCCCGGCGGACCAGCAGGTTCACGTTGAACTGCCGCCCGGCCATGCGCCGTTCGACCAGGTAGGACTCGGCCGTCGGCGCACGCGTGCTGCTGTGCGCCGGTCGGGCGACCATCCGCTCCCAGCCCGCCGCGACCTCGGCGGCGCCCGCGACGACCTGCACCCCGGAGGATCCCGCCCGCGCGGTCGGCTTGAGCACCAGTCCGCCGGGGACCCGCTCGGCGAAGGCCACCGCGTCGGCGGCCGAGCGGACACGCCGCCATTGCGGGCCGGCGACGCCACCGGCCTCCGCCACCTGGCGGAGCAGGAACTTGTCGTAGAGGATCTCCGCCGCGGCCGGTCCGGCGCCGGGCAGGCCGAGGCGCTGGGCCAGCCGTGCCGCGAACGCCATCCCCGCGTCGTCGACCGGGACGACCGCCCGGATCGGCAGGTCCGGATGCCAGACGTGGAACAGGTCGGCCGCCAGCGGGCGGCGGAAGTCCAGTTCGTACAGGTCGTACTCGGGGCAGTGGGCGGCGAGATGCTCGCGGGCGCCCCGGGCGTACGCCACGGCCGGCTCCTCGACGATGATCACCCGCAGGTCGCCGAGGGTACGGCGCAGCAACGGCAGCCAACCCGGCAGGTACCCGACGAGGATCAGGGCCGGCCGATCGTCCGGACTGGTCACCGGGGATTCTCCTCTCTCGATGGCTTGGTTCCGACCCGGTCGATGGCCGCCGCCAGCGATCGGACGGTCGGATTCTGGAACAGGGTGGCCAGCCCGACCGGAGCACCCAGGGCACGGCTGAGCCGGGCCTCCACCTCGATCAGCCTGAGCGACGAACCACCGGCATCGAAGAAGTTGACATCCGGTCCGAGGGTGTCGCGGTCCAGGGCGGCGGCGCAGACCCGCTCGACCAGCGACACCATGGGCCCGTCGGCCCGTACGGTGGCCTTGGCAGCGATCGCGCGCAGCGCGGCGACGTCCGGCTTGCCGTTCGGGGTGAGCGGCATGGCCGCCAGGATCCGCAGGTCGGCGGGGTGCATGGTGGCCGGCAGCAGGTCGGCGAGGTGCCCGCGCAGCCCGTCCCCGGTCAGCTCCGGTGACCCGGCGACGTACGCGGTGACCCCGTCGGGCTCGTCGGCGAGCACAAGGCAGTCGGTCACGTCGGGGTGCTCCCGCAGCACCGCCTCGATCTCGTCCAGCTCGACCCGGGTGCCGTTGAGGCTGACCTGCCGGTCGGCCCGGCCCCGGAACTCGATGGTGCCGTCCGGCCGGGCCAGCCCGAGGTCCCCGGTCCGGTAGACCCGCACCCCGTCCTCGCCGTGCGGGTCCGGCCCGAACCGGTGGGCCGTGCCGGTCGGGTCCCCCGGATACCCGAGGGCCAGGTACGGGCTGCGGACCCGGATCTCACCCACCGCGTTGACCGGCACCGGACGCCCGTCGTCGTCGGTGAGCAGGATCTCGGCGGTGGGCGAGGTCGGACCGACCAGCGCCCGACTGTCGGTGGTCTCCCGGGACCGGGGGTGGCCGTGGTCGATGGTGGCGGCCACCTGGGGCGTCTCGGTGGCACCGTAGTGCGACACCACCCGCGCCCCGGGACAGAGCTGGGCGACACCGGCGACGTCCCGAGCGTCCACCGCGCCGCCGCCGAAGGCGACCAGCCGGACGTCGACGAGCCGGAGGCCAGCCGCCTGACCCGCCGCGACGAGCAGCCGCCCCAGGGCGGGACTCAGGTGCAGAACGGTGATCCGCCGGTCGGCGAGCCAGCGGACCAGCGCGGTCGGCGACGCCGCCTCCGAGGCTGCCGGCAGGTGCACCGGCGCACCCACCGCCACCGCTACCAGCACCTCACGGAGCAGGGGGTCATGGCCGACCCCGGCGAGCGCGGAGAACCGGTCCTCCCCGGTCAGCCGGTACGCGGCCGGGTACCACTGGAGCAGGGCCGCCAGCGGGGCCGCCGAGGCGGCCACCGCCCGGGGACGACCGGTGCTGCCGGAGGTGAACGCGAGGTAGGCCGTCCCGGCCGGCAGCGATCCCGTACCGGACACCGGTGCCGCCGCGGCCGGAGCCGCCGGGGTGCCGGTGGCCTGGTCGAGGCGCACGACCGGGCGGTCGCCGGTGGCATCGACCACGATCGGATCGCCGGCGGCGGCCAGCATCCGCTCTCGGCGGACCGCCGGCAGGTCAGCGTCGACCAGCAGGAACGTCCTGGCTCCGGCCAGCACGGCCACCAGGGCAGCGACCAGCGCCGGACTCCGGCCACCCAGCACCGCCACCGCACGCCGCCGCCCAGGGTCGACGCGGTCCAGCGCCGTTGCGAAGTCGACGACGGCCGCGGCGAGCCCGTCGCCTGTCACCGTCCCGTCGCCGGCCAGGACCGCGGGGCGGTTCCCGGTGCGGCGCAGCGCGGCCAGCAGGGTCCGCCCCAGTTCCGCCGCGGACGAGGTGACCGGCGGGTACGCCCCCCAGGGGGACCGTACCGTGCTCGCGCCGGCCCGTCCGACATCGCCGAGCAGCCGGCCGGCGTCGCGAGGAAGGTCAGCGAGCACCCGGACGCAGTCGACGGCCAGTGCCTCGATCTGGTCGTGCTCGAACAGGTCCAGGTCGTAGACCAGCTCCAGCCCCACGCCGTCGCGGTCGTCGGTGAAGTACGCCGAGATGTCGAACAACGCCCCCGGCATCGGCGGGGTGAGCACCTCGACGGCGGTCCCGGGGCCGAGGTCCAGCGGCGTCGCCGGATACGACAGCAGGTTGCACCAGATCTGGAAGATCGGGTTGGCCGAGGCGACCCGGGGCGGGGCGAGTTCCCGCACCAGCTCGTCGAAGGGCACGTGCCGGTGGGCCAGGGCCGAGGCGACCTCGGCGGCCACCATGCGCAGGTTGTCCCGCACCGACCGGTTGCGGTCCACGGCCAGGCGAAGGACCAGCGAGTTGTTGTAGAAGCCCACCGAGTCGGCCAGGTCGGCGTCGTCCCGGTCCGCGACCGGGGTGCCGATGACCAGGTCGTCCTGCCCGGTGTACCGGTTGAGCACCGTCGCCAGGCCCAGGGCGAGCAGGGGGAACAGCGGCACCCGGCTACGTACCGCGAGGTCGCGCAGCTCGCCGGCCACCTGTTCGGGGAGCCGGTGGGCCACCCGACCGGCCCGGAACCGGGGGGTGACCGGGCGGCGGCGGACGAACGGCAGCCGGACCGGCTCGGGCAGGTCGGCCAGCCGCTTGCGCCACCAGGCGAGTTCCGACTCGACCACGGCCCGGTGCTCCGGGGACCGGGCGGCGGCGGCGACCGCGGGGAACTGCACCGGCTCGCGGAGACTCTCGCCCCGGTACGCCCGACCGATGTCGCGCTGCACCACCTCGATGGACCAGCCGTCGACCACGATGTGGTGCCCGACCAGGGCGAGCAGGCAGGTGTCCGCTCCGGTGACCAGCACCTCCGCCCGGAACAGGGGGCCGGTGTCCAGCCGGAACGGGCGGCGCACCACCTCATCCGCCCAGTTCTCGACGGTGCTGGTGGGGTCGGCCACCACCAGGCCGCCGGCCTCCGGCGGGTCCGCCACCAGTTGGACCGGCCGGGCGGCGACCATTCCGACCCGGGTACGCAGGGCGGCGTGTCTGCCCAGCACGGTGGCGACCGCGCGGTCGAGCCGATCGAGGTCGACCGGACCGTGCAGGCGCAGCAGTGCCGGGACGTGGTAGGCGGCGCAGTGCGGGTACATCTGGTGAAGCAGGAACAGCCCCTCCTGCTGGGGAGCCAGCGGGGCGCTGCGACGGGCACCGGTGACCGGGTGGGCGGGGCGGGGCGGCGCGGGAGCGGCGGGCCGCACGTCCAGGAGGGCGGCGAACCCGCCGACGGTGGGTTCGGCGAGCACGTCGGCGACGGTGACGGCCAGCCCGGTCTCCCGGGCCACCCGCCCGGCGACGACCATCGCGGACAGGGAGTGCCCGCCGTGCGCGGCGAACTCGCTGTCCACGCTGAGGTCACGAGCCCCGAAGACCTCCGTCCAGAGCCGGGCGACGTAGCGTTCCCGGTCGGTCATCGGCGGCGCGGCAGAGCCGGCGGGGGCGGGGTCGACCGGGACCGTACGGCCGGTGCGGAGCAGGGCGGAAACAGCTGCCCGGTCGACCTTGCCGCCGGCGTTGCGAGGCAGCGTCGCCAGGACCACCAGGTCGGTGGGTACGGCCACGGCCGGCAGGACGTCGGCCAGGGCGGCGCGCCAGGCACCGGGGTCGGGTTGCCCGGTGACCCCCGCCACGACCGTGTCGTCGCGGATCAGCGCCACCGCGTCGGTCACCCCGGGCAGCCGGCGCAACGCGTGCTCGATCTCGCCCAGCTCGATCCGTACTCCCCGGATCTTCACCTGCTGGTCCCGGCGGCCGTGGTACGCCAGGACCCCGTCGGGCAGCCACCGCACCAGGTCACCGGTGCGGTACGCCCGCCCGCCCGGCCCGGCGCCGGCATCCGGCACGAACGCCAGGGCGGTCGCCGCCGGCCGTCCCAGGTATCCCCAGGCGACCTGGGGCCCGCAGAGGAGCAGCTCACCCAGTTCCTGCGGCCCCGCCTCGCGCAGCAACGGGTCGACCACCCGGACGCGGACGCCGGACAGGGGCCGGCCGATCACCGGTTGGTCCGCCGCACCGACCCGGGCCACCACCGCGTTCACGGTGCACTCGGTCGGCCCGTAGACGTTGTACGCCCTCGTCCCGGCCCGGGCGGCCAACTCCGCCCACAGTCCGTCCCCGATGGCCTCGCCGCCGACCAGGATGCGCAGGTCCCCGCACTGGTCCAGGTATGGCAGCAGGGCCCGCAGGTGGGTGGGGGTGATGTCGAAATCGGTGACCTCGCGGGTGCGTAGCACCTCGGCGAACGCGGCCGGGTCGAGCCGCTCGGCCTCGCGGAGCAGCACCACGGTGTCCCCGCGCAGCAGCCGCGACCACTGCTGGACCGAGGCGTCGAAGGAGAGGCTGGCGTTCCACGCCACCACGTCGTGCCCCGGCCCGAAGGCCCCGCACGCGAGGAGTCCACCCGCCAGCGCCAAGACCGCCCCGTGCGGCACCATCGCCCCCTTCGGACGACCGGTGGTTCCGGAGGTGAACACCACGTACGCCAGGTCGGCGGCGGTGATCTCGGGCAGCCGGGCGAGCGCGTCGGCGTCGGCGGTGACTTCCCCGCGCAACGCAGCGGCCAGGTCCGGCACCACGACGTCCGGGCCGGTCGGGGTGCCCGGTTCGGTGATCAGAAGGGTGACCCCCGCCTCCGCCAGGACCGCTGCCTGGCGCCGGGCCGGATGCGCCGGGTCCACCGGCACGTACGCCGCCCCCGCCCGCAGCACCCCGAACAGGGCCACCACCATGTCGACGGACCGGTCGAGGCGGATGCCCACCACGTCGCCCCGGCCCACCTCGTAGCCGGCCAGGGCGACGGCCACCGCGTCGACCCGCCGGCCGAGTTCGGCGTACGTGACAGCGTCGTCGGCGACGACCAGCGCCGTGCGGTCGGGGTGGGCGGCCACGGCGCGGCACAGGGCGGCGGGGATCCCGGCGGGGACGGCTTCCATCCGGCTCAGCCCGCGAAGTCCAGGCTGACCTTGCCGGTCGTGACCCGCCCCCGCATGTCGGCCACGGCCCGCGCGACCTCGGTGTACGGGTACGACTGGCCCGTCTCCAGGTCGAGCTGCCCCTTCTTGATCATTCCGAACAGTCCCACGATGGTCTCCGGGAACACCTCGTTGCGCTCCGTTACCAGGTTGTACGCGGAGAAGCCCGCGACACTACGGGTGCCGGCCATCAGCGACTCGGGCCGGATCGGGGTGCTCGCCTCCCCCGAGGTCGAGCCGTAGACCACCATCCGCCCGCAGGACGCCAGCGCGGCGAGGGCCGAGTCGAGCTGCGGGCCGCCGTGCATCTCCAGGATCACGTCGACCAGGCGACCTCCGTTCGCCTCGATCAGGGCCGCGCCGAGGTCGGTGCTGGTGGAGTCCACCGTCACGTCGGCGCCCAGGGCGGCGGCCTGCGCACGCTTCTCCGGAGTGGACGCCGCGCCGATCACCCGGCGTGCCCCCCACGCCTTGGCCAGTTGCACGGCGATCGACCCGACGCCACCGGCGGCGGCCATCACCGCGACGGTGTCCCGGCGGGTGATCCGGGCCATGGTCCGCAGCAGGTGCCAGGCGGTGAACCCCTGGGTGGCCACCGCGAGTGCGGCCCGGTCGGAGACGAAGTCGGGCACCTCCATGACCTGTTCGGCGACGAACAGCTCCGCCCAGGCCCCGAACCTGGCCCGGCCCAGCATCCGGCGGCCGTCGGCGGTGGTCCCGACCGCCTCGATCCCGGGGTGGTACGGCAGCGGCGGGTTGAACGAGTAGCTGCCCTCGACGATGTGGACGTCGGAGAAGTTGATGCCCGCGCTACGAACGCGGAGCAGGGTGTGATGGCCGGCGGCGACCGGATCCGGAACGTCGCGGATTTCCAGGCCGCCGGGACCGTGACTGGTCAGCGAGATGGCGTGCACGAAACTTCTCCTTGTCGTGGTGTCGCGGGTGGGGCATCGGCGCGGCGGGGCACGGCGGCCAGCACGTCACGGACGATGCGCAGCACTTCCGCGCGGGCGGTGTGGACGAAGAAGTGCCCGCCGGGGAGGAACCGTTCGGCGGGTGGCGCGACGGTGTGGGTACGCCACCCGTCGGCCTGGTAGTCGGTGACCGAGGTGTCGCTGACCCCGCGCAGCACCGTCACCGGAAGGTCCAGCGGCGGCAGCGGGTCCACGGTCCAGGTCTCCAGGACCTGGAAGTCGGCGCGCAGGATCGGGGTGAACACGGCCAACAGCTCGGGGCTGGCCAGCAGTTCCGGAGGCATTCCGTCGTAGTCGGCGGTACGTTGCAGCAGGGCGTCGTCGCTGAGCAGGTGCACCAGGTCGGTGAGGTCCCGGCGGCAGGGGCTGCCGGCTCCGGAGACGATCAGAGCGGCTGGCGGCACGCCCTCCCGACGCAGCTCACGGGCCAGTCCGAAGGCGACCAGCGCGCCCAGGCTGTGCCCGAACAGCACCACCGGCCGGGGTCGCAACGCGGCGACCTGCGGGGTCAGCCCACGCAGGATCTCGGTCATCGAGGTCAGCGCCGGTTTGCCGAACAACTGCTCCCGGCCCGGGAGCAGGACGGTGGTGACCGCGGCCAGGTCCGCCAGCTCGGGGCCCCAGTTCCGGAACGGCGCGACGCCACTGCCGGCGTACGGGGCGACGACCAGCACCGGGCGGTCGTCGGCGGCGCCTGGCGGGGGACGAGACGGGCGGCAGTCACGGTTGCGCTCCAGGGGACGAGGAGTGTCCGTTGCCGGCGGTTCGCTGGTCGACGCAGGTGATCCGGAACTCGGCGGTGTACCGGCGACCCGCGGCGTCGGTCAGCCAGAGCTGATCGGGGTCGGGCAGCATCTCCACGAAGGTGACCCGGCCGGTCGGCTCGGCGCGCTGCTGTCGCCGGAGGTGGGAGAGCAGCACCTCCACCGACAGCGGATTGCCGAAGTCCAGGTGGAACGGCTTGCGCTCGCCGCCGACGGTCACGAACACGTGCCGGGGCATGTCCCGGGCCGCGCCGATGGCCCGCAGCACGTCGCACGCCCGGTCGGGGCCCTGGTTCGGGGAGGGCAACTCGGGGTAGGGCAACGTCCAACTCTCCCGTTGCACCACCAGATCGCCGATGCACAGCCGGGGGCGGTGATCGGCGGCCGGCAGGATCCCGAACCGGGTGGCTGCCGCGTTGGCCAGCAGTTCACCGAAGACGGTGGGCACGTCAGCGGCGTACTCCGGGTCGACAGCCGAGGTGATGACGACCCGGTCGCCGACCCGGGTCGCGCGCAGCGCCGACACCGGCAGCATCCGCGCGCCCCGGGGGTGGTACGGCACGCCGGAGCCCAGCCCCAGGTAGGTGGCGGACGGCGACAGGTAGGCCGACGGCGGGACGGTCCGAGAGTTGATCTGATCGTGGTCCAGCGGGTACAGCGGCGTCACCCGGTCGGTGGGGGCACTGCTGTCCAGCCATCCGTGCCACCGGTCGCGGTCCGGGTGCCAGGCGTCGGCGGCCAGCACGTCCATGGTGTTGTGGGCCGGGTGCAGTTCGCCGAGGACCGCCAGGAACCGCCCGTCGCGCAGGTCCGCCGCCGACCGGGCGGCGATCATCAGGTCCGGGCTGTACAGCCGGGTGCCGCGCCACCCCACCACATCGTGGGCGAAGGCGGACTCGACCCCGGAACGCAGGGCGGTCGCGTCGTGCCCGATCCGCCGCCGGCCCGGGTCCGCGTCGCCGACCAGGAGGGCGTGCCAGGTCCGGCGCAGCCGCTCGGCGACGGCGTCGGCCGGGGAGCGGGCGCCCCACGCGGTCGTGCCGGCCACCGCCGTAAGGATCTCCGACAGCGGCACCCCGGCGCCGGGAGCCGGCTCCTGCGCGGTGATCAGGTCCGCGATGAACCGCTCGTACGCCTGGGCCACCGCCCGGGTGAACCAGGCCGCGCTGAACAGCAACAGTTCCAGGGCGGGCCGGATCGGGTCCAGCACGTCCGCGCCGAGACGCACCGGAAGGTCACCGAGGCAGTCCTCGTAGACCACTCCCCGCCCGGCGTAGAACTGGCCGGTACCGCGTCGGGCCTCCCGCCCGGTGATCGCGACGAACGTGTCGTCGAGGCCTTCGAGGGCCTCGGTGAGACGGTCGGCGTCACCGGCGGCGTCGGCGACCCGGTCGCGGGCCGCCACCAACTCGGCCAGGTCCGCCTGCGCCGCCACCCGACGTCGCGAGTCGGCGACCCGGGCGAGTTGGCCGCGCAGGTGCGCCTCCGGGTCGACCCGCCGGGGCACCACCAGCCCGGCGGTGAGGACTCCCATCGCCCGCAGCCGGGTCAGGACGGCGCCGACCTCCGGCGCGGGGTGGTCGGCGAGCTCGTCCACCACGTCGACGACGGTCCGGGTGCCGTCGCACACCTCGACGACCCGGCGCGGCAACGCGTCCAGCCGCAACGGGGCGTTGTCGGCCAGCAGCACCCCGTCGGCGACGACGGCCACCCCGGCGGCCAGCCGCGGGATGGTCCACGGGTCGAGGCCGTGCCGGGTCTCGATCGCGGTGGCCACCGCCCGCAGCGCCCAGTGCTCGAAGAACACTCCACGTCTCAGCAGCCGGTCGGTCACCGGACCGATGTCGGTGGCGCCGGTGGTGACCGATCCCCAGACGATCGGCCCGAAGAACCCGATGGTGTCGTTCTTCGCGCAGTACCGGGCCGCGTACGCCCAGAGCCGTCGCTGTGCCTCGCGGCGTCGCTGCGGCCGGGCGGAGTCGAGGTTGCGCCGCGCCTGCCGGAACATGTCCCGGTTCTGCCAGGTCAACGCCTCGGCGAACAGCGGCTGCCGGACGATCTCGGCCAGGGCCTGTTCCCCGGCGGCCCGCGCGCCGGCGTGGTCGGCCCCCGGCTCGGCGAGGATCCAGTCCATCGGCATGCCGGCCACCCGGGCGAAGACCGACGGCAGGATCGTCCAGTCCGGCCCGTAGGGCAGCGGACCGGCCGGTTCGTGCGGGGCATCGCCGACGGTGACCGTCACTGTGGTTCCAGTGCTCGGCGGAGGCTGAGCGGACGCATGTCCACCCACACCTTCTCGATGTGGTCGAGGCACTCCCGGACGCGTCCGGTCACCCCGACCTCGCGCCAGCCGTCCGGTACCTCCCGGTCGACCGGCCAGACCGAGTACTGCTCCTCGTGGTTGACCACGACGGCGTAGATGATGGTGTCGTCGTCCTCGTCAAACAGCGCCATGAGTCTTCTCCTCCTCGATGTGGTCAGGCAGGTTCTCCAGCTCCTCGCTGAACAGGGCGGCGAACTTCTCGATGCCGGCCTGGTCGAAGTGCGCGGAGCTGTAGTTGACGGCGAACTGGAACCGTCCGTCCGCCACGCCGGTCTCCACGTCGATCAGCTGGTCGCGGCGGGTGGTCGGGTCGGCGGTCAGCGACGGCACCGGCACCACGCTCAAGCCATGCTGGTGGGAGCCGTCGACGTCGGCCGACATGGTCCCGGTGTGGTTCAGCGCGATCTGTGGCAGCGGGACATCAGCCAGCGCCGACCGCGGCTCGGCGTCACGGAGCAGCCCGAACGACGACACCGGGCGGGGCACGGACTCCACCAGCCGGCGCACCCGCCACCAGGTGTCGGAGAAGGACTCGGTGGGCCGGTACGGCACGGTCGCCGGGTACAGCGCGGTGAACCACCCGACGGCGGCGCTGGTGTCCACCCCGCCCAGGGTGGTGTCCCGGCCGTGGGTCTCCACGAACAGGTACAGATCCTCCCCGGACCACCGACTGTAGGCACGGGAGAACCCGGCCAGGAGGGTGACCAGGACCGGGCTGGCGGTGCCGCCGCCGGCACGCAGCCGGTGCAGCGTGTCGGTGGCCGTCGGGGACACCGCTCCCTCGACGCTCCGGACCCCGGCCAGGGTGTTCTCCCCGCCCGACAGGGTGGTGGGGACCGGCCGGGGAGTGCCGACCGTCGACAGCCAGGCCGACTCCGACTCCCGCAGGGAGTCGATCTGCGCGGCTGCCGCGAGGGCGTACTCGGGGTAGCCGGCCATCGGCGCGTCCCGGGGCGGTTCACCGGCGGTCAGGGCGGCGTAGTTGCCGAGGAAGTCCTGGATCACCAACCGCCACGAGTAGATGTCCATGACCAGGTGGTGCACGGCGAAGTAGAGCGTGGTCTCCTGGTCGTCGAGAACCACCAGGCAGGACCAGAGCGGGCTGCCGGCCAGGTCGTGGCCGGAGCGGTGGCCGGCGAGCAGCGTCTGGTGCGTGGCCGCCCGATCGTCGGGACGCCCCCGCAGGTCCACCACCTGGAAGGTCACCAGCGGGTCGGGTGCCGCCTCGACCCACTGCCGCCAGCCGCCGGGGGTGCGCCGGAACCGGGTCCGCAGGGCGCCGTGCCGGCGGGCGACAGCCTCCAGCGCCGCCCGGACGGTGTCCGGGTCGAGGACCTGGGCCACCCGTACGCCCTGGGCCATGTCGAAGTGGGCCGGGTCCGCACCGACGTGGTCCAGGAACAGCCGCTGGACCGGCAGCAACGGGACTTCGCCCTCGGCGACCAGGGTCGCCACGACGGTGTCGGTCTCCCGGGTGTCCACGTACGCGGCCAGTTCCGCCACCGTCTGGTAGGTGAACACGTCACGCGGCTGGAGGTCGACGCCCTGCCCGGCGGCCCGGCCCTTGACCCGCAGCCCGGCGATCGAGTCACCGCCGAGGTCGAAGAAGTTGTCCCGGACACCGACCCGGTCGACCCCGAGGACCTCCCGCCACACCTCCGCCAGGATCCGCTCGGTCGGGGTGGACGGCTCGACGTGGCCGGTGACGGTGGGCCGACCGTCCACCGTGGCCGGCAGCGCCGCGCGGTCCAGCTTGCCGTTCGCGGTGACCGGCAGGGCGTCGATCCGGACCAGCATCGGCACCGCGTACGACGGCAGCAGGGCGCGCAGATGTGCCCGGACCCGCTCGGTGTCCAGGGCCGCGGTCGGGGAGGTCACGAACGCCACCAGGTGTCCGTCGCGCACCGTGACCGCGGCGCCGGCCACCTCGGGGTGCACGACGAGGGCCGCCTCCACCTCCTGCGGCTCGATCCGGTGCCCGTTGACCGACAGTTGCGCGTCGACCCGGCCGAGCAGGTGCAGCCGTCCCCGCCCGTCGATGGTGCCCAGGTCACCGGTGCGGTACGCCCGCGAGCCGGCGCGGCCGGGGCGGGCGTCGGGGACGAACCGCAGCGCCGTACGGGCTGGATCCCGGTCGTACCCACGGGCGAGCGTGGGGCCGCTGAGCCACACCTCGCCCCGGGCCCCCACCGGAACCGGTCTGCCTGCCCCGTCCACGAGGAGCGCGTCCACGCCCGGGTACGTGGCGTCCAGCCAAAGTGTCTCGGCCTGGCCGGCGACGGTGCCGAGGACCGCGTACGCGCTGTCGATGCTGGTCTCGGTGATGCCGTACGCGTTGACCACCCGGGTCCCCGCACCGGCGACCTCGGCGAGGCGGACGTAGTCGCGGGCGAACCAGGACTCCCCGCCGATCAGGACGGTGCTGAGCTGGTCGAGGCGCTGTCCGGACAGCTCCACCTCGTCCATCAGGGGACGCAGCAGGCTGGGCGGGACGTCCATGACGTCGACCTGCTCGTCGAGGATCAGGTCGAGCAGCGCCGCCGGGTCCTCCCCGACCGCCCGGGAGGCCACGACCACCGTCCGACCGGCGCACAGTGCCCGGAGCACCTCGGCGATCGCCACGTCGAAGGCCGGGTTGGCCAGATGCAGGTGGTTGCGGGTACGGGCGGCGAACGAGTGGGCCGTCTCCCACCCCGCCACCGCCGCGGCGAGGGCCCCGTGCTCGACGACGACCGGCTTGGACCGCCCGGTGGTCCCCGAGGTGAAGATCGTGTACGCCGCGTCGGTGCGGCCCGCCGCCACCGGCTCCCACACCTGCTCGGCCGGTACGACGGCGCGGTGGGCACCGCCACCGCCACCGCTGCCGGCATCGGCGTCGATGTCGGCACCAGCCGCGTAGCCGGTGTCGGTGTCGGTGTCGGCGAGGAGAGCGGTCAGGGACAGCACCGGGGCGTCGGCGGCCGCGACGGCCGGATCATCGGTGAGAACCACGGCGGGGTCGACCTGGGCCAGCAGCGCGCTGGTGCGGGCCGCCGGCCAGGCCGGATCCAGCGGCACGAACTGGCCCCCGGCGAACCACACCGCCAGGGTCGCCGCGACCCGGTCGACGCCACGATCGGCGAGCAGGGCGACCGTCGCGCCGGTCACGACACCGTGCTGGCGCAGCCGTCCGGCACCCCGGTCGGCGGCGTGGACCAGCGCCGCGTAACTCATCCGGCGGGGGCCGTCGACCACCGCCACCGCGTCGGGGGACGCCGCCGCCACGGCCCGGAGCACCGCCGGGACCAGCGGCGGCTCGGCGACAGCCGGCGTCCCGCCGGTCAGCGGCGTCGCCGCCGGCACCGCCGCCAACAGGTCGGCCACCCCGGCCGCGCTGCCGTCGGCCAGGGTCCGGAGCACCGCGACGAACCCGTCGAGCATCGCCTGGGCCGCCAGCGCCGGGACCTTGGCGTCGTCGTGGAACAGCTCGACCGCCGTCTCCCCACCGCCGGTCACGCTGAGCACGAGCGGGTGGGCGAGTTCCTCCCGGGAGGTGGCCGCGACGATGTCCACCGGGGGACGCCGGTCACCGAACCGGCCGTCGGTGATCAGCGGATAGTTCTCGACCACCACGATGGACCCGAAGAGGCTCCGGTGGCGGGGCACCTCGGCCACCGACCGGATGTCGCGCAGCGACGCCTCCTCGTACTCCCTGCTGGCCAGGAAGCGCCGCTGGAGGTCCTGCAACCAGGTCGCCACCGGCACCCGCCGGGGCAGCCGGACCCGTACCGGAAGGGTGTTGATGAACAGGCCGACCATCGTCTCCGCCCCGGGCACGGCCGCCGGCCGGCCGGAGACGGTGGCGCCGAACAACACGTCGTCGCGGCCACTGAACCGGGCCAGGACAACCGTCCAGGCAGCCTGGATCAGGGTGTTGAGGGTGACTCGTTCCTGCTTGGCCCGCTGGACGAGCCGGGCCGAGTCCGCGGCCGGCAGGGTCGCGGCGAGGACCTGACGGCCCCGGTCGAGGGCACCGGGCGCCGGCGTCGGCAGGGGCGTCGGCTCGGTGAACCCCCGCAGTGCCCGCCGCCAGTGCTCCAGCACCTGCCCCCGGTCCCGCCCGGCGGTCCACCGCAGGTAGTCGCGGTAGTCGGCGGTCGGGAGGAGATCGATCGGCGCCCCGGCACACCGTTGGCCGTACGCGACGAAGACGTCACTGATCACGATCGGAATGGACCAGCCGTCGATCATGATGTGGTGAGAGGTCCACACCATCTCCCACGTGCCGTCGGCGCGTTCGAGAAGTCGCACCCGGTGCAGGGGGGCGCGTTCCAGGTCGAACCCGGCGTCCAGGTCCCGCCGGAGGTGCTCGTCGAGGGCGTCGTCGTCGTGCACCCCGTCGACGACCTCTACCAGGTCGAACGGCTGCCGGTACACGGCCTGCACCGGGGCGGTCAGCCCGGTGTACGCCACGCAGGCCCGCAGCGCCTGGTGCTTGGCGGCGACCGCGGTCCACGCCGACCGAAGCGCGTCGGTGTCCACCGCCCCGCGCAGGGTGTAGCGGACCTGGCTCAGGTACGCACGCGCGTCTCCGGCGTCGAGGGACTCCAGCAGCATCCCCTCCTGTAACGGGGTCAGCGGGTAGATCGCCTCGACCGGGCTCGGGCCGCTCATCGGGAAAGTTCCTCTCCGTTGCTGCTCAGCCGCGCGACGAGGGCACGGGCGGTCTCCTCGTCGAGGCCGGCCAGACTGATGTCGACGCCGTCGAGCGACGCGGCGGGGTCGGCCGCACGCTCCGGCTCGACGATTCCACCGGCGTTCGGGCGCACCCCGCCACCGGCCCGGGCGGATCGGCCCGACGGTTCCGAACCGGACGGGACGTCCGCCCCCGCCGATCCGGCACGTCCGCCGCCCGGCCGTGGCCCGTCGGTTGACGCCGGCCCGTCGGGCCCGGCCGTCGACCCCGCGGACCCGGCAACCGTGGTCGTCCCGGCAGCCACCTCCGCCAGGGTCTGCGGGCCGAGCATGTCGGCGACCGCGACCTGGAGTCCCCGCGCCTTGACCCGGGCGACCGTCCGCAACGCGGTGATGGAGTCCCCACCGAGGTCGAGGAAGTTGTCGTGGACCCCGACCTGTTCGGCGCCGAGGACCTCCCGCCACACGTCGGCCAGGGTCTGCTCGGCGGCGCTGGACGCCGGGACGAACTCCGCCGTCGACACGTCCTGGGTGAACACCACGTCCGGCAACCGCCCCCGGTCGACCTTGCCGTTGGCGTTCACCGGCAGGTCGTCGGCACGGACCAGGCGGGGCACCAGGTGAGCGGGAAGCAGGTCCCGCAGCCGCCCCCGCAGGGCGGCCAGGTCGACCTCGTCCTGCTCCGGGACGACGAACGCCACGAGTTGGCCGTGCCGTACCGCGACCGCCACCCGGGCGACCTCGGCGAGCCCGGCCAGCACCGCCTCGATCTCCCCCGGTTCGATCCGGTACCCGTTGAGCTTGACCTGGTCGTCGACGCGACCGGCGAAGTGGAGCACCCCGTCGGCCCGCCGGTGGGCCCGGTCCCCGGTGCGGTACATCCGCGATCCCGGCGCCCCGAACGGGTCGGGGACGAACCGCAGGGCGGTCCGCGCCGGGTCACCGAGGTAGCCCCGGGCCAGGCCGGCACCGCCGATGAACACCTCGCCGACCATCTCGTCGGGCACCTGCCGGAGCCCCGCCCCGAGGACGTGGGCAGCCTCACCGGGCAACGCCCGGCCGACCGGCACCACCGCCGGGTCGAGGTCGGCCGGGGTCACCGGGTGGACGGTGGACCAGATGGTGGTCTCGGTCGGCCCGTACCAGTTGTGCACCACCCCGGCCCGGTCCAGCAGCGACCGTCCCAGTCGGGCGGTCAACGCCTCGCCGCCGGTCCACGCCTCGATCCCGCTGAGGTCGGCGTCCCCGGCGAGCAGTTCGGTCCAGAGCGAGGGGGTGGCCTGGACCATGGTCACCCCGACGCGACGTACCACCGTGGCGAAGTCGTCCGGGTCGAAGCGCCCGCCCCGGTCGAAGACCACCACCCCGACGCCGTGGGCCAGCGGGATCAGCAGTTCCGCCACGGAGATGTCGAACGACGCGTTGGTGGCGGCCAGCATCACCGCCCCCTGTGCGTACCGGTCGCCGATCGCGACGTCGAACGCGGCCAGCGCACCGTGCGGGACCATGACGCCCTTCGGCTCCCCGGTCGAACCGGAGGTGAACATCAGGTACGCCAGTTCCCCCGGGTGCGTGGCGACCGGCGGCCCGGCCGGCGTGGGGTGTGCCGCCAGGTCGTCGACGTCGAGAACCGGGAGCTCCGGGTCCAGGCGGGACCGGGTGGGAGTGGCCGCGACCACGTACCGCAGGGCCGCCCGGTCACGGATCACCCGCTGGCGGGCCACCGGCAGATCGGGGTCGACCGGGACGTACACCGCACCGACACAGAGGACGGCGAGGATGGTCACCACCAGCCGGTGGTCGCGCGGCAGGCAGACGCCGACGGTGTCGCCCCGCCCGACGCCGGCCGCCCGCAGCCCACCGGCGGCCCGCCCGACCGCGTCGGCCAGTTGCCGGTACGTGAGCACGGCGTCACCTGCGTCGCGGACCGCGACCTGGTCCGGCCAGCGGGCCGCCCGGGCGAGGACGGTCTCGTGCAGCCCCGGGAGGGTGCCCGGATCCGGCGCCGGGGCGACGGTCGCGGTGTTCCCCGTCGACCACGCCACGTCGGTCACCGGCAGGCTCGGGTCGGCGGCCATCGCGGTGAGCACGGTGCGGTAGCAGGCGACCAGGGACGCCACGGCGGCGTCGGTGAAGTGCTGCGGGGAGGCCATCAGAATGAGGACCAGGTGGTCGCTGTCGTCGGCGGCACCATGGTCGAACGACACGTACAGGGGGTAGTTGGTGGGTGCCTCCTCCTCCAGGTGCCCCACCCGGCGGACGTCGCCGCCGCTGCTCACCCGCTTCATCGCATGGAACCGGGTGTAGTTGAACGCGGTCGTCATCAGCGGCTGCCGGCCGAACGCCAGCTCCGTCGCCACTCCCGGGTAGGTACGGAAGCGCAGCAGCCGGCTCTCCTCGGCCAGGCAGGCCCGGGCCAGGTCGGCGAAGTTGCGTCCGCCGACGGTGACGGTCACCGGCAGGGTGTTCAGATACAGGCCCCGGGTCTGGGTGCCGCCGGCCGTCTCCGGCCGGCCGTTGGTCACCATCCCCAGGGTGATCACGTCCGCGTTGGACAGGACGGACATCACCACCGCGTGCGCCGCCAGCAGCAGGCTCTTCATCGGCAGCCGCAGCCGGGTCGTCGCCGCCTCCAGCCCGCGTTTCACCTCGGGGTCGAGCGGCAGCAGGGCCCGCTGCCGGTGCCCGGACGCGCCGCCCTCGGTCCGGTTCGGGATCCGCACCGGCCGGGCCCGTGCGATGACGTCCCGGAACAGCTCGACCGCCGCCGGGTCGGCCAGAGTGCGCCGCTCCCGCCAGACGTGGTCGCCGAACGAGTCCGGCGGCGGGACGAGCCGGGCCAGTGGCCGGTTGTCCCGGGCGGCGGCGCACACCTGGTCGTACTCCTCCAGGACCTCGGTGAGGGTGGAGGTGAAGCTCCAGCCGTCCATGATGGCGTGGCACTCCACCGCGCTGAACCAGAACTCGGTGTCGGAGACGCGGTGGGCGGTGAACCGGATCAGGGGCGGGCGGGTGAGGTCGAACGGCCGCTCGCGCTGCTCGGCCATCCACGCCCGCAGGCCCTGTTGGACCTCGGCGTCGTCCCGGCCCCGCCAGTCGATTACGGGCAGGTCGACGCCGACATGCCGCCAGACCAGTTGCAGCGGCTCGGAACAGGTGGCGAGGTCGAATCCGCTGCGCAGTACGGGGTGCCGCTGGACGACCCGGTCGAAGGCCTGGCGCAGCAACTCACCGTCGAAGGCGGCGCACCGCACGAGGGTGGTGGTGACGTTCAGGTAGCTGTTCTGTTCCAGCTGGTGGAAGAGCATCCCCTGCTGCAACAGGGTCAGCGGGTACGCGTCCTCCACCCCGGCGGGCAGTCGGTCGGAGTCGCCGGGGGCGAGCAGGTGCCGGTGGTCCGCCTGACCGGCCGGGGCGGCCGGCGCGGTCCCGTCCTCCGTCGGCTCCGCCGTTGTCGTGCCGGGGACGGCCGCGATCAGGTTCCGGATCGACTGGTGGTCGAAGATGTCGGCGACGGTGACCGGCAGTCCCCGGCCGGACATCGCCGCGGCAGCCTGGACCGCCAGGATCGAGTCCCCGCCGAGAGCGAAGAAGTTGTCGGTCACCCGGACGTCGGCGACGCCGAGCAGGTCCTGCCAGACCGCGACCAAGGCCTGTTCCCGGTCGTCGGCCGGGTGTCCGCCGTCGGCCGGGCCGGACCGCTGGGGGGCCAGGTCGGCGGCCAGGTCCCGCAGGGCCCGCCGGTCGAGCTTGCCGTTGACGGTGCGGGGCAGCCGGTCGAGCCGGTGCACCCGGGGCACCATGTGCCCGGGCAGCCGGGCGGCGACGAATTCGCGTACCTGATCCGGGTCGGCCGCCGGGGGCGCCTGCACGAAGCCGACCAGCCCGAGACCGGCGGGCCCGACCTGGGCCGCGATCACGGCGGCGTCCGTCACGTCCGGGTGGGCGAGCAGGACGTGCTCGACCTCACCGGGTTCGATCCGGAAGCCGCGCACCTTGAGCTGCGCGTCGACGCGCCCGAGGTAGTCGAGGTCGCCGTCGGCGCGCTCGCGGACCCGGTCGCCGGTGCGGTACATCCGGCCACCTCCACCGGTGAGGTCGGGCACGAACCGCAGGGCGGTACGGGCCGGGGAGCCGGCGTACCCGAGGCTCACCCCGGCCCCGGCGACCATGAGCTCCCCCGCGAACCCGACGGGCTGGCGGTTGAGGTCGGCGTCGACCACCACCGTGGCCAGGGTCGGCAACGGCCGACCGATCGGGCTCGCGACGCCGACGTCCTCGCGGGTGATGTCCCGCCACGTGACGTGCACGGTCGTCTCGGTGATGCCGTACATGTTGACCATGCGGGGAGCCCGGTCCCCGAGCCGTTCGAACCAGCCCGCCAGAGTGGACGGCCGCAGCGCCTCGCCGCCGAACACCACCAACCGCAGCGAGTCCGGCGGCTCGAGGTCGTCCGCGGTGACCGTCTGGGACAGCGACCCGAACGCGGTCGGCGTCTGGTTGAGGACGGTGACCCGTTCGTCGTGGAGCAGTTGGCGGAACCGCTGCGGCGTGCGTGCCGTGTCCCGGTCGACCAGGACGACGGTGGCGCCAACGACCAGCGGTGCCCAGATCTCCCACACGGAGAAGTCGAACGCGACCGAGTGGAACACGCTCCACCGGTCGTCGGGGCGCAGGTCCAGCAGGTCCCGCGCCCCGTCGATCAGGGAGCCGAGGTTGGCGTGGGTGACGTCGACGCCCTTCGGGGCGCCGGTCGAACCGGAGGTGTGGATCCGGTACAGCGGGGCGGACCACGGGATCGGCGCCCGCCGCGTCACGCCGTCCGGTCGCGGCGCCCGCCGGCAGTCGTCGACGTCCACGATCCGCCGGCCGGCCGGCGGCTCGGCGATGCCCGCGTCGGTGAGCACGGTGTCGACACCGGCCTGGTCGAGGATCTGCCGGATCCGGTCCCGGGGGTGCTCGGCATCCAGCGGGACGTAGGTGCGGCCCGTCTTCGCCACCGCGAGGATGGCGGCGAGCATGCCCGGGGTGCGGCCGGTGAGGACGGCCACCGGTGGGCCGTCCGGGCCCGCCGGGCGCAGCCGGTCCGCGATCCGGTCCGCCCAGGCGTCCAGGTCGCCGTAGGTGGTGCCGTCGGCGACCGCGATCCGGTCGGGGTGGCGGGCGGCGGTCGCCTCGAACCAGCCCACCACGCCCCGGTCTCCCCGCCCGGTCCACCCGGGGGCGACGGCCGGGCGGCGGCCGTCGAGGCGGACCGCCGACAGGGCGGCCTCCGGTCGTGCCACCATCGCGGCCAGCGCCCGCAGGTAGCTGTCCAGCAGGGAGCGGGCGATGTCGGCGGGGTACATCGCGACGTCGTGCTCCAGCCACAGCCGGGAGCCGGCCCCGGCGTCCTCCACCTGCAGGGTCAGGTCGAACTTCGCGGTGCCCAGGTCGACGTCGAGCCGTTCCACCACCAGCCCGGCCACCCGGGTCTCCTGCATCTCCCGGCTGCGGTGGTGGCTGAACACCGCCCGGACCGGCATCCGGTCGTCGCCCCGGGCCCCGGCGGCAAGGTGGTCGGACACCTCGTCGAACGGGGTGTCCCGGTGCGCGATCGCCTCGATCAACGCCCGCTGCTCGGCGCGCAGCAGGTCGGCGACGGTGGTCGTCGCCCGGGTCGGGTTGCGCAGGCAGACCAGGTTGACGAAGTTGCCCAGCGACCCGGCGTCCTGCTCGGCGCGGAGGCTGACCGGTACGCCGACGAGGAGGTCGTCGTGGCCGTACGCGGCCCGCAGGACGAGCCGGTACGCGGCGGCGAAGACCGCCGGCCGGGTCACCCCGTGCCCGCGGACGAGGGCGTCGATCCCGTCGTTCAGTTCGGCGCCGAGGCGGTCGCCGACGCGCCGGCCACGGCGGGGACCGGCGGGGCGGGCGCCGACCGTGGGCGGGTCCACCGGCTCGACCCCGGCCAGGACGGCCCGCCACCAGGCCGCGCTCTCCGGCGACCGGGTCACCGCTGGACGCTCGGCGGGTACGACCGGCGCGGGGGTCCGCGAAGCGCCCGCGTACCCGGCGAAGAGTTCGGTGAGCAGGGTGTCCAGCGCGGCGCCGTCGACCACGATGTGGTGGGCGGTCAGCAGGGCGACGGTGCGGGCGCCGTCAGCGGCCAGCCGCAGCCGTGCCAGCGGGGCGGTACGCAGGTCGAACGGTTCCGCCGCCGCGGCGGTCAACCAGGCGTCCAGGTCCGACGCGGCCTCGACGACCACGGCCGGGGGGTCCGCCTGCGGCAGCGCCTCGGCGTACGCCGTGCCGTCGGTGTCGGCGAACCGGGTACGCAGCGCGGGGTGTCGGGCGACGATCCCGGCGAACGCGGCGGCGAGCCGGTCCGGGTCCAGGTCGCCCCGGATGGCGACGGCGGCGGCGACGATGTATTCGGGGCTGCCCGGGTGCAACCGGTCGAGGAACCACAGCCCGGCCTCGGCGGGCTGCAACGCCCGCCGACCGGCGCCGGCCCCGGGGGTGGGCAAACCCGCCCCGGCGGCGGCCGGGGAACCGCCCTCGGCGGCCACCGGGGCCGCCGATCGGTCGGGCGTGGTCGGCCCGGTGGCCGGGGACGCGAGCCCGGCGGCGGCCAGCCGGCGCTGGAACTCGGCCATCCGCTCCGGATCGTTGAGCTGCAACGTCATTGCGGACTGCCTCCGAATACCTCCAGCGCGATGCTCGCCGTCGGTCCGGCGCCGTCGCCGGCGATGGCCCGGATCTCGTCCGCCATTGCCGTGACCGTCCGTGCCTCGAACGCCCGCGCTATCGGGAAGTCGATGCTGAAGATGCGCTCGATGGTCTCCACCACGTGCAGGAGCGCGATCGAGTGCCCACCGGCCTCGAAGAAGTCGGTGGTGGCCGACGGGACCTCGACGTGCAGGTGTGCCTGCCACACCGCCGTGACCAGCCGGGACACCGGGTCGCCGGCCAACGTGGCGGGCCGGGTGGGCTCGGTGGCGTCGCTGGCGAGCCGGGCCAGCAACGCCTGCCGGTCGATCTTGCCGTTCTCCGACACCGGCAGGGCCGGGACCGGCACGACGACCGGGACGGCCTGCGGGACGAGCTTGGACTCGGCCCAGGAACGCACCTGGACGGCCAGGTCACCGGATTCGGCGGCCGGATCGCGGGCGACCACGGCGGCGACCAGCCGCGCCGTCCCACCCTCGCCGGCAAGGACGACCGCCGCCGCCTCGACCCCGGGGTGGGCGGTCAGGCACGCCTGCACCTCGCCCAGTTCGATCCGAACCCCGCGCACCTTCACCTGGTCGTCGCGGCGCCCGACGAAGACCAGGACGCCGTCGGCCCGGCGACGAAGCCGGTCACCGGTGCGGTACATCCGGGTGCCGTTGCCCTCCGGGTCGGGCACGAACCGCAGGGCGGTCTCCCGCGGGGCGTCGACGTAGCCACGGGAGACCAGGGGCCCGGCCACGTACGCCTCGCCCTCGGCGGCCGGGCGGGCGTCGTCGTCCAGCAGGTGCAGCCGGGTCGCCGTCAGGGCCACCCCGACCAGCGCGGATCCGGGTTCGGCGGCGGTCGGCACACCGGCGCAGATGATGGTCGCCTCGGCCGGGCCGTAGAACACGCTCGGCCGGGCGCCGACCGCGTCGAGTGCGGACAGCAGGTCGGCCGGCACCGGCTCGCCACCGGTACCGACGGCGACGTCGCGCACGGCGTCGGCGTCCAGGCGGAGCACCTCCCGCCAGAGGCTGGGGGTGGCGAAGGCAGCGGTGGGCCAGCCATGTCCCCGGCCGGTGGCGAGTGCCCGTACCACCGAGGCCGGGTCGAAGGTGACCGACTCGGTCGGGTAGACGACCGGGCCGCCGCGTAGGGCCGGCCAGCAGAGTTCCAGCACGCTCGCGTCGAAGGTCGGTGCGGCGAGCCCGACCAGGCACCGCGCCTGCGCCCATGGGGCGAAAGCGCCGAAGGCGTCGAGGAACGCGGCGAGCTGGCCGTGCTCCACCACGACGCCCTTCGGCTCCCCGGTCGAGCCGGACGTGTGGATGATGTACGCCGCCTCGGACGGCAGCGGCCGGTGACCGGAGGCAGCGGTGGGCCCCGACCCGGTGTGGTCCGACGGGCCGGCGGGGGTGTCGAGCGGCCAGGCGATCCGGGTCACCTCCGCCCCGCCGGTGTCGCCGTCGGCAGCGGGAACATCGCCGGTGTCCCGGTCGGCGACCAACCATCCGGCGGCACTGACCGAAGCGATCCGGCGTACCCGGTCCACCGGTGGGGTCGGGCCGAGCGGTACGTACACCGCGCCGAGCCGCCACAGTGCGTACACCACGACCAGCGTGTCCAGCCGGGTCGACAGTGACACCAGCACCCGGTCGCCACGCCCGACACCCGATGCCCGCAGCCCGGCCGCCACCGCGCCCACCTGCCGGTCCAGCTCCGCGAAGTCGTACACCCGCTCGCCCTGCAAGGCGGCCGGATCGCCCGGCTGCCGCGCCACCCGGTCGGCCAACCGGTCGAGCACGCCGGTCGTGGCGCCGGCCGACCTCACGTGGGTCTCAGCGCCCGCCTCGTCGCCCAGCTCCGCCACCAGCAGGTCCACCAGATCGGCGGCCCGGCGCTGACCGACCTGGCCGGAGTCGAACCGGACGGCCAGGGTGTGCGCCCGACCGTTGGCGGTGACGGTGAGCACCAGCGGCGCCGGCAGGCCGAGCGGGGTGGGCTCGAACCAGTCCACCCGCAGTCCACCCACGGTCGCCGACTCGTGGTCCTGCTCCCAGCCCACCATCGTCCGGAACATCGGGACGGCCCGGTCCCGCCGCTGGCCGGCGAGCGCCGCCACCCGGTCGAAGGGCACGAACCGGTACGCGTACGCCGAGGTCAGGCTCTCCTGCACCCGGGCGAGGTGCTCGGCGCGGGTGCTGCCGGCCGGCACCGCGCGGACGGCTGCCGTGTTGAGGAACGGTCCCGGAATGTCGGTGCCCGTCGCGTCGCGCAGCGACACCGGCAGCCCGACGGCGAAGCCGGTGCAGCCGCTCCACCGGGCCAGGGCCCGCTGCCAGGCAGCCATCACCACCGAGTACGGGGTGACGCCGTGTCGCCGGGCCACCGCGTCGGCCAGGTACGCGTCGACCGGCACCGTGAGCCGCCGGGTCGTCGCGTCACCCGGGTCCGGGTCGGCCGCCGAAAGGTCGAGGTCGACCGTGCCGGCCAGCGCCCGTACGGCGTCGGGCAGCCGGTCGGACGCCCGCCTGGTCCCTTCCTGCGACCAGGCGACGTCCGGGTACTGGATCACCGGGTCCTGCTGGAGCGGCTCGCCCCGGCGGGCCCGCCGGTAGTTGTCGAGGAGTTCCCGGACCAGGATGCCGACCGAGTCGCCGTCCACCGCGATGTGGTGCACCGCCAGGTGCAGAACATGCTCACCGTCGTCGAGCACGGTCAGGTACGGCCGGAACCACGACTCCCGCAGGTCGAACGACCGCCGGATCTCCGCGGCCACGGCCCGGTCGGCGCCGGCCGCGTCCTGGGCGGTCCGGAGGGTGAGGTGGCCGGCGAGAACGCCCTCGTCGACGTCGTGCACCTCGGCGCGCACCCCGTCGCCCCACCCGACGATCCGGCTACGGAGCACTCCGTGCCGATTCAGCAGGGCGACCAGGGCGGCGCGCAGCGCGGCCAGGTCGAGCGGGCCGGCCAGCCGCAACGGGATCGGCACGACCTGGGCGGCCGGGCCCTGGAGCCGTACGGCGAACCAGAACCGCTGCTGGGTGGGGGTCAGTGCCGTCCGGGTACCCGGCTCGGGTTGGCGGGGCACCGGTCGGCCGTCGACGGTGTCGCCGGACCCGACCTCCGGCAGTGCGCTGATCGCCGCGGCCAGCCGTTCCGGCGTCGGGTGGGCGAAGACCGTGGCCAGGTCGACGTCGCGGTGGAAGGCCTCGGCGCACCGGGCGGCGAGCTGCGCCGCGCTCAGCGAATCCCCGCCACAGGCGAAGAAGTCGCTGTTCACCTCGACGGTGGTGGCCAGCAGTTCGCCGGCCAGGGCGGCCACCACCGCGGCGGCGCCACCGGCGGGCTCGGCGGCGGCCGGCGCGGAGTCGGCGGGCACGGCCGGATCGGTGATGCGCTCCCGCAGGGCCTGCCGGTCGGGTTTCTCCCCGGCGCTCCTGGGCAGGTGGTCCAGGACGTGCACCCGGCGGGGCACGCCGACCTGCGGCAGCCGGCCGGACGCCGCGGTACGCAGCTCGGCCTCTCCGACGGCGCGGCCCGGGCGGAGCACCACCCAACCCACGAAGTGCCGGTCGGGGCCGTCGGTGACCGTGGCCACCGCCTCGACGACGTCGGGGTGGGCGCGCAACGCGGCCTCGACGTCACCGAGCTCGATCCGGACCCCCCGAACCTTCACCTGGTCGTCGGCGCGGCGCAGGAACTCCAGTCCACCGCCGGCGGGCGAGTGGCGGACCAGGTCGCCGGTGCGGTACAGCCGTTCCCCCGGTCGCGTCGGGTGTGGAACGAAGCCCAACGCGGTGGCCCGGGGATCGGCAAGGTAGCCGGTGGCGAGCGGCCCTCCGGCGAACAGCTCGCCGACCTCCCCGGGGGCGACCACGCCCAGCCGGGCGTCGACGACGAGGACCTCGTGCCCGGGTACGGCCGCGCCGATCGACGGGTACGCCGGCACCGCGCCGCCCACGGGGAGAGCCACCGTGCCGACGGTCGCAGTGATCACCGACTCCGTCGGACCGTACGCGTTGAGCAGGGCGATGTGCTGCGGTGCCGACGCCGCCCACCGGGCGACCGCCTCGGGGGTGAGGGCGTCCCCGCCGGCCAGGACGATCCGCAGGGCGCTGCCGGCAAGGTCCGACCAGGTCGCCTGCGGCGCGTCCGTGAACTGGGCGAACCACGGGGTGGGCAGGTTCGCCACGGTCACCCCGGTCCGCCGGGAGATCCGGCCGAAGTGGGCGGGATCCCACGGCTGCTCGCCGCGCAGGACCAGGGTGGCGCCGGCCAGGAGGGGCACGATGACCTGTTCGATGGCCGCGTCGAAACCGTGCTCGGCGAACTGGAGGTACCGGTCGGCGGGGCGGACGGCGAGCCGGTCGACCATTCCCCGGGCGTGCCGGAGCAGGGCGCCGGTCGCGACGTGGACCCCGCGCGGCACCCCGGTGCTCCCCGAGGTGAAGATCAGGTATCCGGGGGCGGTCGGCAGCTCCGGACCGGACCGGACCGGCAGCGGGCGGACCGTCGACCCGTTGCCGCCCACGTCGGTGATCTCCCAGGTGGCTGCCGACTGCTCGACGACGGCGGCGCGGCGCGGACCTGGCAGTCGCCGCGAAAGCGGCACGTACACCGTGTCGGCGGCCAGGCACGCCAGCAACCCGATCAGGGCCGGCACGCCCCGCTCGGTGTCCACCACCACCCGGTCGCCGGGTCGCGCCCCGGCTGCCCGCAGCCGGTCGGTGAGGTCGTCGACCGCGTCCCGCAGCTCCTGTCGGGTCAGCGTCCCGGTCTCGGAGTCGACGGCCATCCGGGTCGGGTCGGCCACCGCGTGTCCGCGCAGGACGTCGAGGAGTTCCGACCCGCCGGCCGGGTCGACCGCCAGCAGGTCGGAGCCGGTGGGCTCCACGTCGGACGGTCCGGTGCCGGGCGCGGCCGGAGCGGACCGGTCCTCGTCGGGCAGGGCGGGGGGCGGGGTCGAGCCGGTCAACTCGGCCAGTTGGGCGTGGAACGCCCGGGCCAGCCGGGCGATCGTGGCGGGACGGTACAGGGTCGGGTCGAAGACGAGTTTGGTGTGATAGCGCCGGCTGTCGTCGGCTATCTCCAGCACGACCGGCAGTTCGGCGGCACCCGGAGAGGGCAGTCGCGGGACGAGGTCCATCAGACGCGGGTCGGCGGCGAACTTGTTGAAGCACACGCCCAGGCCGGTCAGCGGGTTGGCGGACGGGCCGTAGACGCCCCGCCGGACCACCTCCAGGGGGGCCTGGGCGGTCCCGAGTGCCCTCGTCACCGCCGCCGTGCAGGCTGCCACCGTGTCATCGACAGGTGCGTGCGGGTCGACAGTGACCCGGACCAGAGCGGTGTTGACGAAAAGCCCCACGATCCGGGCCACGTCCTCGTGGTCGCGTACCGAGATCGGCAGGCCCAGGACGAGGTCGGTACGGCCGGTCCAGGCCGCCACCACCCGGGCCCACGCGGCGAAGAGAACCACCGTGTCGGTGGTCCGGCGGGCCTGCGCGGCCGTCCGGACCGCGTTGTACAGCTCCGCCGGGAGCGCGACGTCGTGCTCGAAGGCGCCCGCCGCCACACCGACCTGCGGCGAGTCGGGCCCGGCGTCCGACGCGGGGTCGGCCAGGGCGGGAACGAAATCGGCCGGGATCCGTACGGGGTACGGGGCGTCGCCGAGTGCCGACACCGCCCGGTCGACCTCGGCGCGCAGCGCGGCGCGTTGCTCCGCCGAGTCCCGCCAGACCGCGTAGTCGGGGTAGTCGATCCGCGCCGACGTGGGCTGTCCCGTGCTCAGCGTCTCCGCCAGGAGGGAAAGGGACTCTCCGTCGCAGGTGAGGTGGTGCACGCAGATCAGCAGCCGACCCTTCCCGTCCGGCAGTCGCAGGTGGGTGAAGCGGACCAGCGGCTCGTGCTCCAGGTCGAACCGGTACCGGGCGGCCAGGGCGCGGTACCGGGCCAGCTCGGCCTCTGCCGCCGCCGCCGAGAGGCCGCCCAGATCGACGTAGGACACCGGGAAGTCGGCGGCGGGACGCAGCCGGATCGAGGGCACCCCCGCCTCGACCACGACAGCACTGCGCAGGGCGGCGTGCTGGCCGAGCAGGGTGCGGCAGGCCGCCGCGACCACGTCCCGGTCCGCCCGGATCTCGATCTCCGTACTGAGCGTGAAGACGGGCAGCGGGCCAGCCAGCCGGTCGGCGAACCAGAGCCGCCGCTGTGCCTCCGTCATCGGCAACAGGTCCGGGTACTCGGAGAGTGGCGCCGGCCGTGACGGGGCCGGCGCCATGAACGACCGGCGCCCGGCGAGGATCTGGGCCCGCAGCTCCGCCCGGGTGGGCCGGTCCCCGCTCACACCCAACCGTCCTGGGGGCCCGTGGCCTGGTCGACGAGCCGGTCCAGCAGGGCGTCAACCCGGTTGTCCACGAGGACGGCGAGCCGGCGCACCGTCGAGTGCTCGAAGAGTTCGGCGACGGACAGTTGGATGCCGAACCGCTCCCGGGTCCGCGAAGAGAGCTGGACCGCCGTCAACGACGAGCCACCGAGGACGAGGAACTCGTCGTCGAGGCCGATCGGGGAGATGCCGAGCGCCTGCGACCACAGTTCGGCCACGGCGATCTCCGCGTCGGTCTCCGGCGGCACGTACCCGCCGAGGTAGTCCGCGCGGGCGGTCCCGGCGCTGACCGTGGTGTCCTGGTGGGTCGTGATCACGTCGGTGGAGAAGGACCGCATCTCGTCGATCCGATCCTGCAGCGACCCCACCGAGGTGATCAGCTGCGGCTGGTCCGGCACCGCGAGCATCCGCCGGAACAGCTCGATCCCCTGCGCGCTGCTGATCAGCATTCCGGACGCGGCCGCCGACGACCCGGCCGGCGGACCGGCCGCCGCCGGTCCGTCCCCCGTCGGCTGGGTCGGCGGCGCGGCGGGGGTGGTCCCGGCGGCGGGCTGCGCCCGCAGGACGTAGCTGTCCACCGCCACGCAGACCCGCCCGTCGCGGTCGACGATGGTCTCGTCGACCTCGATGAACTCGGGTCGGTCCGGGTCCTGGCGGTGCGTCTGCAGCACCCAGGCGTCGGCCGGGATAGGCGCGTACACCCGCACTCCCGCGTACGAGAACGGCAGGTAGCTGGCTGCGGCGCCGGCGAGACCGTGGGCGGCCTGGTCCAGCAGGGCCGGGTGCAGCCAGAGCCGGGGGTCGGCATCGTCGGACACGAGCCGGGCGAGCCCGGTGTCCCCGGCGCGGAAGTACTCCCGGACCACGTCGAAGTACGGGCCGAAGGCCACCATGCCGGAGGACCGCCGGCGGATGTCGACGGCCGGCAGCGCGGCCCGGACCCGGTCCAGGTCGACCGCCTCACCGGCCGGCTCGTCGAGCGTACGCAGCACGCCCTGGCAGTGCACCGTCCGCGGGCCTGACCCGTCCACACCGACCGTGATCTCGAACGGGGCGCCCTCGGCGGCCTGCCCCGGCGCGAACGACAGGACCAGGGTGAGCCGGTCGGTGACCACGATCGGGTCGCTGAAGAGGAGGTCCTGGATCCGCACCGGCACCTCGCCCAGCGCGTGGTGGGCCGCCGCGCGGACGGATTCCAGGAGCATCGTCGCCGGTACCACCGCCGCGTCGGCGATCCGGTGCTCCGTGAGGGCCCTCGGCCCGTCCGGGTTGAGCACCCCCTGGTACCGGTGGGTGCCGTCCGACCGCACGGTGACCGACTCCAGGAACGGGTGGTCGAGGAGTTCCGTCCGGTCGCCCCGGCTCAACGCCCGTAGCGCCTGCACCCCCTGCGACGCGCCCTGGTCGGCCACCATGCCGACCTCGCGCCAGCCCACCCAGTTCATGGAGACGACCCGGGGGCGGCCCGGCCGGTCGGCCACCGAGTTCGCGAACGCGTCCATGAACAGGTTCGCCGCGGCGTAGTCACACAGGCCGTACCCGGAGGTGATCGCGACGATGGACGAGCAGAGCGCGACGAAGTCCAGTTCCGGGTACTCGTCGGTGGTGAGCTGGTCGTAGAGCGCGAGGACCGCGTCCACCTTCGGGCGCAGCACCCGCGCCGCGCTCTGCTCGTCGTGCAGCGCGAGCAGTTGCCCACCGACCAGCCCGGCGGCGTGGATGATGCCGTGCACGACCCCGAACTCCGCCACGGTCTCCTTGAGAACCGTGGCCATGGCGTCGGGATCGGCGACGTCGGCGGCGATCACCCGCACCTGGGCGCCGAGGCGCTCCATCCGCAGCACCGCCTCGATCCGCCCACGAACCGCCTCGTCGGTCTCTGCCGCCTCGGACAGCTCCGTCCACCGGGCCCGCTCCGGCAGGGCCGTCCGGCCGACCAGGACCAGCCGGGCCTGTTCCGTGCCGGCCAGCGACTCGGCGATGGTGATGCCGAGGCCGCCGAGGCCGCCGGTGACGACGTAGACCCCACCGGGGCGCAGGGCGGAGCGGTCGACCGGCCCGTGCGGCAGCGTGGCGTACGACCTGACGGCCCGCCGGTGGCCGCGGAGCGCGACCGCCTCGTCGGCGGGCTGCCGGACCTCGTCGAGCAGCCGCGCGGCGAGCAGCCGCGCGGGGCCGACCCCGTCCAGGTCGATGTGGCGCACCGTCACCTTCGGCGCCTCCCGGGGCAGTGCCCGGAACGGGCCGAGCGCGGTCGCGCTGAACGGCACCGACTCCTCACCGGCCACGGAGAAGAGCCGGCTGGTCACCACGACCAGTTCCACCGGGTCGTGGACCACGTCGAGCAGGGCGCGGGACAGCACGGCGGCCCGCCGGTACGACTCGTGCGCCGGAGCCGGATCGCTGCCGGTCGGATGCCCCGCCGGACCCGGCACGTCATACCCGACGATCACCCGGTCCGGTGCCCGGCCGCCGTCCCACAGCTGCTCGACGACCTCCCGGATCTGGGTCGGGTCCTCCGGGTCGGCCTCGAAGACGCCGAAGTCCTCGATCAGCGCCGGTCCCGCGTCGAGCCGGGTCACGGTGACGCCGTGGGCGAGCGCCGCGGCGCCGACCTCGGCGGTGAAGGCCGGGTCGGTGCCGAGGACCAGCCAGTGCTCGCCGACGACCTCCGCGGCCCCGGCGGTACGCGGCGCCTGGGTCCAGACCGGCACGTAGAACGGGGTCTGCAACGGTTCGTTCGGGATCTTCTCGGTCTCGGCCACCACGGTCCGGGCGGTCAGGTCGGGGTCGACCCAGTGCCGCCGCCGCTCGTACGGGTACCCGGGCAGCTCGACCCGACGGGGCGCCGGCCCGGTGCGGACGGCGGCCAGGTCGACCGGCACCCCGGCGGCCCACAACGCCCCGGTGGTCGCCAGCATGTGGTCCCGCTCGTCGGTGCCCTCGCGGACGGTCGGCAGGGAGCCGGCCCACTCCGGGGTCGTGCCCTGCGCGATCGCGGTCTGCCGGGCGAACGCACCGAGCGCGCGTCCCGGGCCGACCTCCAGCAGGAACGGGTTTCCCCGGCGGATCATCTGGGTGACCGCGGCCCGGAACCGGACCGGCTGGCGCAGCTGCGTCACCCAGTAACCAGGGTGGGTGACCTGCTCCGGGTCGGCCCAGTCCCCGGTGACGTTGGACAGGAACGGCAGGGTGGGGGCGGCCAGCCGGGTCGCGGCGACCACGGCGGCGAACTCGTCGAGGATCGGCTCCATCATCCGCGAGTGGAAGGCGTGCGAGGTACGCAGCGGGGTGCCGGTGATCCCGATGTCCTCCAGCTCGGCGGCGAACCGGGCCACCGCCTCCTCGGTGCCGCTGACCACGCAGGCAGACGGGGAGTTGTCGGCGGCGATCTCCAGGTCCGCCGGGAGCAGGTCGGCCGCGGCTTCGACCCCGACCGGCAGGGCGAGCATCGCGCCCGGGGCGACGGACTGCATGAGCCGGCCCCGGGCCGCCACCACGCGCAGCGCGTCCTCCAGGGAGAAGACCCCGGCGATGGTGGCGGCGGTGAGTTCACCGACGCTGTGCCCGACCAGCACGGCCGGAACGACTCCGCGGGACTTCCACAGGGCCGCCAACGCCCATTCCAGGGTGAAGATGGCCGGCTGGGTGACGGCGGTGCGCGCGAGGGCGGCCTGCGCCGCGTCGTCGGTCGGGTCGGCGTGCAGGAGGGTGCGCAGGTCCAGGCCGAGCAGGGGTGTGAGCAGGTCGCTACAGGCATCGACCGCGTCCCGGTACGCCGGCTCGGCCGCGTACAGCCCGCGCCCCGCCCCGGGGTGCTGGGCGCCCTGTCCGGGCAGGAGGAAGGCGACCTCACGGGGACCGGTGACCGGGACCGCCGGGTGGGAGGCGGCCCGCAGCCGGTCCACAGCCTCCGTCGCCGACCGGGCCGCCACCGCCCGTCGTACCGGGTGCGCCGTGCGCCCCTCGTGCAGGGTGAACGCGACGTCGTCGAGGCGGACGTCGGTGCTCTCCAGGTGTGCCACCAGCCGGTCCGTGACGGTGGCGAGCGCCTCCGGCGTACGGGCGGAGAGGGTGAGCAGGTGCGGCCCGACCGGTTCGAGCCGCGGCTCAGGCCGCGGCTCAGGCTCCGTTGGCGGAGCCACGATGACGTGTGCGTTGGTCCCGCCGATGCCGAACGAGCTGACCGCGGCGACCCGCCGGGCCTGACCGGTCCACGGCTGAGGCTCGGTGGCCAGCCGGAACGGGCTGTCGTCCAACGTGATGGCCGGGTTCACCGGGGCCCAGTTGATCGTCGGGGGATGATTCCCTCCCGAACCGCCAGGGTCGCCTTGATCAGTCCGGCAACCCCGGCAGCCGGTCCGAGATGTCCGACGTTGCCCTTCACCGACCCCAGCGCGCAGTAGCTGGCCTCGTCGGTGTCCGCACGGTACGCCTGGGTCAGCGCGTCCACCTCGATCGGATCGCCGACCACGGTGCCGGTGCCGTGGGCCTCCATCAGCCCGATCTCCCGGGCGGTCAGCCCCGCACGCTCCAGAGCGGCACGAACCACCTTGATCTGCCCGTCCACGCCGGGGGCGGCGAACCCGGCCCGGAGGTTGCCGTCGTTGCTGATCGCCGAACCGAGCAGGACGCCGTGGATGAGATCCCCGGCGGCCCGCGCGTCAGCAAGCCGCTTGAGCACCACCACCGCTCCACCGTTGGAGAAGATGGTGCCGGAGGCGTCGGCGGAGAACGGGCGGACGTGGCCGTCGGCGGAACGGATCCCCCCGGCCTCGTACACGTAGCCCACGTCCAGCGGGAGGTCCACCTGGACACCGCCGGCCACGGCCACGTCGATCTCACCGAGGAGCAGGGCCTGCACCCCGAGGTGCACGGCGACCAGGGAGGTCGAGCAGGCGGTGTACACGGACAGGCTCGGCCCCTGGAAACCGAGCTTGTACGACACCAGCGGGGCGATGTAGTCGGGGTTGTTGCCGATGCGGATGCTCATACCGCCGGCCGCGTCGGCCACGGTCGGGTTGGCCTCGACGTAGTCTTCCCGGTAGTCGTTGGCGGTGCTGCCCCCGTACACGCCGACCCGGCCGAGATCGCCTGCCGGGTCGTACCCGCCAGCGGCCAGGCTGGAGTGGGCCAGTTCCAGGAAGAGACGGAACTGCGGGTCGGCCAGGGCTGCCTCCCGCGGACTGAGACCGAAGAACTCGGCGTCGAACAGGTCGAGGTCGGCGGCGCCGGCGTAGACCCGCCGGTACTCGGGCCGGGTCAGGGTCGCCTCCTTGACGCCCCTGCGGCGCGCGACCTCGTCGTCGGTGGCGGCCATCGCCTCATGGCCGTCGAGGATGTTGCTCCAGAAGGTCTCGACGTTGTCCGCGCCGGGAACCCGGGCGGCCATCCCGACGATCGCAATCTCGCCCTGTTGTGTCATGTCTGTCTGGCCAATCCTTCGTTGCGCGGTGGATCAGGAGGCGGTGGCCGTGCGCCGAACGGAGCCGGACTCCGCGTCGAGCAGCTGCGTCATGGCCAGGGTTCGGTAGAGGTCGTCGGAGTCGATCAGCTCCGCATGGGTGCCCCGGGCTCGGATCCGGCCCCCGTCGAGGAGCAGGATCTGCCGGGCCATGGTCACCGTGGAGAGTCGGTGCGCGATGATCAGCACGGTGCTGACCCGTGCCACCTCGGCGATCGCGTCGCGCAGGCTCAGTTCGTTGAGCCCGTCGAGGGCGGAGGTCGCCTCGTCCAGCAGCAGCACCCGGGGACGGCGCAACAGGGCCCTGGCAATCGCGATGCGTTGCCGTTCCCCGCCGGAGAGGTTCATCCCCCGATGCCCGACCGGGGTGTCCAGACCGTCGGGGAGGCGACTGACGAGATCGTTCAGCCGGGTCTGTTCCATTGCCTCGGCGAGTTGGGCGGCGGAGGCGTCCGGCGCGGCGAAGAGGAGGTTCTCCCGAAGGGTCCCGGACAGCACGGGCGCGTCCTGCTCCACGTACCCCAGGTCCGCGCGCAACTGCGGGATCGACAGGTCACGGACGTCCCGGCCGGCGAACTCCACCACCCCGGAGTCCGCCTCGTAGAAGCGCTCCAGCAGGGCGAACACCGTCGACTTGCCGGCACCGGAAGGGCCGACCAACGCGGTCATCCCACCGACCGGCACGTCGAAGTCCACCCCGGACAGGACGTCCGGCCCGTCCGGGGCGTACCGGAACCGGACCGCGCGGAAGGCGACGGCGACCTCGGCAGCCGGGCCACCGCCGGGGTACCCGTTGACAACGGCGTTCGGAGCGACGTCGGCGGCCGGGGCGCCTCGTCCGGCGCCGGTGGAGGGCGCCCGGTCGTCCGGCTCGGCGGAGAGTGCTTCGACCTCCTCGATGCGGCGCACGGCGGCCATCCCGGCCTGCACCCCGCTGGCGCCCTGCACCAGCTGGTTGATCGGTGAGAACAGGTAGAACAGGTACATCAGGAAGGCGATCAACGACGAGATCGGCAGGCTGCCGTCGGCCACCCGGGCGCCACCGACCCCGAACACGGCGAGGAAGGACAGCTGAACGACAAGTCCGGACGAGGAACCAGCGAGAGCGCTCCACCGGGCAGCGGTGATCCCCTCGTCGCGGGCCGTGTCGACCGCCCGGTGCATCACCCTGGCCTCGCGCTGCTCCGCACCGTTGGCCTTGATGGTGCGCAGCGCGCCGAGAGCGCGTTCCAGATAGCCGCCGATGTCGCCGAGGGCGTCCTGTGCCCGCCGGTTCGCCGCCCCCAGGCGCGGCAGGACCAGGGCGGTGGCCCCGCCGACCACCAGCATCACCGCGGCCACCACGCCGAACAGGACCGGGTCCAGGTACACCATGAACCCGACCATTCCGAGCAGGACGACCGTCCCGAGCATCAGGTCCACCAGGTCGTTGGTGGTCGCGTGACGCAGCAGCGTGGTGTCGGCGGTGACCCGGGAGATCAGGTCACCGGGTGGCGTGGTGTTGAACGCGCCGACCCGCAGCCGCAACAGCCGGGTGACCAGGCCGGACCGGACGTCACGGACGATCTCCTCAGCGGTCCGGTCGATCAGGTACCGGCCCACTCCGGCAACGACGGCCGCCGCGAGCACGACTCCGCAGAGCAGGACGGTCAGCCCCAGGATCGGTCGTCCCGAACCCAACCGGTCGACGAACTCCCTCGCCAGCAGCGGTGTCGCCAGAGCCGCGGCTCCGCCGACGGAGCTGATTACGGTGCCGAACGCCAGGATCCGACGATGCGGACGAACGTACCTGAGCAATAGCCGGAAAGCGGACGTGGCAGGCGGTTTGGCGGCCATAAGGGTACGTGAGCCCCCTTCCGGAAAATCGACGGAGAGTGGCTACACTTTCTCCCGACCACGCGCGGCGGAGCCAGATAACTGACCGTTAATAAGGCATCAAATTTGGGGGCACGGCCTTGACGGAGGACCCGAGTAGCGACGCGTCCACAGCAGACGCCTCACTCGCCGGCCTCGTGCGCGCGCTACGCAGGCGGGCCCTACTTACGCAGGAAGAACTGGCTGACATAAGCCAATTGAGCGTGGGCACGATTCGCGGTCTCGAGACCGGCCGAATCCAGCAGCCGCACACCGGAACACTCCGCAAACTGACCGACGCACTCACTCTCAGCAACGAAGAGGCGAGAGCGTTGGTCCTGACGTCACGGACGCCCCCAACACGGACCGTGATGAAGCCGGTTGCGGGCCCGGTGCCGGCGCAGCTTCCCGCCAGCATCCCCTCGTTCGTCGGGCGGGCGGAGCCGATGCGGCTGCTCGACGCCGGCCTGACCGCGGGAGACGGCGCGACGGTCACCCAGGCGATCGTGGGCAGCGCCGGCATCGGCAAGACGACCCTGGCCGTGCACTGGGCCCACCGGGTGCGCCGCCGGTTCCCCGACGGTCAGATCTATCTCAACCTGCGCGGATTCGACCCGTACCAGAGCCCGTTGACGACCTGCGCCGCCCTCCACAGCATCCTTGCGGCCCTGCACTTCCCGTCACACCAGGTGCCGGCGGACCCGGACGCGCAGGTCGGCCTCTACCGGAGCCTGATGGCCGAACGTCGGATGCTGATCCTGTTGGACAACGCCCGAGATGCCCAGCAGGTCCGTCCCCTGCTGCCAGGGTCGGCAGATTCGCTGGTCCTGGTGACCAGCCGGGACCGGCTTTCCGGCCTGGTCACCGCCGACGGTGCCGGCCTGCTGACGTTGCCTCGCATGCCACTGGTCGAAGCCCGGGAGCTGCTTGCCCGGCGGCTCGGCGTTCGGCGGGCCGCCGCCGACCAACCGGCGCTCGACGAGGTCATCGAACACTGCGACCGGCTGCCCCTGGCGTTGGCAAGCGCGGCCACCTTCGCGAACCGGCACCCCGGAGCCTCGCTCGGCTACCTCGCCGCCCAACTGCGCAACCCGCACCAGCGGCTGGACATCCTCTCCGGCAGCGATCCGGCGACGAACCTCCGGTCGGTGTTCCTCCGGTCATACGCGACGCTCTCCCCGGAGGCCGCCAGACTGTTCCGACTGTTGGCCCGCCACCCGGAGGACCACATCACCGAGAGGAAGGCTGCCGTCCTCGCCCTGCTCTCTCGGGCCGAGGTGCATCCACTACTCAGCGAGTTGGCGCGGTTGCATCTGATCGAGAATCAGGGCCCCGACCGCTACGTACTGCGCGGATTGCTGCGCGCCTACGGCGAAGAGTTGACATACCCGGCGCTACGGGTGTCGTAGTTTCTGTGATCACATATTTGACTACAACGGAAACCCGCCCTCCATTAAATGTGGACGCGGTCGCTCCCAGGCACAATTTCGACTGGTTGTCAGGGCAGGGCCCCGCATCCATCGCGATCCCGATCGCGGGCCGTAGGGTCAGGGGCCCTCGATTACCTCAGGCGAGGTGGTCAATCGGGTACAGGGAACGTGGTCTTGATGACGGTGGCGGTCCCGGCTGACGGCCAACAGTGTGTCAGAGGGTGATGACCACTTTCGCCCGCGCGTGTTCACCTTCGAGGTACCGGATGGCTTGGGGCACCTCGTAAAGCGGATAGGTCCGGTCGATGACCGGGGTGAGGCGGCCGGCCTCGGCGTGGGCGCGGAGCGTGTCGAGGTGCGGTCGGCTTGGCGCCGTGGTGAGTGTGACGATGCGGTGTCGCACGAAGGGTGCCAGCAGCCGCCCGCGCGTGAGGAGCCAGACCGGTCCGACGAGACTGCCGCCGCAGAACACGCCACCGCCGGAGAGCACCAGTGTCCCGGTCGGGGTCAGCGCCCGCCGGAGCGCGGTGAGTGAGCGGTTGCCGACCAGGTCGAACACGACATCGTGCCGGCGGGCGTCGCGGGTGAAGTCGTCGCGGGTGTAGTCGACGACGTGGTCGGCACCGAGGGAGCGGAGCAGGTCGGTGTTGCGGGTGCTGCACACCCCGGTCACGGTCGCGCCGAGCACCTTGGCCAGTTGGACGGCCAGGGTGCCGACGCCGCCGGAGGCGCCGTTGATGAGGACGCGGTGGCCGGGCTCGACCCGCCCGACGTCGCACAGCCCCATGAGGGCGGTGACACCGGCCAACGGCAGGGCGGCTGCCTGCTGCGGCGTCAGGTTCGCCGGCTTCGGCGCGACCAGGGTTGCGGGCACGCACACGTACTCGGCGAATGCGCCGTTGGCGTCGCCGAGGTCGCCGAAGACAGCGTCACCCGTGCGCACCTGTCGAACGTGGGTGCCAACGGCCTCAACCCGGCCGGCGAAGTCGCGGCCACGGATGCGTGCTCGGGGCCCTGATCGGCCCATGGCCAACCGCGCCATCCGTGGATCGCCGCGCATGGCATGCCAGTCGTACGCGTTGAGCGCGGCGGCCTCGACCCGCACGAGCACCTCGTCGGCGGCAGGCACCGGCACGTCGATGTCCACGAGCGTGAGCGTTTCCGGCGGGCCGTACCGGTCCTGGACGATGGCTTTCATCCTTCCCTCCCCTCAAGGTGTACGGCGTACACCTCATGTCACTCAATGTAGGTGTACGCCGTACACTCGTCAAGGCGGTTATGGTTTCAACCGCCGCCGAAGACGAGGACCGAGATGGCCGAGCAGGCTGAGACGCTGCGCCGGACGCCGCTGAGCAGGGACCGGATCCTGCGCGCCGCCGTCGCACTCGCCGACGAGGCCGGGATCGAGTCCCTCAGCATGCGCAACCTCGCCCAGGATCTGGGCGTCGTGCCGATGGCCCTCTACAAGCACGTGGCCAACAAAGACGAACTGCTCGACGGCATGATCGACGTCGTCGTCGGCGAGATCGACCCGCCGGTGCCCGATGCCGACTGGAAGCACACGGTCCGCAGACGCATCCTCTCGGCGCGGCAGGTGCTGCGGCGCCACCTCTGGGCGCCGCTCGCGATCGAGTCGCGGAACATGGCGACGCCGGCCATCCTCGCCTACCTCGACTCGATGATCGGGACGTTCCGGGCCGGCGGGTTCTCCGCCGACCTCACCCACCACGTGATGCACGCGATGGGCAGCCGAATCCTGGGGTTCAGCCAGGAACTGTTCGACGCCTCCCGGCGCGCCGGCCGGTCCGGCACCACCAACCCAGACCCGCCGGAGGCCTTACCCCCGGAGGTCGCGGCCCGGTTCCCGCACATCGCGGAGATCGCCATGGCGGCGTCCCACGACAACGCGTCGGTCGTGGGACAGGGCTGCGACGACCAGTTCGAGTTCGAGTTCGCGCTGGACCTGCTGCTGAACGGCATCGAACGACTGCAACAGCAAGACTGGACATCGTCGCGCCGAGCCCGGTGAGACGGTCAGCCCAGTCAACAGCCGCCACCGCTGCGGGCTCAGCGGAGTCAGGCGGACCACCGATGCCCGTACCACCGCGGGGCGGGGCCGGATGCGAGCAGTGCCGCCGGCCGGAGGCATCGGCTCCCGGCCGTCGCAGGCCCGCCGGACGCGCGGACGGTCACCCGGCCGAGGCCTCTGTGGCGGCCCCTTCCGGGATGTCGAGAATGGCCAGGAAGGCGGTCGCCGCGGGGGTCCGGCTCTCGTTGCTCCAGATGACGTACTCCACGCGGGCCGGTGCGTCGGAAACCTCGATGGTCGTCACGCCGGTGAGCTGAGGCACATAGGCGGAGGGGAGCATGGCGACGCAGAGGCCCTGCCCCACCAGCTGAGCGATGAGGTACGCGGTGGTGACCTCGAAGGCGACGTCACGGCTGAGACCTGCGGCGGAGAAGGCCTGGTCGGACTGGGCACGCCCGGCCGTCCTGGCCGGCAGGTCCACGAACACCTCGGCCGCGAGCCTGCGCAGGCTGACCGTCGACTCCCCGGCGAGGGGGTGGTCCTGCGCGACCACGGCGACGAGCCGGTCGCGGGCGAGTTCCCGAGCCTGGACACCCTGGACTCGCGCGGTGGTCGGCAGCCCGAGGAAGGCGACTTCGATGGCTCCCTGCTTGACCTGATCGACAAGTTCCTCGCTCGCACCCGCGCGCAGGCTGATGCGCACGTTCGGGTACTGCTGGCGGAATTTCCGCAGTGCGTCCGGGATGTCGACGGCGGCGACGGTGGGGATCAGGCCCACGGCGAGCCGTCCGCGTACCTCGCCGACGGCCGCGGCGACCTCGGCAGCCGCCCGCTCGGCGGCGTCCAGACACTGACGGGCGGCGGGGAGGAACGCCGCACCGGCCGCGGTCAGCCGCACCCGGCGGCTGGTGCGCTCGAAGAGACTCGCGCCCAGTTCCCTCTCCAGGCGCGCGATCTGGTGGCTGAGGGCGGACTGGACCACCAGGCAACGTTCGGCGGCGCGGGTGAAGTTGTTCGTCTCGGCGACGGCGACGACGTAGCGCATCTGCTGGAGCTCCATCGATCAATCGTGCACCACGATTGATGGGGTGATCAAGATGCGTTGGACTCATTGATCGCATCCGGGTGAGACTTCGAGCGTGACAGGCCCGGCCGCAACGGACCTGCGCCCAGGTCGCGGAATTCGTCCCGGTCGCCCCGAGCGAGCCGGACAGTCGAATCCCACCCGAGAGGAACACCAAAACTATGACCATCGATCAACCGGGACACCGGGCCGCCAGCACCGCTGACATGTGGGTCGATCCACGCTGTCCATGGGCCTGGATCGCCTCCCGCTGGCTGCTTGAGGTCGAGCAGGTGCGGCCCATCGAGGTCCGGTTCCACATCATGAGCCTCTCGGTGCTCAACGAGGGCCGGGACGTGCCGGAGAAGTACCGGAGCGCCATGGTCGAGGGCTGGGGTGCGGTGCGCGTCTGCATCGCCGCCGAGCAGCAGCACGGTCCCGAAGCGCTGCGGCACCTCTTCAACGCCATGGGAACCCTGATCCACCACGAGCAGGCCGGCCTGGGAAGCGGCATGCTACTCGCCGCCCTTACCGATGCCGACCTGCCGGCCGAGCTCGCCGAGGCGGCGGACACGACCGACTACGACAAGGCGCTGCGCGCCAGTCACCACGCCGGCATGGACCCCGTGGGCGCTGAGGTCGGCACTCCCGTCATCCACATCTCCGGTGCCGACGTCGAGCCCATCGCTTTCTTCGGCCCGGTCATGTCCCCCGCCCCGCGCGGCGAGGCCGCCGGCCGCCTCTGGGACGGCGTCGTCGCCGTGGCGGGCACCGACGGCTTCTTCGAGCTCAAGCGCAACCGCACCCGCGATCCCATCTTCGGCTAGCGCGTACGGGCGACCCGTCCGGAAGGAGCGGTGAACGTGAACGGACGATCGAGCCCCGGCGCGGAGGGTGGCGCGGGCGTGAAAGGCGGCCACCCACTCCTCACGGCGGGTGTGACGGCGCTCGCACCGGCGATCTGGGGAAGCACCTATCTGGTGACGACCGAGTTCCTGCCACCGGACCGGCCGCTGCTGGCCACCACGGTGCGGGCGCTTCCGGCGGGCCTGATCCTGCTGCCCTTCACCCGCGTGCTGCCGACCAGGAGCTGGCTGTGGCGTGCCCTGGTGCTCGGCACGCTCAACATCGGCGCGTTCAACTTCCTGTTGTTCGTCGCGGCCTATCGCCTGCCGGGTGGTGTGGCGGCGATGATCATGGCCGTCCAGCCGATGATCGTCCTGATCCTGGCGGCGCTGCTCATCGGGGACAGGATTCGGCCTGTCCACGCGGCGGCCTGCGCCCTCGGCGCGGGCGGTGTCGTGCTGCTCGTGTTCAAGGGAACGGCCGCACCGGACTTCGTCGGGGTGGCGGCGGCGCTGGCCGCGGCGGCCAGCATGGCGGTCGGCATCACCCTGACCAAACTATGGGGACGACCGCACGGAGTGGGACTGTTGCCCTTCACCGGCTGGCAGCTCACCGCCGGCGGCCTGGTGTCGTTGCCCTTCACGCTGTTCATCGAAGGGCTACCGAGCTCCGTCACCGGAACCAACATCATCGGATTCGGCTACCTCATCTCGCTCGGCGCCGTCCTCAGCTACGTGCTCTGGTTCCGCGGGATCGAGAGGCTGCCGGCGCTGGCCGTCGCCTTCCTCGCCCTGGTCAGTCCGGTCGTCGCCACCCTGCTCGGATACCTGTTCCTGCACCAGACACTGTCGACTCCGCAACTGCTCGGCATCCTCGTGATCCTTACGGCCGTGCTGCTCGCGCAACCACGACCGGGCAGGCCAAGCCCCACCACGGCACCTGCACCGAACCCACCTGTACGCCCAGGACGACAAGAGGGACGCAATGGCCGCCCACGTTGAACACCCGCACTCGACGTTCCGATCATGGTTGGGCGTCTCAGTCATCACTGCCAGCCTGTTCATGTTCGTCACCACCGAGCTGATGCCCGTCGGCCTGCTCACCCCGGTCAGCACCAACCTGGGGGTGTCGCTGGGCATCGCCGGCCTGATGGTCACCCTGTACGGCATCTCGGCCGGTCTGGGCGTACCGTTCATCGTCGCCTGGACCAGGCGCGTCAACCGGCGCATGCTGCTGACCACGCTCCTGGCGGTCCTGACCGTCGGAAACCTGGTCACCGCCATCTCGCCGAACTTCGCGCTGATCCTGACGACCCGGCTCATCATGGGCTTCGCCAACGGAGTGTTCTGGGCGATCGGCGTCAGCATGGCGATGCGCCTCGTCCCGGCACGCCACGCGAGCCGGGCGTCCGCGGTCGCGTTGTCCGGCATCTCGATCGCCGCCGTGGTGGGCATGCCACTGGGGACGTTCCTCGAGAGCCTCACCAGTTGGCGCACCACGTTCCTCATCTGGAGCGCCCTCTGCGCCCTGGTGTTCCTCGCGGTCGCGGCCATCGTTCCGTCGCTGCCGTCGGCGAACGCCGTCTCGGTGCGGGAGGTCCTCGGGCTCCCGTTCCGGAACAGACAACTGCGCCTGGTGATTGCGGCAGTGACCCTGTACGTGCTCGGCCACTTCGGGGCCTACACGTTCATCCGGCCCATCGCGGAGAACAACGCCTCCGTCACGGCCGCCTTCATCTCGGTGTTGCTGGTCGCCTACGGCGTCGGCGGCGCGGCCGGAAACTTCATCGCCAGCTACACCGTGACCAGGAACCTGCGGGCCAGCTTCGTCGTCGCCGGCACGGGCCTGGTGGTGTCCATGCTGTTGCTGCTCTCCCTCGGTCACACCCGGCCCGGCCTGTTCCTGTCGGTGTTGCTCTGGGGAGTCTCCTTCGGCGCCGCGAACCTGTGCCAGATCAACATGACGCTCGGCGTCGCGCCCGAGACGTTCGAGGCTGCCATGTCGATCAACACGTTGGGGTACAACACGTCCATTGCCCTCGGAGCGCTGTTCGGTGGGCTGTTCGCCGACAACTTCGGTGTCGAGAGTGCCGTCTGGTTCGGCGTCGCTCTGACAACGGCCTCCCTCCTCGTCATGCTCGGCATGCGCCGGAGGACGTCCCCGGTCGCCTCCGACGATGCGCTGGCCAGCACCGGTTGAGCGCGACGACGTGAGGGCCAGGTCGGGGCGCAGCGGGTCGCGGGTCCGGTGGATGAGGACGATCGGCCGGCTACCGGACTGGCCAGCCCACTTCGCGGCCAGCCCGGTCCGTCCGGAGTCCGGGAAGTCGACCTCTCCCAGCTCCGCTCCCAGTCGGATCCCAGTGGACCGGCGGATGCTGCCCGCTGGGCACCCTGTCCGGCGGTGTCCGCCCGGCAACGAGGAGAGGAGGTGACGCATGCGGAAGTTGTTGATCGTCACGATGGTGGCCGCCACCGCCCTCACCGCCGGCGCGGCACCGCGCGCCGACGAACTGCCGAACGTGCGGTACAGCGCCGACGTACGCGACCCACCACCAACCGGCCCACCCGGCCTGGCCACGGACGAGATCCCGGACCCCCCACCGGAGAAGGACAAGGGTTAGGGGTGTCGGGGGCACCGGTACCGGTGCCCCCGCCACCGTCCGCCCTCTCCGTCAGGGTTCGGTACGCACCAGCGGTGGGTGTAGGTAGTGGTTGCCCGGGGGCACCTGGAAATGGTGCAGGCTCACCGTGGCGCTGATGTCCAGTGCCCGCACCCAGTGCCACCATCCGGCCGGCACCAACAGTGCGTCGCCCGGCTCCAGCACCCCCGTCAGGACGGTGGCCTGCCCGTACAACGGGTGCTGGTCGAGGTCGGGCCGCGCGGCGTCGACCTGGCTGTACGTCCCGCCCCGGGGATACACCCGGGGACGCTGGTACGACGGCACGAGGCGGACGTGTTTGCGGCCCATCACCTGGCACAGCAGGATGTTCATGTTGTCGTGGTGCAGTCCGGTGACCGTGCCGGCCGGCCCCAGCAGCAGGGTCACCGCCTCCGGCGGTAGAGCCGGATCGATGATGCCGGGCACCGGCTTGATGTCCTGGGTCAACGGTTTGAGACCGTGCTGCCAGTTGTCGTTGCGCGCGACCATGTAGTAGTCGTTGGTCTCCCCACCCGTCTCGACCATGGTGAGGTAGTCGGCGAACGCCATTCGCGTCCGGTGTGCGTCGTGCTGCCAGCCATGCTCCGGGTTGCTGTCCCGCCCGGTCATCACCTCGACCTCGACCTCACCCAGTCGGTCTCGCAGGCTGGTCGGCGACCACCGCTGTCGGGCCGGCCAGTCGTCGACCGCCCCGGCCAGGATCACCGGTCGGTTGGCGAAGTAGTACCGGTCGAAGAACTCGGCAGCGGAGAGGCCGGTCCGGCGCTCCAGCCCACCGGCCAGCTGTGCCGAGCGGAGATCGCTGTAGAAGTCCAGTAGCGACTCCAGCCAGGCGTACTCCCGGGCCAGCCGCAGGCATGCCTGGAAGTACGGGTGGTCTGGCGCACGGGTCAGTTCCTCGTCGACCGCCGATCCGGAAAGCCCCGCCGCCAGCAGTGCCTCCCGAACCTCCCCGGCCGGCACACCGAGGGCCAGGTTCTCGGCCGTCCAGGCCCGCCACTGCGGCGTGAGCCCGACCGGCTCGGCGGCCGTCCGGGTCACCGGGTCTCCGGCAATCGGGACGGTGACCGGTCTCGGTGCGCCCCGGCCGGCCCGGCGGACGCGGCTTCGTCTGGCAGGGGAAGCCGCTGCCGGGTACGTCCGTTCGACAGATCGACGCAGTCGATGTAGTTGTTCTTGACGTTGACCTCGAACTCCGGTTCGGACTTGGTCATCGGCCGCAGCCCGCGCATGGTGTCCCCCTTCACAGTGGATGGTCGTGTGGTCGACGGTGCCAACGTCCGCTGGGATCCCACTGGGATCCTCGGCGGTACGGCGAGGCGCCCACCACGACCGGCCGCCGCCGTAAGGCATCCCCAGCGGTACGGCCCGGCCGACCGGAGGGTCGAGGGAGGTGTCCTGACCGAGGATCGCCGCTTCCAGGCGAAGCAGTCCGGCCCCGGGGTCGACACCGAGGTCCCGGGCGAGTCGGGTCCGGGCCCGGCGCACCACGCTCAACGCGTCGCCCTGCCGACCGGCCCGGTACAGCGCGATCACCAGCAACTCCCAGCCGCGCTCCCGCAACGGCTGTTCGAGGACAAGCGCCTCCAGCTCACCAAGCACCTCGGCGTGCCGGCCCAGCGCCAGCACGGCGGTCAGCCGTGACTCAGCGGCAGCGGCCCGCAACCCGTCGAGGCGGGCGATCTCCGGCAGCACGAACGACGCCTCCGCCAGATCGGCGTACGCCGGGCCGCGCCACAAGCCGAGCGCCCCGGTCAGGGTCGTGACGGCCGCAGCGGGTTGCCCTCGTTCCAGCATCGTCACGCCGTGCGCGACCAGCGCGGTGAACCGTTCCGCGTCGACCTGCTCAGCCGGCACCCGGACGGCGTACCCGGGGCCTTCCCGGAGCAGCACCGTACTCGGTGAGCGCGGTGGTCGGTCCGGTTCGAGCGCCCGCCGCAGCCCGGCCACGTACCCGTGCAGGGTCGCCGGGCCGGCCGTACGCCCACCGTCGCTCCAGACCAGGTCCCGCAGCCGCTCGGCGGGCAGCATCCGACCCCGGGCCGCCAGCAACGTGGCGAGCACCATGCGCTGTCGCCGGCCACCGAGCGCCACTTCCGCCCTGTCGCGGTGTGCGGTCAGTGGCCCGAGTACGCAGAGCTGCACGTCGGCCATCCCCACCCACCACCTTCACCGGGTCGCCGTGGTCAGGGGGTCGGGTCGCCGAGAGCGACGCAGACGTTGTCCTGTCGGCCGATCCCCAGCGTCAGCTGACGGGTGCCGGCCGGATCGATCGAGACGACGTGCAGCCCGTCGAGAATGAAGTAGCCACGCGGGTGGTGGTCTCCCGTCCGGAAGCCGAACCCCGCCGGCCCGACGATGGTGTAGCGCAGCCACCCGCCGTCCGGGCGGTATTCGAGCAACCCGGAGCCGCCCGCGTCCCGGCGTACGGCTCTTCCGGTGTCGGTGTTGACGAAGTCCACGGTCAGCGGGCCGGTGTACTCCTCACGTCGGACGGCACCGGTGGCATACCGGGCGAGCACCCGGACCCGTACGTCCTGGGAGACGACGCGGACGTGGAGCGGGAACGAGCAGTAGCGGCCGGCCGGCCCGGTCCATTCCTCCTGGATCGACGGACGCCAGGGCTCGGGGCGGTTGCCGTCCCAGCCTCGCCAGCCGGACACGGTCACCTGGGATCCGATGTCCCGAGCGAGCACCGGGCTGGCGGGAGCGGTCACGAGGGCCGTGGACACCATCAGCGTTCCGAGCAGAGCCTGACTGACGATACTTCCCAGGCGCATGTCATCACCTAACCAGTAGATGCCAGTTAACCGGTGTCGTTGACAGTACTGGTTAACTACGCCGAGTCAAGGCACACTGTCAACATGCACTGGGTGAACGTCGAGGGCTATCCGATGCCCATCCCGGTGGGCGGGCATCCCGCCGTGGAGCTCTGCAACACCTGGGCCGGCTGGGCGGCACCATTCAGTCCGGAACGGGAGTGGCTTCGCGACTTCGACCGCCTGGCGGTGTGGACCGGGTACGTCCGGCTACTCGCCCCGACCGCCGTCGGTCGACTCCGGGAACACGGTCGCCGCGACCCGGCCGCCGCACACGACGTACTGGTGGCGACCCGGCTGCTGCGCACCGCGCTGCACGATGTCCTGCTCGACCCGGGCGACACCGCGGCCTTCCGGCACGTCGCCGAGCAGGCACAGCGAGCCGCCGCCGTGGCGGTGCTGGAGTCGGACCAGGACGGACTCGCCCACTGGACGCTGCCCGACGACGTCGGTCTGCTGCTGCCGCTACTGGCCGCCGCCCAGGCCGCCGCCGAACTGCTCAGCACCCCGGCCCGCACCGAGGTACGCGCCTGCTCGGCCGTCGACTGCGGATGGCTCTTCCTCGACCGGCGGGGCCGGCGTCGCTGGTGCAGCATGGCCAGTTGCGGCAACCGGGCCAAGGTACGGGCCTATGCCGCCCGCCAGCAGCCGGAGTGACCAACCGCCACCGGGTTGGCCGGGCGCGGCGGCCACCTTGTGCACGCGGGTGAAGCTGGCCGCCCCCGCTGGGCCGCCGATGGCCAGCATGATCACGACCTGGACGCCACCGTCGATGCGGCTGCCGCGAGGACTGGGGTCCGGGTCAGGGATCGGTGCCGTCGTGACCGACCACCTCCCCGGCTCGAACCGGGGCAACGGCCCGTCCGTCAGCCGCAGGAGGCCGGACCGGATGGCGGGGCGACCCGGCGTCGGACACCAGTCTGAGCGATCAGAAGAAACGCCCCAACCGGCACCAGCCGGTCCGCACGCCGGTAGCCGGCCAACAGTCCACCCAGCCCTGACACCGGCCGCTCGTGCTCGGCGACAACGTCGCCGATCGGGCCACGGTCGACGTGTGCCAAGAACCGCAGACAACGCCAGGGGGTCGTTCCTGCGTCTTCGCTCGGTAACGGACTATGCGCCGAGGGCGAGTCCGTAGGGTCGGTCGCCGCAGCCAGTAGCGGCGTCAGCGGTCGTGGCCGCGCGCCGCGTCCGCGCGGACATCGATGCTCAGAGCGTTGACGGCCATCCGGGTCAGCTCGGGAAGCTGATCCTCGGTGAGGGCGACGCCCCGCAAATTGTCCAGTGGTCCCGTGAAGGCGTGCAGCCGGCTGCCCCGCAGGCAGTTGTCGAACAGAGCGTCCTTCAGGCGAACGTCGACGAGTCGAGTCCCTGTGAAGCGGGAGCCGGTGACCGAGCACCGTTCGATGCTGACGCCAGTGAGGGCCGCTCCGGACAGGTCGGTACGAACGATCTCGCAGCCGTAGAGGGCGCCGCCCTCCCAGTTGATCTCACCGAGATCCGCTCCGGTGATCCGGCAGCCTCGGATGCTCAGGTCCGCGATCTGTTGGCCTCGCCAGGAGACGTCCTCCACGAGGCCATCCCGGAGGTCGTCGTCGGGTACGTCGGTGACCTGGTCGAGGTCTTCCTGGTCGAGGTCGGGCAGGAGAAGCGTCACGTCGCCCACGGTGGTCGTACGCATGTCTCTCCAACCTGTGCGGGCGCGCGGTGGGCACGCCCGCGCAGAGAGCCATTGGCGATCTTGACAGTCTCGGCCTCGCTGGGACACCCTCTGGGCCAGATCGCGCCCGAAGGTCCGTGGCTCATGGGCGTGCAGTTGCAAGGTCAATATTTCACATTCCACGCCCATCGAAACACATGGAGGCCAATTTGCGTCGCGATATCGCAGTCAGCTTGGCTGTGCTTGTCGCCGTGCTCGGAATCCTGGTTCCTCAGGATTTCGCACTCGCCGGCAGTGGCGCGCCATTCAAGCTGCCTTACCGGGCTGGACACGCGTACACCATCACCCAGACGCCCGGGAGCGGCTATTCTCACAACGACGGCTACAACCGACATGCCGTCGACTTCGCCATGCCGCAGGGCACCCCGATTGTCGCCTCGGCGGCCGGCACCGTCCACTACGAGGGATGGAGCAGCGGCGGAGGCATCATCGCCTTGATCGACCACGGCAACAATCGCTGCTCGCAGTACGCCCATCTCAGCGCCACGATCGTCAACACAGGGCAATGGGTGGCGCAGGGGCAGCATATCGGCGCGTCCGGCGCCACCGGAAATGCGACCGGTCCACATCTTCACTGGAATGTCGTCTACTGCAACTCTCAGCTCAGCCGCGAGGTCCCCAATAGCGTGGAGACCGGCACCAACTATCCCACCGGCACCGCACCCGCGAGCCAGAATCACCTTTCCACCAGCCTGCCTGGGGCTGATGGCGAACGGGTGTCCGACTTCAGTGGTGACGGTGTCGCCGATGTATTGGGGGTCGCTGCCAACGGTGACTTCTGGTACTACCCGCACAACGGAGCCGGTCTCAGCACCCCGGTCAAAATCGGGATCGGTTGGGCGGCCTTCAAGCACGTTATGGCCGCCGACTGGAGCGGTGACGGCGCCGCCGACGTCCTAGGAGTCGATTCTTCAGGAAGGCTGTTGTACTACCCGAACAACAGCTACAAACTGTCTGGCTACACGCAGATCGGGAATGGCTGGGCGGCCTTCAAGCATGTGATGGCCGCGGACTGGAGCGGTGACGGCGCCGCCGACGTCCTAGGAGTCGATGCGAGCGGCAACCTCTGGTACTACCCGCACCACGGAGCCGGCCTCGGCAACCCGGTCAAAATCGGATACGGCTGGGCAGCCTTCAAGCACGTCATGGCCGCCGACTGGAGCGGTGACGGCGCCGCCGACATCCTAGGAGTCGATGCGAACGGCAACCTCTGGTACTACCCGCACCACGGAGCCGGCCTCGGCAACCCGGTCAAAATCGGATACGGCTGGGCAGCCTTCAAGCACGTCATGGCCGCCGACTGGAGCGGTGACGGCGCCGCCGACATCCTAGGAGTCGATGCGAACGGCAACCTCTGGTACTACCCGCACCACGGAGCCGGCCTCGGCAACCCGGTCAAAATCGGGAACGGCTGGGCGGCCTTCAAGCACGTCATGTGACAGTAACGATTCACCAGGGCGGGTCGGCCCAGTAACCAGACACGTGCCCGGCCGACCCGCCGGCCAAGGCCGGCTTCTGCCGCAGTGCACGGCAGGAAGCCGGCCTTCAGTGCCGGATTCGCCAGGACGTGCCGGGCGCGCGTCACGTCGGGCAGAGACACCGTCGGGCTGGTGGCGGTAATCCACCGCAGCGGTCCCGGTGTCGACTGAGGGGCGAGCGTACCTGCGCGGCCCGGGTACTCGGCGAGGTCGTGCGACCGGACGGCGATGGGGGTGCCCGCGTTCAGTCCGGCAGTAGCGGGCGCATGAACGTCCTCTCGTAGCGCAGGACGCATCCTGACTCGTCGCGGATCCGGTCCGCGGCAACGAACTCCGGATCCTCACCGAACCGTGAGCGGTAGCGTTCGTAGGCGGCCAGGTCCTCGAAGCTGAACAACGCCTCCGCCCGGTCGCTGGCACCCTCGGCCGGCAGGAAGTAGCCATGCCGGTTTGGCTGCTCTACGGGGACGGAACGCTCGGAAGCAAGTCGTCATCGCGTCCGGTCTGGGGTAGCCCGGCGGCAGCGGCGAGGGCCTCGACGGCGTCGACCAGGGTGGTGGTCTCCGGTAGGACGAGTTCGCCTGGCCAGCCCAGGACGTCATGGGCGGCGTACCAGCCGCTCATGTGCTCGGCGGTGAACTCACCGGCCTGCGGGCGGGTGAGGTGCCGGCGCAGGGTCTCGGCCAGGGACACGTCGAGATAGCAGAACAGCGACCGGCCGCGGTGGTCGTCGCGCAGGGCGGTCAGCATGCTGCGGTAGCGGCTGCTGTGCAGGATGCCTTCCAGCACGACGTGGTAGCCGTGGTCGAGGGCGAATCGGACGGTCTGTGCGATCAGCGCGGGCGCGGCGCCGCCGGGCTTGTCCCGTTCGCGCAGCAAGATGCGGCGCAGGTAGTCCTGCTCGACCAGGGCGCAGCCCCGGCCGTGCCGGCGTCGTAGCTCGCGGGCGATGCTGCTCTTGCCTGAGCCGGAGTTGCCTCGGATGCAGACGAGAATCGTGTCCGGGCTGCCGGTGGGTTCAGCGAGCACGATGCCTCCTCGGCTTCAGTTGTTGCGTACGGTGAGGTCGAGGGCGGCGACGGTCAACTGGGTGAGGTCAGGAAGTTGGTCTTCGCCGAGGGTGACGCCGTGCAGGTTGTCCAGCGGCGTCTTGAGGCCCTGGAGGCGGCTGCCCCGCAGGTCGGTGCCGTCGAGGTGGCAGGAGTCCAGTTCCAGGCCGGCGAGGTCACACGACCGCAGTGCGATGCGCGGTAGGCGGCAGGAAGACCATGCGCCGTTGGTGAGAGTGCAGTCGGTGAACGCGACTGAGCCGGCGGCGGTGACTCGGTGGAAGGTGGCGTAGTCGAAGCGGCAGCCGTCGAACAGGACGTCCTTGAGGCGTACGTCGGTGAGTCTGGTGCCGGTGAACCGGGAGCCGGTAATGGCACAGCGTTCGATGGTGATGCCAGTCAGGGTTGCGCCGGAGAAGTCGGTGCGGGTGATCTCGCAGCCGTAGAGGCTGCCGGCTTCCCAGGTGCTCTCGCTCAGGTCCACGCCGGTGATCAGGCTGCTGCGGATGCTCACGTCCTCAAGGTGCGAGCCGTGCCACGCCGCACCCTCGACGAGGGCCTCGGTGAGGCCGCCGTCCAGGTCCGACGTGGTGTCGAGGTCGTCCGGTTCGAGGTCCGGCAGCAGGACCTTCACGTCGCCGATCGTGGTGGTACGCATGTGTCCTCAACCTGTGTGGGCGCCGGGTGGGCACGCCACCCCGCGCGTCCCGTCGCGGGGCTATTTCTTCTTGTTCCAGTTGTCCCAGCCGGGTCGGCTGTCGAACCTACCCTTGTTGTCCCAGGTAGGGCGGTTGTCGAACTTCGCCGCGTCGATCGACGCTACCGACCGCTCCGGGTCCACGCCGAGGCGGGCGAGTTGCTCGGGTGCAGCGTTGACGAGGACCGCGAGGGCGCTGGTCATGGTGCTTCTCCTTGAGGGGTGAGGTGGTCCGCGGCGGCGCGGACGAGGGCCTGTCGGGTGGTCCGGCAGTAGGTCGTTTCTCGGGCAGTGAACGTCGCGTGCTCGAAGTAGCGGTTGCCGGCCTGGGCGCCACGGCAGAAGTCGTAGAAGGCGCAGTGGTCGGCGCAGTCGTTGAGGGCGGTAACGAACTCGGCGACGTAGCCCAGGTCGCCGGCGCCGGCGATCATGGCAGTGATGGGTTGCTGGAGGACGTTGCCGGCGATGAAGTCGCCGTATCGCGGCTCGGTGATGCCGAGCAGTTCCGGTGACAGCAGCACCACCTGCCCATCCCAGGAGACGGTCGGGATCGGCTCGTACGGGGCGTGGTCGGCGTGTCCGGCGCGGGTGGCGGCGAGATAGTCGGCCAGCCGGTCCACGTCGCGGATCCGCAGCGGGCTGCCGCCGACGCGCCGTGCGATGAGGCGCTGCCAGAACCGGTACGCGGCATCCTCCGACACCGGTGCTCGGTCGGCGCCCTCCTGCTCTTCGATGTTGAAGCCCACCGACTCGCAGCCGGGCAGGCCGGTAAAGAAGTCGACGAGAGCTTCCGCGTGGCCGATGGTTTCCGGGGTGACAACACAGATCACCGAGTACCTCAGCCCCGCGTCGGCCAGGGTCTGCATGCCGCGCAGGGTTCGGGCATCCGTCGACGTGCCGGCCCGGTCGAGGCGGTTCCGGTTCAATGCGCCGGGTCCGTCGATGCTGACCCCGACCTCGAAGCCGTAGGTGGTGAAAAGCTCGCACCACTGGCGGTTGATCAGCGTCGCGTTCGTCTGGATCTCGTGACGCACCATCCCGGCGCGCCGCAGCTCCTCGAACGGAGCCAGTAGATCCCGGAACAGCCCGATGGGTGTGGCGGTGGGTTCGCCCCCGTGCCACACGACGCTCACGGGATGACTGCTGTTCTGCTGGGCGATCGACTCGGCACAGGCCCGCGCGACCGCGCCGCTCATCAGGCGGAGGGATCTCCGGTCGGGCAGGTAGCAGTAGGTGCAGTCGAGGTTGCAAAAGCTCGTCGGCTGCACGACCAGGGTGTGGAAGCTACCGGCGATCGCTGGCTGGCCGGTGGCGTTGATGAGGCCGATGCCGTTCACGAGGAGGCCTCTTCGATGCTGACGGCCGTGGTGGTACTGACGCGGTAGACGTGGGTGTGGCGGGCAGGCCAGCCGAGAAACCTGTCGAACATGTCGGCAGCGCTGCCCGTGACGCTCGGGTTGAGCCGGTGCAGGTCGTCGATCGCGTCGTGCAGGCAGCCGGCCAGGTAGAGGAACAGGCTCACCGGCACTTCTCGGTACTCGGCTAGGAGCGCGAGCTTCGCTGCGCCGCAGGGCCACGGCTGCCCGCATCGGCGGCACAGCCACAGCGGGCGCATCGGCAGATGTTCCACCTCGGCTGGCGCGAGCCGGTTCGCCGCGAGACGGCGCTGCGGCCCGGTCACCGGCGACCGCCCTCGCGGGCCTGCTGCTCGAACAGCCGACGCCACACGAAGGTGAGTAGCGGCGGATCAGCGGGCCACACCTGCCCCTGCTTGGACTTCCACCTGGGCTCGGGGCGCCGGGACTGGCTGGCCATGGCGTTACGCGAGACGTACACCGTCATGCCGCCACCCCCACCAGAGACGATGAGCGGCGGGCTCGCCGGGGGAATGGCGAGCCCGCCGCCGCATCACGGCGGCTGGGAGCAGACCGCCGATCACCCACCCGCGCAGCCCTCATGGCAGTACGCAGGCGGGGAAGCCGAGACAGTTCGCTCCCGGACAGGCCGAGCCAGCGGCCCAGTCCGTGGTGTGTGCGCCGCTCATCGATCCCTCCATCTGCAGCTCCCTGTCAGTCATCCCGACACCGGCATCGACACGCGCCGGTGATCTGGGGTGAACTGAACGTAGGGGCGGTCCGTACGGAGGACCGGGAAAATCCGTACCGGGTCCGGCGGGCTTCAGCGGGCAGGGTGATGGTGTGCGAGGGATGACGGACGACATGACGATCGGCCAGCGCGTCGCCTTCTACCGGCGTCGGCGAGGGCTTTCCCAGGAGGTGCTGGCCGGTCTGGTCGGCAAGACGCAGGAGTGGTTACGCAAGGTCGAGACGAACCGGGCCGACCTGGACCGGCTGTCGGTCATACGCGCGGTCGCCAAGGCCCTCGACGTGTCCCTCGGCGACCTGATCGGTGCACCGAGCCTGTTCGAGTGGTCGGACGACTCAGGGCGCGAGACGATCCCGGCCTTGCGGGCCGCGCTTCACGACTATCGTCACCTCGCGCCAGCGCTGGCCAGCACGGGGGACGTCGAGGCCCCCGCCCTGCGCGAGATCGAGAACGACGTCGCCGAGATCTGGACCGCCTACCAGCACTCGCGGTACGGCACCCTCGCCCGCCGGCTGCCCTATCTCATCCACGACTGCCTCACCGCCACCGAGGCGTACGACGGAGACGACGGCCAGCGTGCGCATGCGATGACCGCCTACGCGCACCAGCTCGCCGCGTTGTTCCTTACCAAGCTGGGCGAAGGTGACCTCGCGTGGACCGCCGCCAGCCGAGGGCTGGCCGCCGCCAACGCCAGCCACGATCACGTCGTCATTGGCTCACTCAGCCGCTCCGCCGCGCACTCGCTGGCGTCCATCGGTGAGTACGCCCAAGCCCGCGGCCTCGCCGCCACGGCGGCACAGTTCCTGGAACCACGGCTCGCCAAGCCCACTGCGCAGCTGCTGTCCGTCTACGGCAGCCTGCACCTGGTCTGCGCGCTGGCCGCCGCTCGAGACGACGACCGCGCCTCGGCCGACACCCACATGACGGAGGCCGATGCTGCCGCGCAGCGGCTCGGTGCCGATGGCAACCACGTGTGGACCGCGTTCGGGCCGACCAACGTGTCGATCCACAAGACGACCGTGGCGATGGAACTCGGCGACGTGCAACGCGCCATCGCCATCGGCGCCCCACTCGACACCAGCACCGTGCCCGTCGAGCGGCAGGTTCGGCACGCCATCGAAACCGCCCGAGCCCTTGCCCGGTGGAACCGCATCGACGACGCGCTCGCGGCGCTTCTGGATGCCGAGGTCATCGGCCCCGACCAGGTGCGCTATCACCGGCTTTCCCGCGACCTTGTCCGGGACATCCTCACCCGCCCCCGGCCACCTCGACTGGCCGTCGAACTCAGCGACCGGATGGGCGTCCGGTCGGGAGGGCCACGCTGGTAGCTGTGCTCAGATCAGCCGACTCGTGTAGCCGGCCGCCACCAGGCGCTCGAAGGCCGTCCGTACCTCGTCCGGCATCTCCTGCGGGATCGCGAACCCACGCTCGGCGTAAACCTCGATCCGCTGCGTGTCGCCGACCAGCATGTCCACCACCCGCCGCGGGTCGCCGATGCTGCGCACATAGTCGTCCAGTTCGAGTGGGTTCGACGCGCACACCACATCGACCTCCGGCCACAGCCGCCTGCAGGTGGCGTAGGCCCGACGCTGTTGGTAGGGCCGCGACATGATCAGCACCGACTTCACCGGGATCCGGTGTTCGGTCAGGAGCTGACGCGAGTACTCCAGGTTCTGGGCGGTGTTCGTGGCACGCGGCTCCACGAGAATCGCTTCCGCCGGTACGCCCTGCTCGACGGCGTACTCGCGGTAGTGCACTGCTTCTCCACGCGGGAACCGCTCGACGGTCGTCGGGGCGTTCGCGCCAGTGAACACGATCCTTGGGAACAGGCCCTCGTGAAACAAGCGCGTCGCGATGACAGCCACGCCGAGGTCATGGCTGCCCAACCCGATCCCCACGTCGCACGGGCGCAACTCGTGACGCATGTCGTGGTAGCGCCAGAGCGTCTCCACGTCCGCCCGGATAGCGTCGGGAATCGCCTCGGCATGTACCGCCGCATGCCGGTTCATCAGCACCTACCGGAGAGGGCCGTCATCGGGGCCCCTCGTCGGACCTGCCCAGGGCCGCCAATCCCGCCCTCGCCACCTCCAGAGGAACGACGGCGGCCACGGGCTCGTCCCGCTCGCTCAGGTAGACAATCTGGCCCTCACGCACGCTCCGCAGTAGTTCAGGTAGCACAGCCGACAGCGGAAGGTCGTCAGGCGTGGCGTAGGTCCGGTCCGCGCTGGGTTCCCTCATGCCGTCAGCGTAGGGGTAACAGCGCAGCACGACGCCGCTGACTCCAGCACCACGCCGCTGGCCTCCTCAGGATCAGGAGGTTGGCGGCGGCCGGGGCATCGTGACGTGGTGAGGTCAGGTTCCGACCTCGATGAAGCGACGCCTGCCAGTCTCGCCCGGCACCTGTCATACCTGCTCGTCCGGCCAGTGGCGATACAACAACTGCCGTGTGGTCGTGGCGACAGCGTTCGGCAGCGGCCCACGAAGCAGGTCGGCCACGCAGTCGTTCCTCCCGCTCGGCGTCCTGACGATCAGAAGAACCGCCCCAACCGGCACCAGCCGGTCCGCACGCCGGTAGCCGGCCAACAGTCCACCCAGCCCTGACACCGGCCGCTCGTGCTCGGCGACAACGTCGCCGATCGGGCCACGGTCGACGTGTACCAGGAACCGCAGGCACCGCCCGTCCTGCAGCCATACGCCGTAACCGTCGGCCCGCAGTTGCGCCAGGTCGTGCTGGCGCAACCACGACGAGGTCTCCATCGTCGCCAGCCACTTGAACAGCTCGCACCGCCCCGGGTTGCGCCGCGACACCTCGACCAACGGCAGGAACAACAGGGCATCCGCCACACCAGAGGGCCGCTGACCCAACCGCAACGGAACCGGCCCGCCCCGACGCGTCAAGGCGCACCGGAGCACCTCCGTCCCCTCGGCCGTGACCCCGTACCACCAGGTATGGGTCCGGTCCTCCGCCAAGCGCTCGCGGCGCACCAGTCCCGCCTCGTGCAGCCACACCAGGTCCCGGTGAGCCGTCAGCCGCGACACCGCACAGACAAGCGCCGCGTCCAGCGTCGACGCGGAACCATGCTGCGCCAGGTACCACAGTGCCCGCCACCGCCGCGGGGACAACCGCCCGGCGCCTACCGCTACCGCTGCGCGGACCGTCATTGCCGGGGTCACCAGCAGACACTCTGGGACTGGGAGTTCGTGGCCCTACAACGTCGTCTGAACCAGCTCACCGACGCAGAGGCTGCGGAGCAGCTGAGAAACAAGTTCCTAATCCAGCTCTGCGCCGCTGACCGCGACGTCGCCTTCTACGTAGGCAACCAAGCGGCAAGGTCGCAGTCCTTCAGCATCGGCGGTGTCTACGCACCGAGACGGCCCACAGCCCGGTACCGGTTGCAGGTCAACCGATGATGTCGACCAGCACGTCGGCATGGCACGCATCCTCGACGCGGCACCAGCACGCCAACTGCTTCCCCGTGAGTTCCCGCCGCGCCCGGTGAACAAGGGCCGGCTGCCCCACAAGCCACTGCCGATAGAGGCGTAGCGCCTCCGCCCGATCGTGCTTTCGCAGGCTGAACGGATTGGCCCAGGGAGAACGCCGCAACCCGAACCCCTGCCGCCCCACATACACGGCGCCGGGCGGAACCACCGGGTGATAGAGGTCCCCCTGCACACGAACCCGCGGCTGTCCCCTCACGCCGCCAGCGTAATCGCCAATGATCGGCTGCGCGTGGATGCTCGAAGGAAGCGCGTGGGCGCCCGGACGGGCGGATGCGCCAATGCCCCGCAGACCCGATGCGGGCTGGTCACCTCAGAAATGACGATGAGCGCAGGCGTCCACGGAACAACGACATGTCCGAGCAATGCCAGCCCGGTCCAACGGCTCCCGAGCACCCACTGAGCGACCACCCACCACCGCCGGACACGAAAAAGGCTCCGACCCAGGGTTAAACCCCAGGTCAGAGCCTTTATTGCTGGTGCGCCGCCAGGGACTCGAACCCCGAACCCGCGGATTAAGAGTCCGCTGCTCTGCCAGTTGAGCTAGCGGCGCTCGTTGGCAACGGAGAGAACATTAGCACCCCTCCGAGCGGGGCTCCAATCCGATCCCCGCCTCACCCCTTCGGGCGAGCTTAACGGGCATCCGGGGGCAAAACCGCCGATCAAACGACGATGGGGGGCGGATAAGGGGCGACCATGCGGCACGATGGCGCCAGGTACGCGAGAACAGAGGTGGGGATGGGCATGTTCACGCGGGCCGGGGCGATGGTGGGCGCCCTCGGCCTGGTGGCGTCGCTGGCACTGACAGGCTGCGGCACCGAGCAGAAGAAAGAGGCGGAGTTCGTCGGCGGCACCGCGCCGGCCACGTCCGCCACTCCGGGTGCGACGGGCGAGCCCGGCACTCCGGCCGCGCCGAGCGGACCGCCGCTGACGGTGAGCCCGGCCGACGGGGGGAAGAACCGGCCGGTCAGCGCCGAGATCGGCGCCGAACTGCCGGGCGGGAAGGTGGCCAGCGTTACGCTGACCGCCGCCGGCGGCGGCCAGGTCGAGGGGCGCCTGCGGGCCGACGGCTCGTCCTGGGTGCCGTCGAAGCCGTTGAAGTACGGCACCCGTTACACGGCCACGGTCACCGCGACCGGTGCCGACGGGGCGACCAGTCAGGGCACGAGCACCTTCACGACGATGGCGAAGCCCAAGTCGGTGATCAGCTCCGGTCTCTATCTCTTCGACGACAAGACCTACGGCGTGGCGATGCCGGTGGTCACCGAGTTCCACCCGGGGATCCCGAAGAAGGATCGGGCCGCGGTGCAGAAGCGCATGTTCGTGCAGACCGATCCGCCGCAGCCGGGCGCCTGGCACTGGGTGGAGAACGGCACCCAGGCCTACTACCGCGCGCCGGAGTACTGGAAGCCCGGCACCACGCTCACCGTCCGGATCGCGCTGGCAGGCATCCCGTTGAGCAACGGCCGGTACGGCAACGTCGACCGTGCGGCGACCGCCAAGATCGGCCAGGCCTTCGAGATGAAGGTGGACAACGCCACCAAGCAGATGACGGTGTACGAGGACGGCCAGGTGGTCCGCACCCTGCCGGTGAGCCTGGGCAAGAAGAAGACCCCCTCGTCCAGCGGCACGATGGTGGTGATGGAGAAGAAGGAGTCCACGGTCTTCGACACCCGCGACGATCCGGACCCGGCGAACCGCTACGTGACGGACATCGACTTCGCCCAGCGGATCACCTGGGGCGGCGAGTACATCCACGCAGCCCCCTGGTCGGTGGCGCAGCAGGGCCGGGTGAACGTCTCGCACGGCTGCGTCAACGTCTCCATGGCGAACGCGAAGTGGTTGTTCGGGAAGACCAAGGTGGGTGACCCGATCACCGTCAAGGGCACCGAGCGCAAACTGGCGCCGGGCAACGGCTGGACGGCGTGGAGCCTGAGCTGGTCCGAGTTCGTCAAGGGCAGCGCCGTGCCGGTCCCCGAGGCCGGCGAGGGGTCGGCCTTCTGAGGCGCGCCCACCGAGGATCCGGCGACCGGCCCGCGCCTGCGGGCCGGTCGCCGCCTTCGTGGGTGGGTGAGCCCTGGAAAACCCCGGATTTTATCAGCATCCGGACATCTCTCCTGGCGTGTTTCGGTTCACCTTGCGGAACGGGTACCTGCCCCCGTGCGTCAGTGAGGGACGATGGGCAACCGGGGACCACGACTGTGAGGGAATCATGCGAGCTGTCCAGGACCAGCTGATCCGGCCCGGAGGCGACCGGCGGGGTGGGCGACGCCGCGGGTTCGCGGCGGCGGTGCTCGCCGTGACGCTCGTGCTGGCCTCCGCCTGCACCGACGGCGGCGGGGGCAAGCCCTCGGGCTGGCAGAAGGGCGGTGACCAGCCTCCCGCGCCGAAGGCGGCGGCCACCATCGTCGAGCCCAGGGCCGACGCGAAGGACGTGCCCGCGTCGACCGGCATCACCTTCACCGCCACTGAGGCCAGGCAGACCGCCGTCGAGCTGAAGGACTCCGCCGGCGCGCCCGTCGAGGGCGAGTTGGCCGCCGACGGGAAGAGCTGGCTGCCCACCGGCGCGCTGAAGTACGCCGAGACGTACACCGCGACGGTGACCGCGACCGGCGACGACGACCGGCCGGCCACGGCGACCAGCACGTTCACCACCATGGCGAAGCCCGGCAAGCAGGTCCGGGTCAGCAGCTTCCTGGGCGACGACCAGGTCGTCGGCGTCGGCATGCCGCTGATCGTCAAGTTCAGCCGGGCCATCCCGGAGGACCACCGCGACGACGTGCAGAGCCGGATGACGGTCACCTCCTCACCGGCGCAGGAGGGCATCTGGCACTGGGTCAGCCCGACCGAGATCCGCTACCGCCCGAAGCAGTTCTGGCAGGCGAACAGCACGGTCTCCTACCGGATCCAGGCCGGCGGCCTGCCGCTGGGCGACGGCTGGTACGGCCGGGCGGACCTCAACGTCGGCATCAAGGTCGGCCCGGCGGTGGTCATGACGGTGGACAACAAGACCAAGCGGATGACCGTCACGAAGGACGGCTCTGTGATCAAGACCATTCCGGTCAGCCTCGGCAAGAAGAGCACCCCGTCCTCCAGCGGCACCATGGTGGTCATCGAGAAGCTGCGCAAGACGGTCTTCGACACGTTCGAGGAACTGGGCCCGGAGGAGGGCTACCGCACGAAGATCGACTATGCCCAGCGGCTGACCTGGGGCGGCGAGTTCATCCACGCCGCGCCCTGGTCGGAGGGACAGCAGGGCCGGGTGAACGTCTCGCACGGCTGCGTGAACGTCTCGATGGCCAACGGCGCCTGGCTGTTCACCAACACCCGCGTCGGCGACCCGATCACCGTCAAGGGCACCGAACGGAAGCTCCAGAACGGCAACGGCTGGACCGACTGGAACATGAGCTGGGAGCAGTACGTGAAGGGCAGCGCCCTGCCGTACGAGCCGCCGGCCGAGACCGCCCCGGAGGGGACCGCCGAGCCCACGGTCACCCCGACCAACTGAGCCCGGAACGTCGAAGGCCCCCTCCGCGAGGAGGGGGCCTTCGGTCAACGGGTGACTGATGGGAATTGAACCCACGACAACCGGGACCACAACCCGGTGCTCTGCCAACTGAGCTACAGCCACCATGCCTTCCGCGCCCGGTCAATCGCCCCGGGCCGGGTGCGGATCAATAATAGCCCCATCCCCGCCCGCCGCGTCCAGCGGGTTCCGCCGGCGGCTCTACAGCTCGGCGGCGATCGCCTTGGCGGTTTCGACGTCCGGCCCGGGCAGGGGCACGAAGAGGGTCCGCCGGTAGTACTCCAGCTCCCGGATGCTCTCCCGGATGTCGGCGAGGGCCCGGTGGGCCAGCCCCTTCTGGGGCTGGCCGAAGTACACCCGCGGATACCAGCGGCGGCACAGCTCCTTGATCGACGAGACGTCGATCATCCGGTAGTGCAGGTGCGCGTCGAGGCGGGGCATGTCCCGGGTGATGAAGCCCCGGTCGGTGGCGATCGAGTTGCCGCACAGCGGGGCCGTGCGCGGGTCCTTCACGTGGCTGGCCACGTAGTCCAGGACCATCGCCTCGGCCTCGGCGAGGGTCACCGTCGAGCGCCGGACCTCCTCGGTCAGCCCCGACTTGGCGTGCATCGTCGCCACGATCTCCGGCATCGCCCCCAGCGCCGCCTCGTCGGCGTGGATCACCACGTCGACGCCGTTCCCGAGCACGTTTAGGTCTGGATCGGTGACGAGCGCGGCAACCTCGATCAGCTTGTCCCTGCCGAGGTCCAACCCGGTCATCTCACAGTCGATCCAGACGAGAAGATCAGCCACCGGGACAGCCTACGCGCAGCACATCCGGCCGCGCGCCCGCGCACTGAGGCGCGAGGTGACCGCTAGGGTTTCCCCCGTGCCAGCCGAACCCGCCGCGCCGCCTGCCGTCACCGACGACGACTCCGGCGGCCGTACGGTCCGTCGGCTCGTCGCCGTGCTGGCGCTGACCGCAATGCTGCCGGCTCTCTACCTGCCCGGCCTGGTGCACGACTTCTTCGACCTGAAGATCTACATGCGGGCGATGGACTGGTGGGCGGCCGGCAACCCGCTCTACGACTACGTGCAGCCCGACCGGGTGCAGGGCGAGCTCTACTTCACCTACCCGCCGTTCAGCGCGCTGCTGCTGCGCCCGTTCGCGCTGCTGCCGCTGGGTGCCACGGTGACGATCTTCACAGTCCTGACGGGACTGGCGGTGGTGGTGACCACCCGCTGGCTGCTCGCGCCCGTGATCGCCCGGCACGGCCTGCCCCGGGTGTTCACCATCGCCGTGGCGGTCCTGCTGGTGCTCGCAGTCGAGAGCACCCGCGAGACGATCACCTTCGGCCAGATCAACATGCTGCTGGTCGTGCTGATCCTGGCGGACCTGCTCTTCGCCGTACCCCGGGGAAGCCGGTGGGCCGGCGTGGGCGTCGGGCTGGCGACGGCGCTCAAGCTCTTCCCGGGCATCTTCATCGTCTACCTGCTGGTCACCCGCCGATGGCGGGCGGCGGTGGCGGCGAGTGTGACGGCCGCCGTCGCGACCCTGCTCGCCGCGGCGGTCGCGCCGCGCGACTCGTGGCGGTTCTGGACCCATGAGCTGTGGGCGACCGACCGGGTCGGCCGCACCGACTACACCGGCAACCAGTCGCTGTTCGGCCTGCTCAGCCGCATCACCGCGCCGGAGAAGCCGAACCAACTGGGCTGGCTGCTGCTGGTCGCTGTCGTCGCCGGGTACGGGCTGTGGCGTGCCGCGCGGGCCGCCCGCGCGGGGGACGTGCTCACCGGCCTCACCCTCACCGGGCTGGTTGGCGCGCTGGTCAGCCCCATCACCTGGACCCACCACATCTACTGGTTCATCCCGGCGGTGGTGGTGCTGGCGGACGCGGCGCTGAGCACCGACGCCACGACCGGCGCGGGCGCCCGTCGGCAGCGTCGGCTGGCAGCGTTCGCCGTCGGCACGTCCGCCCTGATCGTGTACGGGGTGGTGACCTTCCACGACTGGGGGATCGCCCCGGTGCGGACGGACTCGCCGGCCGAGTTCCTGATCCGCAACACGTACGTGCTGCTGAGCCTGTTGTTGCTGGTGACCCTGCCGATCCGGCCGGCCGGTAGCAAGTCGCGCCAAAAGGACACTCTTCCCGATAGCCCCCTTCACCGCTAATCTGGTCGTAACTACCTCAGACGTCTCAGGTAGCACCGATCCCCCGGTGAGGGCGGCCCTCCGCGTCGGCAGCGCGGAGGGCCGTTCGCCGTCCAGGCCCCCACCTCAGGGCTCCGGGCTCCCTTCCCTCGGGCTCCGGTCGCCGTTTCCGTGACCCGGACGGCGCCCTACCTCTTTGGCGCCGGGCTGGTGGGAACCCGCAGGCGGGCGGTTCAGCGCGAGTCGTCGGTCGACGGCTCACCTGCGTCGGGCGTGGCGGGGCGGAGGCGACCCCGCGTGGCGACCGGGTCGGCAGTCTCCTCGGAAACGACGGGCGGCCAGGCCAGGGTGAGGTTCACGTCGGGTGGCCGCAGCGCCGGGTCGCTTCCGGCGAGGTCGGCGAGCGTCGCGGGGCGGCGGGCGGGCACCGGCCCGATCGCCGGCCGGGATCCCGTGGCGGCGGCGCCGACCGAGGCGAGCTGCCGCCCGGCGACGCGGGACCGGTCACTGTCCCGGGTCGGCTGCGCGCCGAGGCCACTGAGCGAGGTCACCCCGAGGCGGCCGGCGAGCACCGGAACCTGGTCCGGCTCGACCACGAAGACCACCTCGCGGGGGCGCACCGGGCGCAGCAGGAGCAGGGCCAACGCCACCGTCAGCACCCCGCCGGCCAGCAGCCCGGCGGTTGCCGGGGCGGTCCAGCCGGCACGCAGCCCCGCCCGCAGCTCCAGGCTCAGGTCGGCCCGCCCGTCGGGGCGCAGCACCACCAGGCTCAGCCGCCGGTCGGCCAGCTCCGCCGGGGACCACTCCAGGGCGCCGATCCCCTCGCGTACCCAGAAGGGCTGGCCGATCGGCGCGGCGGGCGGCGCGAGGCCGGCGGACGGCCCGGCACCGGCGGGCGGCGCGAGACCGGCGGGCTCCAGCCGGACCGGCAGCGGACCCCGGGCCAGCGCCACCCGGCGCACCTCGGCGTACGGGACCGGGTCGAGCCAGCGCCGCACCTCGTCGGCGGGGGCCAGCCCGACGAAGGCCGGGCCGTCGGGCGTGCGGGCCTCCAGCCGGAGCCGGGCCTGCCCGGAGCGGGCGAACGGCGCCTCGGCCCGCAGCAGCTCGTCGACGTCCCGGACGACCACCGCGTGACCCGAGGTCCGCACGGTCTCGAACCGGGCGCTGAAGGCGCCACCCGGGTCGGCCTGCCGGGCGAGCAGCGCGAGCCCTCCGCCGGCGAGCAGCGCCGTGATCCCGACCGTCAGCAGCAGCATTGCGGCGAGCATCCGCACGAACCGCATTCGCCTCGTCCCCCTCCGTAGCCAGATACCCGGCAGACCTTACCGACGTGGGACGACTGATCAGCGGATATCCACGGTACGGGCCCGGAATGCAGCCGGCCCGTCGGATCGTCCGACGGGCCGGCGAGCGGTACGGGTCACGCCTGCGACGTCGGCGCCCGCCGCGTACGCGCGAACGCGAGCCCGCCGAGCAGCAGGCCGCCCACGCCGGCTACCAGGCCGGCCACCGCGAGCCCGGTTGCCACGCCATCGCTGTCGGCGTCGTCATCGTCGGCGGCGGCCGGCGGCGCGGCGGAGCCGGTGGGTGCGGCCGACGGCGCGGCCGCCGTGAGGGTGAGCACCGGGGCGGGGTTCTCCGGCTCCTCGCCGCCCGGGGTCGGCGCCTCGATCCACCGCTGCACGTTGCCGTCGGAGTAGGTCTGCAACGTCTTGAAGACCATCGTCTCCACCTGCGGCAGCGGTCCCATCGAGACCGGGAACTCCTGGAACTGGCCGGGCTTGACCGCCGCGTCCCCGGCGGCCGTCCAGGTGATCTTGGAAACGGCCTCGCTGATCTGGCTGCCGTGCACCTCGACCGGCGGGTCCACCTTGCGCTTCTCCACCGCCACCGTCCAGCCGGGCACCGGCATGGTCGACACGGAGCCGACGGGCGCGTTCTCCGGCAGCACCACCTCCAGCTTCGTGGTGGAGGCCGCGTCGCTCTCGTTCGGCACCCGGAACGCGAACCGGCCGTAGCCGCCCTGGGTCGCTTCCTGCGGGTTGACCGTGACGTGGGCCGAGGCGGGCGCCGCGAAGCCGAGGACGGCAGTGGCGACGGCGCCGAGCGCCAGGGCGGCGGCGACGCCTGCGGTACGCCGGTGACGGATCATGGTCCGAGCCTTCCTGTTACCTGATCGGCACGGTGGCGGTCACCGTGGCCTGGTCGATGTCTGACGTGCGGACGGTGATGCGCAACTGCCACTCCCCCACCGCCGGAAAGTTGATCTCTCCGGTGGCGTGGTTGTCGGTCAGCGGCAGCAACGGGACCTGGATCGGTTCGATCCCCGCCGTCGGCAGGGCGGCCGTGGCCCGCCACTCCACCACCGGCTGGGGCCGGTTGTCCTTCGTGTACGCGTAGAAGTGCACGGTGTTGTTGCCCCGCTCGGCCGGGTCCAGCTCGATCTGAAGCGAGTAGTTCGGGCTGGACAGCGTCGTGGAGAAATAGCCACCCGTCGAGCCGGTCACGTCGGCGCCGGCGGTGCGGGCCGGGGTGGTCTGCACCAGGACGGTGGACAGGCCAAGGACCACCGCGGTGATCGCCAGCTCCGCCCAGACCGCCCGCCGCATCGACGTCGGCCGGCCGGCCGCGGTGCGCCGGCGCACCAACTGCCGGGAGTACGCGGCCACCACGATCACCAGCACGAAGAGCCCGATCTTGCCCAGCACCAGCCGCCCGTAGGTGGTGTTGACCAGCGCGCCCGGGGAGGCCACCTCGATCAACGCCTGGACGGTGCCGGCGAGCAGCAACGCCGAGACGGCCAGCGCCGCCCAGCGCGACCAGATCGGCAGGATCGCGCCCAGCTCCCGCTCGTCGGCCCGGGGCAACAGGAAGGCGGCGAGCATCACCAGCCCGCCCAGCCAGACCGCCATGCTGCCCAGGTGCACGGCGTCGACGACGACGGAGACCGCGGGGGCGGGCGAGGCCGCCGGGTGCCCGGCCAGCGGCCAGGTCACCAGCGCCGCCGCCCCGAGCACACCCAGGATGACCAGGTCACTCCGCTCGACCGGCCCCGCCATCAGGGGCCGGAGCAGGAACGCCGCCGCAGCCAACAGGCCCAGCCGGACCAGGTGCGCGGCGCCGAAGGAGCTGCCCAGGACGTCGTTCAGCCCCTCGCCCGTCACGTCGAACACCCCGCCGCCGGCGGTGTAGGGCACCTGGAGCAGGACGTTCGCCACGGTGGAGGCTGCCAGCAGGCCGAGCCCCACCCAGGCCAGCCGGGCCGGGCCCCGCCGGGGCAGCCGTCGGGGCCAGAGCACGGCCAGCACCAGCGCCGAACCGACGAGCAGCAGCAGGCCGGTGTAGCCGGCGTACTTGGCGACCTTGACGGCGTTGCTGACGACCGGGTCGGCCCGGCTGTCGTTCCCGCTGTCCACCGGGGGCGTCGAGGGCGCGCCGACGGAGTAGGTGAACGCCCCCGAGACGGGGTGGCTGTCGGCGGAGATCACCCGGTAGCTGACCAGGTAGGTGCCGCGCTCCCCGGCCGGGTCGACCGGGACGGTGACCACGGTGTCCTCGAAGGTGGGCTCGCCCCGGTCCGCGCGGGAGCCGTCCGGCGCGATCACCCGGATCTTGCCCGGCACCTTGCGTACGGACTCGCTGAACGTCAGCACGACCTCCGCCGGCCCGTCCGACACCACCGCCGAGGCGATCGGGCTGCTGCTGACCAGCACCGCGTGGGCACTGGCGGGGCCGGCCGGGGCGATCAGCAGGGCGACGACGGTGACCAGCAGGCCGGCGGCGGCCAGCAGCCGGGCGGTCCAGCGACGGTTGGCGACACTCATGCCGGCAATGCTCTCGAACATGACCGGTCCCGCGCGACTCCGGCCATGCCCGACCCTGCCGGAACCCGTTTGCCCGGCGCCACTCCGACCGTGCCCGACCCTGCCGGAACCCGTCCGCCCGGTTTCACCGGCGCGACGTCAGCCATGACGGGGCAGGAGTGCGGTCGACGGTCGGTGGCCCGGCTCGTCGCTGACCCGTCCCAACGCCCACAGCAGCCCCGCCTGCACCACGGCGGCCAGGTGGCCGACCTCGTGCACCAGCGCGGTCGTCGAGTTGGCGATGTCCACCACGCTGGTGCCGGCCAGGCAGACCGCCAGCACCAACGCCACCGGAACGAACGCCCGGGCCCGCTCGGGCCGCCACGCGGCCAGCGCGAAGCCGACGGCCAGCGCCACGTCGAAGGAGGCCATCTCGCGGCTGGTGTGCGGGTCGACGGTCACGCCCAGCCCGGCGAGCAGCATCGGCAGGGCGATCGACAGTTGGGCGACCGCGGCCACCGCGACCGCCACCCGCAGCACCTGGCGGCGGGCCGCCCGGGCCGCCGCCCGCGTGCGCCCGGCCGCCACCGGATCGGCAGCGACCGCCGCCAGCACCGACGCGGTCAGGTCCGGCACCGCCACCGCCTGCACCCGGGCCAGCCGGGTCACCTGCTCGGCCCGGGCCAGCCAGGCACGGCAGCCGGGGCAGCCTTCCGCGTGCGCGTCCAGCACCGCCGGCGCCGCCAGCGGATCCTCGCCGTCCAGCCGCGCCGACAGCGCCGCACGTACGTCGTCGCATGTCATGAGGGGGTAGTCGTCCGGCGCGCGGGAATAGTTCCCGAGGTGGCGCAGGCCATGGAAGGGCCGAAGGACCCTCCCCCGGCCGGCCCCGCCGCGTACCCTGAACTGTCGTGATCCCCGCCCCACGCGAGACCCCCGCCGCCGGTCCGACCGCCGCCGCGCGGGAGTCGGCGACCGAGTGGGCGCTGGCCGCCCGCGACGGGGATCCCGTCGCCCAGGCCGCGTTCGTCCGGCTGACCCAGGCCGAGGTGTGGCGCTTCACCGCCGCACTGGTCGACCCGGACAGCGCCGACGACCTGACCCAGGAGACCTACCTGCGGGCGTTCCGGGCGCTGCCGGCGTTCGAAGGGCGTTCCAGTGCGCGCACCTGGCTGCTGGGCATCGCCCGCCGGGCCTGCGCCGACCACCTGCGCACGGTCGTCCGTCGCCGCCGGCTCGGCGAGCGGCTCACCGCCAACGCCTGGACCGACCAGCCCCACCCGGACCCCGTCGGCCAGTTCAGCGCCGCCGACCTGGTCCGCCGGTTGCCCGCCGAGCGGCGCGCGGCGTTCGTGCTCACCCAACTACTCGGCCTGTCGTACGCCGAGGCCGCCGCCGTGGAGGGGGTGCCGGTGGGCACCATCCGTTCCCGGGTGGCCCGGGCCCGCAACGACCTCGTCGAGGCGGTCGGCGACGCCCTCGCCGGATGACCGGGAACTTCCGCCGGGGAGGGGACGACCAATGATCGTGACCGCACCGCGCACCGGCGCCGCCCGCTGGCCGGCCGTCCGTCCCTGGCTCGGCGTCGCCGTCCGGCTGGGCCTGGCCGCCGTATGGCTGTTCGCCGGCGGCAGCAAGGTCGGTGACCTGGCCGCCTCCGGCCGCGCCGTCAACGCATACCAGGTCATGTCGTACGACCTCGCGATGGTGATCGGCGCGGCGTTGCCCTTCGTCGAGTTGGCGCTGGGCCTGCTGCTGCTCCTCGGGCTGGCCACCCGACTCTCCGCCGGGGTTTCTGTGGCGCTGCTGGTGGTCTTCGTCGTCGGCATCGTCTCCGCCTGGACCCGGGGCCTGGCCATCGACTGCGGCTGCTTCGGCACCGGCGGGGAGCTCGCCGAGGGCCAGTCCCCGAGCTACCTCCCGGAGATCCTCCGGGACCTGGGATTCCTGGCGATGGCCGGGTTCCTGCTGATCTGGCCCCGCACCCCCGTCTCGGTGGACGGCTGGCTGACGGGGAACGCATTTGTGGAGGACGAGGATGAGTAGTCGCAAGGGGCGCAAGGACACTGCCCGGATGGTCCGCGAGCAGTTGGCCCGGGAGCAACGGCGCAAGCGGACGCTCTGGATCTCCGTGGGCGCCGTCGCCGTCCTGGTGATCGCCGGCCTCATCGGCTGGAGCGTCTACTCCAGCCAGCGCTCCGACGACTTCACCCCGCCGACCGGCTCGAACGAGGCCGGCACCGGGGTCGTCGCCGGCTCGGGTCCGGTCACGGTGGACATCTACGAGGACTTCCTCTGCCCGGCCTGCAAGCAGTTCAAGCAGACCAGCGGCCCGACCATCGACCAGCTCATCAGCGAGGGCAAGGTCCGGGTCGTCTACCACCCGGTGGCGTACCTGAACCGCTTCTCCACCACCCAGTACTCGACCCGTTCCTCGGCCGCCTCCGGCTGCGCGGCGGAGGGCGGTCGCTACCGGGAATACGCCAAGGCGCTGTTCGAGCAGCAGCCGCCGGAGGGCGGGGCGGGGCTCAACGACGAGAAGCTGGTCGACATCGCGGCAGGCGCCGGCCTCGACCGGGACGGGTTCGCCTCCTGCCTGCGGGAGGGCACCTTCAAGCCGTGGACCGAGCACGTGACGGAGGAGGCCAGCAAGGCCAACATCTCCGGCACCCCGACCATCCTGGTCGACGGCAAGGAGGTCGCCGACCGCAGCCCGGAGGGGATCAAGGCGGCGGTGGAGGCGGCCGGCAGGTGATCCGCCACCTGGTGACCCGCGCCGGTCTGGTGCTCGTCGGCGCGCTGACCGCAACGGTCGCGTTCGGCGGGCCGGCCGCCGCACACGGCGCCGACGCCCCCGACGGCACCGACTACCGCACCGAGGTGAGCGCCGTCACCCCGGCCCGCCCCGGCCTGAGCGTACGGGTCGTCGAGGCGGGCGCGCGGCTGGAGCTGACCAACACCGGCGACCACGCCGTCGAGGTGCTCGGCTACTCGGGCGAGCCCTACCTGCGGGTCGGCCCCGACGGCGTGTACGAGAACGTCCGCTCCCCCGCGACATACCTGAACCGGACCATCGCCGGAGACACCCGGCTACCGGCCGAGGCGAACCCGGCCGCCGCCCCGGACTGGCGACGGGTCGACGACTCCACCACGGTGCGCTGGCACGACCAGCGGGCGCTCTGGCGGGAGTCGGCACCACCGCCACAGGTGCGAGCCGCCCCCGACCGGGAGCACCGGGTACGGGACTGGACAGTGCCGTTGCGCGCCGGCACCGAGGCGGCGGAGATCCGCGGCACCCTCGACTGGGTGCCGCCACCCGACGCGTACGTCTGGTGGGTGGTCACCACGGTCGGGCTGCTCGCCGTGGGGGCGCTCGGGCTGTTGCCGGCGCGGTCCGGGCCGGGCGTGCGGGCGCTGGCCGGGCTCGGCGGGCTGCTGGTGCTCGGCGGGGTGGCCGCCGTGGTGTTCACCGTGGGCCGGGAGCTGGACGCCGGCGCACGGGGCGTCGGCGGGGTGCTGACCGGTCTGCTGGGCGGGCAGGTCTGGGCGCTGCTGACCGGGCTCGGCGCCATCGCCGCCGGAGTCCTCGCGCTGGCCCGCCGGCCGGCCGCCGACTTCGCGCTGGCGCTGGCCGGGGCCTGCCTGGCACTCTTCGCCGGGGTGGCCAACGCCGCAGTCTTCGCCCGCGCCATCGCCCCCGTGCCCTGGCCGGCGACGACGGCCCGGCTTCTGATCGCCCTGATCCTCGTCGCCGGCGCTGGCGCCACCGCAGCCGGCGCCCTCCGCCTCCACGCCACCTCCCGTTCCCCCACCCCCACCAACCCTTAACCCCGCCCCCAGGCCCGCCCACCCCGCCCACCCCGCCCCGCGCCTGGTGCTCCGTGTCCCGTGCTCTCCGTGCCCGTGCCCGTGCCCCGTGCCCCGTGCTCTCCGTGCCCGCGCTCCGCGCTCCGCGCTCCGCGCCCGCGATCTTGCACTTTCGGCCCTCGATGTGGGCAATGTGCGGCTTTTGTCGGGGCAGAAAGTGCAAGATCGCCGCGTCGGAGAGGGCCGAGGGACGGGGAGGCGGGGCGGGGCGGAGAGGGTGGGGAGGGCGGGACGGGGTGGAGAGGGCGGGGTGGGGGTGGGTCAGTGGGGGGTGGGGGTGAAGCCTTGGGGGAGTTCGAGGCGGTGGCGGGCGAGGAGGTCGGCGTCCGCCAGGAGGTCGGCGGTGGGTGCGTCGGCGACGACGCGGCCGGCGTCCAGGATGACCGAGCGGTCGCAGAGCTCCATGGCGTACGGCAGGTCGTGGGTGACCATCAGCAGCGTCACCGGCAGGGCGCGCAGGATCCCGGCCAGCTCGCGGCGGGCCGCCGGGTCCAGGTTGGACGACGGTTCGTCGAGGACCAGGATCTCCGGGTGCATGGCGAGCACGGTGGCCACCGCGACCCGGCGCCGTTGCCCGAAGGAGAGGTGGTGCGGCGTGCGGTCCCGGTGCTCGCCCATGCCGACGGCGGCGAGTGCCTCGTCCACCCGGGCGGACAACTCCGCCCCGCGCAGGCCCAGGTTGGCCGGCCCGAACGCCACGTCCTCGGCGACCGTGGGCAGGAAGAGCTGGTCGTCCGGGTCCTGGAAGACGATGCCCACCCGGCGGCGTACCTCGGCGAGGGTGGCCCGGTCCTGACTGACGGTCAGCCCGCCGACGCTCACGCTCCCCTCGGCCGGGGTGAGGATGCCGTTGAGGTGCAGCACCAGCGTGGTCTTCCCGGCGCCGTTGGGCCCGAGCAGCGCCACCCGGTCCCCGCGCGACACGGTCAGGTCAACCCCGTGCAGGGCGACGTGCCCGTCCGGGTACGCGTACCGGACGCCACGGACGTCCAGGGAGAGGGCGGTCTGCACGGCTCCGATCATGTCAGCACGACGGCCGTGGCGGCGACGGTGGCCGCCAGGACCGGCACGGTGGCCGCCACCAGCCACTGCCCGGCCGTCGCCGCGCCGGCACCCTGCCAGACCGCCGGCATCCGCCCGGTGTAGCCACGCGACAGCATCGCCAGGTAGACCCGTTCGCCGCGCTCGAACGCGCGCAGGAAGAGCGCGCCGACGCCGGCCGCGAAGCCGCGCAACTGCCACAGGAAGCGCGGGTCGTCGCCCCGGGACACCCGCGCCACCCGCATCCGACGGGCCTCGCCGACCAGCACGTCGAGGTAGCGCAGCATGAACGTGGCGATCTGGGTGAGGATCTGCGGGCAGCGCAGCCGGTCCAGGCCGACGATCAGGTCCCGGGTGGTCGTCGTCGCGGCGAGCAGCAGCGAGGCGAGCACGCCCAGCGTGCCCTTGGCGACGATGTTCCACGCTCCGAGGAGCCCGTCGGACGACAGGTGCAGGCCGAGCACGTCGACCCGCTCACCGGCGCCGAGGAACGGCAGCGCGACGGCGAAAAGCACGAACGGCAGCTCGATCAGCGACCGGCCGAGCAGCCACCCGGGCCCCACCCGGGCCAGCGCCGCAACCACCACGACCAGCAGGGCGTACGCGCCGAAGGCCCAGAATGCCTCGCGCGGCGTGGCGACCACGGCGAGGGTGAAGACCACCATCGCTGCGATCTTGACCTCGGGCGGGAGCCGGTGCACCGGTGACGTGGCGTCCCGGTACAGCACGTGCGCGTGCCCGGCGCCCATCCGTCGCTACTCCCGGACCGACGCGCCGGCGGGGGCACGCTCCCGGCCGGCAGCGCCCTCCTCCCGGGGGCCACGGCGACGGACCAGCCAGAAGGCCCCGCCGGCGACTGCGAAGGTGAGCAGCACGCCGACCACACCGGACAGTCCGGTGGAGAGGAACTCGTTGTCGATCCCCGCCACGCCGTAGTCGGCCAGTGGCCCGCCGACCTCGTGGTCCTTCTCCCGCTGCGCGGGGCAGCTGCCGCCGGTGATGTTGTCGTCGGCGTCGAAGGTGCAGCCCTCGCGCAACGACGAGTCCAGCCCGTCCGGGTGGGAGGAGGCGAAGCTGCTCACCACCCCGGCGAGGAGCAGGGCCACCAGCAGCCCGCCGACGACGAAACCCCAGAGACGCTTCCTCACCGGACACCTCCGACAGCCGGGACGGCGGGCGCGGACGCCGGGCGCAATCCGCGCAGCGCGTAGACGAGATCGGGCCGGACCTTGGCGACGGTGACCACCGTGGTCGCGGTGATCAGGCCCTCGCCGATGCCGATCAGCAGGTGTGCGCCGGCCATCGTGCCGGCCAGCCCGCCCAGGTTGCCGCCCAGGTCGGTGGTGCCGCCGAGCCAGTACTGGAACACGAAGCCCATCGACGCGACCACCACGCTGACCAGCGCGGAGACGAAGGCGGTCACACCGAGGCCGGCCGGGGTGCGGGGCAGCACGCGCAGCAGCAGCGCGATCAGCAGGTATGCCGCGGCGGTGCCGATCACCGCCATGTTGGTGATGCTGAGCCCGAGCATCGCCACGCCGCCGTCGCCGAAGACCAGCGCCTGCACGACCAGCACCACGGTCACGCAGAGCGCGCCGACCCACGGGCCGACCAGCATCGCGGCGAGCGCCCCGCCGAGCAGGTGGCCGCTGACGCCGGCGGTGAAGATCGGAAAGTTGAGCATCTGCACGGCGAAGATGAAGGCGGCGACGAGCCCGGCCATCGGGGCCAACCGGTCGTCCAGGTCACGCCTGCCGCGCAGGACGCAGAACGTCATCGCGATCAGCGCCACCGCCGCGAACACCGCCGCGACGGGACCGTCGATGATCCCGTTCGAGATGTGCATAGCCAGGGTTTCCACGTGACCTCCCACGCGTCGGCGGGCCCGTCCAGTCCGTTGACGTCAGCCTATTTCTTGGGCCTGGCTGTTGCCAATACCTGGCAACAGGACAGTTCCCGATCACGAATCCACCGCCGTGCCCCCGGCACCGGGCCCTCTGCCGGGGCAGGACGCGGCAGATGACGGCGGCGCGCAAGGCCATCTGGCAGACCTGTGGCGCCGGTTCGAGTACACCGCCGGCACGCCGACCGCCCCACACTCACCCGACCACCCCGGCTCTCGACGCCAAGCGCGGCTGCCGCGGGTGCGATGACCTGATGCGGCCCGGGGCGGCGCGACGCCGCGGGCGGGGCGCTATCCGAGCCATTGTCTGACCCGTGCCCCATCGGGTGTGCTGTCTGGTGCGCTGTCGAGCGCCCGCACAGATGGGGCAGGGCCGGTTGCACCGCCCGGCGGCGCTGGTCCCATGGGCGGGGCAGCTCGACAGCGTACCGACGAGCCTTCGGTGGCTGGGGCCGGACATGCGCACGCCCAGCGGGCCGCCCGGCAGTAGGCGGCGGCCGAGCCGGCGTGCCGTCCGGGGGCGGCCGGGGCCGGCGGTAGGGTCGGGCCATGACCGCGCCCGACCGCCTCTCCCCCGGTGACCCCGCGCCGGAGTTCAGCCTCGCCACCGACACCGGCGACACGCTCTCGTTGACCGACCTGCGTGGCCGCAAGGTCGTGCTGTACGCCTACCCGGCGGCCATGACGCCCGGCTGCACCAAGCAGGCCTGCGACTTCCGCGACTCGCTCGCCTCCCTCCAGGCGGCGGGCTACGAGGTCGTCGGCATCTCGCCGGACAAGCCGGAGAAGCTGGCGAAGTTCCGCGAACGCGACGCCATCACCTTCCCGCTGGTCGCCGACACCGACCGGTCCGTGCTGGCCGCGTACGGGGCGTACGGCGAGAAGCAGTCGTACGGCAGGACGGTGACCGGCGTGATCCGCTCGACCTTCGTGATCGATGAGGACGGCAGGATCGAGCGGGCGCTCTACAACGTGAAGGCCACCGGACACGTCGCCAAGCTGCGCCGGGACCTCGGGCTGGACTGAGGTCGCCGCGCACCCGACGGCCAACTGGTGACAGGGCCCACCACCGGTGCGGCGCGACACTCTAGACTCAGCGGGTCGGCGGGAGTGGCGTAATGGCAGCCGCGGTAGGTTTAGGTCCTATTGTCCGAAAGGACGTGGGGGTTCGAATCCCCCCTCCCGCACCGAGCGCCCTGTCGCACGCGTCACGATCGCGGGTCGCGATGGGCCCACCCGGTCAGGATTGCCGGGTGACCCTGCGCTTCGTCCTCGATCCCGAGCTGCCCCCCGAGTTGCGGGAACGGATCGTCGCCCTCTGGGTCGACGTCACCAACGCCGGCGGGGCGGTCGGCTTCGTACCGCCGGTCACTGCCGCCGACGTCCGGCACACGGCGGACCCGACCTTCGCCGGCATCGCCGAGGGCCCCGACCGCCTCCTTCTGGGCTACGCGGGCGAGCGGCTCGTCGCCGCGCTGATCTTCTGCGACAACCGGTTCGACCTGAAGGCGCACTGGTGCGTCCTGAAGCGGGTGATGGTCCACCCGGACACCCAGGGTCACGGACACGGTGCCGCGCTGATGCGTGAGGCCGAACGCCTCGGCCGTGAGATGGGGTGGGAGGCGCTGCACGTGACCGTCCGGGACGGGCAGGGGCTGGACCGGTTCTACCGGCGGCTCGGCTACCGGGAGGTCGGCCGGCTGCCCGGAGCGCTGCGGGTCGCCCCCGGCGACCACCGCGACGAGGTCCTCATGTGGCTGGACCTCACGGCCCTGCCGCCGCCCGCGGGCTGAGTCGGCGGAGCGTCGCCCCGCCGGTCAGCCCTCGACCGTCAGCTCATCGCCGACGGTGACGCTCCCCGTCGCCGTGGGGACGAGGTGCAGCCCGAAGGGGAGCTTCTGCCTGACGTTGCGGTACCGGCCGAGGGTGCGCAGCGGCTCCTTCCCGCGTACCCCCGTCTCCTGATCGGTGGTGGTCACCACACAGCGGTCGCACGGCCCGGCGGCGCGGAAGCGAACGCCGCCGACGCGCAGCGGGCGGCCGACCCAGTCGTCCTCGGCCCAGGCCGGAGCACCCTCCAGCACCAGGTTGGGGCGGAACCGCGCCATCGGCACGGGCTCCTCGCCGGCCTCGGCGAGCCAACCGTTGAGCGCGTCGAGCGAGGCGGTGGTGGCCAGCAGCAGCGGGTAGGCGTCGGCGAAGCTGACCTGTTCGCCGGTGTCGTGCTCCCGGTCGCCCGACGGGATGTGCCGGGTCGGTCGCGCGAGCCAGACCAGCCGGGCGGCGCGACCCAGGAACCCGCTGACCCAGGCGTCGGCCGCCGGTCCGCCGGGAAGCGCGGGGACCGGCACCTTCCGGTTACGGAAGGTCCGCACCGCGACCGGCTCGCCGCCGGCCGGCTCGGGCACGTCCAGGTCGGCGTGCCCCTCGGCGCGCAGCAGCAGCCCGCCGTCGTGGGGCGCGGCGTCAAGGGCGACCAGGCGCGTCGTCTCCCGCTGGGTGACGCCGACGCCGTCGTCGCCGACGATCATCCAGCGCCGGTCGCCGGCCAGGCCCCACGGCTCGACGCACGCCACGTCGTGGTCGCGCCGGCGACAACCCTTGACGGGGTACGTGTGGATCGCGCTCAACCGCATGCGGTCACCCTGCCACGGCCTGCCGTCGACCGGCGCCCCGCTCAACACGGGAAAGCTCTCACGGAAACGTGTTCACCAGGCCACACCGATGCCGTCCCCCGGGTACCAGTGGTTGGCGGGGGTCTCCCGGTAGGCGAGGAACCGCCGATCGGTGCGCTCGGCGTGCTCGGCGAGGACGTTGGTGGCGGTGACGTTGTCGGTGAGCAGGAGCGCGCCGGGGGCGAGCCGGCCCTCGACGGCCTCGAACTCGCGCTTCTCGTGGGCCCGGCTGTGGTCGCTGTCGTGCAGGAAGAGGTCGACCGGCCGGTCCAATGCGGCGATGGCGGCGATGGAGTCGCCGATGACCAGGTCCACCACCTCGGACCAGGGCGCGGTGCGGGCGAGGTAGCCGGCCTCGGGGTTGATGTCCAGCGAGGTGACCCGGCCCGGATGCCCGTCTGCGGCGTTGCGCAGCAGCGCGGCGGCGAGCACGCAGGTGCCGAGCCCCTTGTCGACACCCGTCTCGACCACGTGCGTCGGCTTCGTGGCCCGCACGACGGCGTACCAGCCGATCCGGCGGGCGTAGCGGACGTGCCTGTCGGCCAGGCCCCGGCGGGCGGCGTTGGCGGTGGCGGATTCGATGTGCCGCCGCAGCACGTCGTCGGACTCGATCTCGGCGAAGTACGCGCGGACCTGCGCGACGGGCACCTCGCAGACCACGCTGACGAACCAGGCGAGGTGGTGCCGGCTCAGCGTGGTCAGCTCGTACGTGTAGTTGTGATGCTCCCGCGAGGTGACCAGCCAGCGGGCCGAGGTGCGCAGCACCTTGGCGTCGTGGCGGGCGACGCGGGCCAGGCGCTTGGGGAAGGCCGCTACCGGGGCGAGGGGGGTGCGGGCGATGGCCCGCCGGAGCTTCGTTGCGTCCACGCAAGGGTTTCTACCAGCCAGAAGCGGGCAGGTGAAGTGGAAGTTCATCCAGCGGTTTCACTCGGGCGAAACCGCGGTGCGGATCGGAACGAGCGGTGCGTCACCGACAGCCGGACGAGGGTACACGGGCGAGCGGACGGATCAGTAGCATCGCCGCCATGCCAACTCCACAATCCGCCGAGCCGGAGCCGACAACCGACAGCCCCGTGCCCCAGGAGCAGGAATCCGCCGGGAAGCCGCGCCGACGATGGCGACGGATCGTCCTGGTGAGCCTGCTGGTGGTGGCGCTGATCGGGGTGGGCGGCGTGGTGGCCGGTGGCCTCTACCTGCGGTCGGTGGAGTCGGACATCGAACGGGTCGACGCCTTCACGGACGTGCCGGAGGAGTCCCGCCCACAGGCCGTGACCAAGGGCGCGATGAACATCCTGATCCTGGGCAGCGACACCCGCGACCCGGAGAGCACGTCGGGTTCGCGTACCGACACGATCATCCTGGCCCACCTGCCGAAGGACCGGTCCAGCGCCCAGTTCATCTCGATCCCACGGGACACCTGGGTCCCCGTGCCCCGGTCCCGGGACGGCAACCACGGCGGCCGGGACGCCAAGGTCAACGCGGCCTACGCGTGGGGCGGCGTGCCGCTGATGGTGCAGACCGTGGAGAAGTTCACCGGGGTCCGTGTCGACCACGTGGCGATGGTCGACTTCGCCGGGTTCAAGGAGATCATCGACGCGCTGGGCGGGGTCCAGATCACCTCGGAGAAGAACTTCACCTCCATCCACCCGCCGTTCCGGACCTTCACCCAGGGCCCGCAGAGAATGGACGGGGAGGCCGCGCTCGACTACGCCCGCCAGCGCAAGCAGTTCGCGGACGGGGACTTCGCCCGGATCCGCCACCAGCAGCAGGTGATCAGGGCGATCCTGGACAAGGTCTCGTCGGGCGGCATCCTGACCAGCCCGGGGAAGCTGAACTCCTTCCTCCAGGCCACCTCGGACTCCGTCTCGGTGGACAAGAGCCTGTCCCTGTTGGACATGGGCACCGAGCTGCGCGGCCTGCGCAGCGGGAACCTCTCCTTCCTGACCAGCCCGACGAAGGGCACCGGGCGGGTCGGCACCGAGAGCGTCGTCTTCGCCGACGCCGGCCGGGTGAAGTCGTTCTACGACTCCGTCCGCCGGGACGCGGTCGACGAGATCATCAGCGGGGGCAAGAGGTAGCGCGGGCACCGGACGGGCTGCCGCCCGTCCGGTGCCCGTCCCGGGTCAGTAGGCGCCGCGCCGCGCGAGCACCACGCTGGCCGTCTTCCACAGGATGCCGAGGTCGTAGACGAGCGACCAGTTGTCGACGTAGTGCAGGTCGAGCCGGACCGCGTCCTCCCAGGTCAGGTCGGAGCGTCCGGAGATCTGCCAGAGCCCGGTGATGCCGGGCCGGACGAGCAGCCGCCGCCGGACGTCGCCGCGGTAGTCGTCGTCCTCGGTGGGTAGCGGGCGCGGGCCGACCAGCGACATCTGCCCGGTCAGCACGTTGACCAGCTGGGGCAGCTCGTCCAGCGAAAGCCCGCGCAGGTGCCGGCCGATGGGCGTGACGCGGGGATCGTCCTTGATCTTGAAGAGCAGCCCGTCGCTCTCGTTCCGGTCGCGCAACGCCTCCAGCCGCTGTTCGGCGTCGGTGTACATGGTGCGGAACTTCCAGACCTTGAAGGCCCGCCCCTCGTGGCCGATCCGGGTCTGCCGGAACAGCACCGGCCCACGGTCGGTCAGCTTGATGGCCAGTGCGATACCGGCCAGCAACGGGCTCAGCAGCACCAGCCCGGTCAACGCCACGGCCCGGTCGAGCATGCTCTTGACCAGCAGCGAGAGGCCGGAGATGGTCGGCTCCTCGACGTTGAGCAAGGGCAGGCCCTCGATCGGACGGACGTGGATGCGCGGGCCGGTGACGTCGGTGACCTGCGGCACCACGACGAGATCGAGCCCCGTCCCCTCCAGCTGCCAGGCCAACTTGCGCAGCTCGTACGACTCGAGGCTGGCCGGACCACAGACGGCGATGGTGTCCGCGCCGAGTTGATGGACCAGCGGCACCAGGTCCCAGCCGACGTAGACCGGCACCGGCGCCGTGACCCGCTCCCCCGGCCGCGGATGGTGCGGCAGGTGGATGGCGATCGGGCGCAGCCCGGCACCCGGGTTGCGGGTCACCACCTCGTGCACGGCCAACGCGTCGGAGAGCCGCCCGACCAGCAGCACCCGCTGTGACGCCCGCTGGCTGACCCGGCGGATCCGTCGCAGCACGATCCGGGCCCCCGCACGGGACACCAGGGCGTAGAACAGCAGGCAGAGGATGATCGCGGCGACCGTCGCCCGGGACAGGTCCTTCTTGAAGCCGAGCGCCAGGAACGACACGGTGGCGGCCATCGCGACGTTGGCCCGCACCACCCGCTTGAGCTCCTCGGTGCCGCGCCCGAGTGCCCGCCGGTCGTACGCGCCGGCGGCGGCGAGGATCGCCATCCACATCAGCGGCACGCCGACGTTGGCCACCAGGGCGAACGCGCTGATCGTGCTGCCGAGCACCCGCTGGTCCCAGAAACCGGCGTCGGCCTCGTCGAGCAGGGTCACCACGGTCCGGCTCGCCGCCAGGGCGGCCACGAAGTCGATCAGGATGAGGCAGGCCACGTACCGCCGGCGCCACCTGACCCGCGGGGCGACCGGTCGGGCGAAGACCGACCGCGGCATACCGTTGGAGGGGGGTGTTATCACCCCGAGATCGGGATCGAACCTCGGTGCCTGCGGCGGCGCCACAGTCGATAGGAACTGAGTCTGCCCGGACACGACCTTCCTTTCCACATCGCCCCGTCGGGAGATCGCGACGTGCACCCTATGCCTCGCACGGTGTCCTGCCTAGTGCCGGTCCGGTCCTCGGACCGACCGGATCAGCTCGGGGTGGGTGTGACCCGGGTACGTAGCTCGTGCAGCAGCGCGTCGCGGGCCGGTTTGGGTTTCATGTCGCTGTCATAGAGGCAGGCGGCGCCGTAACCCGGGTAGTGCGAGGTGATCCAGCTGCTGGCGTCGGTGAAGCCCCACACCGTGAAGGACTCGCAGGTCGGTACGGCGAGGCAGGCCCTGAGCATGTGCTGGTAGAGCAACGCCTGGTCGAGCAGCTTCTCCGTGCTGACGGGCAACGCGATCCGCACGTCCAGCTCGGTGATTGCCACCGACACGCCCAGCGCGGCGAAGCGGCGCAGGTTGCCCGTCGCGTCGTTCGGTGCGGTGCCCGCGCGCAGGTGGGCCTGGAAGCCGACACCGTGCACCGGGACACCCTGCGCCCGCAGCTCACGGACCAGCTTGAACAGCCCGTCGGCCTTTCGGGAACGGCCCTCGACGCCGTAGTCGTTGATGAACAGCCGGGCGTCGGGATCGGCCTCGTGCGCCCACCGGAACGCGTCGGCGATGTACGTGGGCCCGAGCCCGCGCAGCCAGATCGAGTCGCGCAGCTTGCCGTCCTCGGCCAGGACCTCGTTGACCACGTCCCAGGCCCAGATCTTGCCCCGGTAACGGGTGACCGTGGTCTGCACGTGCTCCCTCAGCACCGACCGCAGCCGTTCCCGGGACCAGGACTCGGACACCCAGGACGGCACGCTGCTGTGCCAGACCAGCGTGTGCCCGTACACCGCCTGCCCGTTGGCCCGCGCCAGCTCGATCAACTCGTCGCTGGCGGTCCAGTCGTACCTGCCCGGCTCCGGCTGGAGGATCGGCCACTTCAAGGCGTTCTCGGGGGTGACCGCGTTGAAGTCCGAGGTGAGGGTGTCGCGGTACCGGGCGTCGGCGGCGTACAGCCGGCCGTCCACGGCCGCTCCGATCCGCACGTTGGCCGGCATCAGGTTGCGCAGGGTGGGTGCGGCGGGGGCCTGCCCGGAGGCGGCGACACCGGGTTCGGCCTGCCCCACACCACGTTCCCCGCTCACGTATGCTGCGCAGGCGGCGAGGACGACCGCCACGACCGACAGCAGTAGCGTTCCCACCCGCACGGCTCGGCGACCCGGCCGCCCGGCCACTGCCGACGGTCGGATGACCTGTCCGCCGGGTGTGCGGGCGGCGGTGCCGACGGCACCGGCGTGGACCTCTTCGGTCATTACCACCCCAGACGAAAGTAGCGACGCCAGCGTGACGAGGTCCAACTGATGCGCCTCAAGGATCCTACGGCGTCCGGCGACGGGGCCCCACCCACGCCGGCGCCGCCGGCACTTCCGACCACGGGGCCGGCACGAGGCGGCACATCCGTCGCCCGGGCCGGCGCGCTGTCGATGCTCGCGCTGGTGGCGGTCGGCGGCACCCGGCTCGTACACGGATCGCTCACCAGCCACGACACCGACCGCGCCACCTACGGCCTGGTCGGCATCATGCTGGCGGCGAGCATGGTCGCCAGCCTGCTGCTGCCCGGCGGCGTGTCCAGCGGCCTCGCCAAGTTCGTCGCCTTCCACCGGGGAGCCGGCGACCCGGCGGGAGCCTGGGCGGTGCACCGGTTCCTGTCCCGACTGGGTCTGGTGGCGGCGCTCGTACTCGGCGTCGGCACCGCGCTGCTGGTGCGGTGGGTGTACGGCCTCGGACCGCTGGACACCGCGTCGCTCGCGCTGCTCACCACGACCTACTCGCTGTACACGACGGACAAGTCGGCGATGTACGGGCACGGCCTGGTCCCGCAGTACGCCCGGATCGAACTCGGCACGTCGCTGCTGGCCGTCATTGCCACGATCGCCGTCATCGTCACCGGCGAGACCGGCTACCTGCTCCCGCTCTGCCTGGGCTACGGGCTCTTCGTGCTGCTGAGCCGGCGGCAGCTGTGGCTGCGTCGACGAGCGGAGGGGGCACCCGCCGCAGGGCGGTTCCACCGCCGCGAAGTGGTCACGTTCGTCGTGCTCGGCAGCATCGGCACGCTGGCCAGCGCCGGGTTCCTCCAGGGAACCCAACTGCTCGCCGGCCAGTTCGCCGATCCGGCCGAGGTGGCATACCTGGTCGCCGCGGTGGCGCTGATCGCACCGTTGTACTTCCTGCCCCGGGCCCTGGCCCTCGCGCTCTTCCCCGCCATGGCGGGCGCGCACGGCGCGGGCGACGCCGGGGCCGTACGCCGGCAGGTGGACGGCGCCACCCGCGCCCTGGCCGTGACGATGACCCCGGTGTTCCTGCTGGCTCTGCTGGTCGCACCGATCGTCCTCGTGCTCTTCGGCGGCGGCGCGTACGCCGACGGGGCACCGGTGCTCCGCCTCATGCTGTGCGCCTCGTTCTTCGGCATCCTCCAGGTGCCGTCGGTGAACGCCCTCGCCAGCGGCTCCCCCGCGCAGGCCCGGATACCGGTCGTCTCCGCGGTGCTGGGCTGCCTGGTCGGTCTCATCCTGGTGTGGCTGACGGCCCGGCCGATGGGGGCGGCCGGGGTGGCTCTCGGCTATCTGGTCGGCACGGCGGTCACCGCCACGATCCCGGTCGTCGTGGCCGGGCGGATCCACCGGCTGACCTGGACGCCTGCCCTTCTGCGCTGCGTCGCGCTGCTCGCCCTCGGCGCGCTGGTGGCCCAGCTCGAAGTCATGCGGGGCTGGTCGTGGGCCGCCGGCGCGCTCGGCGCGGGTGTACTGTGCGTCGCTGTCGTGGTGCTGTACAACGATCTCCGCCGGATGCTCACGCTCGTCCGGGCCCGCTCCGGGCCGCCTCCGGTCCGGTAGACCGGATGGGGCGATCAGCGTGTCACGAAAGGAAGCCGTGAAGGCAACGCCTGAACCAGGGCTGGCGGCTGGCCGCCTACGGATCCTGGCCGTCACCAACCTCTGGCCCGAGAACGGCAGCTACCGGGGGATCTTCGTGCAGCGCCAGGTGTCGGCGTTGCGGGCCCGCGGCCACCACGTGGACGTCGAGGTCGTCGCCCAGTCCCGGGGCAAACTGGACTACTTCGCCGCGGCCCCCCGCATCCGGCGACGGGTCCGTTCAGGCAGCTACGACGTCGTGCACGTGCACTACGGCATGACCGCACCCGCCGCCCGGTTCGCGGGTCATCCGGTCCGGGTGCTGTCGCTGTACGGCAGTGACGTCAACGCCCCGCGCCAGCGGCTGATGACCCGGTTGGGCTGGGGCGGCACCCGGGCACGGATCTACGTCTCGCAGCGGCTCGCCGCTACGGCCGGGGACGACGCCGGTCACGTGGTCGCGAACGGCGTGGACTTCCGGCTGTTCCGCCCCGGTGACCGGCTCGCCGCCCGCCAGGCACTCGGCATCCCGCCCACGGCCAGGGTGGTCCTGTTCGGCGCCGATCCGGCTCGACCGGTGAAGGGGTACGACGTGTTCCGCGACGTGCTGGCCGAGCTGTCACGGCGGGATCCCTCGGTGCGGGAACTCGTCCTGTCGGCGCCCGGGCAGCCGGAGGCCGACCTGGTACGCAAGTACGACGCCGCGGACGTGCTGCTGTTCACCTCCCGGCCGGGCAGTGAGGGCTCACCCACCGTGGTGAAGGAGGCCACGGCGATGGGGCTGCCCGTCGTGTCCGTCGACGTCGGTGACGTCACGGAGATCCTCGACGGCGTACGACCGGGCGCGGTCGTCCGGTTCCCACCGGGCCCGGTCGACGGCACCGCCCGGGCCGACCTGGTGCGCGAACTCGCCGACCGGGTGGGCGAGGTGCTGGCCGTCGGCCAGCGGGCCGACGGCCGGGAGAAGAGTGGCTGGCTCGACGAGCACCTCGTGGCCGACCGCGTCGCGGAGATCTACCGATCGGTCCTGAGGCCGTGACGACCACCCTGGTCACCGGATCGCACGGCTGGGTCGGCAGCCACCTGCGGCGCCTGTTGAGGTCGCACGGTCAGCAGGTGATCGGGGTGGGTCGACGGCCCCGTACGGCGTCCGACGGCGAGCGGTACCTGCCGGTCGACCTCCGGGACGCCCGGGCGACCTCGGCCCTGGTCGACGCCGTCCGGCCCGAGACCGTGTTCCACCTGGCCGCCACCCTGCCGCAGCGCGGACCGGAGGTCGACGACCTCGTCGCGGACACCGTCCAGACCACGTACAACCTGTGTCAGGCGTTGCGGGCACATGCCGGGTCCGGGCCCACCCGGCTGGTCCTGGTCGGCTCGTCGGCGCAGTACGGCGCCGTGCCGCCGGAGCAGAACCCGATCACCGAACAGACCCTGCCCCGGCCGTTCGGGGCCTACGGCCACGCGAAGGCGGCGGCGGAGTCGCTGGCGTTGGCCATGGCGGCCGACGGCCGGATCCGGGTGACGGCGACGCGCCCGTTCAACCACATCGGTCCGGGCGCGGACGCCAGCACCGTGGCGGGTGCCCTGGCCGTGCGGGTGGCCGACGTGCTCGCCGGCCGCCGGGACCGGCTGCGGGTGGCCGACCTGGACGCGGTGCGCGACTTCACCGACGTCCGGGATGTCGCCCGGGCGTACGTGGAACTGGCGCGGGCCGACGCGGCCAGCGGTATCTACAATGTCTGCTCGGGATCCGGCGTGACGGTGCGGACGATCCTCGAAACCCTGCTCGACCTGGCCGGGCTCGACAGTTCCACGGTCGAGGTGGTCGACGGCGAAAGCGGCGTCAGGCGCCAGGTGGGCTCTGCCGCCAGGCTGGCCGCCGAGGTCGGCTGGAAGGCGGAGATCCCCCTACGGGACAGCCTCCGCGCCCTGTTGGCCGGGCTGACGGACGGCCAGCGACCGCACACTGACGAGAAAGGCGCGGCATGACGGGGTTGACGACACACGAGGACTGGGCGGGGCGTCGGGTCCTCGTCACGGGAGCGGGCGGGTTCATCGGCTCCCACCTCACCGAGCGGCTGGTACGCGCCGGCGCCGAGGTCCGCGCGATGGTCCGCTACACCGGCCGCTCCGACCTCGGCATGCTCGCCGACGCCGACCCGGAGGTACGCCGGGCGATCGAGATCGTGCACTCGGACGTCACCGACCCGTTCGCGGTGCGTCGAAGCGTCGACGGGTGCGACACGGTCTTCCACCTGGCCGCCCTGATCGCCATCCCGTACAGCTACGTCGCTCCGGCGTCCTACGTGGCGACGAACGTCACCGGCACCCTGAACGTGCTGGAGGCGGCACGTGACCTGGGCGTCCGGCGGGTGGTGCACACCTCCACCTCGGAGACCTACGGCACGGCCCGCTACACGCCCATCGACGAGCAGCACCCGCTCCAGCCGCAGTCGCCGTACTCGGCGTCGAAGATGGGTGCGGACGCGATGGCCGAGTCGTTCCACCGCTCGTTCGGCCTGCCGGTCGCCATCATCCGCCCGTTCAACACCTACGGGCCGCGGCAGAGCGCCCGCGCCGTCATCCCGACCATCGCCGCGCAGGTGGTGGCGGGGCGGGACAGGATCGCACTCGGCGACCTCCGGCCGATCCGGGACCTGACCCACGTCGCGGACACGGTGGCCGGGTTCCTGGCCGTCGGCTCCGCCGACGCCTGCGTCGGGCAGGTGACGAACGTCGGTAACGGGCGCGGAATCGCCATCGGCGACCTCGCCCGGCTCATCGCCGAGGTCGCCGGCCGGCCCGACGTCGACATCGTCGAGGACGCCCAGCGCCTCCGGCCGCCGGAGAGCGAGGTGTTCGAGCTGGTCGCCGCTACCGACCGGGCCCGGGAGCGGTGCGGGTGGCGGCCCACGGTGTCCCTGCGCGACGGCCTGGCCGACTCCGTCGGGTACGTCCGTTCGCACCTCGACCGCTTCGACGTGGACCGGTACGCGGTATGAGAGCGGTCATCCTCGCGGGCGGCCGGGGGACCCGGCTGCGCCCGTTCACCACCAGCTTTCCCAAGCCGCTGATGCCGGTCGGCGACATGCCCATCCTGGAGATCCTGCTGCGTCAGCTGAAGTCGCACGGGGTGACCGAGGTGACGCTGCTGACCGGCCACCTGGCGTACCTGCTGGAGGGCTATTTCGAGGACGGCCACCGGTGGGGCCTGAAAGTCGACTACCTCCGCGAGGAACGCCCTCTCGGCACCGCGGGCCCCCTGCGCCAGCTCGCCGGAAGCCTCGTCGACGACTTCTTCGTGATGAACGGCGACCTGCTCACCGACCTCGACTTCACCTCGTTGATGGCACAGCACCGCAATGCCGGCGCACCGGTCACCGTGAGCGTCTACAGCCGGCCGGAGAAGATCGACCTCGGCATCCTGCAACTGGACGCCGACGGCGACGTGATCGGCTACGACGAGAAACCGACCCTCAAGCTGGACGTCTCCATGGGTGCCTACGCCATGTCGCCCGCCGCGCTGGCCGAGATCCCCGAAGGCCCGTACGACATGCCTCAGCTCATCCTCGACCTGCTCGGCAAGGGACGGCGGGTCACCAGCCGACGGCACGAGGGTTTCTGGCTCGACATCGGCCGGGTCGACGACTACAGCCTCGCGAACAGGATGTTCACCGAGAACCCCGCCGGTTTCCTGCCCCCGGCATGATTCCGGGCCCGACGACCGGTGCGGGCACCGCCGACACCTAACGTCCGAGGGAGGCGACCAGCCACTTGCCGATCTCGCTCGCCGCACGGACTGTCTTGAACCCCAGCGCGAGGCCCGGCAGGCGAGGCCGGCGGTACTCGTTGATGAGCTGGAACCAGACTCCCAGCCCGGCGAAGCGCTGCCGGCTGATGCTGCCGTCGTGGCGGTGGAACCGGACGACCGGATGGGGGAGGTGCTCCAGCCGGATGCCGGCGGTGAGCGCGCGCAGGACGAGCTCGACGTCCACCTTGATGAAGAGCTGGTCGTCGTAGCCGCCGAGCGTGACCAGCAGTTGGCGGTCGATCGACATGCCCGAGTGCTTGAACGGCAGTCGGGGCCGGATCAGGACCGACCGGAGCATCCGGCCCGGCGTCTCGTACGACGGCAACCGGATCGGCCTGGTGGTCCCTCCGACGATCTCCTCGTAGTCGGTGTAGATCCAGGATGCGCCGGTGGTGGCGAGAAACTCCCTGATCCGGGCCAGGCCGTCCTCGGTCAGCTCGTCGTCGGAGTCGAGCACGGTGATCCACCGGCCTCGGGCGATCCGCAACGCGGTGTTGCGCGCCGCGCTGATGCCGGACGGCTTCTGGCGTACCAGCCGGATCCGCTCGTCGGCCAACAGGCCTGCCTCGGCCAGGCAGTCCTGGGCCGGCACGCTCGAACCGTCGTCGACCACGACGACCTCGAAGTCGTCGAAACTGCCGGCCAGCACGCTCCGGATCGACTTCACCAGGAGGGCCGGCCGGTCCCGGACGGCGATGCAGACGGAGATCGCGGGCGCGACCTCACGCACGGGTTCGAGGAAGGCCACTGTCGGCGCGTCGACGCTCGGCGTGGTCGTGAACCATGGATGGATCACCGACCGGGCCTCGCGACTCCGGTGGACAGCTGCGGAACCCGGTGACGGGCGATTGGTCATGACGAGCAGTGGCCGCCCGTCGGAGCGCCGCCGGTGCCCACATGCCGCGCGTTGAACAGCGCCCGCCGGCACCTGCTCGGGTCACCCATGTCGCTCCACCCCCGTGGTCACCGCGTTTGACGAACGACGCGACGTGTCGAAGACCGCCACGTCGACAGCCGCCGACAGCGGTCGGTCCAGCGGCAGATGGATTCTAGCCGCGGCCGTTGGGCCACACCACCACCTAAAGGGGGGGCCGGCTACCACAACGACCGATTGGCATCGGTCATCTGGGATGGTGAGGACGACGGGCGAATCGGGCCTGGGCGAGGATCTCGTTCGTCGACAGAATCCGGGTGTCCGCCTCGGCGCCGTTCCGGTCGACGGAGCCGGGTGCCGGGTCGGCCGGGACCGTGCCGGCCGATCCGGGTCGACCCGCCGCCCACCAGGCCAACCCGACGATGGTCCAGAGCAGCGGCGGGAGCAGCGGATCCTCCATCGAGGGTGAGAGGAATCCGACGAGGCAGGCGAACACCATCGCCGCGATACCCCACACCGTCGCCTCGTCCGGGGCCCTGGTCAGCCGCCTGTCCCGCCGGACCCGCGCCACGAGCGGCCAGGTGACCATCGCCAGCCACACCAGGTAGACCGCGAGGCCGAGGAGGCCGACCTCCATGACCAGGTGCAGCCAGAACGAGTCGACCTGCACGGCATGGAACCCGTAGCGGTTGAATCCCTCGGGGCCGAATTTCGGATTCTTGTGCCAGTTGGGGTTGTCCTTCTCGGCAACGACGCCACCGAACTGACCGATGCCGAAGCCGAGCACCGGCTGCCGGGGCAGGATCCGCGCGGCCTGCTGAAGGTAGAGCACCCGGATCTCGCGAACCGGCGCCGCCGGGCGGGCAGCCGCTGGCGCGGGGGTGGCCGAGGCGGCCGGACCGGAGGGCCGGGCAGATGCCGCAGGCCGGGGCGACCCGGTCGGCCGAGGCGAGGTCGATGGCCGCGGCGAGGCGGTGGACGAGGCGTTCGGACCTGTGGTGGCGGACGGACCGGAAGGCCGCCCGCTCGCTGGCGCCGTGGGGTTCGGTGACGCGCTCGGGGCCCCGGCGGAGGGGAGCTGTTCGCTTCCCGCCGGAGTGTGCAGGCCGGAGAAGGCGTTGCCGATGCGCCGCTCCCACTCGGCGCGGTTGTCCGGCCGCGTCGCGATCTGGCCGGCGGTGCAGAGCACCACGATCAGGCAGACGGTGAGGACGCGGCGGGCGCCACGGCGGACAAGCACCGCCACCACCACACCGGCGGCGAGGACGCCGAGCAGCGACTCCCGGGACTGGGTCGCCGACATCGCGATTGCCACCACGGTGGCGAGGACCCACCAGAGCGGACGGACGCGGTCGCGCGCCGCGACCCAGGCGATGAACCCCAGCAGGGCGAGCCCGAGCAGGTGACCGAGATGGTTGGGGTGCGGTTGCAGTCCCTGCGCCCGGCTCTGGTCGGCCCAGGTGAGATCCACCCATCCGAGCGCGCTGTGTGCCGGCCGCCCGGCGACCATCTGCACCAGGGCGAGCACCACGTTGACGCCCACGACCACGCCCACCGGGACGAGCATCCGTCGCACCAGCGTGTGGTCGAGGTCCGCCGCGCGCAGCGCGTAGAAGACGATGACACCCCGGAAGTAGACGAAGAGCGACTCGCCCATCAGGGTCACCGACGAGTCGTTGACGACTCCGGCGAGCAGCATCACCAGGCCCAGGACGAGCAGGGCGAGGTCGGCGGCGGTCCGGAACCTCCGCCACTGCCGGTCGAGGACGACCTTGACGACGGTCAGCAGGGCCAGACCGAGGTAGAGGGCGGTCTTCAACTGCTTCGGCCACTGGGGCGCGTTCTCCAGGTTGGCCCTGGGATCCTTGCTGGTCGGCCCGGTGATCACCTGCGCCCACGTCTCGAAGAGCACGTGCACCAGGAGGATGCCCACCAACAGCACCAGCGTGGCGGAGAGCAGCCGCGACATCGGCCGGGCCGGCGCGCCGGCCGGGTCCACCCGCGGCACCGGGGGCGCCCATGACACGCCGGTCATCACGCTCTCCTACGACGCGTCAGCGCCACCACGAGGACGATCAGGCCGGCGAGCAGTGCGGCGCCGAGGCTGGCGAGCAGCACCACCGGCCAGACCGAACCACTTTGCTTCATGCCCTCGTTCTGCTGCCGTTCGATCGCGTTCTGCCGGTAGGCCTGGGCGAGCAGGTTGGCGGGCGCGTTCTGGGCCACCGTCTCGAGTCGGGTGATCGCCGCCGCGTGCTCTCCGGCGAAGTACGCGTCGAGACCGCCGCGGTAGAGCTTGTCCTGCTCGCCGAGGGCATTGCCGGCGCCGGCCTCGCCCAGCAGGCCGGCGAGTGTCGACGTCGGCAACACCACCCGGTTGGCGCGGTCCGGCCGCGCCTGGTCCTGGTCGATCATGCCGGCGACGCGACCGCTGGGGTCCAGTGCGATGCCGCCGTGCGAGGCGGTGCCGATGTCCTCGTTGATCCGGTAGATCGACACCGACCCGCGCCGGCCCGTTCCGGTGATGGTCACCAGTTTGGACTGTGGACGGTAGGTGGCGGTGCGGAAGTCGGTGTCGGAGGTGGCGAAGCCGAGCATCAACAGGGAGGAGCCCTCGGCGAGGGTGGCCGACGGGTTGAGTTCCACGACGGGCAGGTTCTCGCGGGCAAATTTGATCAACGTGGTGTTGCCGGCCTCGGTGGACAGCGTCCGGACGACCTGGGCCGGCATGGCCGGGTCGGTCGTCAGGTTGCCCTTGGCGTCGTTGAGCTGCCCGTACACCTCGCTGGCGGGCTCGGTGCCCACGTCGACGCCGGTGAACCGCACCTTGCTCAGGTTGGTCCGGACGTAGTCGGCGACCTCGCCGTCGCCCAGTTTCTTCTCCCGTACGAGCATCCGGGCCACCGCGTCGAGCGCGATCTGGCGGGCGTTCTCCTCGGCGGGCCTGACGCAGGAACTGCTGGTGAGGGCGTGACCGTTCGGGGTCACGAGGAAGGCGCTGCAGCGGCGGGTGAACGCGACCGGCGCGGTCCGCAACAGGGCGTTCGTCCGCGCATCCCGGACGTAGCCGGTGAAGACCGCCTCCACGAACACCAACGACGGCGCCGCGACCGCCAGCGCGCGCTCCTCCGGGCTGTACGGTGCGGCCTGTGCCCACGGCTTGAAGCTGGGGTCGACGGCGGCGGCCGTCGGAAAGGCCGTGGAAGCGGCCGTGGGGGTGACCTGCGGCGCCTCGGGCTCACCGCCGGAGACCACCCAGGCGGCGGTGCCGCCGGCGAGGGCCGCGACCAGGATCAGAGCGGTGGCGCCGATCCAGAACCCGGCACGCCGTTTCGGCGGCGCGGAGGGCTGGATCCGGCGGGCCTGATCGCCGAAGGGGCCGTGCGGCGACATCTCGGCCGACGACGAGACGGCCTGCGGGGCCGGTGAGTGGGGCGTGACAGAGACCGGTTCGGCCGAGACCGGCATCCCCGATACGGGCGTCCCCGAGACCGGCATCCCCGAGACCGGGCCGACCTGGACCGCCCACGGCATGGCCGGCGGCCCGGACGTCGGCTGGGGCACACCCGAGACCGGCTGCGGCGGTGGGTCGGTCGCCTGCGGGATCCCGGAGACGGGCGCGGCGGCCCTGGTGTCCGTGGGCACCGGGTGATAGTCCGCGCCGAGCGCGCGCAGCAGTGTCTCCGCACCCGGCCCGGCCTCGGCCGAGTAGGCGACCCAGGGCGCGTCGGCCGAGAAGTCCGCGTACACGTAGGCCTGCCCGCCCGGTTGCATCCCGAGCGAATCCGCGATGGCGGCGAACGCCTCCCGCCAGCGCGGTTCGGCGGCGACGGCGCTCTCCAGCACGGCGACCGTGGCGAACCGGCCCTGCGAGTCGATGGCCGCCCACGCCTTCCCGACGACGGACCCCCCAAGCATGTGGGTGAACCTGTACGGGCCAACCGGTTGCATGCCAACTCCTCTGCTCAACCGCCGTGCGGATCCTACAGAGCCGACGCTCAGCCATCCGCCCACCCGTCGCCGGTCGGACACCCCTCGGGCGATGCGAACGACCGGGACGGTTGCCACTGAAAGTTTCCATGCATAAGGTCAGGGCATGAATGATGGAGTTGCCGTCGTTCCCGGCGAACAGGTGCTGGACCTGTTCCAGGGGGTGCGGCTCACCCCCACCCAGCGCCGGATCGCGCACTGCCTGGTGCAGCACGCGCCGGCTGCGGCGTACCTCTCCGCGGCCGAGGTCGCCGAGCTGGCCGGGGTCAGCCAGCCGTCGGTCACCCGGTTCGCGGTCGCGCTCGGCCACGACGGCTACCCCGCGCTGCGCCGCCGGCTCCGCGAGCTGACCGCCGACACCCCGGGCCGCGGCACCGACGCCGGCAACGAACTCCAGCAGGCGGTACGCGCCGAGATCGGCAACCTCGACCGCCTCGCCGGTCAGCTCGCCGACCGGGACCGGATCGCCGAGACCGGCAGGCTGCTGGCCGCCAGCCGCCCCCTGCCGGTGCTCGGCCTGCGCGCCGCCGCCCCGCTGGCCGCCTACTTCGCCTACTTCGCCGCCAAGGTGCACCCCGACGTGCGGGTGCTCGACGACGGCGGCAGCCTGCTCACCGACCGCCTCGAACAGGCCGCCGAGGCCGGGGCGGGCGCCCTGCTCGCCTTCGTCCTTCCCCGCTACCCCCGGGAGACCCTGGACGCGCTGCGCGAGGCCCGGGCCGCCGGGCTCACCGTGGTGGCCATCACCGACTCGCCGGTCAGCCCGGCCACCGAGCACGCCGACGTGGTGCTGCCCGCCGCGGTCGGCGCGCAACTCGTCTTCGACCTGCACACCGCGCCGATGACCCTGGCCATGGTGCTGCTCCAGGCCATCTGCGACGCCACCCCGACCGACACCCAGCGCCGGCTGGAGGCCTTCGAGGCCTCCGCCGCCCGCCGCCAGTTGTTCCTCGGATGACCCGGAGGAGAGCCGAGATGAACCAACCCGTCCGCGCCGCACGCGGCACCGAACGCACCGCCCGTGGGTGGCCCCAGGAGGCCGCGCTGCGGATGCTGATGAACAACCTCGACCCGGAGGTGGCCGAGCGACCCGAGGACCTGGTGGTCTATGGCGGCACCGGTAAGGCGGCGCGGGACTGGCCGTCCTACCACGCACTGGTGCGTACCCTGACCGACCTGCGCGACGACGAGACCATGCTGGTGCAGTCCGGCCGGCCGGTGGGCGTCATGCGTACCCACGAGTGGGCGCCCCGGGTACTGCTGGCCAACTCCAACCTGGTCGGCGACTGGGCCACCTGGCCCGAGTTCCGTCGCCTCGAACAGCTCGGCCTCACCATGTACGGGCAGATGACGGCCGGCTCATGGATCTACATCGGCACCCAGGGCATCCTCCAGGGCACGTACGAGACCTTCGCCGCCGTCGCCGCGAAGAGGTTCAGCGGCACCCTGGCGGGCACCCTGACGCTGACCGCCGGCTGCGGCGGGATGGGTGGGGCGCAGCCCCTGGCGGTCACCATGAACGGCGGCGTCTGCCTGATCGTCGACGTGGACCGCAGCCGACTGGACCGCCGGGTGCACGACCGCTACCTCGACGAGGTCGCCGACTCCCTGGACGACGCCGTACGGCGGGTGCTGGCCGCGAAGCGGGACCGCCGGGCGCTGAGCGTCGGCGTGGTCGGCAACGCGGCGACGGTCTTCCCGGAGCTGCTGCGCCGGGGTGTCGACATCGACATCGTCACCGACCAGACCAGTGCGCACGACCCGCTGTCGTACCTGCCGGAAGGGGTGGAACCGGCCGACGCCCGGGACTACGCGCAGGCGAAGCCCGCCGAGTTCACCGAACGGGCACGGGCGTCGATGACGAAGCACGTCGAGGCGATGGTCGGCTTCCTCGACGCCGGGGCCGAGGTCTTCGACTACGGAAACTCGATCCGGGGCGAGGCGAAGCTCGGCGGGTTCGAGCGGGCCTTCGACTTCCCCGGCTTCGTGCCCGCGTACATCCGGCCGTTGTTCTGTGAGGGCAAGGGCCCGTTCCGGTGGGCGGCGCTCTCCGGCGACCCGGCCGACATCGCCGCCACCGACCGGGCGATCCTGGACCTGTTCCCCGAGAACGAGCCGCTGGCCCGGTGGATCCGGATGGCCGGCGAGCGGGTCGCCTTCCAGGGCCTGCCGGCGCGGATCTGCTGGCTCGGCTACGGCGAACGCGACCGGGCGGGCGTGCGGTTCAACGAGATGGTCGCCTCGGGCGAGCTGTCCGCGCCGGTGGTGATCGGCCGGGACCACCTGGACTGCGGCAGCGTGGCGAGTCCCTACCGGGAGACCGAGGCGATGGCCGACGGCTCCGACGCCGTGGCCGACTGGCCGCTGCTCAACGCGCTGGTCAACACCGCCAGCGGGGCATCCTGGGTGTCGATCCACCACGGCGGCGGGGTCGGCATCGGCCGGTCCATCCACGCCGGGCAGGTCTGCGTGGCCGACGGCACCGCACTGGCCGGGCAGAAGATCGAGCGGGTGCTCACCAACGACCCGGCGATGGGCGTCATCCGGCACGTCGACGCCGGCTACGACGCCGCCCGCGAGGTCGCCACCCGCACCGACGTCCGCACCCCCATGACCGAGGCGTAAGGGAAGGCACCTTGTTGACGGATTTGTTGGAGGAAGGGTCCCTTCCTCACAGGTTCCGGGCATTGTGGGACGAGATCGCGCCGATCGGGCGGGACGGTCGTAGCGGCGGCTACCTGCGCTATGCGTTGACCGAGCCGGAGCTGCGGTTGCGGGAGTGGTTCCACGAGCAGGCCGACCGCCGGGGCATGCCGGTCACCGACGACGGCAACGGCAACCTGTTCGCCCGGTGGGGCGACCCGGAGGCCGGCGACGCGGTGCTGACCGGCAGCCACTTCGACTCGGTGCCGCACGGCGGGGCGTACGACGGGCCGCTCGGCATCGTCAGCGCGTTCCTCGCCGTCGACGAGCTGCGCGCGGCCGGCGTCACCCCGGCCCGCCCCGTCGTGATCGGCGCGTTCGTCGAGGAGGAGGGCGCGCGGTTCGGCGTACCGTGCCTGGGATCGCGGCTGCTCACCGGCGAGATCGCGGTGGACCGCGCGGCCGGGTTGCGCGACGCCGACGGGGTGAGCTTCGCCGAGGCGCTGGGCGCCGGGCCGGCGGGCGCCCGGCCCGAGCTGCTCGGCCGCTTCGCCGCCTTCGTCGAGCTGCACGTCGAGCAGGGCCGCGCGATGGTCGACGCCGACGCGCCGATCGGGGTGGCCAGCGCCATCTGGCCGCACGGCCGCTGGCGCTTCGAGTTCACCGGCGAGGGCAACCACGCCGGTACGACCCGGATGGCCGACCGCCGCGATCCCATGCTGACGTACGCCTTCACGGTGCTGGCGGCGAACAAGGAGGCGCGGCTGCGCGGCGCCCACGCCACGGTCGGCCGGGTGGCGGTGGAGCCGAACGCCACCAACGCGATCCCGTCGAAGGTGACCGGCTGGCTGGACGCCCGGGCCGCCGAGCCGGAGACGCTGACGGGGCTGGTCGACGCGGTGCGCGTGAAGGCCGCCGAGCGGGCCCGCCGAGACGGCACGGGGGTGGCGTTGACGGAGGAGTCGGCCACCCCACTGGTCGCCTTCGACGGTGGCCTGGCGGGCCGGCTCGCGAGCCTGCTCGACGCGCCGGTGCTGCCCACCGGGGCCGGCCACGACGCCGGGGTGCTCGCCGCGCACCTGCCCACGGCGATGCTCTTCGTCCGCAACCCGACTGGGGTGTCGCACTCGCCGGCGGAGTCGGCCGACGACGTCGACTGCGCCGCCGGGGTGACCGCCCTGGCCCGGGTGCTGGAGGAGCTGACATGCCGCTGACCGGTACGGGCGCCGACGGCCCGGCGGTCGCATGGACGGGGCAGCTCGACAGGGGGTGCACGAGGTGACCGCGACCCGCTGGCTGGCCGAGTACGCCTGGCTGCCCGAGCGCGCCGAGCCGACCCCCGACGTGCTGATCGAGACGGCCGACGGGCGGATCACGGGCGTCACGCCGCTGGCCGGCGACGATGCGCCGGCCGCCGGGGTCGAGGTCATGGCCGACGCCGTACGGCTGCCGGGGCTGACCCTGCCCGGGCTCGCCAACGCCCACTCGCACGCGTTCCACCGGGCGCTGCGCGGGCGCACCCACGGCGGGCGCGGCGACTTCTGGACCTGGCGCGACCGGATGTACGCGGTGGCCACCCGCCTCGACCCGGACTCGTACCTGGCCCTGGCCCGGGCGGTCTACGCCGAGATGGCGCTGGCCGGGATCACCTGCGTGGGCGAGTTCCACTACCTGCACCACAACCCGGACGGCACCCCGTACGCCGACCCGAACGCGATGGGCGAGGCGCTGGTCGAGGCCGCCGCACACGCCGGGATCCGGATCACCCTGCTGGACACCTGCTACCTCACCGCCACGGTCGACGGGCAGCCGCTCGCCGGGCCGCAGCGGCGCTTCGGCGACGGCGACGCGCTGCGCTGGGCGCAACGGGCCGACGCGTTCACGCCCACCGACGACCACGCCCGGGTGGGTGCGGCGATCCACTCGGTGCGGGCGGTGCCCGCCGGGCAACTCGCCACCGTGGTCGGGTGGGCGGACCGGCGCGGCGCACCCCTGCACGTGCACCTCTCCGAGCAACCCGCCGAGAACGACGCCTGCCGGGCCGCGTACGGCCGCACCCCGGCCCGGCTGCTCGCCGACCACGGGGCGCTCGGCCCGGGCACCACCGCCGTGCACGCCACCCACCTGACCGGGAGTGACCTCACACTGCTCGGGGACAGCCGCACCGGCGTCTGCCTCTGCCCGACCACGGAGCGGGACCTGGCCGACGGGATCGGCCCGGCCCGGCGGATGGCCGATGTCGGCCTGCCGCTCAGCCTGGGCAGCGACAGCCACGCCGTGATCGACCTCTTCGAGGAGGCCCGCGCGGTGGAGCTGGACGAGCGGCTGCGCACCCGCCGGCGCGGCCACTTCAGCCCCGCCGCGCTGCGCGACGCGGCCACCGTGGACGGTCATGCCGCGCTGGGCTGGCGCGACGCCGGGCGGCTCGCCGTGGGAGCCCGCGCCGACCTGGTGACGGTACGGCTGGACAGCCCGCGCACGGCCGGCGTACCGCCGGTGGGGGTGTGGTTCGCGGCGGGCGCCGCGGACGTCACGCATGTCGTGGTGGACGGCCGGACGGTGGTGCGCGACGGCCGGCACCTGACAGTCGACGTACCGGCCGAGCTCGCGTCGGCCATCGCGGAGGTGAACCGGTGAGCACGAGGAGTGAGCCGGTCCTGCGAGCCCCGCAGTCGCGAACGAAAGGCGGCACCGTGAGCAGTCTGCTGGTGGACAACGTCGGCGAGCTGGTGACCAACGACGTGGGGGGCGAGGGCGGGCCGCTGGGCATCCGGCGCGACGCCGCCCTCCTGGTCGAACAGGGGCGGGTGGCCTGGATCGGACCGGCCCGCGACGCGCCGGCCGCCGACCGGCGCATCGACGCCGGGGGCGGCGCCGTGCTCCCCGGCTTCGTGGACAGCCACGCCCACCTGGTCTTCGCCGGGGACCGGGCCGCCGAGTTCGCCGCCCGGATGGCCGGGCAGCCGTACACCGGCGGCGGCATCCGGACGACGGTCGGCGCGACCCGGGCGGCCTCCGACGACGAACTGCGGGCCACCGTGCGCCGGCTGCGCGGCGAGGCGATGCGGCAGGGCACCACCACCATGGAGATCAAGAGTGGGTACGGCCTCACCGTCGCCGACGAGGCCCGCTCGCTGGCGATCGCCGCCGAGGTCAGCGAGGAGACCACCTTCCTCGGCGCCCACGTGGTCCCCGCCGAGTACGCCGACCGCCCCGACGACTACGTGGGGCTGGTCTGCGGGCCGATGCTGGCCGCCGCCGCCCCGCACGCGCGCTGGATCGACGTCTTCTGCGAGCGGGGCGCGTTCGACGTCGACCACGCCCGCGCGATCCTCGCCTGCGGAAAGGCCGTCGGGCTGGGCGTACGGGTGCACGCCAACCAGCTCGGCCCCGGGCCGGGCGTGCGGCTCGGCGTCGAGCTGGGCGCGGCGAGCGTCGACCACTGCACCCACCTGACCGACGCCGACGTCGACGCGCTGGCCTCGACCCGGGTCGGCTGCATGTGCCACGTCGGTGGACACACCGCCACGGTGGCGACCCTGCTGCCCGGCGCCGAGTTCTCCACCCGCTCGCCCTACCCGGACGCCCGCCGGCTGCTCGACGCCGGAGTCACCGTGGCGCTGGCGACGGACTGCAACCCCGGTTCGTCGTACACCTCGTCGATGTCGTTCTGCGTCGCGCTCGCCGTACGCGAGATGCGGATGACCCCGGCGGAGGCCGTCTGGGCCGCGACCGCCGGCGGCGCGCGGGCACTGCGACGCGACGACGTCGGGGTGCTCAACCTCGGGGCCCGGGCCGACCTGATGGTCCTCGACGCCCCGTCCCACCTGCACCTGGCCTACCGGCCGGGTGTACCACTGATCCGCCAGGTTCTGCGCAACGGAGTGCCGCAATGTCAACAGTGACCATCCAGCCCACCGGGATCCTCCCCGCCGACCTGCTCGCCGTGGCGCGCGGCACCGCCAAGGTCGTCCTCGACCCCGCCACCGTGGACGCGATGGCCGTCAGCCGGTCCATCGTGGACGGCATCGAGGCCGCCGGCCGCCCGGTCTACGGCGTCTCCACCGGGTTCGGGGCGCTGGCGAACACCTTCGTCGCGCCCGAGCGACGGGCCGAACTCCAACACGCGCTGATCCGCTCGCACGCCGCCGGGGTGGGCGCGCCCATGCCCCGCGAGGTGGTCCGGGCGATGATGCTGCTGCGGGTCCGCTCGCTGGCGCTCGGCCACTCCGGGGTCCGGCCGCTGGTCGCCGAGGGGCTGGTCGACCTGCTCAACCACGACGTGACGCCGTGGGTGCCGGAGCACGGCTCGCTGGGTGCCTCCGGCGACCTGGCGCCGCTGGCACACTGCGCGCTGGTGCTGCTCGGCGAGGGCTGGGTCCTCGGCCCGGCCGGCGAACGCCAGGACGCCGCCGACGCGCTGCGCCGGGCCGGGCTGGCGCCGGTCGAGCTGGCAGCCAAGGAGGGGCTGGCGCTGATCAACGGCACCGACGGCATGCTCGGCATGCTGCTGCTGGCGATCCACGACGCCGCGCACCTGTTCACGATGGCCGATGTCACCGCCGCCCTCGCCATCGAGGCGATGCTCGGCTCGGAGCGACCCTTCCTGCCGGAGCTGCACGCCATCCGGCCGCACCCCGGGCAGTCGGCCTCGGCGGCGAACATCCACCGGCTGCTCCAGAACTCCCGGGTGATGGACTCGCACCGGGACGACCTGGCGCACGCCGTGCAGGACGCCTACTCGATGCGGTGCGCCCCTCAGGTCGCCGGGGCGGCCCGCGACACCCTGGACTTCGTCCGCACCGTGGCCGACCGGGAGCTGGTCTCGGTGGTGGACAACCCGGTGGTGCTGCCCGACGGCCGGGTCGAGTCGACCGGGAACTTCCACGGCGCACCACTCGGCTTCGCCGCGGACTTCCTGGCCATCGCCGCCGCCGAGGTGGGTGCGATCTCCGAGCGCCGGGTGGACCGGCTGCTCGACGTCACCCGGTCCCGGGAGCTGCCCGCGTTCCTCTCCCCCGACGCCGGGGTCAACTCCGGGCTGATGATCGCCCAGTACACGGCGGCCGGGATCGTCGCGGAGAACCGCCGGCTCGCCGCGCCCGCGTCGGTGGACTCGCTGCCCACCAGCGGTATGCAGGAGGACCACGTCTCGATGGGCTGGGCGGCGGCCAAGAAGCTGCGCACCGTGCTGGACAACCTGACCAGCCTGCTCGCGGTGGAACTGCTCGCCGCCGTACGCGGGCTCCAGCTGCGCGCCCCGCTCGACCCGTCGCCGGCCGGCCGGGCAGCCGTCGCGGCGCTCGGCGAAATCGCCGGGGAACCCGGACCGGACGTCTTCCTGGCCCCGCTGATGGAGGCCGCCCGGGCCGTACTGGCCGGGCCCGAGCTGCGTGCCGCCATCGAGCGCGAGATCGGGGCGCTCGACTGACGGCGGCCCGGGGCCACCGGGCCGGTCAGCTCGCGGGCGGCAGCACCTTGGCGACCAGCTTGGCCAGCTCCCGCAGCGCCTTGCCCCGGTGGCTGACCGCGTCCTTCTCCTGCGGCGTCAGCTCGGCGTTGGTGCGGTCCTGCCCGTCGCCGAGGAAGATCGGGTCGTAGCCGAACCCGCCGTCGCCGCGCGGCGACCGCAGCAGCCGGCCGGTCTGCCGGCCGTCGACCAGGTGCTCCTTGCCGCCGGGCAGCACCAGGGCCACCGTGCAGACGAACGACGCGGCCCGGTGTGCGTCGGGGAGGTCCGCGATCTGGTCCAGCACCAGCTGGAAGTTGGCCTGGTCGTTGCCGTGCCCGCCGGCCCAGCGGGCGCTGAACACGCCGGGCATGCCGTTGAGTGCCTCGACGGCGAGCCCGGAGTCGTCGGCGATCGTCGGCAGGCCGGTGCGTCGGCAACCCTCCCGCGCCTTGATCAGCGCGTTCTCGCCGAAGGTCAGGCCGCTCTCGGGCAGCTCCGGGTATTCCTCGACCTCGTCCAGCCCGACCAGGGCGACGCGGTGCGCGCCGAGCGCGCCGTCGAGGATCCGCTGGAGCTCGACGAGCTTCTTGCGGTTACGGGTGGCGAGCAGCACCTTGTTCATGAGAAGAGCGCCTTTCGCTGGGCTTCGGCCAGTTCCACGCAGCCGGCGACGGCCAGGTCGAGCAGGGCGTCGAGCTGGTCGCGGGCGAACACGCCAGCCTCACCGGTGCCCTGCACCTCGACGAACTCGCCGGCCCCGGTGCACACCACGTTCATGTCGACCTCGGCGGCCACGTCCTCGGGGTAGTCGAGGTCCAGCCGGGGCTCGCCGTCGATGATCCCCACGCTGATCGCGGCCACCGAGCGGTGCATCACCTTCTCCGGCTTGCCGACCAGCGACTTGCGCCCGGCCAGCCAGGTCACCGCGTCGTGCAGCGCCACATAGGCACCGGTGATGGCTGCGGTGCGGGTGCCGCCGTCGGCCTGGAGCACGTCGCAGTCGAGCACGATCGAGTTCTCGCCGAGGGCCTTCAGGTCGATGGACGCCCGCAGGCTCCGGCCGATCAGCCGGGAGATCTCGTGGGTACGCCCGCCGACCCGCCCCTTCACGCTCTCCCGGTCGGAGCGGGTGTTGGTGGCCCTCGGCAGCATCGCGTACTCGGCGGTGACCCAGCCGAGCCCGGAGCCCTTGCGCCAGCGGGGCACCCCCTCGGTCACGCTGGCGGTGCAGAGCACCCGCGTGCCGCCGAACTCCACGAGCACCGAACCCTCCGGATGGGTGCTCCAGCCCCGGGTCAAAGTCACCGGTCGCAGTTCGTCGGGTCGCCGCCCGTCAGGTCGTGCCATCCCTGCACCCTATGCGGTGCCCCGATCGGTGCGCCCCGGGGTGTCCCGACCGGGCGTCGGCCGCTCAGACCTCGTAGCTGGCGCCGGGCCGGACCACCTCGAGCGGCCCGTCGAACGCGGCGCCGGCCGACTCCACGGTGTGCGCCTCGCTGCCCCAGGCGGCCACCAGGTGGGTGAGCAGCAGCCGGCCCACCCCCGCCTTGGTCGCTGCCTCGCCGGCTTCCCGTCCGGTCAGGTGCAGGTCCGGCGGGTTGTCCACGCCGTCGAGATAGCTCGCCTCGCAGAGGAACGTGTCGGCGTCCTGGGCCAGCCGGAGCAGCGCCTCGCAGGGCGCGGTGTCCGAGGAGTAGCAGAGCACCCGGCCGTCGTGCTCCAGCCGGACGCCGTACGTCTCGACGGGGTGGTTCACCCGGTCGACGGTGACCGTGAACGGGCCGATCGGGAAACTGCCCGGCTCAAGAGCGTAGAACTGGTAGACGTCCTCGACCGTGCTGTTCTCCTGCCCGTATGCGGCGGCCAGCCGGTCGGGCGCACCGGCCGGGGCGTAGACGGGCAGCGGCGGGTGGGGACCGTCCGGGGCGTAGCGGCGGACCACCACGTACGACACGGCGTCGAGAATGTGGTCGCAGTGCAGGTGGGTGAGGATGATGGCGTCCGGGGCGTACAGCCCCGCGTAACGCTGGAGGTTGGACAGCGCCCCGGGGCCGAAGTCGACCAGCAGCCGGAAGCCGTCCGCCTCGACGAGGTAGGCCGAGCAGGGGGACTCGGGACCGGGGAAACTGCCGGCGCAGCCCAGGACGGTCAGTCGCATCGAGTCGTCCCACTATCGCGCTGCGTAGTTTCCGTGCCGACGGTCGCTCTGTGGATGATCTCTACCGACGCGTACGCCACGCAGGGCAGCCTACGCTCGCGCGCGCGGCGACAAGAGTCATCCACTGGAAGTTGTCACCAACGTGACACCCGCCGCGCCGGCCGGCCGGGACGGGTGACGAGACGGCGCCCGCCGGTAGCGCTGCGTGAGTGGCCGACCGGGCCGGAGGGCCGGGACGCGCGGCCGGGACGCCGACGTGTGTCGGTGACCCGGCCGATCGACGTCAGGCCCAGAGCTGGCCCTCCAGGGCCTCCTCCGCGTCGGCGAGGGTGCCGCCGTACGCCCCGGTGGACAGGTATTTCCAGCCGCCGTCGCAGACCACGAAGGCCACGTCGGCCCGCTGGCCGGCACGGACCGCCTCGTGCGCCACCGCCAGCGCGGCGTGCAGGATCGCGCCCGTGGAGAAGCCGGCGAAGATGCCCTCCACCTCCATCAGCTGGCGGGTCCGCAGCACCGCGTCCCGGGTGCCGACGGAGAAGCGCCGGGACAGCACCGTCGCGTCGTAGAGCTCCGGGACGTATCCCTCGTCGATGTTACGCAGCCCGTAGACCAGCTCGCCGTAGCGCGGCTCGGCCGCGACGACCTGGATGCCGTCGACCTTCTCGCGCAGGTAGCGCCCGGTGCCCATCAGCGTCCCGGTGGTGCCGAGGCCCGCCACGAAGTGCGTGATCGTGGGCAGGTCGTGCAGCAGCTCCGGACCGGTGGTCTCGTAGTGCGCCCGGGCGTTCGCCTCGTTGCCGTACTGGAAGAGCATGACCCAGTCGGGGTGCTCGGCCGAGATCTGCTTGGCCGAGGCCACCGCCTGGTTGGAGCCGCCCGCCGCAGGCGAGAAGATGATCTCCGCACCGTACATCCGGAGCAGCTGCACCCGCTCGGTCGAGACGTTCTCCGGCATCACGCAGACCAGCCGGTAGCCACGCAGCTTGGCCACCATGGCCAGCGAGATGCCGGTGTTGCCGCTGGTCGGTTCGAGGATGGTGTCGCCCGGCCGGAGCCGGCCCGACTCCTCGGCCGCGCGGACCATGAACAGGGCAGCCCGGTCCTTGATGCTGCCGGTCGGGTTCCGATCCTCCAGCTTCGCCCAGAGCCGCACCGGCGGCGCCCCGTCGGGCACTGTCGGGGAGAGCCGGGGCAGCCCGACCAGCGGCGTTCCACCGGAGGCGTCGAGAAGACTGTCGTACCGCGCCATGGTGACCGCCGCCGTCAGCGGGCGGCGACGGCCGACCGCGCGGCGGTCGCGGCGCCGTGCTGGGCGGTCGCGGCGGCTGCCGCGCTGTGCTGGGCGAACGCGGCGGCTGCCGCGAAGCCGAACGCGCCACCGGCGACGGCCGGCAGGATGGTCACGCTGTCGCCGTCGTTGAGCTTGGCGTCCAGCGCGCCGAGGAAGCGGACGTCCTCGTCGTTGACGTAGACGTTGACGAAGCGGTGCAGCGCACCGGCGTCGGTGACCAGCCGGGCCTTCAGGCCGGCGTGCCGGGAGTCCAGGTCGGTGAGCAGGTCGCCCAGCGTGTCGCCGGCGCCCTCGACGACCTTCGCGCCGCCGGTGTAGCTGCGCAGGATGGTGGGGATGCGAATCTCGATGGCCATGGTGTCGTGCTCCTTGATGATGATCGGGCGTGCCGGAAGGTGACGGGACGTGGACGGGTGTGGCGGCGCTGGATCAGCGGCCGGAACACTCGTAGTCGACCGTCGCCGGGCTCTGCCCGAACATGTAGGACTGCACGGCGTGCGGGTCCACCCCCGCGTCCAGGATCCGGACCGGCTCCTCGGCCACCACGCCGTCGACGATCCGGAAGGAGCGGATCTCCTCCGCGTCGGAATCGCGGGTGGAGACCAGCAGGTAGTGCGCGCCGGGCTCACCGGCGAAGGAGATGTCCGTCCGGGACGGGTAGGCCTCCGTGGCGGTGTGCGAGTGGTAGATGACGACGGGCTCCTCGTCCCGGTCGTCCATCTCTCGCCACACCCGCAGCTGCTCCATCGAGTCGAACTCGTAGAACGTCATGGAACGGGCGGCGTTGTCCATCGGGATGTGCCGGGTGGGGGTGTCGCTGCCGGCGGGACCGGCGACCACGCCGCACGCCTCGTCGGGGTGGTCCCGACGAGCATGGGCGACGATCGCGTCAACGATCGACCGGTCGATACTCAGCACGTGTACCAGCCTAACGCGTACCGGGCGCGACTTTTAGGTGGCGACGGTCACGCCTAGTCGATCAAGGCGTTGAGCAGCGATTCCTGGAGATAGCCGAGGTACGCGTAGACCGACAGTTGGAACACCCGGCTGGAGGCCGGATCCTCCGCCACCGCGTCGTCGAGCTCCTCGCCGAGATCGGTGCCGTCCTTGATCTCCAGCCGGACGCCCATCGCCAGCCGGGCGTCGTTGAGCGCCCGCAGCCACGCCTCGGCCGCCTCCGCGTCGAGACGCACCTCGCCGCCGGACTCGTCGGGCAGCGAGGCGAGGATCGCGCCCGCCTGATCGATCTTGGCGGTCTTGAGGTCGCCCTCCGTGTAGCGGCGGAACTCGGCGGTGTCGGCCGGGTCCTCCGGGTAGACCTCGGGGAAGAGCCGGCCCACCACCGGGTCGGTGTGGTCGAAGCCGTCGGTGAGCAGCCCGACCACCTCGGATGCCACCTTCCGCAGCACCCGAACCTCGTCGACGGCGAAGGTGGCGACGTAGCGGTCGCCCTGGCGGCGGAACATGCTCACGACCGGTCCACCGTCGCCCACAGCCCGTACGCGTGCAACTGCGACGCGTCGTGCTCCATCCGTTCCCGGGCGCCGCTGGAGACCACGGCACGACCCTTGTGGTGCACATCGAGCATGAGCTGTTCCGCCTTCTCCCGGCTGTAGCCGAAGAGCTTCTGAAAGACCCAGGTCACGTACGCCATGAGGTTGACCGGGTCGTCCCACACGATCGTCACCCACGGCCGGTCGGACTCCGGCACCTCATCGGTGTCCGGAGTCTCGACAGGTGCAACCTGCGGAGCCGCCATGCCCCCCATCGTGCCACCGGATTCGGCGAACCGAGGAACCGGAGCGCCGGCCCGGCGTGGATCACCGCGTTCGGCCTGGTCAGGGGCATCGGCGGCAATGAGCGGCGACCTCGGCGCGGTGCCGACGCCGCGAGCGACCGGATCGCCGTCAGGCAAGCAGCATGCCGTGGTCGACAGCATCGGAGAGCACCCCGTCCAGCGAGAGGCGGACCACCTCGAAGCGCCGGGACACCTCCCGGGAAAGCTCCAGTTCGACCTCGCGCAGCGCACGCTGCGCCCAGGCCCGGGCGGCGTTGGGATCGTGGTTGCCGGGGCTGCGCCAGTGTTGCCAGCAGGCACCCGAGAGGGCCACCGCCACCGGTGGGAGCACCTCGACGCGCTCCATGCCCGGGTAGCTCGCCAGGGCGTCGGTCGCGCCGGCACCGGTCAGCCCCGCCACGCCCCCGGTGCTGGTGACCAGCAGGACGCGGTCCAGCTCGTGCTCGCCCTGGTGGTCCGCCAGGCCCCAGCGCACCGGGTCCTGGAGGCGCCGGTGGACGCCGGCCGGCAGCGGCGCGCCGAAGACCCGGCCGGCGGCCTCCTCGACGAGCCCGCGCACCGCCTCGTCGCACTGGGCGGTGGCCAGCAGCGACAGTGCCTCCATCTCCCGGTCGAGCAGCTGCGGCAGACCTGCGCAGCCGACCCCGAAGACGATCTCCTGCACCACGCGGAGGTGGATGTTCGCCAACTCCAGGGCGAGGTGCTGGCGGATTCGCCGGGAGGAGGACCGGGCCCGCCGGTCGAGCTGCTCCGACCAGTCGCCCGGGTCGGCCACCACCGGCACCCGGCCGTACGAGCCGGGCAGCACCGGCGGTTCGGCGCTCGCCCGCCGCAGCCCTTCGTCGGCGGCCCAGCCGACCAGGGCCCGACGCAGGTCCGCCGCCCCGTCGTCCGCGGCGTCGAGCGGGAACCAGCGGGCGTCGGCGAGCCCGGGGACGGCGGCCAGCAGGGCCGCCCGGTGCGCCTCGACGGTGACCGTGACCGGATCCACCGGCGCGGGCGCGGACCCGACGGACGCCCCCGTGCCCTCCGTCGTCACCGCGCCCTCCGGCACCGGGGCCCAGCCGCCCGCGCCCGGGGTGACCGCAAAGACGACCTCGACGCCGGCGCGGGCCAGCTCGGCGAGCAGGTGAAGCTCGACAGCGGTGAAGGCCTGGTCGGCGGCGATCACGAAGAGCACCGCACCGGCCCGGCCGACCCCGTCGCGAAGCAGTTGGCCGCCGGCGACACCGAGGGCGCCGGTGTCCGGTGTGTCGACGAGGCTGAAGTGCCGCAGCAGCGGCTCGGGCAGGCTCAGCTCGACCCGGCGCGGCGGACGTGCGAGTGCCGGCCCGGCAGCCAGCCGGTCGGCGCCGTACGAGTGGGGCTGGCGGTAGCCGGGCACGTAGGCGGCCCGCGTCGGCACCCGGGAGTGACGCACCACGAGCCAACTGCCGACCGGCGCGGCGAGCATGGCCGGATCGAGCTGGAGCAGGCGGGCGAGCACCTCGGACCGACCCGCGCCGGCCGGACCGACGCCGATCACGGCCAGCGGCTCCTCCGGCCGGGGCACGGTCACTCCCAGCTCGGCGGGCAGCCAGCCCCGGCGGGGCAGCGGCGCGGCTGCGGCCATGTCGTCGGGCACGTCGACGGCAGGGAGACGACCAGGCTTCATCGAAAGCGGCCTCCCGTTGCAGGCGACCGGCAGCGGCCGGCCGCAGGGAATCGTCCGGGTCGCACCCCCGGCTGCCGGAAGAGTACGGGCGGCGAGGGGTCCACACGGAACATTTCGAATACTCACGGGTTACCAGGAGACTACTCAACTTCGGTGCGTGACGATGTGCACGCGGACGGATTCCGATCGATATGCTGCTCCGATGAGTCGGTGGGGTTTCGTCGGCCGAACGGATGAGCTCGACCGTCTGCTGTCGGCGGTGACCGGCGCGGAGGGACGGGGCATCTTCTTCAGCGGCAGCGCGGGCATCGGCAAGAGCCGCCTGCTGCGCGAGGGGGTGGCGGCCCTCCCCCGCGGCGGGTACGCCGTCTGGTCGATCGCGGCCAGCGCCACCACCGCCGCGCTCCCCTTCGGCGGTCTCGTCCAGGTGCTCCCGACCGAGCAGCCGCAGGGCCTGTCGCCCGCCGGCATTTTGCGCTGGGCGGTGGACGTTCTGCAACAGCAGGCGGCCGGCCGCCGGATCGTGCTCGCGGTCGACGACGCACACCTGCTCGACCCGCCGTCGGCGGCGCTGGTGCACCTGGTCGCCCGGGCCGACAACGCCACGGTCATCGGCACGTCGCGCGACGGCGAGCAGCTCCCGCTGCCGATCCGGGCCCTGTGGACCGACGGCCTGGTCGACCACGTCGAGCTGAAGCCGCTGCCGCCGGCCGAGACCACCCGGCTGCTCTCCGAGATCCTGAAAGGGCCGGTCGACGCCACCTCCGCCGACCGGCTCGGCCGGCTCTCAGAGGGCAACCCGCTGCTGCTGCGCGAGCTGGTGTTCGCCGCCGACCGCGGCGAGCTGACCCGCACGTACGGGATCTGGAAGTGGACCGGTCGGCTGGAGCTGGCACCCGACCTGACGGACCTGATCGACATCCGGATCGGGCAGCTCACCCAGGGCGTGCGCGGGGTGGTGGAGCTGGTCGCCTTCGGCGAGCCGCTCGGCCTGCACCTGCTCAGCCAGGCCGCCGACCCGGTGGACGTGGAGACCGCGGAGGAGCGCGGGCTGATCGCGGTGGAACACGACGACCGACGGGCGAACGTGCGGCTGGCCCACCCGCTCTACGGCGAGGTGATGCGTCGCCGCTGCCCGGTCAGCCGGACGCGCCGGTTGCAGGCCCGCCTCGCCGAGCTGTTGGAGCTGGTCGGCAAGCGACGCCGCGACGACCTGCTCCGGGTGGCCGTCTGGCGGCTCGACTCGGGCACCGCGCAGGATCCGGCCCTGCTGCTCGACGCGGCCGGGCAGGCGTTCGCGCGGTACGACGTACCGCTGGCGACCCGGCTGGCCCGCGCGGCGCTCGACGCGGGCGGCGGCTTCGACGCGACGGAGCTGCTGGCCACCATCCTGATGTTCGCCGACCGGCCGGACGAGGCGATCGAGGTGCTCGACGCGGTCTCCGTCGACGTCGAGGGCGACCGGCGGCTGAGCCGCTGGCTGACGGTACGGGGCATGGTCAGCTACTGGGGGCTCAGCCGGGAGTCCACGGTGGAGGAGATCGCCGCGCGCCGGTCGATCCTGACGGACTCCGCCGACCAGGCGAGGGTGCTGGCCTTCGAGGGCATCATGCGGCTGCACCGGATGGACACCGGCATCGCGCTGCGGCTCGGGCAGACCGTGCTGGACCGGCCGGCCGCGAGCGTCGCCGCCCGGGAGTTGGCCCGCAGCACGATCGCCCACCTGCAGGCGGCGCAGGGACAGTTGCACCGCAGTGCCACCGCGATCAACCAGGTGCAGGCCGAGGCGGGCCGGTGGCGGACGGACATGCCGTACCTGCAACTTGCCCTGGAGCTGGCCCGGGGCACCCGGCTGGCGCTCGCCGGCGACCTGGCCGGCATCGACGCGATCGTGGCCGACGAGTTCGCCGACCTGGCCGGGGCCGGGGACTTCCGGCTCGGCACCGGCTACCTGGCCATCCTCCAGGCGTACGCGGCCCGGCTGCGCGGCCAGAGTGACGTGGCGCTGCGGACCAGCCTCGGCGCCTGCGCGGTGCTCGCCACCAGCCGGGTCTACGCGGGACTGGCCCAGGCCGAACGGGCCCAGGCGGCGGCGCTGCGCGGCGATGCCGCGCAGGCGACGGAGGCGATCGCGGAGGCCGACCGCACCCACGCCCCGGGCATGATCGTGCTGTACCCGTGGCTGGAACAGGCCAGGGGCGCGGTGCTCGCCGCCGGGGGCGACCTGGCCGGCGCCGTCAAGCACCTCACCGGGCTGGCCGACCGGGTCCGCGCGGACGGCTTCGCCGGCCACGAGGTGCACGTGCTGCACGACCTGGTCCGGCTGGACCAGGCGACCGCGCCTCTCGGCCCGACCTGCTCCGACGGCAGCCGGCGCACCGTCGCGCAGCGGCTCGCCGAGCTCTCCGAACGGGTCGACGGGATGCTGCCGCCGCTGTTCGCCCGGCACGCCCGGGCCGCCGCGGGCGGCTCCGCCGACGAGTTGCTGGCGGTCGCCGACGGCTTCGACGCGCTGGACCTGGTCGTCTACGCGGCGGAGGCGACCGCCACCGCCCGGGAACTGCTACGCCGGCGGCGGTCCCCGGCGGCGGCCACGGCCTGTGAACGCCTCGCCGCCCTGCTCGGCCGCTGCGACCTGATCCACACCCCGGCGTTGCGGGCCGTATCGCCGACGCTGACCGAACGCGAGTGGCAGGTGGCCAGGCTCGCCGCCGACGGGGTGACCAGCCGGGTCATCGCCGAGCGGCTCTACCTCTCCGCCCGCACCGTCGAGAACCATCTCCAGCGGATCTACGGCAAGCTCGGCGTCGCCGGCCGGTCCGAGCTGCGGGCCGCCCTGCCGACGATCCCGGGCCACGGCGGCGACGGAACCGGGTGAACTCTAGGCTGGGGCGGTGAGCACCCTTCGCCCCGCGCTGCTGACCGACCACTACGAGCTGACCATGGTCAGTGCCGCCCTGCGCGACGGCACCGCGAACCGCCCCTGCGTCTTCGAGGTGTTCAGCCGTCGGCTGCCCGCCGGTCGCCGTTACGGCGTGGTCGCCGGCACCGGCCGGCTGATCGAGCTGATCCGCGACTTCCGTTTCGGCGCCGACGAGGTGGACTTCCTGCGGCGTACCGGGGTGGTCGACGAGCCGGCCGCCGCCTGGCTGCGCGACTACCGCTTCACCGGCGACATCGAGGGCTACGCCGAGGGCGAGCTGTTCTTCCCCAACTCGCCGATCCTCACCGTCTCCGGTGGCTTCGCCGAGTGCGTGGTGCTGGAGACCCTCGTGCTGTCGGTGCTCAACCACGACAGTGCGGTCGCCGCCGCCGCCGCGCGGATGGTCACCGCGGCCCGTGGCCGGACCCTCATCGAGATGGGCTCCCGGCGCGCGCACGAGGAGGCGGCGGTGGCCGCGGCGCGGGCCGCGTACCTGGCCGGATTCCGGTTCACCTCGAACCTCGCCGCCGGGCTGCGCTACGGCATCCCGACCGCCGGCACGGCCGCGCACGCGTTCACCCTGCTGCACCAGGACGAACGGGCGGCGTTCGCCTCGCAGGTCGCCACGCTGGGCAAGGACACCACGCTGCTGGTCGACACGTACGACATCAGCCAGGGCATCCGCAACGCGATCGCGGTGGCCGGGCCCGATCTGCGGGCGGTGCGGATCGACTCCGGCGACCTGGCGGTGATCGCCCAGCAGTCCCGTGAGCTGCTCGACTCGCTGGGCGCCACCGAAACCAAGATCATCGTCTCCGGTGACCTCGACGAGCACGCCATCGCCTCGCTCGCCGCCGAACCGGTCGACATGTACGGCGCGGGCACCGCCGTCGTCACCGGTTCCGGCGCGCCCACCGCCGGACTGGTCTACAAGCTCGTCGAGGTCGAGGGCCGCCCGGTGGTCAAGCGCTCCGAGCACAAGGCCACCATCGGCGGTCGCAAGGTGGCCGTACGCCGGCACAAGCCGACCGGTACCGCCACCGAGGAGATCGTCGTACCGCAGGGCGTGCCCGACTCCCGGCCCAACGACCGGCTGCTCCAGCACTCGTTCCTGGCCGGTGGCGAGCCGGTCGACCGACCGACGCTGGACGAGTCGCGGGAACACCTGCGACAGTGCCTGATCTCCATCCCCTGGGAGGGGCTGAAGCTCTCCGGCGGCGACCCGGCCATCCCGGTCACGGTCGTCCCGGCCGACTGAAAGGAACGCCAGGTGGGCAACGCGCTGATCGTCGTGGACGTGCAGAAGGACTTCTGCGAGGGCGGTTCGCTGGCCGTCGACGGCGGGGCCGGCGTGGCGGCCGGGATCACCCGGCTGCTCGCCGCCGAGCCGGACCGCTGGGACCACGTGGTCGCGACGAAGGACTACCACGTCGACCCGGGCGCCCACTTCGGCGACCCGCCGGACTTCGTGGACTCCTGGCCGCGGCACTGCGTGGTGGGCACCCCGGGCTCGGAGTTCCACCCCGATCTGGGCACCGACCGGATCGAGGCGATCTTCCACAAGGGCGAGTACGCGGCCGCGTACTCCGGCTTCGAGGGGCACGCCGCCGACGGCGAGTGTCTGGCCGACTGGCTGCGCCGGCACGGCGTGGACCGGGTCGACGTGGTCGGCATCGCCACCGACCACTGCGTACGGGCCACCGCCCTGGACGCCGCCCGGGAGGGCTTCGCCACCACCGTGCTGCTGGACCTGACCGCCGGGGTCGCCCCGGACACCACCGACGTGGCGCTGCGCGCCTTCGAGGGCGCCGGGGTCACCATGCGCGGGGAGCCTGTGATCAAGGCCGCATGAGGCGGTAATTCGTTGGCGGGTGTCGTACCTCCGGCCGAGGAGGTCGGGCGGAAGTATGCACCGATATGAACATTAAGCCTTACCGGGAGGCGCTCGCCCTGCCCGGCCTCCGGTCGTTGCTGCTGGTGTCGGTGCTCGCCCGCGTCCCGCTCACCGCGACCGGGGTGACCCTGACGTTCTACGTCGTGCTCGACCTCGGGCGCGGCTACTGGGCGGCCGGGCTCGTCGGCGCGGCGATCACCGTGGGCGCCGCGATCGGCGGCCCGCTGCTCGGCCGCCTGATCGACCGGCACGGGCTGCGGCCGGTGCTCGTGCTCACCGGGATCGCCGAGGCGGCCTTCTGGTCCACCGCGCCGATGCTGCCGTACCCTGTGCTGCTGCCCGCCGCGTTCCTGGCCGGCTCGCTCGCCCTGCCGATCTTCTCGGTGGTCCGGCAGTCGGTCGCCGCGATGGTGCCGCCGGAGCGGCGCCGCCCCGCGTACGCGCTGGACTCGATGTCGGTGGAACTGTCGTTCATGGTCGGTCCCGCGCTGGCCGTGGCGGCGGTCACCGCGATCTCCGCCCGGACCACCCTCTACCTGGTCGGCGCCGGCATCGTCGCCGCCGGCATCACGTTCTGGCTGCTCAATCCGCCCACCCGGGGCGGCGGCGAGCCGACCGGGCCGCAGCCGAGGGTACCCCGCCGGTCGTGGCTCACCCCGCGCCTGCTCGCCGTGCTGGCGGTCAGCGCCGCCGGCACGCTGGTGCTCGGCGGCGCCGACGTGGCCGTGGTCGCCGTGCTCCGGGAGAGCGGCGACGTCGGGTGGACCGGTGCCGTCCTCGCCGTCTGGGCGGTCGCCTCGTTGGCCGGCGGCTTCGCGTACGGGGCGGTCAGCCGCTCATTCTCGCCGCTGGTCCTGATGGCCGGGCTCAGCCTCTGCACCATCCCGATCGGGCTGGGCGGGGAGCACTGGTGGTTGCTCTGCCTGGCCCTGATCCCCGCCGGGGCACTCTGCGCGCCGACCATCGCGGCCACCTCCGACGCGGTCAGCCGGCTGGTCCCCGCCTCCGTACGCGGCGAGGCGATGGGCCTGCACGGCTCGGCGGTCACGGTCGGCCTCGCGATCGGCGCGCCGCTCGCGGGGGCCGTGATCGACGCCTCCGCGCCGGTGTGGGGCTTCGCGGTCACCGGGGCGGTCGGCGCGCTGGTGGCGCTGGCCGTACTCCCGATCGAGCTGCGCCACCGCCGCACCACCACCCCCCTCGCAGCCCTAACCCCAACCACCGCCCCCTCCCTCCACCCCTCGGCCGCCGCCCCGCGTTGATCCTGGTGGAGCCAGTCCGCGCCGATCTTGCACTTTGCGCCCCGACAGTCCGGGCATTCCTCGCATTGCAGGGGCCGCAAGTGCAAGATCGCCGGAAGCGCCGTTGGCGAATGTGTAAGGCAGAGCCTTAGCGAGACAGGCCCCCCGCCGGGCGCTGGCCGGACTTGCCGGACGCTGGCCGGGCCGGGCCGGGCCGGGCGCCGGATGCCGGGGTGAGCGGGGAGGGGTGCATGATCGGGTGATCCTCAGCCGGTGTCCATGCGCCGTGTGATCCGGTTATCGGTCAACTGATCGAGAGGCGACGCTCAGACGGCGTGAGACGGCGAGAGGCGACGCTCAGACGGCGTGAGGCGGCGCTCAGACGGCGTGAGGCGGCGTGAGGCGGCGCTCAGGGCCGTGCTGAGGTGGCCGATCGCGAGGCCACACTGGGACGGGCCGCTGGGGCAGCGCAACGGCAGACGGGCGCCGCCCCGGGTGGGGTGGCGCCCGTCGTACGTGTTGCGCAGGCTCAGTGCCGGTCGATGTCGCTGGCGGTGTCCTCGCGGTAGCTGGCGCCGCCGTCGGCCTCGCTGGTCAGCAGCTTGGCGCCGCCCTCCGGTGGGCCGGCCAGGCTCTGGCCGCCGGCCGCCAGCTCGGGGAACTTGAGGTCGAACGCCGGCCGCTCGGAGCGGATCCGCGGCATCCGGTCGAAGTTGCGCAGCGGGGGCGGAGAGCTGGTCGCCCACTCCAGCGAGTTGCCGTAACCCCACGGGTCGTCGACCTCGACCACCGGGCCGGCCTTGTACGACTTCCAGCAGTTCCAGATGAACGGCAGGGTCGAGATGCCGGTGATGAACGCGCCGATCGTGGAGATCATGTTCAGCGTGGTGAAGCCGTCGCCGGGCAGGTAGTCGACGTACCGACGCGGCATGCCCTCGTTGCCCAGCCAGTGCTGCACCAGGAACGTGGTGTGGAAGCCGATCATGGTCAGCCAGAAGTGCACCTTGCCCAGCCGCTCGTCGAGCATCCGGCCGAACATCTTCGGGAACCAGAAGTAGATGCCGGCGAAGACGGCGAACACGATGGTGCCGAAGAGCACGTAGTGGAAGTGCGCCACCACGAAGTACGAGTCGTGCAGGTGGAAGTCGAGCGGCGGGCTGGCCAGCAGCACACCGGTCAGGCCACCGAAGAGGAAGGTGACCAGGAAGCCGATGGCGAACAGCATCGGCGTCTCGAAGCTGATCTGGCCGCGCCACATGGTGCCGATCCAGTTGAAGAACTTCATACCGGTCGGCACGGCGATCAGATAGCTCAGGAAGCTGAAGAACGGCAGCAGCACCTGGCCGGTGGAGAACATGTGGTGCGCCCAGACGCTCATCGACAGGCCGGCGATGGCGATGGTCGCGGCGACCAGGCCCTTGTAACCGAAGATCGGCTTCCGGGAGAAGACCGGGATGACCTCAGAGATGATGCCGAAGAACGGCAGCGCGATGATGTACACCTCGGGGTGGCCGAAGAACCAGAAGAGGTGCTGGTAGAGCATCGGCCCGCCGGTCGCCGGGTCGTAGACGTGGGCTCCCAGGAGGCGGTCGGCGGCCAGCGCCAGGAGCGCGGCGGCCAGCAGCGGGAAGACCAGGATCACCAGGAGGCTGGTGACCAGCATGTTCCAGGTGAAGATCGGCATCCGGAACATCGTCATGCCCGGCGCGCGCAGGGTCAGGATCGTGGTGATCAGGTTGACCGCACCGAGGATCGAGCCCAGACCGGAGATGACCAGGCCGATCACCCACAGGTTGGCACCGATGCCCGGGGAGTGCTCGACGCTGCTCAGCGGCGCGTAGGCGGTCCAGCCGAAGTCGGCGGCCCCACCCGGGGTGAGGAACCCGACCATCGTCATCGTGCCGCCGAGCAGGAACAGCCAGTAGGCGAAGCTGTTCAGCCGGGGGAACGACACGTCGGGGGCGCCGATCTGCAACGGCACCACGTAGTTCGCGAACGCGAACACGATCGGCGTCGCGAAGAACAGCAGCATGACCGTGCCGTGCATGGTGAACAGCTGGTTGTACTGCTCGGGCGACAGGAACTGCAGCCCGGGCCGGGCCAACTCGGCCCGCATGATCAGGGCCATCAGGCCACCGATCATGAAGAACACGAACGCGGTGACCATGTACATGATCCCGATCTGCTTCGCGTCCGTGGTTCGCAGCAGCCGCGCGATGGCCGACCCCTTGACCGGCTCTCGGACCGGCCAGGGCCGGGTCACGACCGGCTTGGGTGCGACGGTGGTCACGAGTGGCCTCCGGTTCTGGGTTGTCCCGCTCGGCACGCGCTGGTTATCGGCGGGCCGTCATCCGCAAGGAGGATAGTCCCCGCGAGGTGGCAACGCTGCGTGGGGTGGTCGGGTAGCCTGCGCCACCCGCTCCACCGCGCCCGGGCACGCGGCTGTCAGAGCGGGCCGAGCAGCAGCCGGTAGTGCTCGCCGAATATCCGGCCGCCGCGCCCGCGCAGCAGCGGGTCGCGCAGCGCCGGCGGCACGTCCCGGGTCCGGTTGCGGTCCCGGGTCCGGTCCCGCACCCATCGGGTACGCGGGCGACGACGACTCTCGTACGCCGAAAGCGCCGCCTCGACGTCGCCGCCCGCCGCGCGGAGGGACTCGGCGAGCACCACGGCGTCCTCCAACGCCATCGCCGCGCCCTGGGACAGGGTCGGCGCGGTGGCGTGGGCGGCGTCCCCGACGAGCAGCACCCGCCCCCGGGACCAGCGCCCCAGTTCCACCTCCTCGGTGGTCGCGACGTGCACCCGGTCCAGCGCCTCCAGCACGGCCGGCACCGGTCCTCCGTAGTGGCCGAAGAGTTCGCGCAGCCGGGCCCTCGGGTCGGCCGGCGCGACGGTGCCGGCCTCGTCGGCGTAGCAGTGCAGCCACCCGGCACCGATCGGTACGACGAGGAAGCCGGCGCGCTGGCCGAGCAGGGCGGTCCACTCCGCGACCGGGGGAGCGTCGCGCACCACGGCGCGGTAGACGATCTGGCCGGCGGGCCGGGGCGGGCCGCCGAGCGCGGCCAGTGCGCGGGTCGAGGAGCGCGGCCCGTCGGCGCCGATCACCAGGTCGTACTCGGTGGCGGTGCCGTCGACGAAGGTGACGCCGACGGAGTGCGGCAGCAGGTCGATGGTGCGCATCTCGGCGCCGTGCCGGACGGCGCCGCCGGCCCCGGTGAACAGCACCCGGTGCAGTTCCTCCCGGGGCAGTGCCCGGCACTCGCCGACCCCGGCCCAGAGCGCGTCGAGGTCCACCTCGCACAGCGGCGCTCCGGTCGCGTCGAGGAACCGCTGCCGGTGGATGACCTGCCCGAGCGGGCGGACGGGGCCGTCGAGGTCGAGCCGGCGCAGCGCCCGGGCCGCGTTGCCGGGCAGGTAGAGACCGGCCTCGGCATTCTCGCCCGGGGGCAGTCTCTCGGTGACGTCGGGCCGGAAGCCTGCCATCCGCAGTGCCCGGGCCACGGCCAGGCCGGCGATGCCCGCGCCGACGACGAGGATGCGCAGGGGAGAGCCACCCATGGTGGTGTACGCCTCCGGAGGGGGTTCGGCACGCGTTGGAGGCAAGACACTACTCGGCGCAATCGGCACACACCAGAGTCAACCGTCCCCGGCGAAACAATCCTCGGCGGCCTCGTCAGGCGCTTCGGTGGATCACCTGCCCACCGACCGGATCGTGCGTGACAAACCTCACTTACCTCCCTAATACCCCGACACCGTTGCGCAGTTGTTTCAGAGATGTAAATGTGTCGACTAGATGCGTGGGAGCGCTCCCGCGCTGGCTGGCCGATGACGTCCGGCGTCCCCTGCCGAAGCTGAGGAGCATCATGAAACGTCCACTCCGGGCCCTCGCGGCAGCCGCGCTGCTGGCCGCCGGCTCGATCGTCGCCGTCGCCCTCGGCGGCACCGCCAGCGCCGACACCCAGATCTGCGAGCAGTACGGCTCCACCACCATCCAGGGCCGCTACGTGGTGCAGAACAACCGCTGGGGCACCACCGCCCAGCAGTGCATCAACGTCACCGGCAGCGGCTTCGAGATCACCACCCAGAACGGCAGCAACCCCACCAACGGCGCCCCCACGGCGTACCCGTCGGTCTTCCTCGGCTGCCACTACACCAACTGCTCCCCCGGCACCAACCTGCCCATCCAGGTCAGCCAGATCAGCAGCGCCACCAGCAACATCGCCTACCGGTACGTCAGCGGCGCCACCTACAACGCCTCGTACGACATCTGGCTCGACCCTTCGCCGAAGCGGGACGGGGTGAACCAGATGGAGATCATGATCTGGCTCAACCGGCAGGGCCCGATCCAGCCCATCGGCTCCCCGGTCGGCACCGCCACCATCGACGGCCGGAGCTGGGAGGTCTGGCGGGGCAGCAACGGCGCCAACAACGTCATCTCGTACCTGGCCCCGTCGGCGATCAGCAGCGCGAACCTCAACCTGCTGGCGTTCATCGACGACACCCGCAACCGGGGCGCGATCACCAACTCCTGGTACCTGACCAGCGTCCAGGCCGGTTTCGAACCCTGGCAGGGCGGCGCCGGTCTCGCCGTGACCTCGTTCTCGGCCGCCGTCAACGGCGGCGGCAACCCGACCACCCCGCCACCCACCACCCCGCCACCGACGACTCCCCCGCCGACCACTCCCCCGCCCGGCGGCTCGGGTTGCGCGGTGAAGTACACGCCCAACTCGTGGGGCAACGGCTTCACCGCCGACGTGCAGATCACCAACACCGGCGCCAGCGCGATCAACGGGTGGACGCTGACCTACAGTCTGCCCGCCGGGCAGCAGGTGACGAGCGCGTGGAACGCCACGGTGAGCCAGAGCGGCTCGGCGGTGACCGCGCGGAACATCAGCTGGAACGGGTCGCTCGCACCGGGCGGCACGACCAGCTTCGGCTACCAGGGGACGCTGAGCGGGGCGTACTCGTCCCCGACGAGCTTCACCCTCAACGGGGTCGCCTGCTCGCGGGCCTGACGTTGTTGTCGTCCTGACCTGGCGCAGGGGCCGGCCGGCGGAGGATCTCCGCGCCGCGCTGTCGAGCTGATGTCGCAGACGACTCAGCTCGACAGCGCCGTACGACCCTTTCCACCCACGGGCCAGCTCAGCGACCACCACCGCCCCACGGAACGCGGGGCTACCCATTCAAGGGCGCATGACGAGGCACCAGTTCGAGTTCGGCTTCGCGTCGCTGTAGCGTGACCGAATGGTCGACTCGGCACCGCCGCAGGCAACGGATGCGACGGCGGACCCGGCGACCACGAACCGGCCGACCTCCACCGAGGGGACACCCGCGCGCACCGCCGTGCTCGTACCCGGCGGGCGCAACGGCCCGCACGCGCCGCTGCTGATGTTCTCAGCGGACGCGGCAGAAGCCCGCGGCGCCCAGATCCGACCGATCTCCTGGACCCGCCGGGAAGCTCCTGTCGAGCTGCCCCCGGGTGAGCGGGAGGCCTGGGTGGTTTCTCAGGTCGAACCCGTCCTCGACGACCTCGGCGGCGCGCAGTCCGGCAGTTCGCCCCTGTTGATCGGCAAGTCACTGGGTAGTCACGCCGCGGTGCTGGCGATGCGGCGAATGCTGCCGGCGGTCTGGCTCACTCCGCTGCTCACCGTCGAGCCGGTGGTGGCGGCGCTGCGCCAGGCGACCGCGCCATGCCTGCTCATCGGCGGTACCGCCGACCCGCTCTGGGACGGCCCGCTCGCACGTCAGCTCTCTCCGTACGTGCTGGAGATCCAGGGAGCCAACCACGGCATGTACGTGCCCGGGCCGCTGGCCCTCTCCGCTTCGGTGCTCGGCCAGGTCGCCACGGCCGTCGAGGAGTTCCTCGACGGCGTGGTCTGGCCCTAGGGAGGATCCTCACGTGGCGACCACGGCCGCCTGCCCAACCGAAGGTGCCGAGTAGATCCGGACGACTGCGCTATCTCTGCTGCCGGACGCGACGTCCGCCGGGCCACCCCGATGCCTGGCGGACGTCGCGCGTGCGAGGGCCGACCGGCTCAGACCCGGGTGAGTCGCACCGCGTCGGCGACGATCAGGCCGGCTGCGGAGCTCCACCGGCTGACCGCGACCCGGTTGGCGTCCCCGGCGGGCAGCGTGAAGGTGCCGAGGGTGCGCCACTGCCCGCCGGTCGCCCGCTGGTCGACGATGACCGTGCGGTTGCCGGTGGTGGTGGAGACGATGTACGGGGTGGCGGAGTTGTAGCCGGAGACCGCCGGCCACCAGGCGTCGACCCGGTAGTTGGCGGTCGCCGGGACGTTGAACTTGTACCAGGCGGCATCGCTGGCGGCGACGGGCTCGGCGAAGCGGTAGTCGGTCCCGTACCGCTGGGTCGAGTACGTCGAGGTACCCCAGCTCGCGCTGGCGGCGAACCGGCCGGCGGTGGAGTTGTCCACCACGGAACTCCAGGTGCCGCCGCCCCCGGCCATCTTCGCGGCGACGTCGGCGCGCATCGTGTTCAGGTCGATGAACGACGGGTCGATCTTGCCGCTGGTGCTCGTCTCGCGGTGGCCGCGGGCGTGGCTGGCGTCCCTGCCCAGCCGCTTGAGCACGGCGGCGGTGGCGGCGATCGACGCGTTGTACTGCGCCGCCGTCATCTCCTGGTTGACGCCGTTGTAGTCGATCTCCCAGCCGATCATCAGCGTGTTGCCGTCGCCGGCGGGGATCGGCCCGCTGCCCCGGCTGACGCCCGCGTGGTTGCAGCGGTTGGCGGAGATCACGTGGAAGACGCCGTGGTAGTCGACGAGGGCCTGGCAGAGCGGGCCGGGCAGGTCAGACCGGCCGTTGATGCAGATGTTGAGCGCCGGGTGCGGGTTGCTGGCGCTGGAGGTGGCGGCGGTGTGGTGCCAGAGCACGCCGATCGGGGCGAACGAGCTGCCTGCCGACCGGTTGAGCCAGTCGCCCTCGACGACGACCTGGACGCCCGCCGCCCGCAGCACGTCCACCAGCCAGGGGACGGTGGCCATCAGGACTCCCCGAGCAGGTCGGCGAGGCACTCGGCCTTCGGCGCGGCGAGCGGCGCGGCGCCGGCCGCGCCGGGCTTGGCGGCGACGGCCACCGCAGCGGCCACCAGGGCCGACATGCCCAGCACCCCGCGTCGGGGGAGGTGGGCGGGTCGTGACGCGTTCATGGCGCTCCTTCAGACCGGGACGGAGGGGTTCCGACTCATCGATGAACTGGTGACGGGCACGGTATATCGTCACGAGCATCTATGTCGATACCCTTCATCGCCCCTATTCAGGCTGAAGGAATTTGGCAAAAGCGGTCCGGTTCCGGCACCCGGTCCGGGTCGCCGGAAGGGGTCGGTCAGGGGTTGCCGAGGGCGTCGATGTCGCGCATCTCCTCGGCGGTGAGCGAGAAGTGGAAGACGTCGGCGTTGACGCGGATCCGCTCCGGGGTCACCGACTTGGGGATGACCACGATCTCGTGGTCGATGTGCCAGCGGAGCACCACCTGGGCCGGGGAGACGTCGTGCGCGGCGGCGATCCGGGTCAGCACCGGGTCGGCGAGGTCGCTGGTCTTGAACGGGCTGTAGCCCTCCAGCACCACGCCCCGGTCCCGGATCTCCTTGTACCGCTGCCGGTCGTACAACGAGGGGCTCCACCGGATCTGGTTGACGGCCGGGTTCTCCTCGGTCGCCTGGATCAGCTCGTCGATCTGGGCGGTGGCGTAGTTGCTCACCCCCACCGCGCGGGTGAGTCCCTCGTCCCGGGCGGCGAGCATCTCGCGCCAGACGGGGATGTTGTCCGTGGGGTTCGCCGGCGGCCAGTGGACCAGCCACAGGTCGACCTGGTCGGTGCCGAGCGCCGTCAGGCTCGCCTCGATCGTCTCCCGCTCCCGGCCGACCCGCTCCGGCGGCAGCTTGGTGGTGACGAAGATGTCCTCGCGGCGCAGCCCGCTCTCCCGGACCGCCCGGCCGACCTCCTCCTCGTTGCCGTACATCGTGGCGGTGTCGACGTGCCGGTAGCCGGCGTCGAGCGCGGCGAGCACCGCGTCGTACCCGGCCTGGCCGGTGGCCTGCCAGGTGCCGAAGCCGAGCAGCGGCATCCGCACGTCACCCGGGAGCAGGACGGTGGTCTGGTCCTCGTGGTCCATGCCGCGCGTCTACCCGTGATGACCTGCGACATGCCCCGGGCGAAACCGGCGTGCCGGACACCCGGGCGGCCGGCGGGTCGGAGCGGATTGCCGGAGAATGCGGGTGTGGCTGACCCGTTGGAGGAGTACCGGCGCAAACGGGACGCGGCACGCACCCCGGAGCCGGTGCCGAAACGCCCCGCGCGCAGGAGGAAGGCCGCCGACGGCACGGCCCGGTTCGTCATCCAGCAGCACCACGCCCGGAGCCTGCACTGGGACCTGCGGCTGGAGCACGAGGGGGTGCTGGCCTCCTGGGCGGTGCCACGCGGGCTGCCCCGCGACCCCGGCCGCAACCACCTCGCCGTGCACACCGAGGACCACCCGATGGAATACCTCGACTTCCACGGCGAGATCCCGGCCGGCGAGTACGGCGGCGGGCGGATGACCGTCCACGACCGGGGCACCTACCGCTGCGAGAAATGGCGCGACGACGAGGTCATCGTGGTCCTCGACGGCGAGCGCACCCACGGGCGGTACGCCCTCTTCGCCACCGGCGGCAGGGGCGGGCGGGACTGGATGGTCCGTCGCACCGACCCACCCCCACCGGGCTGGACGAGCATGCCGGAGCTGGTCCGCCCGATGCTCCCCACCCGGTCGGCGAAACTGCCCGGGGACGAGGCGGAGTGGGGCTACGAGCTGCGCTGGGACGGGGTGCGCGCGGTCGCGTACGTCTCGGGTGGGCGGCTGCGGCTGCTCGCGGAAGACGACGAGGACGTCTCCGGGACGTACCCCTGGCTGCGGGAACTGGCCGAGGAACTGGCGCCCACGGAGGCCGTGCTGGACGGCGTCCTGGTCCGCATCGACGGCGCCGGCCGGGTGCGGCCGGCACGCGGCGGACGCCGGACCCCCGACGCCCAGTACCTGATCTTCGACCTGCTCTGGTTGGAGGGTTTGACCAGCACAGACCTGCCCTACAGGCAGCGCCGGGAACTGCTCGACGGTCTGGCACTCGCCGGCCCGCACTGGCAGACTCCGCCATGGTTCCCGGGCGCCGGCCGGGAGGCGCTGCGGACCGGGCGGGAGCAGGGGCTGCCCGGGGTGGTGGCGAAGCGGCTGGACTCGGTCTACGAGCCCGGCCGGAGCAGCCGGCGCTGGCTGAGCATCGACGCGGGCCGAGGCCCGAGCTGAGACCGCGAGGAGCATCGTGTACCTGACCCACCTGGAGTGCCCGCGCTGCGGGCGGGAGCACGACGCCGCCAGGCTGGCCAACCTCTGCGACTGTGGATCCCCGCTGCTGGCCCGCTACGACCTGGCGGCGGTCGCGAAGGTGCTCACCCCGGAACGGTTCCCGCTGCGCCCCGCCGACCTGTGGCGCTACCGCGAACTGCTGCCGGTGGCCGACCCCCGGCACGAGACCACGCTGGGCGAGGGCTGGACGCCACTGCTGCGCACCCCGACCTACGGCGCGGAGATCGGCATCGCCGACCTGATGGTCAAGGACGAGGGGCTGACCCCGACCGGCTCGTTCAAGGCGCGCGGCGCGGCGGTGGGCGTCAGCCGGGCCCGCGAGCTGGGCGTGCAGCGGATCGCCATGCCCACCAACGGCAACGCGGGCGCGGCCTGGGCCACCTACGCCGCACGGGCCGGGCTGGGCGCGACCATCGTCATGCCGCTGGACGCGCCGGCCATCTGCCGGCGCGAGTGCGTGGCCGCCGGGGCCGACCTGCGCCTGGTCGACGGGCGGATCAGCGACGCCGGCCGGCACGTCGCGGGGCTGGTCGCCGGCTCCGGCGGCGCGATCTTCGACGCCGGCACACTGCGCGAGCCGTACCGGCTCGAAGGCAAGAAGACGATGGGGTACGAGATCGTCGAGCAGCTCGGCTGGCAGGTGCCGGACGTGATCATCTATCCCACCGGGGGTGGGGTCGGCCTGATCGGCATCCACAAGGCGCTGCACGAGCTGCGCGAGCTGGGCTGGATCGAGGACCGGCTGCCGCGCCTGGTCGCGGTGCAGTCCACCGGCTGCGCGCCGATCGTCCGGGCCTTCGCCGCCGGTGAGCGGCGGGCGCGGCCCTGGGCCGACGCGCACACCGTGGCGTACGGCATAACCGTGCCGGCCCCGCTCGGCGACGAGCTGATCCTCGACGCGCTGCGCGCCAGCGCCGGCACAGCGATCGCGGTGGACGACACCGAGATCCTGGCCGACCTGCGGGCCTTCGCCGCCCGCGAGGGGCTGCTGCTCTGCCCGGAGGGGGCCGCCGGCCTGACCGCCGCCCGGCACCTGCGCGCCGGCGGGTGGATCCGGGCCGGCGAACGCGTGGTGGTGCTCAACACCGGCGCCGGCGTGAAGTACCCGGAGACGGTCGACGTCACCGACGTGCCGGTCCTCCCCCGCTGACGCGTCAGGAAGGGCCCTTTCCTTATACCTGGGTCAGTCGGTGGTGGGGGCGGTCAGGCGCCAGGCGGCGTTGACCAGGCCGATGTGCGACAGCGCCTGCGGGGTGTTGCCGAGCTGCGCGCCGGTGCGCGGGTCGATCTGCTCGCTGAACAGGCCGACGTCGTTGGCGTGCCCGAGCAACCGCTCGAAGAGCGCCTCGGCCCGGTCCCGCTCGCCGGCCATCGCCAGGCACTCCACCAGCCAGAACGAGCAGGGCAGGAAGCCCGCCGGATCGGTGTTCCAGCGGCGGACGAGGCCGTCGGAGGCGCCCAGTTCGCGCTCCACCGCCTCGATGGTGGCGCGCATCCGCGGGTCGGTCGCCGGCAGGAACCCCACCAGCGGCAACAGCAGCACGGAGGCGTCCAGGTCCGCCGAGCCGAACGCCCCGGCGTACGCGCCCGTGCGCTCGTTCCAGCCCTCGCGCAGCACGGCGGCCCGGATCTCGTCGCGGATCGCCGCCCAGCGCCGGAGGTCGGCCCGGTCGCCGAGCCGGGGCGCGAGCGCCACCGCCCGGTCCAGCGCCACCCAGCAGAGCACCTTCGACGTGAGGTAGTGCCGGTCGGTGTCCCGGGTCTCCCAGATGCCCCGGTCGGGCAGGTGCCAGGTGGTGGCCACCTGTTCGACCAGGCCGAGCACCATCTCGCGCAACTCGGTGTCGAACGCCTCCCCGAGGTGCTCGCGCAGCCGCCAGACCGCCTGGATCACCTCGCCCGGCACGTCGAGCTGGCGCTGCCGCCACGCGTCGTTGCCGACCCGCACCGGCAGGCTGCCGGCGTAGCCGCGCAGGTGGTGGCTCTCGTACTCGGAGACGTCCCGCTCGCCCTCCACGCCGAAGAGCACCGGCACGGGCTCGGGGCCGATCCGGCCGATCGAGCGGGCCGCCCAGGCGAAGAGGCGGGATGCCTCGGACGGGCAGGCGGCCACCCAGAGGGCGCGCAGGGTCATCGCGAAGTCCCGCAGCCACGAGTAGCGGTAGTCGTAGTTGCGGTCGCCGCCGATCCGTTCCGGCAGCGACGTGGTCAGGGCCGCGGCGACCGCGCCGCTGCGGGCGTACGTGAGGCCGGTGAGCACGCTCGCGCTGTGCCGTACCTGCTCCGGGTAGCGGCCGTCGTAGTGGTGCGACTCCCGGTACGCCTGCCAGGCCCGCACCGTCTCGGCGAGCGCGGTCACCGGGTCCAGCCGGGCCGGTGCCGTCCCGTACGCCTGCCCGTACGCCGCGTCGAAGCCGACCACCTGCCCGGCGGAGACCTCGAAGTCCTGCCGCACCCGGTCCCGGTCGACGTGCGGCGGGATCCCGCCGGTACGCAGGGCCAGCAGCACCGGACCGGCGGCGGCCAGCACCCCGCCGTCGGGCTGCTCGTGCAGGTACGGGGTGAGCAGGCCGTACTCCGGGCGGGGGCGGAAGTCGAGCGACATCCGCACCCGCCCGGTCAGTCCCTCCACGACTCGCAGCAGCACCGCCGGGGAGTTCATCCCCAGTTGGTGGCCCCGGGCGCCGAACTCGGCGGCGAGCGCGTCGGTGACCGCGACGCTCCCCTCCGGGGTGTGGTGCACGGTACGCAGCACCAGCGTGTCGGCCACGTACGCCCGCTCCACCCGGTGGCCGGGGAGCCCGGCGGCGATCGGCGCCAGCCGCCAGTGGCCGGCCTCCGGGTCGAGGAGGCGGCCGAAGACCGACGCGGAGTCGAACCGGTCCGGGCACCACCAGTCGATCGAGCCGTCCCGACCGACCAGGGCGCCGGACCGGCAGTCGGAGAGGAACCCGTAGTCGGAGATCGGCAACTGCTCCACCCGCTGCGGGTACCCCGTTCCACCCACGTCAGGCGGCGCCGGCACACGGGACGGTCAGGAGGTGGGCGGCTCGTCCTCGCCGGCGGCCTCCGCGGCGTCGGCCTCCTCCTTGGTCCGGTGCACCGCCTGGTCGGCGTGCTCCGGCGGGCCGTAGACCGTGTAGAGCACCAGCGGGTTGGGGCCGGTGTTGACGAAGTTGTGCTTCGTGCCGGCCGGCACCACCACCAGGTCGCCCTGCACGACCTCGCGCTTCTCCCCCGCCACCCGGGCCTCGCCCGTGCCGCTGACGAAGGTCAGGATCTGGTCGATGCCCTCGTGGACCTCCTCGCCGATCTCGCCACCCGGCGGAATCGTCATGATCACCAGCTGGGTGTGCTCGCCGGTCCACAGCACCCGCCGGAAGTCCGGGCTCTTCTCGGCAACGGTCGCGATCGTGAAATGCTCCATGCCCACGCACATACCCGCTGCGGCCCGATGCCACGCCGGGACTCGCAGATGGTGGAATTCGCCACTCGTCCGGGGTTTCGATCCTCGCTGGACGGGGATCGAGTGAACAGCCGGCGCACGGTGGCCGGTCGAGCCAGGTCCCCGCTGACGTACCGCCGTACGGCTGCGGCGGTGGGAGACGGCCAGAGCGCGGCGACGTTCCGATCCCCAGGGTCCGAACGGCGCCGTGCGCTCGTGTCCGGGCCCGCCGCCCGCGATGCGACGGTCAGTCGTCCTCGGCCGACACCGGCTCCAGTCCCACGCAGCGCACCTTGAGCTCGACCTCGCCGGTCGGGCCGACGAAGGTGACCTCCACGTCGTCGTCCGGCCCCTGCTCCGCATCCGATACCCGGTAGCCCGGCGCGGGCGTCCAGGAGACCAGCCGCACCCCGCCCGGCCCGCACTCGGCGACCGCGCTGCCCCCCGTCGTGGCGAAGGCCCGACGTACGCCCGCCGGGGCCGTTCCGGTCGCTCCGGGCGACGGCGGGCCCCCGGTCCCGGACTCCGCCGGCGACGCCGGCCCGCCGGCCCCCGGGACGGTGGGCGCGGGCGAGGCCAGGGCACGCTCGACCTCCTCCTGGCTGAGCACCCCGCCCGGCGTGCCGGCGATGCTCTCCCCCACCCACTCGATCGCGGCCACCCCGATCAGGGTGGCGACGGCGGCGGTGGCCAGCCACCCGACGACGGCGAGGAACGAACGGCGGCGCATCCCCCGAGTCTTCCCGATCCGGGGTTGGGACGAGCGTTGGACGAGGCTAAGGGAGGGTTAAGGTCCTCCGCCGAGGCGTCCCGGGGCGGCTAGCCTGCCAACTGTGGCCCGCCTGCTGCTCATCGAGGACGACCTGACGATCCGTACGCCGCTGCTGCGGGCACTGCGTGAACGGGGGCACGCGGTGGCCGCCGCCTCCACGGCGATGACCGGCCTGCGCGACGCGCTGGACGACCGGCCCGACCTGGTGGTGCTGGACCTGGGACTGCCCGACCTGGACGGCCGGGAGCTGCTGCGGATGCTCCGCGCGGTCAGTGCCGTGCCGGTCATCGTCGCCACCGCGCGCGACGACGACACCGAGATCGTCCGGGTGCTCGACGCCGGGGCGGACGACTACGTGGTGAAGCCGTTCACGGCCGCGCAACTCGACGCGCGGATCCGGGCGGTGCTGCGGCGCGGGGCGGGTTCCGCCCCGGACGATCCGGCGCTGGTGGTGGGCGGGCTGCGGGTCGACCCCCGGTCCCGGCAGGTCACCCTGGACGGCGAGCCCGTCGAGCTGACCCCGCGCGAGTTCGACCTGCTGCACCACCTCGCGGGCCGGCCCGGCCAGGTGGTCACCAAGCGGGAACTGCTCGCCGAGGTGTGGCGGGTCCCGTACGGCGGCGCGGACAAGACCGTGGACGTGCACCTGTCCTGGCTGCGCCGCAAGCTCGGGGAGAACGCGCAGGCGCCCCGATACCTGCACACCGTGCGGGGCGTCGGGGTCCGGCTCGAGGCGCCCGGGAGTGCCGGATGAGGGCCCGGCTGGCCCTGCTGGTCGCCGCGGTCAGTGTGCTCACCCTGATCGCCTTCCTGGTGCCGCTGGCGTTGCTGGTGCGTACCGTCGCGGCGGACCGGGCCACCGTGCGGGCCACCGCCGACGCGCAGAGCCTCATCACCGTCGTCGGCACCGCCGACACCGCGACGATCCGGCTGACCGTGGAACAGCTGGCCACGGAGTCCGAGCGGCCGGTCTCGGTGTTCCTGCCCGACGGCACGGTGCTCGGTGCCCCCGCCCCGCGTACGGCCGCGGTGGCGTTGGCGGAGCGGGGGCAGAGCCTCACCGCCGAGTCCGGGCGGGGTCGGGAGGTGGTGATCGCCGTGCAGGGCCGCCCGGACGGCACGGGCGTGATCCGGACGGTGGTCCCGCCGGCCGAGCTGACCGCCGGGGTGACCCGGTCCTGGCTGGCGCTGGCCCTGCTCGGCGTGCTGCTGGTGCTGATCGGGCTGGCCGTCGCCGACCGGCTGGCCCGTACCCTGGTCCGGCCGATCGGTGAGCTTTCCGCGGTGTCGCACCGGCTGGCCAACGCGGAGCTGGACGCGCGCGTCACGCCCGCCGGGCCGCCCGAGCTGCGTGAGGTGGCCGGTGCCCTCAACCATCTCGCCGGTCGCATCCAGGTGCTGCTGGTGCAGGAGCGTGAGGAGGTCGCCGACCTCTCGCACCGCCTGCGCACCCCGCTGACCGCGCTGCGGCTGGAGGCCGAGTCGCTGCGCGACCCGCAGGACGCGACCCGGGTGACGGCGGCCGTGGACGGGCTGGAGCGGGCGGTCACCGGCCTGATCCGGCAGGCCCGTTGGCGGGTGCCGACGGCCGGGGCGGCCAGCGCCGACGCGGTGGCCGTGGTGGCCGAGCGGGTGGCGTTCTGGTCGGTGCTGGCCGAGGACACCGGGCGGGCCGTGACGCTCGACCTGGCGCCGGGACCGCTGCCGGTGGGCGTGCCCGCCGATGAGCTGGCGGCGGCGGTGGACGCCCTGCTCGGCAACGTCTTCGCGCACACCCCGGACGGCACCGCGTTCGCCGTCCGGCTGGCGGCGGAGGCCGGCCGGGCGGCGCTGACCGTGGTGGACGAGGGGCCGGGGATGCCAGCCGGCACGATCGACCGGGGCGCGAGCACCGTCGGCTCGACCGGCCTGGGCCTGGACATCGCGCGCCGCGCCGCGCAGGCCAGCGGTGGCCGCCTCACCCTGCACGCCGCGCCCTGCGGGGGTGCGGAGGTACGCCTCGAACTCGGCCCACCCAGGTCCTGACGCCGTCCGCCCACCCCGGCCCTGTCCCCTGTCGCCGCGCGTCGCCGGGCTTAACCCGGCCTTAGCGTTAGGGCAGCGTGGCGCTATCCGGGCAGGCCTGATCCTGGGAACCAGAAACCGAGGAAGGGTGAACGAGATGAAGCGCAAGTCCCTGATGCTGGCGTCGCTCGGAGGCGTGGCGGTGCTCGCCGTGACCGGGGCGACCTACGGCATCGCGGCGGCCGACAACAGCGCGGCCCGGCCGACCACCCTGGCCGCCACCACCGCCCCGACGACCCCAGGCACGCCGGCCACCCCGGGCGGCACCGGGAGCAGCGCCCCGGCGACGGGCGGCGCCCCGACCACCGGCGGCACCCCGGCAGCACCCGGCACCCCTTCGGGCAGCGGCGCTCCGGCCACCGGCGGCGACGCGGTGAGCGAGCAGCGGGCCGGCGAGATCGCGTTGGCCCGGGCCGGCGGTGGCCAGATCGTCGAGGTCGAGCGCGAGAAGGAGGACGGCCGGGCGGTGTGGAGCGTCGAGATCGTGGCCGGGCAGACCGAGCACGAGATCGACGTCGACCGGGGCGACGGCACCGTGGTCAAGGCCGAGCAGGAGCCGGTCGACGACGACGACGATGACGACGACGACCGCGATGACGACGACGATGACGACGACGGTGACGACGACTGATCCGTCGCCGGTACCGCCGCCGTCCCGCCACGCGGGGCGGCGGCGACGTCGTTGCGGGCACAAGGCGGGCGGGATGGTCCGATCGGCCCTGTGACCGACACCGATGTCTGGCTACATTGGGGTATGGTGCCCGCCCATCGGGGCCGGGCGGCGGAACCGGTCTACCGCCCCATCCTCGCCAATCGGCGGGGTGAGCTGGAGGCGCTCGGTCATCTCGACGACGTCGTCATTCCCGTGCTCGCCCCGGTGCTTGAAGTGTCCATTCTGGACCAGTTCACTCTGGACATGCTCCGTCGGCTGCCCGGCGGGCTGCTCACCGCCGTCGACATCACCGGCCTGCCGGACGCGCCGGAGACCGAACTGGTCCGCTGGGGCGTACCGCTGGTGCCGGTTGTCGGGCTCGCGGAGAGCGACCGGCGCCTGGTGGCGCATGGCGCGGCGGCCCGGGCCCACGCCCAGCGGGCTGTCGTCCGGCTGCGGGTCGGCCACGACCGGCCCGGCCCGGACGCGGCCACCACGGCGGCGGAGCGGGTCTGGCGGCTCACCGGCCTGGTGCCCGAGCAGTGCGACCTGCTCCTCGACGCGGGCGACGTGTGCTGCCTGGCCGACGTACGGGTGGCCGAGCCCCGGGTGCGTCGGCTGCTGGAGTGGGCCCGCCGGCACGCCTGGTGCTCGGTGAGCGTGGCGGCGGGCGGGATGCCCCCGGCGGTGTCCGCCCTGCCCACCGACGAGCCGGTACGCCTCGACCGCTGGGACTGGCAGCTCTGGCAGCGGCTGGCCGACCTCGGCGTCGGCTACGGCGACTACGGCGTCGGCTCCGCCGTGCCCGACGCGGACCGGTCGGGAGACCGGCTGCCCACCGTCCGCTACACCGCCGACAATGCCTGGTGGGTGTACCGCTGGTCGCGGCGGGGCGGGCGGGGCGACGACCGGTTCGCGGACCTGTGCCGCACCCTCGTCTCGGCGCCGCACTGGCCGGCCAGCGGTGCGGCCTTCTCGTGGGGTGACCACGAGATCCTGCGACGTGCCCGCGGGGGCGCCGGCGCGGGGTCCGCCAGCAACTGGGCGGCATGGAGCACCTCGCACCACCTGGCGCACGTGCTGGCCACGCTGCCCCACCCGGGACGGGAGTCCGGTGCGGGGCCGTGGCGATCCGGCCAGGCGCCGCCCGAGTGGGGTCGTCCCACCCGGGCGCACCGGAACCGGAACGGGGAGACCCGCCGGGCCGGCTGAGTACCGGCCCGGCGGGCGGCGGTCAGGTGGCGGCGCCCCGCCGTCACTCCTTCTCGGTGAACCCGAACTGCACGACGCCCTCGTCGTCGACGCTCGCGTCCACCGACGCGCCACCGAGCAGGTCGGCGGCGTCGGGGTCCAGGAAGATGCGGGCACCCTCGGTGTCGACCACATGGTCACCCTCGACCGGTTCGGCGACCAGTTCGACGGTGAGCGAGCCCCCGTCGGTGTCGGCGGCGATCCGTACTCCGCCGTCCTCGGCGACGTCCTGCTGGTTGGCGAGGTCTCGGATCACCAGCACGGCGTTGTCGGTCATGGTGAGCATGGCGGAACTCCTCGTGGATTCTCGGATTCGCGGTGCGGGACCGGGGATCGGCCCGCTGACGAGCACACGTGGGAGGCGATGGAAGGGCGACACGCACATCGCCGTCGCGCTTCGGGGCAGCTGAGGGCCCCTCCACGACCTACGTTGCCCCCTGTCGGGGGATCCGTCAAATAGAGCGTGGTCAGTGCACGGCGGTGGTCGGAGCGAGCCGGGCCCGGATGTCGCGTACTGCCGCGCGGCTCGCCCGGTTGGCGCCTATCGTGCTCGCCGACGGGCCGTACCCGATCAGGTGAACCCGCTCGTCGGCCACCACCCGGGTGCCGTCCATCGTGATACCGCCGCCCGGCGCGCGCAGTCGCAGCGGCGCGAGATGGTCCAGCGCGGCCCGGAAGCCGGTGCACCAGAGAATCACGTCCGCGGGCACGAACCGCCCGTCGTCCCAGGCCACCCCGTCGGGCGTGATCCGGTCGAAGACGGGTAACCGGTCCAACACGCCGCGCTCGCGCAGTCGACGCAGTTCCGGCGTGAGCGGCAGCCCGGTCACCCCGACCACGCTGGCCGGCGGCCGGCCCGCGCGTACCGCCGCGTCGACCAGGGCCACCGCCGCACGCCCCCGCTCGGGGGTGAACTCCTTGTCGCGGAAGTCGGGCGGGCGCCGGGTCACCCAGGTGGTGCCGGCGGCGACAGTCGACACCTCGGCGAGCAGTTGGACGGCCGACGTCCCGCCGCCGACCACCACGACCCGCCGGCCGGCGAACCCGGCCGGCCCCCGGTAGTCGGCCGTGTGCAACTGCCGACCCCGGAAGGTCGACCGGCCGGGGTAGTGCGGCCAGAACGGCCGGGTCCAGGTGCCGGTGGCGTTGACCAGGGCGCGCGCGGTCCAGGAACCCTGGTCGGTGTGCACGGCCAGCCGGCCGTCGGGCCGGTCGCGCACCTCGCGGACCCGCACGGGACGTCGCACCGGCAGGTCGAACTCGCGCTCGTACGCGGCGAAGTAGGCGCTGACCACCTCGGCCGCCGGCCGGTCGGGTCGGGCCGCCGGAAGGGGCAGGCCGGGCAGGTCGTGGAAGCCGTGCACCCGGTCGAGTCGCAGCGTGGGCCAGCGGTGCCGCCACGCCCCGCCCGGCCCGTCGCCGCCGTCGAGGATCACGAAGCCGTCCCCGGGGGCGAACCCGACCCGGCGCAGGTGGTGACCGGCGGAGAGGCCGGCCTGCCCGGCCCCGATCACCAGTACGTCGACGGAGCGCTCGTCCATACCGGGTACAACACCGGCGGACCCGTCCGGCTGCCCGCCGGGGAACGTCTCGTCGCTCACAGCCCGCCGCGTGGAGGTACTACCGACCACGCGCCGGAAATTTTCTTTCCCTCGCCGGTCTTTTCTGGCAGATACCTGCATGGCAGCATCACCGCATGCATCGTCGTCTCTTCCCCCGGACTCTCGCGCTGGCGGCGCTGGTGGCCGCCGCGGCCACGGCAGGCGCCCCCACCGCCACCGCCGAGTCCCCGACCCCCGCGGCGATCCGCCTGAACGCCACCATCGACGCGATCCTCGCCGACAGCCGGCTGGCCGGGGCGCAGGCCTCGGTGGTGGTCAAGGACGCGACCACCGGGGAGACGGTCTACCACCGCAACGGCGACCGCCGCCTGGTGCCCGCCTCCAACACCAAGCTGCTGACCTCGGCGGCGGCGCTGGAACTGCTCGGGCCGGGGCACCGCTTCAGCACCGAGGTGCGGACCAGCGGCACCCGTCACGCGGGCCTGGTCTCCGGCAACCTCTACCTGCGCGGCGGCGGCGACCCGACCATGCTGGCCGCCGACTACGACGCGCTGGCCGCGCAGGTCGCCGCCGCGGGCGTCCGGGTCGTCACCGGCAACCTGGTGGCCGACGACACCCGCTACGACAGCACCCGCCTCGGCCCGGACTGGACCTGGGACGACGAGCCGTACTACTACGCCGCGCAGGTCTCCGCCCTGACCGTGGCGCCGGACACCGACTACGACGCGGGCACCGTCATCGTCCACGCCGCCCCCGGCGCGACGGCCGGCGCCCGCCCGGTCGTCGCCACCACCCCGGCCACCGGCTACCTGAAGATCGACAACCGGGCCGAGACGGTCGCCGCCGGGGAGACGTCCCTCTCCTTCGAGCGCGGGCACGGCGGCAACACGGTGGTGGTCACCGGGCAGATCGCGCTCCGCGCCGCCGCCGCGAGCGACTGGGTCAGCGTCTGGGAGCCCACCGGCTACGCCGCCGACGTCTTCCGGTCGGCGCTGCGCGAGCACGGCGTACGGGTGCTCGGCCGCACGGTGCTCGGCCAGGCCACCCCGGAGGGCGCGGCCGAGGTGGCGCGGCACCGGTCGATGCCGTTGGCCGAGCTGGTGGTGCCGTTCCTCAAGCTGTCCAACAACGGGCACGCCGAGGTGCTGACCAAGGAGATCGGCCGGGTGCTCTCCGGATCCGGCACCTGGTCGGCCGGGCTGACCGCGATCAGCGAGTACGTCGCCGACGCCGGGATGGACACCGGCACGCTGCGCCAGCGGGACGGCTCGGGCCTCTCCCGGCGCAACCTGATCCCGGCCGAAGAGTTCGTGGACCTGCTCACCGCCGTGCGCGCGGAGCCCTGGTTCGACACCTGGTACGCGGCCCTGCCGGTAGCCGGCGAGGCGGACAGGTTCGTCGGCGGGACGCTGCGCAGCCGGATGCGGGGCACCCCGGCGGCGGGCAACGTGCACGCCAAGACCGGCAGCCTGACCGGCGTCTCCGGCCTCTCCGGCTACGTCACCGACGCCGACGGGCGGGTGCTGGCGTTCTCGATCCTGCTCAACAACTACCTGGCCTCGTCGGTGAAGACGCTGGAGGACCAGATCGCGATCGCGTTGGCCTCGTACACCGGGAAGGGCGCGACCGGCGCGCGGGTCGCGCCCCCGGCGGCGCCCGACGTCCCTCGGGTCCCGGAGGGCCTGGAGTGTGCCTGGGTGAAGCCGAACGCCTGTTGACGGGCCGGCGGGGCCCGGTGCGGAGGCCCCGCCGGCGCTCAGGCGCCGGGACGGTGCGGAACCTCGGCTGCCGGGTCGCCGCGCTGGATGAGCGCGGCGATCTCGGCGGGACGCAGGCCACGCTGCGCCAGCACCCGGGTCCCCCAGCGGTGCAGCCGGCACGGGTGCGGGCTGGCGTCGTTGCGGCAGACCGTCCCGCCGGACCAGAGCCTGGGTGCGTGCACCACGACCGCCCGTACGGCGAACTGGGCATCCTCGACGGTGACGTACGGCGGCAGCGGGATCTCCCGGAGCACCTCCCCGGACGGCTCTCCGGCGCCCCGGGGGACGGTCGGACGGACGGTACGGGTGGTGGTGCTGCTCATCGGTCAAGCCTCCACAAGGGACGGTCGGACTCGGACAGCAGAAAGTTACGGCAGGCACGACGTAGCGCGACGGACAAACTGTCCCGACCCGTGGACGCCGCCCCGCCCGCCGTCGCCGTGGCGGAGCCACCGGTCAGCCGGTCAGCCGGCCGCCCGCGCCCGCAACCGGGCGGCCGTCCGGCGGGCGTCGTAGTCGGGAGCGACCCCGTCCACGATCAGCGCCGCACCCGGGATGTGTCGGGTGCGTAGCGGCAGGATCTCCCGGTACGCCGGGGAGTCGTACCAGGCCTGGGCCCGGTCCAGGTCGGGGAACTCGATGATGACCACGGTGCCCGGCCAGTCGCCCTCCCTGACCTCCACTTCGGCGCCGTGCACCCGGAACCGGCCGCCGAACGGATCCAGTGTGGCCTGGATCCGCTCGATGTAGTTGAGGATGTCCTCGTTGACCGGGGTGTCGTGCAGGTGGGCGAGCGCGAACGCGGGCATGGTTCCTCCCGGGAGCCGGTCCGCCCGGCCGGATCACCGGAGCGGTACGCCGAGTCTTCCGCCGGTGACCGCCCGCTGTCGATTACCCGTCAGGTAATGACGGCAGGTTGCCCAGGTCAGACGCGTTCGAGCACGACGACGGGGATCTCCCGGTCGGTCTTCGCCTGGTAGTCGTCGTACGCCGGCCAGGCTGCGGCCATCGTGGACCACATGCGCGGCTTCTCCCGCGCCGTGGCGGTACGCGCCCGTGCCGTGAACCGCTCGCCGCCCACCTGCACCTCGACCAGCGGTTCGTCAAGCAGGTTGAGATACCAGGCCGGGTGCTTCGGGTCGCCGCCCTGCGAGGCGACGACCAGGTATGCGTCGCCGTCACGGCCGTAGATGAGCGCGGTGCGCCGCAGCTTCCCGCTGCGTCTGCCCCGGGTGGTCAGCAGCAGCGTGAAGACCCCGGGCTGCCACTCGTGCCCCTCGGCGCCGTCGGTCTCGACGTACCGCCGGATGTGGTCGGCCACCCAGTCCTGCGGGCTGTCCAGCACCTGCTCGCTCGACGTCATCGACCCTCCCGTTCACCCTGGCGCACCCGGTCGTCGCGACCACGCTACTCCGGGCCACGGCCGGTCGCCGGGCGAACGACGCCGCCCGGGTCAGCGCGGCGCGTCAGGATTCCTCAGCGGATCTCGAAGCCGAGCGCCTGCGCGATCACCATGGCCTGCGCGGCGTCGACGATCGCCCCGGCCCGCTCCACCGCCGTCGGATCGAGCGCGCTCAGGTCGCTGCCGCGCAGGTCGGCCCCGGACAGCCGGGCGCGGTGCAGCTGCGCGGCGGAAAGGTCGACGCCGGTGACCGTGGCCCCGGTCAGGTTGACCCCGGTCAGGTCCGCCTCGCGCATCCGGACGTCGGCGATGCGGACCCCGCGCAGGTCGGCACCGGGCAGCGCGACGAACGACCAGTCGCCACCGGCGACCGTCAACGGCCGCAGGTCGCACTCGGCGAAGGTGCTGCCCACGAGCTTGCAGCCGGTGAACTCCGTCTCGAAGAGGTTGCATCGCTTGAAAGCGCAGCGGGTGAAGGCCGAGTCGGTGTGCCGGGAGGCGTTGAACCGCACGTTGCCGAAGGTGCAGCCGTCGAAGACGGCGCCCCGACTCACCGCCTCGGTCAGATCGACGTCGAAGAACTCGCAGCGGACGAAGTGCCGGTCCACCAGTTCCTCGCCGTACCAGTCCTCGTTGCGGAAGGTCGCGTCCTCGGTCAGTTCGGGCATCGGGCCAGGCTACCGACGGGATGGGAGATCTGCCGGCGGCCCTTCCAACGGGGCGTACCGGCTAGTAGTTTCGGCGACGTGAGTGTGGCGCGCAGCATCGACCCGGACCAGATCGGCTTCGACCCGACGCGCCTGGCGCGCATCGACGAGCACTTCGGCAGGTACGTCGACGACGGCCGGCTCGCCGGCTTCCAGGTGCTGGTCACCCGCCGCGGCGAGATCGCCCACTCGTCGACGTACGGGCTGCGTGACGCCGAGGCCGGCGCACCCGTCGAGGCGGACACGCTCTGGCGCATCTACTCGATGACCAAGCCCGTCACCTCCGTCGCCGCGATGATGCTGTGGGAGGAGGGTCGCTTCGAGCTGACCGACGAGATCAGCCGGTGGCTGCCCGAGTTCGCCGACCTGCGGGTCTACTCCAAGGGCTCGGCGCTCAAGCCCCACACGGTGCCGGCGATCGAACCGATCCGGGTCTGGCACCTGCTCACCCACACCGCCGGCCTGACGTACGGCTTCATGCAGACCTCGGTGGTCGACGGCATCTACCGGGCCGCCGGCTACGACCTGTACCCGCCGGCGGACGTCGACCTGGCCACGGCCTGCCAGGCCTTCGGCGAGCTGCCCCTGCTGTTCCAGCCCGGCACCGCGTGGGGCTACTCGGTCGCCACCGACGTGCTCGGCCGGCTGGTCGAGGTGGTCTCCGGGCAGAGCCTCGACGCCTTCTTCGCCGACCGGATCTTCCGCCCGCTGGGCATGACCGACACGCACTGGTCGGCCGAGGGCGACGCCGCCGAGCGGCTCGCCGCCCTCTACGCGCCCCACCCGCGCACCGGCCGCGCGGTGCGCTACGACAAGCTGGGCGCCCTGGCGTACGAGAAGCCGCTGCTGTTCTCCGGCGGCGGCGGCCTGATCTCCAGCGCGGCCGACTACCACCGGTTCACCCAGATGCTGCTGCGCGGCGGGGAGCTGGACGGGGCACGCCTGCTGGGGCCGCGCACGGTGCGCTTCATGACCCGCAACCAGCTGCCCGGCGGGCAGGACCTGGAGACCCTCTCCGCCGGCGGCTTCGCCGAGACCCCCCTCGACGGGATCGGCTTCGGGCTCGGCTTCGCCGTGGTCGACGACCCCGTGCCGAGCCGGGTGCCGAGCAGCGTCGGCGAGTACTACTGGGGCGGCGTGGCGAGCACGGCGTTCTGGGTCGACCCGGCGGAGGAGGTCACGGCCCTGTTCTTCACCCAGCTCATGCCGTCGAGCACCCACCCGATCCGGCCGCAGCTGCGACAGCTCGTCTACTCCGCCCTGGTCGACTGAGCCGGGATCACGGGTAACGGCACCGGCCGGCCGACCCGGTCAATAGCCTGAGGGCGGACCACGTCGGGCAGGACGGGAGGCGGTCGGCATGAGCAACATCGTCGTGTTCGGCGCGGGTGGCACCGCGGGGTCGCGGATCGCCGCCGAGGCGGTCGGCCGGGGGCACCGGGTCACTGCCGCGGTACGCCGTCCGGAGGCCACCTCGTACCTGCCGCCGGCGGTCACGGTGGTCACCGGGGACGCCACCAGCGAGCGGAGCGTACGGGAACTGGCGCCCGACACGGACGCCATGGTGGTGGCGATCGGTGGCGGCGAACACGACCTCTGGCTCGACGCGGCGCGGAACCTGGTCGGCGCGCTGGGCGGGATGCCGGCCGCGCCCCGGATCATCCACGTCGGCGGCGGTTCGACCCTGCTCACCGCGAAGGGCACCCGCTACCTAGACGAGCCGGACTTCCCCGAGGAATACCGCGATGCGGCGCTCGGCCAGGCCGACGCCCTCGACTTCTACCGCTCCTCGGCCGACGGGGTGACCTGGACGTACGTCTCGCCGCCGCCGCTGGAGTTCCACCCGGGCGAGCGCACCGGGCACTACCGCACCGGCGGCGACCAGCCGGTGACCGACCACGAGGGCCGCTCGGTGCTCAGCTACGAGGACCTGGCGGTGGCGATCGTCGACGAGATCGAACAGCCGCGCCACGAGAACGCCCGCTTCACCGCCGCGTACTGAGGGCGGCGAGCTGGACCTGCACCGGCTGGCCCCCCGGGCAGCCTCAGTGGTGGTGTGGGCACTGTCGAGCTGCCCCATGTATGCGACCGGGCCCCGCCCCATCCGTAGGGGCAGCTCGACAGCGTGTGCGAAGGCCCGGTCGGCACAGCCCGGCCATGCCCTGGCGCACCCCCGCGAAGTCCACTCCGCCCCTCCCAGCCCACCAGTCCTCCCAGCCCACCAGCCTTCCCGGCCCACCCGGCCCAGCGGCCCGCGGGCGCGAGGGCACCAGGTCGCGACGATGGGCACCGGCCCGCGGGCGCGAGGGCACCGGGCCGCGACGATGGGCACCGGTCGGCGGCGACACGGCGGGCGTCACCGGGGTCGCGGGGCGGCGCGGCCGGCGGTGGGCTGGGCGGGCACCCGGGGGCGGACCGAGGGGCGCCAGGCCCGGCCGTTGGCGTAGATCACCCGGAAGCCGAGGTACGAGGCGAGCGGAGCCCAGTGCGCGGAGCCCATCCGCAGTTCGGCGGCGTTGTGACGCTGGCCGTTGGCCAGCACGTCGAGCAGGACGGTTTCGAAGGCGGCCGACTCGACCCAGTCCACCTCGCGGGTGTATCCGCAGATCAGTGCCGCCCCGGTGGCGTCGAGGAAGTCCCGCAGCACCGCGTCGGAGGCCCGCAGCACCGAACAGCTGCCGAAGTAGAGCCGTCGGCCGTCGCAGCGACCCGCCATCAGCTCCGCGACGTCGGCGAGCGCCACCGATTCCCAGTCGGTGAGGCAGAGCCGGCTCGGCTCGCCGTGCATCGCGAAGAAGCCGACCCGATGGTCGGCGTACTGCTTGAGCAGCCAGCGGTCGAGGAAGTAGAAGAGCTCGTTGCGGGTGGCCGCGTCCTTGTGGATGAAGCGGATCTTCCCGAGCCGTTCGAGCAGTTCCAGGGTGGGCAGGACGGAGCCACGCTCGTTGAGGTCCCGGTGCCACTGGCCCTCGATGCAGAAGACGCCGCCACGTGCCATGCCGCCCCCTCCCGGTCCCGCCGGCGCTGACGTTACCGGGTCGGACCAGCGGGAGAACATCACCCTTGGCGTGGGGGCCTGCGACTTTCCGTGTCGTTCGCGCTTTCCTGCCGTCGATTGCCGGTGAATGGGCGTTTCGCAATTCAGCGCAATTCCCAGGCAAGCCCCAGGAACAGGAAATCGTGAGGACAATTCTCATTAATTGCCGCGAACAGCCCGCCGGCCTGCCAGGGTGGAAATGACGGGACGGCCAGGCCGATGTCCCGGATGCCACCCCATTCACACTCCTATCGGGAGGACTTCTGTGCGGGTAAACACCCTGAAACGGGCGGCTGTCGCATTCGCCCTGGCGTTGCCGGCCGCCGCTGTCGCCACGGTGGTCGCCGCGCCAGCGGCCCACGCCGACGGCTGCTACACGTGGAAGCGCAACCTCTACCAGGGGCGCTCTGGCGACGATGTCCGCCAGTTGCAGATCCGGGTGGCCGGGTGGGCCGGCAACCGGGACATCGTGGAGAACGACGGTCGCTACGGGCCGAAGACCGCCGCCGCGGTCAAGCGGTTCCAGGCCGCGTACGGGCTGCGCGCCGACGGCGTCGCCGGACCACAGACGTACGGCAAGCTCTACGACCTCCAGGACAACGACTGCACGCCACAGCACTTCAGCTTCAGCGAGATGGACGACGGCTGCGGTCGCGGTGGCTGGAACGGCGGCCCGCTCTCCCCCGCCCAGACCAGACAGAACGCGCTGCGCACGATGTGGAAGCTGGAGGCGGTGCGGCACAGCCTCGGCGACAAGCCGCTGTACGTCAGCAGCGGCTTCCGCAGCCGCGCCTGCAACAACCAGGTCGGTGGGGCGTCGGACAGCCAACACCTCTACGGCAACGCCGCCGACGTGGTCTCGCGCACGAGTTCGCTGTGCCAGATCGCCCGGGACGCCCGCAACCGGGGTTTCAGCGGGATCTTCGGGCCGGGCTACCCGGACCACGACGACCACGTGCACGTGGACTCGCGGCGGGAGAACAACAGCGACAACAGCCCGAACACCACCAGTTGGTCCGCGCCGGACTGCGGGATCGGCGCCGACGTTGCCAGCAACGTCGGCGCCGGCAACGACTGAGCCGGTCACACGGCCACGCCGAGCCGGTACGACGGCGACGCCGGCCCGGGCGCGGGTGGGGAACCGCGCGTCCGGGCCGGCGTCGTGCCCCGGTCGCGCCGGCGGGCGTGCCCCCGCTCAGACGAGGCCGGCGTCGTGGACCAGCAGGGCCACCTGCACCCGGTTGTTCAGGTCGAGCTTCACCAGCAGCCGCGACACGTACGCCTTCACGGTCGCGACGCTCATGAACAGCTCGGCGGCGATCTCCGCGTTCGTCCGGCCCCGCCCGACCGCGACCGCGACCTCGCGCTCCCGCTCGCTGAGCCCGGCGAGCTGCCGCAGCGCCCGGTCCCTACGCGGGTCGGTACCGCCGGCCGCACCCGGACCGGTCACGTGGTCGATCAGCCGGCGGGTCACCACCGGGGAGAGCGTCGCCTCCCCCGCCGCCACCCGGCGCACCGCCCGCACGATCTCGGCCGGCGGGGTGTCCTTGAGCAGGAAGCCGCCGGCCCCGGCCCGCAGCGCCCGGAGCACCTGCTCGTCGGCGTCGAAGGTGGTCAGCACCAGCACCTCCGGCGGATCGGGCGACGCGCGCAGCGCCTCGGTGGCGGCGAGACCGTCGAGCCGGGGCATCCGGATGTCCATCAGCACCACGTCCGGCGCGCAGGCGGCCACGGCGGCCGGCACCTCGCTGCCGTCGGCAGCCTCCCCGACCACGAGCAGGTCCGGCACCCCGCCGAGGATCATCGACAGGCCGGCCCGGACCAGCGCGTCGTCGTCGACGACCAGCACCCGCACCGGCCGGTCGGGGGTGGGCCCGCCCGTCGCCGGCCCGGTCACGCCGGCCACGGCAGCCAGGCGGCCAGCCGGAAGTCGCCGGAGTCGTCCCGCCCGTACTCCAGTCGCCCGCCGGCCAGGCTGACCCGTTCGGCGATGCCGACCAGGCCCGTGCCGGCGCCGGGGATCTCCGGGCTGACGACGCCGCCGACCGGCCACCGGTTGCGGACCTCCACGGTCAGCCCGTCACCGGGGGCACCGGCCACGTCGACGGTGACCCCGGCGCCGGCGGCGTGCTTGCGGGCGTTGGTCAGGCCCTCCTGCACGATCCGGTAGACGCTGCGCCCCACCGCTGCGGGCACCTGCTCCGCCGCCGTGACCATGTCGCGGACGCCGACCCGGACCCCGGCCGCCCGGGACTCCTCGACGAGCGCGGGCAGGTCTCCCAGGGTGGGCTGCGGGCGTTCCGGGGCCTGCTCGGCGACAGATTCCGCGCGGAGCACCCCGATCACCTCGCGCAGGTCCTGCAAGGCGGCGTGGGCACTGCCCCGGATCACCCCGGCCGCCCTCGCCACCTCCTCCGGCGGCGCGTCCGGGCGGAACTCCAACGCGCCGGCGTGCAGGCTGAGCAACGAGATCCGGTGCGCCAGCACGTCGTGCATCTCCCGGGCGATCCGGGTGCGCTCCAGGTGCCGGGCCTGCGCCACCCGCAACTGCTGCTCCGCCTCGGCCCGCTCGGCGCGCTCGCGCAGCGACACGACGAGCTGCCGCCGGGCCCGGACGAACATCCCCCACGCCAGCACGGCGGTGATGAACAGCACCGTCCAGACCGTCGCCGCCCAGAACCCCATGTTCGGATCCGGGCGGAGCCCGTAGTAGGCGAACGACAGCAGCACGTGCACGCCGACCAGCCCGGCCGCGACGGGGAACGGGCGGTGCACCGCCACCGTGAAGATGATGATCAGCATCGCGGTCGAGGCGGTGACGGAGAAGGTCGCCAGGGGAAGGCTGGCCAGTGCCAGGCCCACCGGCCAGCGGCGGCGGACCCAGAGCGCGGCGGCGGCGGCCAGCCCGCACGCGAAGTCGAACTCCTCCAGCCAGGCCGGGCCGGTGTTCAGCGCGAACTGCGGAGCGGACGACGTGGCGTCCTCGAACGCCAGCAGGGCAAAGCCGAGCGCGATCAGGAAGCAGAGCCCGTCCACCAACCAGTCGCGGGTGGTCCGCCGGGTCCGCCCGGTCGCCTCGGCGAGGGCCCCCGGCAGCAGCCAGGGGTGGTCGGGCACGGCGGCACTGGTCACGCCGCCATGCTAGGCAGCCGACCGGCGCACCGGCCAGCGACCAAAGTCGAGACCCGGCGTCGACTTCGGTAGCCGCCGCGCGAGACCGTCGGCCGCAGCGGGCGGCCAGGTGGCTCCGGCAGCGTGACCGGCATGATCAGCGTGGAACACCTCACCAAACGGTACGGGCGGCACGCCGCCGTCGACGACGTGTCGTTCCGCTGCGAGCCGGGCACCGTCACCGGCTTCCTGGGGCCGAACGGCGCCGGCAAGTCCACCACCATGCGGATGATCTGCGGCCTCACCCCGCCCAGCGGCGGCGGCGCCACCGTCGGCGGCCGACGGTACCGGGACCTGCCCAACCCGGGTCGCGAGATCGGGGTGCTGCTGGACGCCTCCGCCCAGCACGCCGGGCGCACCGGGCGGGAGGCGCTGACCGTGGCCGCCGAGACCATGGGCGTGGACCGCCGGCAGGTCACCAGCAAGCTCGACCTGGTCGGGCTGAACGAGGTCGCCGCGAAGCGCCGCGTCCGGGCGTACTCGTTGGGCATGCGGCAGCGGCTCGGCCTGGCGCTGGCGCTGCTGGGCGACCCCCGGGTGCTGATCCTCGACGAGCCGGCCAACGGGCTGGACCCGGAGGGGATCTTCTGGATGCGCGGCCTGCTGCGCGACTTCGCCGACCGGGGCGGCACCGTGCTGCTCTCCTCCCACCTGCTGCGCGAGGTGGAGGCGGTCGCGGACCGGCTGGTGGTCATCGGGGGCGGCCGGATCGTGGCCCAGGGCGACAAGGACGAGTTGCTGGCCGGCGGCGGCACCCTGGTCCGGGCCCGGAACGCGGCGGCGCTGCGCGGCGCGCTCGACCGGGCCGGGCTGGCCGTCACCGAGGGCACCGACGGGCTGCTGGTCCGCGCCGACGCCGACACGGTCGGGCAGGCCGCCGCCGACGCCGGCGTCGCCCTCACCGAGCTGCGGCCCGCCGGCAGCGCCGGCCTCGAACAGCTCTTCCTCACCCTGACCGCCGGCGCGTCGACCCGGGAGGCCGTCCGATGACCACCACCGTCACCACCTCGCCCACCGCCGCCCCGCACCGCCATCCCGACCTACGGCGGCCGTCGCTGCTCCGGCTCACCGGGGTCGAGCTGCGCAAGCTCGTCGACACCCGGGCCGGGCTGTGGCTGCTCATCACCATCGGGCTGCTCGCCGCCGCCCTGGTGGTGGTTCAGTTGATCTGGACGCCCGACGACGAGCAGACCTTCGTCAACTTCTTCCTACCGACGCTGCTGCCGGTCGGCCTGCTGCTGCCGGTGCTGGGCATCCTGTCGGTCACCGGGGAATGGTCGCAGCGCACCGCGCTGACCACGTTCGCCCTGGTGCCCCGGCGGGGCCGGGTGATCGCCGCGAAGCTGGCCGCGACGGTGCTGGCAGCCCTGGCGTCGGTGCTGGTCGGCCTCGCCGTGGCCGCCGTTGGCACGTTGGTCGCCGGCGCCACCGGCGGTGCCGGCACCTGGCGGTTCGAGGGGACGCTGCTACTACATGCGATCGTGTTCCAGGTGATCAACGTGCTGATGGGCGTCGGCTTCGGCCTGCTGCTGCTCAACACGCCGCTGGCGATCGTCGGCTACCTGCTGTTGCCGATGGTCTGGTCAATCCTCGGCACGATGATCCGGTCGTTGGAGGGCCCGGCCGGCTGGCTGGACACCACCCGCACCATGGAGCCGCTGTTGACCCCCGACGTCACCTCCGGGCAGTGGGCCCGGCTCGGGGTGTCGCTGCTGCTCTGGCTGGGCGTGCCGCTGGTCGTCGGGCTGATCCGTACGCTGCGCCGCGAGGTGTCCTGACGGTGGACAGCTACGGCACTCCCACCGTCGTCGACGGCGGCACGGCGGAGCTGGCGGTGCTCTGGGGCGGCTTCCCGGTGCTCGGCGCGGGCGTCGGGTGGCTGCTCGCCGAGGGCGCGGGGTGGATCGCCGAGCTGCCCTGGGCACCGGCCCAGGGGCTGTTCGAGCTGGTCGACGGGTTGCCTGAGGCGCAGGCCAGCATCGGCGGGGTGGCGGTCGGCATGCTCGGCGGCCTGGTGATCGCCGCCATCGGCACCGCCGAACGGCTCACCGTCACGGTCGACACCGAGCGGGCCCGGCTGCGGCGCAGTGGCAGCACGCGGGAGGTCATGCGGCGGCAGGTGCGCGCGGTGTTCCACGACGGCAAGCACCTGGTGCTGCTCGGCACCGACGACGACGAGGTGGCCCGGGAGAAGTCGGACCTCTCCGCCGAGCGGTTGGCCGCCGCCTTCCGCGGGCAGGGCTGGCCGTGGACGGACACCGACCCGCACCGGGACGCGTACCGGCGGTGGGTGCCGGACCTGCCCGGGCTGCCGACGGGCGCGGATGCGCTGCTGCGGGCCCGGCAGCGGGCGCTGGAGAAGGACAAGGACGGCGAGGCCCGGGAACTACGCGACGAGCTGGCCCGCACCGGGGTGGTGGTCCGCGACGACCGTAAACGGCAGTACTGGCGGCTGACCCGCTCGGCCGTCACCGGTGAGCCATCGGATCGGGACGGGGAGGCTTCGGACCGGTGACCGAGTACGTCCTGCGTCCGCCGCGCAATCCGGTGCGACGCGGGCCATCGGCTGGTGGGCGACGCAGGTGGTCGTCGTCGTGCTGCCGCCGGTCCTCGTACTGGTGCTGCTGGGTTCGTTGATCGCCCCCGCCCGGTTCTGGTTGTTGCGGGCGGGGGCGGCGGCTACCAGGTCGAGGACGTGCTGCTGCCCGAGGGGCTGTGCTTCGCCGAGGAGGCGGTGCCCGGTGTGCTGTCGCAGTTCGTGGTGCCCCGCACCGGGGTGGCGGTCCGCGACGGCAGTACTGGACGCGACTTCCGCTGAGCCGGAGGGCGACGGCCGGTAGCGTTGCTCCTGACGGGGCCCTGGGCACGGGGAGCGCGCGATGACCGAGCAGCAGCCGTACCGGGTGGTGGCCCGGCACCCCGGCTTCGAGCTGCGCCGATACCCGGCGCACCTGGTCGCCGAGGTGCGGGCGGAGGGCGCGTTCGAGCAGGCCGCCCTGGACGCCTTCGGGCCGCTGGGCGCGTACGTCGGCGGCGCCAACCGCTCCCGGCAGGCGATCGCGCCGGGGACGGGCCCGGAGACGATCGCGCTGACGGCCCCGTTCGTACAGGAGGAGGGGGATCGGCCGGACCACTGGCTGGCGTGGCTCGTCATGCCGGCGGGCTTCACCCCCGACACGCTGCCCGAGCCGGCGGACCCCCGGGTGCACACCCGGGTGGTCCCGGAGCAGCTCGCCGCCGCGGTGCGCTTCACGGGTCGCTGGACGGCGGGAGCGTTCGACCGGCGGGCGATCGCGCTGGGCCGCGCGGTCACCGCGGTCGGGCTGCGTCCCGCCGGCGCGGTCCGGTACGCCCGCTTCGACCGGCCGTGGAAGCCGTGGTTCCTGCGCCACAACGAGGTCGTGCTGCCGATCGCCGAGTGAGCCGGCGGCGCTGACCGGCGAGGCACCGTCAGGCGGCGATGACCACGGCGGCCCCGATCGCGAGGAGCGCCGAGAACGCCGCCGAGGTCAGCCGCCGCCACGGCGGTGCGCCGGCCAGCGGCGGCAACCCCCGCCAGCGGTACGTGGCCAGGGCGATCCCGGCCGCCGAGAGGCCCGCGCCGACCGGCCACAGCCAGCCGGGGACCATCGACCAGTCGCCGAGCCGGTGGCCGAGACCGAGGTAGAGCACCGCCCAGGCGACGGCGGGCGCCAGGGTGAGCCGGTCGGGGGCCCGTCGGGTGGCGCCGAGCAGGCCCAGCCCGCCGAGGAAGGTGAGGACCACCCCGAGGCCGGCGCTGATCCAGACCGGCAGCGGCGGCCCGTCCCCGTCGGCGTCCCGCGCCGGTACGCCGAGCAGCCGCAGCCCGATCGGCTCGACGCCCCTGGCGGTGTTGCCGAGCACCACCACGCCCCGCCCGGTGGCCCGTTCGAAGCCCAGGTAGCCGTGGAAGCCGCCGGTGGCGCCGTTGTGCCAGACGATCTCGCGGTCGCCGTAGCGGGTGGTGAACCAGCCGTAGCCGACCCGCCTGCTGTCGTCCTCGGTGAAGCGCCCGGTGGCGGCGTCGGCGCCGGGGGCGGTGCCGGCGAGCGTCGCGCCGAGCAGCCGGGCCAGGTCCTCCACGGTCGACCAGGAGCCGACGCCGGCCGGCGCGTAGCCGTCGCCGACCCAGGCGTCGACCGCGCGACCGCCGGCCGTGGAACCCTCGGCGTGCCCGGACGGCAGGGCGGTGGCGTCGGTCGCCAGCACGGTCGCCGTCATACCGAGCGGTCGCAGCAGCTCACGGTCCAGCAGCTCCGGGTACGACGTGCCGGCCCGGGTGGCAAGCGCCTGCCCGAGCAACGCCATCCCGAGGTTGGAGTAGCGGACCTGCCCGCGCCCGTCGCCGGGCTCCTCGTCGCCGGCGGCGTCGACCAGCCATCCGGCGTCCTGTCCCGCGTAGGGGTTGCCGCCGGTGAGGTTCGCCCACCAGATGCTGACCAGGTCCCCGACCGAGGTGGCGAGACGGGGCAGGCCGGAGCGGTGACTGGCCAGCTCGGCCAGGGTGACCTCGCGGGCGGGACCGGTCAGCTCGGGCAGCGTGGCGCCGACCGGCTCGTCGGGGCGTACCGCACCGGCCGCGACCTGCCGGGCGAGCAACATCCCGGTCATCACCTTGGCGATCGAGCCGATCTCGAACGGGGTGCCCGGTTCCACCGGCCGGCCGGCCGGGTCGCGGTCGCCCAGGCCGGCGCTCCGGACCTGGCCGTTCTCCAGCACGGCGACGGCGAGACCCCGGTGGCCCTCGGGGTCGGGCACCGCCGCGCGGACAGCGGCGGCCAGCGCGGTGTCGCCGCTGCTCTGCGCGGTCAGCCGGGGCGCGCGGGGCATGACCCCCACGGCCGCGACCGCGCCGACGAGACCGATGACCAGGGCGAGGGCGGCCGGCTTGCGCATGGTGGTCCTTCCGTCGGGGGCTCCGAAGCGGGTCGGTGCCCCGGAGGGGTGACGGGTCAGCGGCGGGCGGCGGTGAGGATGGCCAGCAGCGGCACGACCCGTTCGGCCGGAACGGCGTAATGGCCCCGGCCGGCGCTGTGCAGCCAGCCGGCGGCGGTGAGCTGGCGCAGGTGGTGGTGCAGCTGGCCGGTGGTGCCCAGGCCCTCGATCTCGGCCAGCTCGCCGGTGCCGTGCCGGCCGCCGAGGATCTCGCGGAGCAGGCGCAGCCGGACCGGGTGCGCCAGGGCGGTCAGCACGCCGGCCAGCTCCGTCCAGTTGCCGGCGAGTACGTCGTCGACGACGCGGCCGTACTGCCAGTCGTAGTGCTGGTCGTCGAGGCGGACGGTGCCGGTGTAGAGCACCGCGCCGCTGCCCTCGCTCGGGATCCGCTGTTTCAGCCCGTTGAGCGCCCAGAACACGTCACCGGCCGGCGTCGTCGCCCCGGCCGGCGGCGGTTCTGCCCCGAAGCGCTCCGTCAGCGCGGCGACCTGCGCCTCCAGCGCGCTCAGCCGTTCCTCGATCTCCGCCATAGGTCGATAATACGAACTTACGTAGTTACGCACAAGAGGCGGATCCCCGGAGCCAATTCGGTACAAGATCCATCGCCCGCTACCGTTCCCTGGTCTGGGGAGGTCCGCGTGTACGTCGTGTCCGTAATCAACTACAAAGGCGGGGTCGGCAAGACCACCGTGACCGCCAACCTCGGTGCCGAGTTGGCCAACCGAGGGATGAAGGTGCTGCTCATCGACCTCGATCCGCAGGCCAGCCTGACGTTCGGCTTCTACGATCCCGACGACTGGCGGGACCGGCTGCGCGACGGCCGGACGGTGAAGCGCTGGTACGACGGCCTGCGCGGGGACACCCCGCCGACAAGCCTGGGCGAGTTGGTCGTCTCCCCCGGCCCGGCCAACGCGCGGCTCAGCGGCACGGGCCGCCTCGACCTGATCGCGTCCCACCTCCAGCTCGTCGACATCGACCTGGCGCTGGCCCGGGCCGTGGCCGACGGCGACGAGTACGACGCCGAGCTGTTCCGGGTACGCGGCTCCCTCGCCGAGGGGCTGCACGACGACGCGCTCGGCGGCTACGACCTGGTGCTCATCGACTGCCCGCCGAACTTCAACGTGGTCACCCAGTCGGCCATCATCGCCAGCGACCACCTGCTCATCCCGGCGAAGGCGGACTACCTGTCCACGTTGGGCATCGACTACCTGCACGGCAACGTGCGGGAGCTGGTCGAGCAGTACAACGCCGACGCCCGCCGGTTCGCCACCACCCGCCGGCACCACAAGGTCGCTCCCGACGTCGCCGGCGTGGTGTTCACGATGATCCAGCTGATGGCGCAGCGGCCGATCGCCGCCCACCAGGGCTACATGGACCAGGTCCGGGCGCTCGGCCTGCCGGTCTTTCCCACCGCCCTGCGGGAGAACGTCACCGCGTTCGCCACGAACGCCCCGCGCGGCGTGCCGGTGGTGCTCCGCGACCGGATCGCAACCCCGGCGGTCCGCGACGAGTTGCGCCAACTCGCCACCGAGTTCCTCGAACACCTCCAGCCCGAACGGGTGCTGGCATGACCGGCCCCACCGGCGACGTCGCCGACCTGGTGACCGCGCTGCTCCGAGGGCTGCCCGCCGCCGACCTCGCCGCCCTGGTCGAGGGACGGGCCCGGCTCGCGGTGGTGCCGGTCGACACGGCTCCGGCCAGGCCGCCGGCCGACCGGGTCGGCTCCCGCACGCGTCCGGCCGCCGCACCGGCCGCCCGCGCCGCCTCGCCCGCCCGACATGCCGCTCGGCAGGCACGTCAGGCCGCCCCGGCCACGGGTCAGGCCGCCCCACCCGCCCGTCGGGCCACGCCCGCGCCGGATCCGGCCCGTGCCCGGGCCGAGCTGGCGGCCATGTCCCGCCGCGACGACGGTACGGCGTACCTCTGCGGCTGGACGGCCCGCGACCTGCGGGCGCTCGCCGCGAGCCTGGAGCTGCGCGGCGTCAGCGGGCTACGCAAGGCGGACCTGGTGGACCGGATCGTCGACCGCACCATCGGCTTCCGGCTCGACTCCACCGCCATCCGCCGGCTCTGAGCACCCCCGTCCCTGCGGGTGCAGCGGTCGGCCCGGCCCGTCGGGCCCTCGCACCACACCCGGTGCGCGATTTCCGGCCGGCCGTAACTGTCGGGCCGGTCGCCTAGGCTGACCCCCTTACCGGCGGGTGGAGGAAGGCAGATGGACAGGTGGGTCGCGCTGCTGCGCGGGGTCAACGTCGGGGGCGCGAAGGTGGCCATGGCCGACCTGCGCCGGCTGGTCACCGGCCTCGGCCACGATGACGTGAAGACATACCTGCAGAGCGGCAACGTGGTCTTCGGCAGCACCGTGCGCGACGCCGACGCGTTGGCGCGGGGCATCGAGCGGGCCATCGCAGGCGAGTTGGGGTTGACGGTGCCGGTGCTGGTGCGCGGCGGCCGGGAGTTGGCGGCGGTGGCCGGCGGCAACCCGTACGCCGACCGGGAGGACGACCCGACGCGGCTGCTGGTGGTGTTCCTCGCGACCGCGCCCGCCCCCTCCGCCGTGGCCGCCCTGACTGCGCCGAGCGGCGAGAACCTCGCGTTCACGGTCACCGGGCGCGAGGCCTACCTGCACTATCCCGACGGCGGCTACGGCCGGTCGAAGTTCACCAACAACCACCTGGAGAAGAAGCTCGGCGTGGTGGCGACCACCCGCAACTGGCGGTCGGTGCGGGCCCTCGCGGAGCTGGCGACGGTTGCGTCAGCGTGATCCGGTCGGCCTGGGCCGACCGGATCACGCTGACCAGGAGTGCGAGGCGAGCGTCAGCTCACCCTGTCGGTCAGTTCACCGGGACGTTCTTGATGATCGTGGGGTACTGCACGCCTTCCCCGAATCCGACGTACCCGCCGGCGAAGACGGTCTCGCTACGCGGGTCGGTGGCCAGGTCCTGGATGCTCAGGCCGTACGGGTTGTCGACCGCTGGGAAGGTCACCTCGCTCCACTGACCGTTGGTGAGCCGGTAGAACTGGTTGAAGGTGCCGACCCAGACGGTGCCAGCCCCGTATGCCACACCGTGGACGTACTTTGTGATGCCGGGCATCTGCTCGTGCACCCAGGCCGTCCCGTTGAAGCGCAGGTAGCCGGGGGCGGTGTTGGTGCCGAAGACGTAGAGGTTACTGGAGGAAACCTCCACGGCCTCGTGGAAGAACCCGGTGTAGGTGGTCGGAAGGGTGCCCTGTGTCCAGGTCGACCCGTTCCACCGGTATGCGACCTTGGTGCTCGACGAAACGGACTGGGTGCCCAGCAGCCAGAAGTTGTTGGTCGCGGCGCCTACCAGGACGTCGGGCTGGATCGTCGGCATGGCCACCTTCTGCCAGGTGGTGCCGTTGAAGCGAAGCCCCTCGCCGATGATCGTGTCGAAGGCCCAGATGTTGTTGGCGCCGAAGGCGCGGATGATTCCGACCGGGTATTTGGTGCCGGCTGCCGCATTCGACCAGGCGGTGCCGTTCCAGTGCCAGCGTTGCGGGACGGCCTGCCTGTCGAACACAAAGAAATTGGTGCAGGAGACGCCACCGACGGCTGAATAGCGTGCACTGGCGGGGACATTCGGTCGTGGGATCTGGACCAACGTGGAGCCATTCCAGCAGCGAATGTCGGCCTGGTACTCGTCCGCGAACAAAACGTCACCGGAAAGGGTCGGCTCGACATGGCCGTAGGAGTTGGGCTTGGGCAGCGTCGGCGCTGGGCCGACCTCCGCCACCTGCCAGTTCCCGGGTTGCACGGCCTGAGCGGTGGGGGGTTCGGTGGCCTGGGCGGGAATCGAGAACGAGGCCAGTCCGACGAATAGGCTGCCGGCGGTTGCCAGGCGGCCCCAGTTTCGCATACGCAAAATGCTTCCCCTCATTTGCGTAGGCCACGGAGACCCGCCCCATCAGGTCTTGTTGTGACTGATCCCCGTGGCCCCTCTTGTTTCTCGGGCTACCCACAATCCTAATAGGACGACGATCTGGATGCCAGCGTATTGGTCAGCGATCGGCGTGCTTTTCCGCGTACGCGGCCAGCACCGGCAGGGGCGCTGCCCCCAGCCCGGCCTGTCCCGTCGTGTGTGTGCTCAGAAGTGGTACGCGGTGTGGTACTCGGGCACGATCACCCGGCTGCGCGGGGAGGCCCGGCGCACCGCCGCGACGAGCGTGTCCAGCCGCTCGCGGTCGGTCGGCGCGACGGTCACCGGGTTGCGCAGCTCGGTCTCGAAGTTGTCGAAGTGCACCGGAACCACGACCTTCGGCCGGTCCAGCGCGTCGAGCAACCGCTCGGCGTAGTTGGCGGTTGCGGTGCTGCTCGGCAGCGCCACCATCGCCACGTCGGGCGCCAGCCCGGTCAGGTTCCGCTCGGCGAAGTCGCTCGCGCCCATGAAGAAGACCGACGGGCCGCCGGCCACCCGCAGCTGGTAGGCGAGGGTGTCGCCCTCGGGCAGGTCGGCGATGGTCACCGGCCTGGCCGGCTGGCTGACCCGGACGCCGGGAAAGGCCATCGAGTACGACAGGTTGCGGCTGTGCAGCGAGCTCACCACCTCCACGGTGTACGCGCCGAAGTCCAGCACCTCCCCGCCCCGGACCGGGCTGAGCTTCCCCGACGGCAGCCCGTACGCCAGCCCGAGGTGGTAGGCGGTCAGCGTGCCGACGACCCGGGCACCGGTGCGGCCCACGATGTGCGGCACGTCCATGTAGTGGTCCCAGTGGGTGTGCGTGACGAGCACCGTCTCGGCCCGGTCCACCAGGGAGTCGACGACGTCGGTGCGGACCTCCAACTTCGTGGCCTGGTTGAAGGCGCCCCGGAACAGCCCCGTGTCGATCCGGCTGAGGAAGGGGTCGACCAAAACGGTCCGGTCGCCGATGTCGATGCGCCAGGCCGACGTACCCCACCAGCGGAAGCTGACCGGGCCGCTGCGGCGGCCGGCCGGGGCGGCGGCGACCGGGGCGGCGGCCGGCGGCGCGGCGTGTGCCGGGCCGGTCAGGGCGGTGCCGGCGAGCCCGCCGGCGGAGACCAGCGCGGTGCTGGCGGCGGCGTCGCGGAGGAAGCGGCGGCGGTCGATGTTGGGCATGCGGAACTCTCCCCGTCGTGGTGCTGATCGGTCGGTGCCGAGCCAATCAGCACGACCCGGGAACGGTCCAAGATCCTCGGCCGACACAATCGATATCCACCGGCATATCGGGCCAGCTCAGTGGGGTCGACCACGACGCGGTACGGCCGGAAAACCAGCCGGCGCAGGGCCTCGAACTCAGTCGCCGCGCAGGGCCTCGACGGCGGTCCGGGCGGCCTGGCCCATCGCCAGGTCCACGTCGATACGGCGGGTGGCGAGTTGGGCGGCACGCACGAAGACGGCGATGGCGTACCGGCCGCCGTCGGGATACTCGGCCACACCGGCCTCCAGGTGCAGACCCGGCAGCGAACCGGTCTTGCCGGACACCCGCACCCCGGGCGGGAAGCCGGACGCCAGGCGCGTCCAGAAGAGCTGTTGGGCCATCCAGCCCCGGACCATCACGCACGCCTCGGGCGGGCCGGCCTCGTCCCGCCAGATCAGGCCGAGTAGCCGGGTGATCTCCCGGGCGGTGCTCGACGTCGTCTGTGCGGGGTCGAACATCCGCATCGCGCGCACCCGCTCGGGCGGCAGGGTGGGGAAGATCCGGGCGAAGTCCGCCTCGGTACGCGCGCCCACGTCGGCGAGCATCGTCTCCACCAGCTGTCGAGGGCCGCCGACGACCCGGGTACGCGGCAGCCCCAACTCGGCGGCGAGCATCGGCAGCACATCCGCCCCGACCCGGCGCAGCAGCAGGTCGGCGGCGGTGTTGTCGCTGACCGACATGGTGAAGTAGGCCAGGTCCCGTAGCGACACCTCGGCGTCGTCGGCGCAACCGGCGACGCCCCACCCGCCGAGCCGGTCGTCGGCGGTGACGAGGACCCGTTCCCGGGCGTCAAGCTGGCCGGCGACGACCTGCCGGGCGAACTCCAGCACCAGCAGCACCTTGAAGATCGAGGCGATCACCACCTGCTCGTCCGCCCGGACAGCCACCTCGCACCGCGCTCCGGGCCGCCCCGATCCACTGCCGCCATCGAGGTCGACGACGTGCAGGCAGCCGGTGACCCCGGCCCGTTCGAAGATCTCCGCAATGCGCTCTGTCGCCACCTGCGCACGGTAGCCGCCGCCCCCGGCCGGCGTCGGGCGCTGGCGTAGGGTCCGGCCGTGGACCTGCTCCGACACCTGCGGCACTTCGTGGTGGTCGCCCACGAGCTGCACTTCGGGCGGGCCGCCGAGCTGCTCGGCATGGCCCAGCCGCCGCTGAGCCAGTCGGTGCAGCGCCTGGAGCGGGAGCTGGCGGTGGAGCTGTTCGACCGCTCCCGGCGGCAGGTGCGGCTGACCACCGCAGGGCAGTTGCTGCTCGGCGAGGCCGAGGAACTGCTCGCCGGGGAGGGCCGGCTGCGCAACCTGATGCGGCAGGTACGCGAGGGGGTGTCCGGGGTGCTCCGGGCCGGGGTGCCGCCGGAGACGCCCGCCGTGACCCTGCGCGAGCTGCTCGACCGGCTGGCCGACCGCGCGCCCGGGCTCGACGTGGACCTGCACGAGCTGACCAGCGGCGAGCAGGAGCGGATGCTGACCGAGGGGCGGCTGGACGTCGGCCTGCTGCACCACCCCGTCACCGACGACGGGCTGCGCCTCGGCGCCGCAGTCGACGTACCGCTGGGGGTGCTGCTGCCGCGCGCCTCGCCGCTCGCGCGGGGCCGGGAGGTCGAGCTGGCGGCGCTGGCCGGCCTGGACCTGGTGACCGCGCCCCGGGCCACCGCGCCCGGCTGGCACGACCACCTGCTGGAGGTCTGCCGCCGGCACGGGTTCGCGCCGGGGCGGGTCCGTCCGGCCCGCAACCCGGAGTTCCTCTTCGGGCTGGTGCTGGCCGGCGGCGGGGTCGCCGTCGAGCCGGCGGCGACAGCCCGCCGGGAACCCCGGATCGCCTGGCGGCCGATCGCCGGATCCCCGCTGGTCAGGCGCACCTCGGCGGCCTGGCCGCGGCGGGGGGCGCACCCGGCCGCGCCGATGTTCGGGCAGCTCGCGGCGGAGGTGCTGGCCGACGGGTCGGAGCCGCCGGCGCCGCCGCCCGGGCCGGCGCCCCGCCCCTGGCCGGTGCTCTTCGACGAGCCGGCCTGAGTCCGGGATCACCGACGGGAATGCTCCGCCAGTTCTGATCTGGCGGGCGCTGGCCGCCGTCTCGCGCCTGAAGGGTGGGACCGGAGCCGGGAGGGGAACCATGACGCCGCTGCGCCTCGCCGTGATCATCGGCAGCACCCGGGAGGGACGCACGGGCGACCGGATCGGCCGCTGGTTCGTCGACCGGGCGCGGCGACACGACGAGCTGGCGGTGACGGTCGTCGACCTCGCCGACCACGACTTCCTCGCCAGCTGTCCGTCCGAGCCGACGCCGGCCGTGCGGTCGTTCGTCGCGCGGGTCGGCCTGGCCGAGGCGTTCGTCGTGGTCACCCCCGAGTACAACCACAGCTTCCCGGGCTCGTTGAAACAGGCGATCGACCACGCGTACGACGAGTGGCAGGCCAAACCGGTCGGCTTCGTGTCGTACGGGTGCGGTTCCATCGGTTTGCACGCGGTCGAGCAGCTCCGGACGGTCTTCACCGCGCTGCACGCGGTCACGATGCGCGACACCGTCGGTGTCGACCTGCTCGACGGCGAGCCGTCGCCCCCGGCGGCGGACCGGTTGGAGCGGGACGCCGATGTCCTGCTCGACCAGCTCCGTTGGTGGGGCCTGACCCTGCGCGACGGCCGCGCCACACGCCCGTACGTCTCCTGAGGAACATGAGAAGGGTAGGGACAATGAAACGCAGTACCGGCCTGGCAATCGAGGCCGAGGGTCTGACCCGGTCGTTCGGGGACACCCGGGCGCTCGCCGGCATGGATCTCCAGGTGCCCGCCGGCACCGTCTACGGGCTGCTCGGCCCGAACGGCGCCGGCAAGACCACAGCGGTACGGGTGCTGGCGACGCTACTGCGCCCCGACGGCGGGCGGGCCCGGGTCTTCGGGCACGACGTCGTCAAGGAGGCCGACGCCGTACGCGCCCGGATGAGCCTGACCGGCCAGTACGCCTCGGTGGACGAGGACCTGACCGGGCGGGAGAACCTGGTGCTCCTCGCCCGCCTGCTCGGGCACGGCAAGCCGGCCGCCCGAGACCGGGCGGAGAGCATGCTCACCGCGTTCGGCCTGACCGATGCGGGCGACCGGCAGGTCAAGAAGTACTCGGGCGGCATGCGGCGGCGCATCGACATCGCGGCGAGCATTCTCAACACGCCCGACCTGCTGTTCCTCGACGAGCCGACGACAGGGCTGGACCCGCGCAGCCGCAACCAGGTGTGGGAGATCGTCCGGGCCGTCGTGGCGCACGGCACGACCGTGCTGCTGACCACGCAGTACCTCGACGAGGCCGACCAGCTCGCCGGCCGCATCGCGGTGGTGGACCACGGCCGGGTGATCGCGGAGGGCACCCCGGGCGAGCTGAAGTCCTCGGTCGGCGCTGGCACCGTCCACCTGCGGCTGCGCGACGCGGGGCAGCGGCCCGAGGCCGAGCGGCTGCTCCGGGCGGCGCTGGGCGTGCCGGTGCAGCTCGAAGCCGATCCGGTCGCGCTGACCGCCCGGGTCGGCGGGGACGGCAACGACCTCGACGCCAGCGAGCAGGCCGCCCAGGCGCTCGGCGACCTGGCCCGCGCCGGCATCGTCGTCGACGACTTCTCCCTCGGCCAGCCGAGCCTGGACGAGGTCTTCCTGGCCCTGACCGACCACCCCGCCGTCGCAACCGACGAGCGGGACGACGAGCTGGAGGCAGCCCGATGAGCAACGCCACCACGACCGGGCGGGCCCCGTCCGTCTACGTACCGTCGGCGGAGGCGCTGTCGACCGTCCTCGCGCCCGGCTCGCGACCGCCCGGGCCGAACGCGGTGACAGCGTCGCTCACGTTCGGCTGGCGGGCCCTGCTGAAGATCAAGCACGTGCCGGAGCAACTGTTCGACGTGACGGCGTTCCCGATCATCATGGTGCTGATGTTCACGTACCTGTTCGGCGGTGCCCTCGCCGACAGCCCGCGCGACTACCTCCAGTTCTTCCTGCCCGGCATCATGGTCACGAGCGTCGTGATGATCACCATGTACACCGGGGTCGGGCTGAACACCGACATCGAGAAGGGTGTCTTCGACCGGTTCCGGACCCTGCCGGTGTGGCGGCCGGCCCCACTGGTCGGCATGATCTTCGGCGACGTGCTGCGCTACGTGCTGGCGGCCGTGGTCATCCTCGGCGTCGGGCTGGTGCTGGGGTTCCGGCCCGACGGCGGGCTGCCCGGCGTGCTGGCCGGGATCGGCCTACTGGTGGTCTTCTCGTTCGCGTTCTCCTGGGTCTGGACGTTCTTCGGCCTCATCCTGCGCAGCGAGAAGTCCGTGATGGGCGTGAGCATGATGGTGCTCTTCCCGCTGACCTTCCTGAGCAACGTGTTCGTCGACCCCGCGACCATGCCCGGCTGGCTCCAGGCGTTCGTCAACGTCAACCCGATCTCGCAGCTGGTGGCCTCGGTACGCGCGGTGATGTCGGGCGGGTCGGACGCGTCGGCCACGATGTGGACGCTGCTGTGGAGCGCCGGCTTCGTGGTGGTCTTCGGCACCCTGACGATGTACCGCTACAACCGCCGCTGACCAACCCACGCGACGGGCGCCGCCACCGGAGGGTGGCGGCGTCCGTTCGCCGTCCCTGCCTCAGGTCGCTACAGGCGCCAGGGCAGCGGATCGGGCGAGAGATAGCGGCAGGTGCCGCCGGTGGAGACGGTGTCGCGCAGGTGGGCGGCGAGCGCCGGGTGGCGCTGGTCGAGCTTGCGCAACACGTCCCGGATGCGCGCGGTCACCGTCTTGCGGGCCCGCTCGGCCTCGTCACCGAGGCGGCGGCTGCGGCCGGCCAGCCCGGCGGCGGCGCGCAACTCGGCGAGCAGGGCGCCGCGCTCGGCGTCGAGGCCGGCCATCCTCCGCTCGTCGCCGCGCTCGGCGGCCCGGTCGATCTCGTCGTCGAGCCGCTCCAGGTGCCGCCGGTAGCGGGCCTTCGCCTCGTCGTCGAGGACCGGATCGCCGCCCATCCGGCGGGCCGCGACGAGTTCCGGCCCGGCGGCCGGGTCGAGCAACTCGACCGCCGGGACGTCGACGCCCGGCCGGCTCAGCAGCACGTGCAGGTCGCGCAGGCCCTTCGCGTCGGGCAGATGCGCCACCACGCCGGCGTAGGCGACCTGCCAGACCGGCCCGTCACGGCGGAATTCGTACGCCTGCGCAGGCCGCTGCCCCACGACGGGCCCGTCGGCGACCGCCTGCGAAGTGTGCGGACTGGCGGCGACCGGCGGCGAGGCGTGCGGGCCGGCGGTGACGGACCGCGCTGGAGCCGGACCGGGGGTCGTGGCGACGGCCCGGGGTCGGTCGGCGGGCGGCGCGTCGGCCGCTGTCGGTGACACGCCGGTCAGGCGACGGGTCACCTGGCGCATGCCGAGGTCGGCGGCGTCGCGCGTGGTGGTGGCGCGCAGCGCGGCGGCGGCCGTCGCGTCACCGGGGCGGTCCCGCCCGGTCAACGCGTCGACCAGCGCGGCTCGGGCCAGGACCGACCACGGGCGGGCGCCCAGCAGGTCGGCGGAGTCTCGGGCGGCGGAGAACCTGGCCACCGCGTCGTCCCAGCGTTCCTGCGCGGCGTCGACGAGGGCCAGCCAGTAGTCGACGGGGCCGCTGAGGTCGCAGCCGAACAGCGCGGACATCCACTGCCCGCGGTGCGGTCGCAGCGCCTCCCGGGCCTCGGCGCAGCGCCGGGGGTCGCGGCTCGCGGCAGCGACCTCGGCGCGCAGCCGCAGCCACAGCGGCGACACCGATCCCGCGTACGTCGTGCCGGCAGCCTCGATGTCGGTGGTCAGCCGGACGGCCGCCTCGACGTCGCCGCGCTCGACCGCGGTGATGCCCCGGACCAGCTCCGGGTAGGGATATCCGGTCGGGCTCAGCCCGTCGAGCAGGGCGTCGGCCTCGTCGAACCGGCCCTGCAACTCCAGCCGGGACCAGCGCGTGTGGTGGCCCATGAAGACGAAGTCGGAGCGGTCCCACTCGCTGAGGGCGGTCAGCTCGCCGAACAGTTCGTCGGCCCTGGCGAAGTCGCCACGGAACGCCGCGACGATGGCGTCGTCCATGGTGGCGGCGGACCGGTGCCGGGCGTCGCCCTGGCCGGCCCAGGTGACGAAGGTGGTCAGCTCGTCGCGGTAGCGGGGGTCGCCCAACTCCAGCAGCGCGACCCAGCGCAGCGCGGTCGCCCACATCCCGGTCTCCCGGTCACCGCCGCGACGTGCCACCTCCCGGATCTCGGCCGTGATCGCGGCCCGGTCGCGGGCCGAACCGAGCCCCCAGGTGGTGTCGTGGCGAGCCCACAGGCTGAAGGTGAGCGCCTCGTCGTCGTGGCCGCGCCGGGCGAGGGACTCGGTGGCGGCGATCAGGTCGGTGACCAGCGTGCTGACCGGGACGACGCCCGCCGCCTCGCCGGTCAACCGCTGGTACGCCTCCCGCAGCACGCCCTCCGGATCGACGACGCGCCCGGGGCCGTCCTCGTGGCGGCGGTGGACGACGAGGGCGACATGGGCCAGCACCACCGGATCGTCGACCGCCACGGCCAGCGCGGCGGCCTCGGCGAGCAGCCGCCGGGCCTCGGTGCCCGCGCCCACGTGGTGCAGCAGTTGACCCAGCTCGATCATGATCTTCACGCGCTGGGCCGGGTCGACGGCGACCTCCAGCGCCCGGCGGTAGTGGCCGACCGACTCGTCCACGGCCAGCCGGCCGCCCGCGTCCCGGGCTGCGGCGACCAGCAGGTCGGCGGCGTGCGACGGGTCGAGGTGGGCGCCCGCGAGATGGGCGTGCCGGGCCAGGTCGGCGGGGATCAGTCGCTCGGTGAGCGCCGGCGAACCGTCGACGGCCCGGACGACCGCGGCGTGCCGGAAGCGCCGGTCGTCGTCGGGCAGCGCGTCGTAGAGGGTCTCCCGGACGAGGTCGTGGACGAAGGCGAACCGGCCGCCGCCGCGGGACACCACGAGCCGGGCGGTCACCGCCCGGTCGAGGAGCCGGTCTGCCTGCGCCGCCGGCGTGCCCGCGCAGGCGGCGAGAACCGGGCGGTGGAACTCCCGGCCCAGCACGGCGGCGGCGGTGAGCGCCTCGACGACCGGCACCGGCAACTGGGCGAGGCGACGGCGCACCGCCTCCCGTACGCCCGGGGGGATCGTGCCGACCCGGCCGTCGGCACGCCAGATCCGGGCGGTCTGCTCCACGAAGAACGGGTTGCCACCGGTGCGCCGGTGCACCTCGTCGACGAGACCGGCGTCGGGTGCCCGGCCGGCAGTGCGGGCCATCAGCGCCGCCACCTCGTCGCGGGACAGCCCGGTGAGGGTGAGCGTGGTCGCCTTCGCCACCAACGGCATCAGCAGCCGGCGCAGCGGGTGGTCGGGAGACTCGACCTCGGCGTCACGGTAGGTGCCGATCAGCAGCAGCCGCTCGAACCAGGTGTGCTGGGCGACGAACCGCAGCAGCCGCATCGAGGCGGGATCGGCCCAGTGCAGGTCGTCGAGCACCACCACGACCGGTCGGCGCTGGGACACCGCGACCAACGCGGTGGTCACCGCGTCGTGGAGCGCGAACTCCTCCTGGTCCGCGCGGTCGTCGCCGGTCGCTTCACCGAGCAGGGTCGCGAGGGCCGGCTCGGCGGTCTCCCGGGCCAGCGCCCAGTCGGCGGCCGACCGGCGCAGGCCGCGCAACACCTGGACCCACGGCCAGTAGCCGGGCGCGCTGTCGGAATCCCAGCAGGCGGCGCCGAGCACCAGCGCACCCCGTTGGCGGGCCTCGCCGGCCGCCGCCGTGACCAGGGTCGTCTTGCCGATGCCGGGCTCCCCGGCGACCAGGATCAGGCCGCCGTGGCTGGCGGTCGCCCGGTCCACCTCGGCGCGCAGCAGACCCGCGGGATGCTCCCGCCCGATGACGTCCTCGTCGTACCGCGGATCCATGACGCCCAGACGGTAGCGGAACGGTGGGACATCGCACCGATGGCGCCCGCCGGTGGCGAGCGCCGTCGGCGCTGTCGAGGTGAATCGGTTACGACATCAGGCGGCGGTACGACCCGGGCGTCAGCGGGCGTCGGTGACCACGTGGGAGCAGGCGGCGCAGGCGGCGCGACCCTGCTCGGCGTACCACCGGCAGGTCCGCCGGATCGCGCAGCGCGGCAGGTCGTCCTCCGCCGGACCGGCGACCTCCTGGAAGGAGGCTGCCATCCGTTCGCCGAGGCCACAGTGTGCGCCGGTCCAGAAGCCGCACTTCGCGGTGACACACGGACCGGCGAGCCGGTACCGGGACTCGACCGGGGTGTCCGCGCCGGCCTGGGCGAGGGCGACCTCGGCCGGGAGCGCCGGCGTGACGTAGGCGACCCGCCCCGCCGGAGTGATCATGCCGAGGAACACCGTGGCGTTGGCCGCGGGGGTGCTCGGGCACATCCGCTCCGGCGGGGCCGGCTGGTGGGCGGCGTCCGTCACCGCTGCATCCAGAAGCCGATGTCGTTGATCTTCTGACCGAGTTCCTCGGCGAACGGGCCGTCGATGACCCACAGGCCGTACCACTCCGGGCGGAGCTTGATGTTGGCGTGCCCGACGGAGAGCGGGTTGGTCAGTTTGCTGCCGGCGACGGAGAGGGCGTTGAGGCCCGCCTTCTGTATCTCGCTCGCAATCAGGCTCTGCTGTGCGGCGGTCAACTCGACGCCGTCGACGACGAAACGGAATTCACTGCGTGCCATGTCCTACCTCCGATGGTCAGTACGATTCGGTCCGCAGTCCTCGCCGCAGACTCGCCCTGGTGAACGCCGCCCAGCCGGAGCGGGAGGCGGGGTCGGCCGCGTGCCCGGCCCGGCTCACGTGCTCCCCCCAGTCCGTCGTGTCGGCGGCGCGTAGCCCCCACAGCTCGCGGCAGGCGGTGACCGCGAACGCGACCTGATCCGCCGAGCCGCTCCAGCCGGCGGGGCCGTCGGCCACCCGCAGCGCGCCGCCTGCCTCGACGCGGACCGACGGGAAGTGGTGGTGCAGGCTGGCGAGGGTGGCCAGGTGGGCGGCGTCCGACCGCCCGGCGGCGAAGGCGTCCCGCGTCTCGTCGTCGCGGGTGACCCGGATCGTGTGCAGCGTGAACGCGTCGCCGTCGGCGGCGACCCGGCCGTCGATCTCCACAGGGGTGCTCCAGACCCGGGGCGAGTTGGCCGACCAGAAGGCCAGCCAGGCGTCGAGGCGTTCGTGAAAGTCGGCCTGGAAGTGGGCCGTACCGCCGACGAGGCGAGCGGTGGCGATCCGGTCCCGGGCGACGAGACGCCGGGCCGGTCGAGCCGAGGGCGTTCCCCCGACGGGTGGTGCGGCCTGTGCGGCGGTGGCTGGTGCGGCGGTCGCCCCGGCCACGGTGACCGCCGAGGCCGCCGCGGCGCCGAGCAGGATCCGGCGCCGGGACAGTGAGGTATGGGAATTGTTCATGGTCCGCCTTTCATGGACGGCCTGTGCCACGACACGCTATCGATCGAGGTAGATCAGGAGGGGCGTCGTTCTATCGGTAGGCCGACATCAATTCCGGTGATCGACGGCGGCGGAATTTCGGCGATTGTGCTGTCGGCCACCTTCTTGCCGACGCCCGGTCGAATGTCCGCTTCCTCGCGCTGTCGAGCTGCCCCGGCGGTGAGACCACCGCCGCACGTGAGCCGCTGCCGCGAGATGCCGCCGCGCGAGGCGACGCCGGGCGCGAGGCGACACACGACGCGACTGGCGCGGGCGCCCAGGGTCGGCCGGTGACCCCTCCCCGGTCGGGGCGGCACCACCGGCCGGCGCGGGTGACTACGCCGTCGCGCAGATGGCGTACGCCGTGTTGCTCCAGTTACCGGCGAACGCGTCCTCCTCGTACGCGCCAGAGGTGGCGGAGGTCGGCGCGGCGGCCGGGCCACCGTTGGGGCGGAAGTCGTCGACGGCGGCCTCGCCGGTGACGCCGTTCAGCTCGTAGCCGGCTCCGGTCAGCACCTTCCCGACCGGGCAGGTCGCCGTGACGCTGCGGAAGTCGTTCGAGTTGCTGGCGCTCACCGCGGAGTTGCGGACCAGACCGGCGAGGGAGTTGGCGCAGATCGCGTACGCCGTCGCGGACCAGTTGCCGGCGAACGCCTCCGCCTCGTACGCGCCCACGAGGACCGAGGTCGGCGCGGCTGCCACGCCACCGTTCGGCCGGAAGTCGTCGACGACGCCCTCGCCGGTGACGCCGTTGAGCTCGTAGCCCGTCCCGGTCAGCACCTTGCCCACCGGGCAGGTCGCCGTGACGCTGCGGAAGTCGTTCGAGTTGCTGACGCTGGCCGCCGAGACCCGCACCAGACCCGCAACCGGGTTGGCGCAGATCGCGAACGCGGTGACGGACCAGTTGCCGGCGAACGCCTCCGCCTCGTACGCCCCGACGGTCACGGCGGTCGGCGCGGTGGCCGGGCCGCCGTTGGGCCGGAAGTCGTCGACGACGCCCTCGCCGGTGACGCCGTTGAGCTCGTAGCCCGTCCCGGTCAGCACCTTGCCCACCGGGCAGGTCGCCGTGACGCTGCGGAAGTCGTTCGAGTTGCTGGCGCTCGTCGCGGCGATCCGGACGAGGCCGGGGACGGCGGCCGACGCGGGAGCGGCGGGGACGACCACTCCGGCCGCCACGGCGACGCCGAGGATGAGGGTGAACGCGCGAGGTCGGAGGCGGCGGGCTGCTGCCTGAGCTGACATGGGGCTCTCCTGTTCTGCTGCCTCGGCGATGACCTCCCGCGGGTGTCGGGTGTGACCGGTACGAGGCATTGCGGTTGACATCCGCACGCTACGTAGTCACGTGACCAGGGATTATCTCCAAAACGACTACGTCAAGTAGTCGACTGATCTGGTCCGGGGCGGGACGCTCGACCTGGGCGAGAGAGTGTCAGCCGGTCGCCGCACATGCCCGCCGGCTCCGCCGACCCGCCGGTGGGGTCGCCGTGGGCGTGCGGGGCACGAGCGGCGGACCCGCCGGCCGGGTGGGCCGGCGGGCCGCTGGTCGGGCTACGACGATCGGTAACGTCGTGATCAGAACAGGAATTGTGGAGCGCTGAGAACGATCGGGACCGTCAGACGGTGTAGAGGATCTTCACGCCGCTGAGGCTCATGGCCGAGACGGCCGTGCCGCGTACGCCGGAGTTGAGGTTCCGCCAGCCGGTGCTGCTGCCCGCCTCGTGGACCATGCCCCCGGCCACGGAGTAGATGATCTTCACACCGTTGAGGTTGATCGCCGCCAACGCGCTCGCGCTGACCCCGGAGATGCCGGTGTTCAGGTTCCGCCAACCGGTGTTGCTCGCCGCCTCGTGGACCGAGCCTCCGACCACCGTGTAGACGATCTTCACACCGTTGAGGTTGATCGCCGCCAACGCGCTCGCGCTCACCCCGGAGATGCCGGAGTTGAGGTTGCGCCAACCGTTGTTGCTGGCCGCCTCGTGGACCATGCCCCCGGCCACCGTGTAGACGTGCTTGACGCCGTCGAGGTTGATCGCCGCGAGCGCGTTGCCACTCACCCCGGAGATGCCGGTGTTCAGGTTGCGCCAACCGTTGTTGCTGGCCGCCTCGTGGACCATGCCCCCGACCACCGTGTAGACGTACTTGACGCCGTCGACGTTGATCACGGCGAGGGCGTTGTTGCTGACCCCCGAAATACCGGTCCACAGGTTGCGCCAGCCAGTGTCGCTGGACGCCTCGTACACCCGGCCGTCGTTGACCGTGTAGAGCAGCTTGTTCGTGCCCATGACCATCGACGCGGTGGCCGAGCCGGTGATGCTGTTGACCGGCAGCATCTGCCAGCCGTTGTGGCTGCCGGACTCGTACACCTGGCGGTTGTTGTTGACCTGCCCGCAGTTCTGGCTGGTCAGGTTCCGGGCCGACGAGGTGGGGCCGGCGACGTACAGCGGCCCGGTGTTCGGGCTGCCGTCGGAGGTGATGCCGGAGGGCACACCGTTGAAGTACGACTCGGTCTTGACGCCGTCACGCGTCTGCTCGTAGTGCAGGTGCGGGCCGGTCGAGTTGCCGGTGCTGCCGACCCGGCCGAGCTGCTGCCCGGTCGAGACCCACTGCCCGGCCCGGACCGCCGGAGACTCGATCATGTGCAGGTAGAAGGTCTTCCAGCCGCCGCCGTGGTCGATCACCACATACCAGCCGCCGCTGTTGCCCCAGCCGGCGAACGTGACAGTGCCGCCGTAGGAGGCGAGGATCGCCCGCCCATTGCTGCCGCCGGCGTAGGTCATGTCGATGTCGTAGTCTTCGTGCCCGTAGTAGGTGGCCAGCCGCCAGGTCTCGCCGCAGGGAACCGGCATCTGGAAGTGCGGCCGAGGGCCGGCGGCCTGGGCCGGCGCGGCCACGACAGCGACGGTGGCCAGCACGGCGAGCAGTACGGCACCGACGCTGGCGAGCGCCAGGCGGGCCGAGGTGCGAAGGCGGGCGAACAGACCCGTCATAGGGGGTTCCCTCCGGAGCCGGAATTTGATGTTGATGGATGCTAGATCAGCCATCGACATCCGGCGAGGGCCCCGGCGGGCGCGGGGTGGTTTCTAGGGGTCGGCAGGCGCGGGACAGCTTTCCAGGGGTCGGGGCGCGGGTCGGTTTCCAGGGGTCGGCGAGCGGCGGGTCAGCCGGCCGACGTCGCGCCCGCGAGCAGGGCGAGGATCGTCTGGTGCGCCTCCCAGCCGTCCGGAAACTTGACCGGCACGTCCAGATGCACGGTCTCCGTCGACGGATGGGCGTCCAGCAGCTCGCCGATCCCGGCGCGCGCCACCACGATGCAGGCCTGCCGGTGCCGCGACGTCAGCACGCAGAGCCGCCCCGACTCCAGGTGGAACGCGGTCGCGTCCCGCCGCCCCGACAGCGGGTGCAGCACGATCGTCACGTCGTACTCCCGGCCCTGGAGCCGATTGGCGGTGTCGACGGTGATCCCGGCCCCCGCCGGACCCAGGTGCGCGCGGATGGCCGCGACCTGGTCGCGGTGCGCCGCCCCGACGGCGATCCGGTCGGCGGTGACCGGCGCACCCTGCGGCGCGTGCTCGGAGACGGCGACCGCCCCCCGCGCCAACACCCGCAACGCCAGCGCCGCGCAGGCCGAGGCGGCCTCGGCATCGGTACGCAGGGTCTGCCGCGCCGGCAGCTCGTAGAGCGCCCACCCGCCGGCCGCCGCCAGGTCCACCGCCCGGTCCAGGGCATCCCCCACCCCGGGCTCGCCCAGCCACAGCGCCCGGTCAGTCGGACCGGTGCCGGCCCGGAACCCGGTGAACGGGTAGAACGCCGCCGCCACCACCGGCGCCGCCGAGGCGGGCAGCCGCCACGACACGGGGAGCCGGTGCACCGGCAACTCCGGGTTGTGCCGCAGCAGCACCGCCACCGCCGACTGCATCGGATCCCAGGTCAGGCCCGTCCAGCGCCCCGTCTCGACCGTGGAGAACGGGTCGAGCTGACCGGGATCGCCGACGAACAACGCCCGCTCGAACCGCCCGGCCACCCGCAGCAGGGCATCCGAGCGCATCTGGTACGCCTCGTCGACGATCGCCCACGGCCAGGAACCCTCGGCGACCATGGCCCACTTCGCGGCCGTACCGATGATGACGGCTGGACCGCCGAGGTCGGTGACCTTCGCGGCGACCCTGACCGTCTCGTGGTCCCTGACCCGCTCGGACGGCCGGTAGTCGGCGGCGGAGAGCCGGCCGATGCGCAGCTCGGGGGCCTTGCGCGCCAGCCGGTCGATGAGGTCGTCGACCTGCTCGTTGGTCTGCGCGATGATGATCAGCGGCTCACCGGCGGCAGCCAACTCGACGGCGGCACGCACCACCAGGGTCGACTTGCCGGCACCCGGCGGCGAGTCGACCACCACACCGCGATGGTCGCCTGAGCGCAGGTCGGCCAGCACGGCGGTGATGACCCGCTCGGCCTCGATCGCCGGCGGCACCTCCAGCCCGGAACGCATCGACTCCACCTTCCCCCGAGGTCTACGGGACATTACGCCCTGGCCAGGCCGCGCAGGAAGGCCAGCCCCTCGACGTGGGCGAGTTGGTCGCCGGCCATCCGGACGGCGCCGCGTCGAGCCCTCTCACCGTCGGCGTCGATGAGACCGTCGACTGTAGAGGGTCAGGAGTCTCGGGCGCGGCATCGGGCGTGCCGGGCCGCACGGGAATGCCGAAACCGGGCTACTGCCTGCGGGAACGGCACTAACGTGAACGTGAGGGGGAGGCGGGGGCGCCTCTGTCCGGTAACCGGCCATGTCGATCATGGGGGTGTCCGTGCGCGGGCCGAAACGTGGTCCGGTCTGGGCGGCCCAGCTGTGGCTACGCCAGCGCCGGCGCCGGTGGCGCACCCGACGGGAACGCCGGACGGAGCGGGACCGCCGCCGACGGTCCGACGAGCGGGCCAGCAACCGGGTGAGGTGGCGGTACCGCCGCTGGCTGCGGTGGACGATCGTCGCCACCGCCTGGACGTTCCTCGGCTGGACCCTTCTCTCCCTGATCCTGACGGTCCTCGGCACCGAGCCCCGGCTCCTGCCGATGGCGAAGTGGTGCGCGGGAGACCAGCCGAGGGCGTACTACTGCGGGCAGGTGGAGGGCTTCGTCAAGCCCCTGATGGTCGCGGCGTTGGGCCTCGCGTTCTTCTACTTCTGGCGGTACATCCCCGTCCGCCGCTGGTACCGGCGCAACGTGATGCGCAACAGCCGGATGGTGCTGCCCAGCGCCGAACGGGGCCTCGACCCGAGTGACGTCGTCGGCCGCGACGAGCTGTGCGAGCTGCTGATCCAGCGGCTCCGGGACCGGGCGACCCGGCGCCCGCTGCTGCTGGTGGGCGGTATCGGCACCGGCAAGACGGCCACCCTGGCACGCCTCGCGGAGATGCTGATGGCCGCCGACGTCGTACCGGTCGGAGTCGACCTGCGGTCGGTCACCGACCCGGAGAAGCTGAACTTCCGCCAGCTCGCCCTCGAACAGTTCGAACGCACCATCGACACCCGGCTGCGTGCCGCGGGCGAGGCCGACCGGATCTGGCGGAGGCTCTGGCTGGAGAACCGCCTCGTGGTGCTCGCCGACGGGCTGGAGGAGAGCCTCGCCGACGCCGCCCAACCCGCCGACCGGGACAGCGTGCTGCGCGATGCCATCCGGGTCGCGGTCCGCGAGCGCCTCCCCCTGGTGGTCGCCTCGCGGCCCGACGATCCGCTGCGTGGGCTGGACGCGCTGCTGCTACAACTGGAGCCGCTCGCCCAGGGCCCCGCCCTCGAATACGTGCGGGCCCGCAGCCGCCGCTCGGACGCGGGCCACCGGTGGGACCGCATCAACGAACTGGTCAAGGCCGCCGACGTCGCGGACTCGCCGTTCTACCTGCGGGTCATCGGGCAGCTCTACGAGGTCGACCGGCTGGACCGCGTCGAGCCGGTGGGCCCGGGCAGGGCCGCGCTGCGGTGGTGCTTGCTGGAGGAGTGGTGCGACGCCACCGTCGCCGGCGACCTGTACGAGGACTACGGTCTGCCGCAGGTCGAACGGTCCGACGCGATCGAGGTGCTCTCCGCCCTCGCCTGCATCGGACTGCGCGACAACCGGCTGTCGGTGCGGACGACGGAACTCACCGGCGGTGACGACACCATCGACGCCGGCCGGCGGTGGATCCTGACCGAGCTGCGCAACCGGCTGCACAAGCTCGACGCCGGCAACGCGCAGGACGTCGGGCTGGCCGAGACCACCGGGGACGCGCTGAACATCGTGGTGAAGCGGCAGGACGGGGTGCGCTTCCAGCACGGGGTGATCCAGGCGTACCTCGGCGCACGCTTCCTCACCGCCGCCATGCGCGACCCCGGCTTCCTCGATCGTGCCTTCGCCCACCACCACGGCCCCGGGCGGGAACTGCTGGCCGCCCTCACCCTGCACACCCGCAGCGCGGGCGCGTTCGAGCAACTGGACGGGCGACGGCAGCCGACCGTCCGGCCCGGAAACCTGCCTCGCCTCGGCGACGCCGTCCGGCAGAAGATGGGACTGCCTGCGGGAGGCCGGGACGCGAAGGCCACCCGGAACCGGTCGGTCGATCTCCTACGGCGGCTCTGCGACGAGGCGACGCGCACCCGCAACCGCACCCGGGCGCTGGAGATGTTCGCGGCCGCGCTGGAGATGGACGCCGCCACCGGGCACACCTCGCACCGGCGACTGGCCGACGCCATCCGCAGCGCCTGGTGCCACTACCAGGGCGACGGCTCAGTCACCGACCGCCCGCTCGAAGACGCCAAGATCGCCCTCGTGCACCGGTACGGCGACGCCGCCCGGCAGCTCGTGGACCGGCCACCCGATCCCACCGGGCTCCGGTCGCAGCGGCCCACCCCGCAGTACGACCAGCTGTTGCTGATGATGGCCGACGAGGGGTCCTACCTTCCCCGGCTGGCCGCGGCCCGCGAGATCGCCGCCGGCGGCAACGCGGCCGTCCGCGCGCTGCGCGACCGGCTCTTCGAACCGCCGAAGGCGGACGAGTCACCGGGACAGGAGCGCCTCGACGAGATACGGACCTGGATGACGCCGTCGCTGTTCCTCTACGCCGACGACGAGCACGCCCCCGGCGAACCGAACTGGCGGCACGAGGCCCACCAGGCCCTGCAACGCTGGGTGCACCGCCTGGCCAACGACGCCACCGACGGGGCACGCGTCTACGAGCTCACGCTCGCCCAGGGGTTCCGCCTCGCGGCGAACTGCCGGGTCTACCCGGCGCACCGCAGCCTGCTGATCGAGGAGGCCGAGAAGGCGCTGCGGGACTCCCGGTTCTGGTACTCCCACCTGGTGCTCATCCAGGCGCTGACCCTGCTGGCCCTGCCCCGCGATCCCGGCGAGACGCTGCGCGAGCGGGGCCATGGATCGGACCCGCGCGGGCTGGTCGACTTCTGGGCCTCGATCGCCGGCGGCGGTGACCGCGCCCCGTACCACCACAGCGGCACCGACCACCCGCTCGTCCGCAAGGTCGCGGACCTGTGCGTCGAGTCGCTCGTCGACCGGCACCCCGAGCGACACTGCTGGATCGACGAGCGGGAGATCGTCGGGCGGGTGGGGACGGTCAGCCCACAGCCCGGCATCCGCCGGCTCCAGGACTCCTGGCTGCCGGCCTCGCACGGCTGGGCCGTCCTGGAACCACGGGCCCAACGGCTGCTGGCCGACGTGATGCTGCTGCTCAACCTCGCCGACCGGGGCCGGAACAGCACCGAGCGGGCCAGCCGGCTCACCCGGGCCAGCCGGCCCGAGCTGCCTCCGTGCCTCACCATCGACCGCACCGCCATGCGAGTCACTCTCGGCCGCCGCCAGGCCCACGACGTCCAGCCGGGCTCCACCTGCATCGACGACTGCCCGTTCCGGCTGTGTCCGCTGCCGCCGAAGGGCGACGAGCTGCCCTACCAGATGGAGGAGGTCTTCTGCGCCCACCAGATCGACCTGGTCGGGCACTGGTTCCGTCCGGGCGCGCGGGCGGACTGGCAGGCGGTGAACCGGAAGGACCTGCGCACGTTCTGGCGCGAGATGTCCGAACGGATGGCCCCCGCCTGGCGCAAGTGAGCACTTGTCCGGCCGGCAGCCAGACTTCGCTGTCCCCAGTGGGTGTCACGGCAGTTCGGGCTACCTTCTGACGGTGGGCGCGCAGCGCGGCGGAGTTGGGTCGGGCAGCAGGCCGTGTGCGTCAGGAGACCACCGGGCCTCCGACGATCGCGTGGCGGCAGAGCATGCACTCGGCGTCAGGGCAGCGGGTGATGCCCTGATCGGCGGCGATGGCGGCTGTCGCGGCGGCAAGAACCTGCCGGGCCGGATAGGCGCGCCAGTGCGAGGCGCCGACGACGACGCTCCGGGCGAGCGGGTCGAGGAGTGGTTCCAGCTGCGGGAACCCTTCGGAACAGGAGCCCACCTCGACCATGCGGACCTTGCCGTCCTCGTCGCGCGCCCACCTGCGGAACAGGCGGCGACCTGACCGCTGTTCGGCCAGGTGTAGTGCCGTCATGCGGTCCAGACCCACGCCGACGAGCAGGATCCTGCCGTCGTGGTCGGCCAACTCGCGGATCGGCCCGTACACGTCGTCGGGGCTCTGGGCGTCGATCAGCTCGGCTGCCTGCGGACCGATGGCGGCGAAGGAGTTCAGCGGATGCCTGCCACGTACGGCGCCGACTCGGCCGATGAGCACGGCGGGGAGCACGCCCAGTCGGTCGTTGATCAGCCCGCAGTCGATGCGGTAGGGAAGGTCCTCCCGGCAGGTGTTCCACATGGGTGGGGCGGTGTAGTCGAGGCCGTTGCGCGCCGGACGCATGTCGGGAGGAGCGGGCAGCCCGAACTGTGGCTCCGTGAACGCGGGCGCCATCACGGTGCATCCGCACTTGAGCAGCGCGTCGAGCAGTGCGTCGGCGCCGCCGTCGATCGCCGTTCCGAAGGACCGCAGTGATGTGTGCAGCATGACTGGGCGATTCGCGAGGTGCAGGTCATTGACGGCGGTGCTGAAATGATCGCCGAGGATCACGTGAACCTCCACTTGGTCAGGCGGGATGAACGGCGTCGACGATCCGGCCCTGCCGAAGTTCGCTCAGCGCCCATCGGGTCGTCTCGGTGTCGGGGTGGTCGTCGCCCAGGGTCCGGCTGCGGCGCTCCAGGACACGCCGGTAGATGGACTCCGCCTCGGCCCGGCGGCCCTGGCGCGCGATCGTCCAGGCGAGTTCGTGCAGGGTGAGCAGCACGTGGGGATGATCGGCCTCAAGCACCTGACGCAGGTCGAGGAGGTTCCGGTACAGTCCCTCGGCCTCCGCCCAACTGCCCTGTTTGGCGGTGATCCACGCGATGGCGTGCTGGGTCTGGAGTGTTTGCGGAGCCCTGTCGGGAAGGACCCGCTGCCGATCCCGCAGGACGTCCTCGAAAGCTTGGCGGGCTTCGCCGAAGCGGCCCTGCTGGGCGATCGCATAGGCCAGCTCGTGGCGCGTCGTCAGGGTGTCCCGCGCGTCTGGCGCGGTATGGATCAGACGATCGCGAAGGGTGTCCCGATAGCGCTGCTCGGCCTCGGCCCACCGGCCCAGCCGACCGGCGATCCACCCGAACTCGTGGCGGCTGTCGAGGGTGTCAGGATCAAGATCGCCCAGCACACGCCGCCGAACGCCGAGAACGTCCTGGTAGATGGCCTCCGCCCGAGCCAGACCCCCCGCGTCGGCAACCGCCCAGGCGAGCTGGTGCCTGACGCGCAGCACCGCGCGATGCTCCTCGCCCAGCGCCGCGCCGCGTGCCAGGGCGATCTGGCACAGCGTGCCGGCCGCTCTGCCTGCGCCGCTGTGGATGAGGGCTCTGGCCGTCGTGGCTGCGACGTCCATGAGCAGGGCAAGATGATCCTGGTCCACTCGATCGGCGGCGGTGTCGAGCATGGCCAGCAGGTGCTGGCCGAGCAGCCGGTACTGGGGCCAGTGTTCCGGTCGGCCGAAACTGAGCTCCCCCAGCGCACCCACCAGATGCGCGATCGCGGAATGCCAGACCTCCGGTCCTTCGAGGTGGGCACGGTTGGCGTCGGTGACGACAGGGTGAAGCGTGATCGACGCCGGGCTCTCCTGGATCAGGCCCACACCCCTCAGCCCGTCCAGCGCTTCCCTCAAGCCGGTCATGGGCAGGATGCGGGTCGGGATCGACTCGGGCGCATAGCAGCTGGCGAGCCTCATCAACTCCCTAGCCTGGGGAATGCCGTGGCGGGCCAGCCCGTCCAGGGAGAGTTCGGCGGTACGGTCCACCATGCTCCCCTCCAGGCTGCCGAGGGCCTGGTCGTACGCGGCGAAGGTGGGCCACTGCGCGACCCCGGAGCGCAGGTACCTTCCCGCCAGGTGGAGGGCGAGGGGGAGCCCGCCGAGCCTTCGTGCCAGAGCCCGGGCGTCGGTCTCGTCACCCGCCTCCGGTGCGAGATCGCGAAGGACTCGAGCAGCGTCGGCCATCCCCAGCTGGCCGACCGTGAAGAGCTGCGCCCCGGTCCACATCCGCTGGTCGCTCTCCCGGCTGGTCACCACGACCAGGCCACGCCTCGACGCGCGCGCCCAACCCGCGCCGTCCTGCACGCCCGCTGGCGAGTCCGCTGCCGCGAGCGTCCAGGGATCGTCGGCGTTGTCGATGACGAGCAGCCATTTGCGCGGCGAACCTTCCAGCAGGCGCCAGAGTCGGTCCGGGCCGTCAGCTGCCCCCTTGGCGATTGAGTCGACGTCGGTGCGGCTTCCACCAAGGTCCCGCACCACGCTGGTGAGGCCCGCGGAGAACCCGGCCAGGTCGGCGGCGGAGACCCACCAGACCTGCCGGTCCCAGCTCCGCACCTGCTCAGCCAGGGCGGCGGCCAGCGTGGACTTCCCCGCACCGCCCATCCCGACGAGCACGGCAGGGCCGTCCTCAGGCTGACGCGCCAATGCCACCAGTTCCTCCAGCAGATCGCGGCGCCCTCGGATCTCCGCCTGCGAGCTCCGCGCCGCAGCAGAGGCCAGGTCCCGTCCCGGTTCCTCGACGAGGTCGACTTCCCGGTCGATCCACGCCCTCAGGTCGTCCAGGCCGCGCTGAAGATCGAAGGGCGGGACCGACCCGGACCCGGCGGCACGGGCGCGCCGGTAGATCTCAGTGAACGTGAGCGGAATCCGCTCCTCGTTGTCGCTCATGAAGCAGGCTCCTGTTCTTCCTCGTCGTCGATGAACGGCACCAGATGACCGACGCTGGCCCTCAGTTGCCTACGTGCCTCCAGCAGATGGCCGCGGACCGTGCTCGGTGCCAGCCCGAGATGCTCGGCGACGCGATTGGGGGCCCACGACTCGCCCCAGACCAGTGACGCGACGTTCCGCCGTACCGGTGGCATCTGTTCGATCACCTTCCAGCACCTGGCCAGGGCAATCGCGAACTCCGCGCGCTCGCCCGTGTCGTCGGATCGGGAGTGCGGATGGGAGACGTCGGCGGTCAGGTCGACCACCTTCTGCTTTCTCCAGAGGTCGATCGCCTTGTTCTTGAGCACCCGGCGCAGCCACTTCCTGCGCTCGTCGGGGCCGTATCGGCCGACCTTCTGCCAGGCATGGATCGCCTCGTGAAACGTCGTCTGGACCAGGTCCCAGCTCTCGGACATCCGGCCCAGCGAGTTCGAGCAGGCATATCTGTACAGTTCACCGGCTTCCTGCCGGTAGAGGTGCTCGATCTCGTCGAGTTGTTCCCTGGTGAGTTTCGGCCGCGACCTGGAGGAACCCACATCATGTCCCTGGCTGCTGTCGGCGCTGATCCGAGTCGACACTCCAAGCCAACCGAACAGCCTGCCTGCCAGGAACATCCGAACAGATCGTGATCAGCCCTGCCGGGGCCGCGCGGGCGAGGGTGATCAGGGTTTGTCGCGCCTGCCACTCGACGAGCAGGCCCATCGCGGTCCAGACGGCCAGCAAGCTCGCCATCAGCGCGGTCGACTGCCAGGTCAGGGTGCCCGCACTCAGAACGGTCAGCACCGCCAATGTGTCGTGTCTCGGGGGAAGAATATTCAACACGCTCTACTGACGGGCGACCCTCTCCCGGCGTTTGGTCCGCCGCCGGGAAATCGCCAACGCTGCGGACGCTGTCGCGTCATTCAGCCAGACCTGAGGGGTGTGCCCCACTGCGGCGACAGTGGCCGGGCCGGCGCGGCGTGCAGACCGGCACCGCCGGCCGGTCGTGGCTGATCACCTCGGCCGATCACCAGGCCGGCCCATCGCCTCACGGCAACTTGGTCGCCTCTCGGCGGTGGGCACGCAGAGCGGCGGCGTCCGGACGGTCCGCCGGACGGGCCGGGAGGCGCAGTTCCTCACCGTGCCAGCTCGCGTAGTGCGCCGCCTCCGCCTTGACCCGGACAAGGAGTTGCTCGTCGATCCAGATCAGGCCGCGGTCGAAGAGGTTGTGCACGTCGGCCCGGAGCAGCAGACCATTGGTCACCCTGTTCGTGGCCGGTCCGTCGTACGGCGAGATGTGGGCGGCCTGGAGGGCAGCCTCGGTGTCGCAGCCGGTGATCGCGCAGCGCCGCCCGTACGCCTCGATGAGCCTGCGCCGGAAGTCGGCCTGCCCCTGGCGGGCGGTGACCTCCGCGAGCCGTCGGCGACGCCCCTCCGGCAGGGCCTCGGGCTCCGGCGCGCTGCGCGCTTCCAACGCGTCTACGAGTCGGTCGACCTCCGTCGCACTCATCCCCCGCACACCACGCACCGACCCGGCGGACACGGGCACGTCCTCCCCGCTCTCGCGGAGATGCCGGGTCAGTTCGGCGTTCCACCGGATCGCCACCCGCCACTCCAGCCCGCTTTCGGTAGTCGACTGGTACGGGTCGTCCCACGCGACGCCCGCCGCGACGAGGCGGGCGGGTGGTTCGGTGGTGCACGCCCAGATCCGGTCTCCGGCGGCGATCTGGTGGTAGCCGGCGGAGAACTGCCAGTCGACCACCGCGTCGCTGTGGAAGTACTCCCAGACGTCGCGGTCCTCCCCCTTCGGGCTACCGCCCACGTTCACGGGGTAGATCCAGTCGGTGGGTTCGTGCCGGCCGAGCACCGCATCGGCGAGTTGCTGATTGTGTCCGCGAGCATGCAGGGTCCGCGACCGGAGCAGCGGTTCGGTGAGGGCACGGGCGGCGAGAACGACGCCTTCGTCCCCGAGTGCCGTGATCAGGTCGTCGACGCCACCGGCAAGGCACTCCTGGTCGGGCCCGGCATCGACGTAGTCAGACGGCCATCTGGTGATGGCGGGATGGGCCGCCCGGAAGCCTGTTGGCGTCCAGTGCCGGTCGAGCACCGCCTTGCGGACGACCATGAAGCCCTCGGCCCGGGCATCGGCGGCCGGCCCGGTCGGCTCGTGCAGCACGAACGTCTCCATCGTCTTCATGGAGACCGCCGACAGTCGGGGCGGGTTCGTCCTGGTGCCAGGCAGGCAGGAAAGCGCCCAGTACTCCCGCTCGATGGTCGCCGCGTCCGGCACGACCGCGTCGAGGTAGGCCCGGTTGGCCGCCACCACGGAGTCGAAGTACGGGCCGTCGGCCAGCCGCTCGAAGCGGCTCGCCGCACCCGTGGACGTGACCCGCTGCCCCGGCAACAGCTGGTTGAACGGTGGAGCGATCCGGGTGAGAAGGGCGTCCTTGAGCGCCTTCGGGTCATCCGTCTCCCGCCACCTGATCTCGCACCCGCCAAGCCACGCGGCGATCTCGGCTGTGGTCGCCGGCCGTCCGAATTCGCGGTCGAGCAGCTCACCGACCTGCTTGTGCAGCACCGACGAGCCCCGGTTGCCCCGCAGGTGGGCCCCGAGTCGTTCCCGGAGGGTCCGCCCGGTCTCACCCACGTAGACAATCTCGCCGTCGAGGATGACGACGTGTGCCCCTGGCGCGAGCGGCGCCTGGGCAACGGTGTCCCGGGTGAACGGTTGTGGGTCGGAGAACACGGCGAGCAGACCGTCGGGAGTGGAGTCCGGCATCCCGGGAGGCTACCGACGCCGACGCCTCTGCGTGGTCCTGCCGGGGCCGTCCCGGGGGCGATCTGGTGCGGCACCGAGAGCTTCCGCAGGTCGCCGAGTTCGACCCGGTCCGGTAGCCACCGGTTGATCAAGAGGTTTGCGCCAGTATTCCGGTTCCGGGCTGACGCAAACCTCTTGATCAACGCGTATGGTCAGCCGATGCGCTGGCGGGGGCGGGTCAGGGCGAAGCCGACCACACCCGCGACGGCGGCCAGGATGCCGCCCGCGATGGTCCAGTACCAGCGGGACGACAGACCCGGCCACCGAACCCAGTCGAACCAGCCGTCCTCCTCGTCACCGGCCGCCGCCGGGTGCGGAGTGCTGGCGGTCGGATCGTCGACGAGCACCTTGCCCGGGTTCACCGCCGGGACCAGGGGCTCCTTCAGATCGCCGCCCTCCGGCTTGGTGTCGCCGTCGGACTCCACCCCGACGAGCAGGCTCACCTCGATCGGCAGGCCCAGCTCCTGCTCCGGCAACTCGATGCCGGACAGCCGGACGTAGTAGGTGCCCGGCAACGGGTCACCCGACCACGGCTCGGCCCACGAGCGCACCTGGCGCAGCTCGCAGTCGAGGTCGACGGTGGCGACACTCTTCGACGCCACCGGGGTCTGCGCCCCCGCGACACACGCCTGCCGGCGGCGCAGCCCGTCGAAGACCTCGACCGTCCAGGTGGAGTCGCCCTTCCGGCTCGCCGCAGCGGGCAGCGACACGGTGGCCGCCACGTGATGGGTGTCCCCCGCCGCAGCCGTGAACGACCAGTACAGGTAGTCGCCCACGGAGGCACCGACCCGTACCGGCTGGCCGGGACTGATCCCGGCGGCGGTGAGGAACGAGGTGCCGGCCTTGTTGATGGTGGCGGCCCCCGGTGACGGGGTGGGCGTCTGCGCGCTGGCGGCGGCCGGCAGCGCGACGGCGATACCGGTGGCGGCAAGCAGCACCGCCGCCCGCCGGGCCGGGATCAGGGCCGGAGCCTTCCGCATCGTCATCGGGTCCTCCAGACCGCTACCCACCAACGGGTCAGCCAACCAACGATCAACCCACTGAGCAGACCCGCGAGGGTCAGTACGCCCAACAGCACCCAACCTCGACCGAGACCCGGACTGTTCGGAGCGGGCGACGCGTCGACCACGTCGATGGTCAGTTCGAGCGGCATGCCCGGAGCCTGACCGGCACCCGCCTTGGCGGAGAAGGAGTTGCTGACCACCAGGCAGACGACGGTGGGCTCGGGAGCCTTCTCGGTCGAGTCCGTGAAGATGCCGCCCTTGTCGTCGTCCTCCGCCTCCTCGTCGTCGTCGGCCGCCCCCGACCAGCGCAGGCCGGTCGACAGCACGTCGGTACGACCGCTGCCAGCGTCGTTGCCTCGGACCAGTTCCCGCCCGTCGGTGGCGGTGGCCCGCAGTAGTACGCCGTAGTCCCGGTTCAACGGCCGGTCCAGGCCGATGCTCACCGAGGCCCGCAGCTCCTGCCCCGGCTGGACCGGGATCCGGTACCACCGGTGCTCCTCGAACCGCTCCCGGTCGGTGTAGACACCGGGGGTGAGCACGGGCGCCTTGGCACAGACGTCGGTGCCGGCCACCTTCGCCGGGGTCCTGGTGTGGGTGTCCTTGGCCCGTTCCACGATCTGCTTGATCCGCCGGGTCAGGTCGTCCTTGCTCTGTGCGGAGGTGTACGTCCCGCCGGTCGCCGAGGCGATGCAGACGAGCTGCTTGCGTACCTTCTCGTCCGGGATGAGGCCGAGCGTGTCGACCACCAGGTGGGTGCCCTGGGCGGCCAGTTCCCGGGCCACCTCGCAGGGGTCCGGCGGCGCGCAGGTGTCCTCGCCGTCGGTGATGAGCACGATACGCCGGGTGGTCTCGCCGGAGCCGAGGTCCTTGGCCGCCTCGCGCAGGGCCAACCCGACCGGGGTGAAGCCGGTCGGACGCAGGGTGGCGATGGCGTTCTTGGCCTTCACCCGGTCGACCGGGCCAACCGGTACGAGCTGCTGGGTGTCCTGGCAGCCGACCTTCTTGTCGTCGCCACCGTAGGTGGCGCCGAGGACGCGGATGCCGAGATCCGTCGTCTCGGGCAGCGCGTCCACGACGTCGTTGAACGCCTCCTGGGCAACCGCTATCCGGGTACGCCCGCCGATGTCCTTGGCGCGCATCGAACCACTGACGTCGAGCACGAGCTCCACTTTGGGCGGTTCGACGGGTTCGGTCTCGTGCTCGTCGGCGTAGGCGGGGGGCACGCCCAGTGTCGAGAAGGCGGCCAACAGTCCTAACAGGACTATCGGGAGCCGTCGTTTGATGATCACGGCGCCGATCCTAGTGATCGCCACATTCGTGGCTGATCGGGCGGCATCAACGCCCTCCACTCAGGACCATTCGGTCTGCCGGGCCTGCGAGCGCTCTTCGGTGTGCCGGGTCTGCCAGGTGCGCAGCGCCTCCTTGATGCGGTGGTTCTCGTCGCGGGTGAGGTCGAGCTGGCGGCTGCGGTCGCGCAACTCGTGGGCGAGGCGGCACAGCAGGGCGTCGACCTCGTCGACCCGGTAGCCGCGCCGGCCGAGCGACGTACGCGGCAGCGTGACGTCGAGGACCCGGTCCGGGGTGAGCGGGCCGGGCAGGGCGTGCCGGCTGCGGTAGACGGCCATCAGGGCACCATCTCCGCCGGCAGGTGGATATGGTCGGCGGGCACCCCGGCGGCGAGCAGCCGCAGTCGCGCGCCGGCCAGCATCGGTGGCGGGCCGCAGACGTAAACGTCATCCTCAGGGCGGTGGTGGTCGAGGGCGATGGTGAGGGCGTCGCCCTGCTCGGCGGGCTCGGCGCCGGGGTCGTGGCTGAAGGCCGGTATGACGGTCAGCCAGTCGTGGGCGCGCTGGAGCTTGTCGAGGCTGGGCGCGTCGTGCAGGTCCGCGAAGGTGCGCGCGCCGACGACCAGGGTCACCCGTCGGCCGTCGGGCGCGGCGGCAACCTGCTCGACCAGGGCGCGTAGCGGCGCCAGGCCGGTGCCACCGGCAACGAGCAGCAGGTCTCTCTGCGCGGACGCGTCCAGGCGCAGGCCGGCGTCGCTCGGTGGGCCGAGCCAGAGCAGTTCGCCGGGGCGCACGTCGTGGACGAGGCGGTGGGCGACGGCGCCGGCGGCGATGGCGCGGACGTGCAGCTCGACGGTGCCGTCCGGGCACGGGGCGTTGGCCGGGGAGAGCCAGCGCCAACGGCCGGGCCGGTGCGGCGTGCAGACGGGGACCGCCTGACCGGGCTGGTGGGGCAGGCGCTGCCAGGGGCGTACGGTCAGGATCGCGATGGTGTCGCACGGCTGGTCGTGGCCGATCACCTTGGCGGGCCACCAGGCCGGCCCGTCGCCGGCTCGGGTGGCGGCGCGGCGCACGGGTTCGGCGGCGCGGCGGCCGGCGCGCTCCCAGGCGTCGGTGAGCTGCGGCATCCACAGTGGGCGGGCGTGCCGGGCGACCGCGGCGAGCAGCGCGTCGCCGATGGTCGCGGCGTGCGGCAGCAGGTCGTGCCGGCGGTACGCGCGGCCGAGCACGGCCAGCAGCGCCGCCCGCCCGGCGGGATCGTCGCCGCCGACCGTGAGGCGACCGAGCGCGGCGAAGAGCAGCGACGCGTCCCGTTCGGGGAGCAGGCCGGGGCGGCGGTCCTCCAGGGTGCACCAGAAGTCGTCCGCGCCCTTGTCGACGGCCTTGTCGACGGCCGCTTCCCAGGCGGCGACGATGTTCACGCGCCCACTTCCCCGGCGAAGGCCCGCCGGGCGCGGGCGATTCGATCGTCCGGCACGTCGAGCGCCCAGAGCACCCCGGCCAGGTAGTCGACGATGCGCCGGTGCTGTTCCTCCGACAGGCCGAACCCGCGCCACGGATCCGTCGTCGGCTGGCCTTCGAGGGCCGCGGCGAGGCCCGCCGCCAGGTGCGCGCCGAGCCGCTCCAGGTCGACCCCGATGAGGTACGGCGACAGTTCCGCGTCCGCCACCACGAGGCGCAGCCACTGGCCGACCGCCTCCTGCGCGGTCATACCCAGCCACCCTGCTCGACCTGGGCTTCCGTGAGGCCGGCTGCCTCCAGGGTGGCGCGGCCCCAGCGGGCGAGGCGGCAGGGGTACGGGACGCGCTCGCTGCGGCACAGCTCGCCCTGCGGCCAGCTCTCGGGCACGTGGATGCGCACCGCCTGAACGGCGATGGCGAAATCCTCGTCGGTAACCGGTGTGAGTACCGGAAAGTCGTCGATCAGAGTGGGCACGCCAGCTCCTTGCGTGGTGTGTAAGGAGGGTGCCCTTGTTAACGGATCCGGTAGAGGAAGGGCCCCTTGCTCACAGGTGGAGTGGCGCCGGAGCGGGCGGGAGCGGAGTTGTGCCGTTCGGGGATCGACGCAACTCCGGAGCCAGCACCCGCCCCGGGCCATGCGTTCACCCTTTCGGAGCTGCGGGAAGACCAGAATGACCACGCACTGCACCTGGCCGGTAACTGCGCTGCACCTGCTGCCGGTAAGGTGCACGATGACCGATCTCGACATGATCGAAGGCGGCACGATGACGCCCGTGCAGCGATGGACCGGCCGTGAGACGAAAACACTCCGCTACGCGCTTCGCATGAGCATCCGTGACTTCGCCGTGCACCTGGGCGTGGCACAACGGACCGTTTCGAAGTGGGAAGCCGGCGGGGAGAGCGTGAACCCCCGTCCTGAAATGCAGGCAGCCCTGGACACCGCCCTCGCCCAGGCTGCTGACGAGGCGCAGCGCCGATTTGCCTCGGCGCTACATCAGGCGAAACCGACGGCCCCAGACTCCGTTGGCGGGCTCGACCTTGGGGCCGCCGCGCGTCAGCAGGTTGCGCGGACTCGTCAGGCCCTCGGTCTGAGCGTCGGAGACTTCGCCGCCGTGCTGGCCCGAACGTTGACGTGGCGGCCCACCGGTGACGACGTCACCAACTGGGAGACGAGCACGGTCCCACCCGGGGACGTCGTACTCGCGCTATCCGCGATTCTCGACCCGTCCGCCGCAGCCGGCGAGGGCACGGACCGGTTCGGTGACCTCGTCGCCGTCCACCCGAACCGGTCCGAGTTCTCCACCGACCTGCCGCCCGACCAACTGCTCGGCGGCGCGAGGACTGTGCGTGCCGTTGGCCTGTCGCTCAACCTGCTGGCGCAGGGTTACCCGGATCGCCGCTGGCACGACCTGGTCGAGGCCGGTGCGCACGTCCGCCTTCTGTTCCTCGACCCGGCTGGTCAGGCTGTCCAGGCACGCGAGGTGGAGGAAGGCTTTCCGGCGGGGCAGCTCTCTGGGCTGACGAAGCTCAACATAGAGACCCTCATGCGCGTGCGCGACCGGCTGCCCGATGGGCTCCAGGAACGCATGGAGATGGCCGTCTACGACGACACGTTGCGCTTCAACGTGGTTTTGGTTGACGATCTCTGCGTCGCTCAGCCGTACCTGGCAGAGAGCCGCGGGGTCGACTCCCCCACGTTCGTCGTCAGGCGCAGACAGGCTCGCGGTGGGCTGTATCCCGTGTTCGAACAGTACTTCGAGACGGAGTGGCGACGGGGGCAACAGTTGTGAGCGACTACGGGCAACTGTTGCCTGTTGCGATCGAGGCGGTGGCGCGGGCGGCCGAGATCATGCGGCGAAAGCCGCCGGGCGCGCTGACCGTCAAGGGCGACCGCGACATGGCCTCCGCACTCGACTACGAGATCGAGCGCGACATCCGCGAGCTACTCCGCGTCGCGACTCCCGACATCGGGTTCCTCGGCGAGGAGCACGGCGTGAGTGGGTCGGGAGACATGCAGTGGGTGCTCGATCCGATTGACGGGACGGCAAACTTCGTGCGAGGCATCCCGCTCTGTGCGGTGTCGCTCGGGCTGCTGCACCACGGCGAGGCTGTCCTCGGCGTCATCGAGTTGCCCTTTCTCGGCAACCGCTACGCCGCCGCTCAGGGCGACGGCGCAACGGTCGACGGCAAGCCGATCCGGGTGAGCGGGACGAGCCGGCTGAGCGAGGCGATCGTGGCGATCGGTGACTACGCCGTGGGCGACGGCGCTGCAGCCAAGAACCGACTCCGGCTCGCGCTGACCGCACGGCTCGCCGAATCCGTGCAGCGGGTGCGGATGACTGGCACGGCGGCGCTAGACCTGGCTTGGCTGGCCGAGGGCAAGCTCGATGCTGCCCTCACCCTCTCCAACCGTCCCTGGGACATGACTGCCGGAGTGGCCATCGCACGCGAGGCAGGTGCTCAGGTAGTGGACTGTAGCGGCATCAGGCACGATGCCAATTCGTCCGTGACCTTGGCCATCACTCCTGCCTTTACCAGTGACATTCTTAATTTGCTGCGTCGAGTTTTGCAAACGCCTCCGCTCGGGCAGGGCGGTAGCCGCTGCCGTCATCCATCTTGATGGACGGCACGTGGACGGGGTTCCGTCGATCTTTCGACTTAAGAACGAATCGAAGGACTGCGCCGGTCGAACAGTGTTTGGACACGTGACCGGCAGCCCTCGACCACCGCCGGTTCGATAAACTTCTCCGCCTCCGGTGGGTGTGCCAGAGTCGTCACAGAGAGCACCATCATAGACATGCCGAGCCGACACTAACACCTCGACTCCCAAGGCCGGTAGTGCAACTTCGAAAATCGAACTGTCGCACACTTGACAGTGACGTGCCCGGTGCCGCTTAACGCGTCTGATGCATCCTAGTGACCGCAGGCTGGTGGTCTGTCGTCGCGCTGCAAGGAAGAGACGAAAAGACTAACCCTTGGATACTGCTGGAGGTGTCGTGGACTTAATCGACGTGGCGGCCGTAACGAATGCAGGATTAGGAGCAGCCTTTACTTTCCTTTTCGATCGACTCGCCAATCTGATTGATCGCAAACCGAGCGAGCACGCCGAGCCCGCACCAGAAGTGACTGACGAGTGCAACTTGCTAGACAGTCAGCTAGAACCGTTGACGCCTCGTATGGACATCCTGGAGCAGAGGCGGCCAGAGTTTTTAGCCCTGGCAGGATCGCTAGGAACGTATCATCGCAACCCTGAACGGGTACGCCCCGACGATGGCGAATTGATAAGGCAGTTAAGCCAGCTTCGCGCGTTACTGGAGGAAACTTACGGGCAACGGATCACGTTCCGTGGAGAACAGCGCGAGACGACGGGCTCACATGTACGTCAGCGATCCGAAACAGTGTCGGGCTACATGGTGGGCGCCCAAGGGAGGGCAGCGGAAAACGCTGACATCGATCAGGAGGCTAAGAACATTGAGGCCGGCGGTTGGATGATTGGGGCACACTCAGACGATCTTCGACCTCACCTTTAGGGTGTCGTGGACAGACCGTGGCTGAAATAGAGTGACCGTAAGAATAAGCCTCACTGCGACCCTGCGGCTCCCCCACATGGCTATACACTTACCAAGGCGAAGGCGGAAGCGTTATGACCACGGAGGACCTTGACAGGCGTTTCGGATCGGCCGCGAGCGGAGGCGATGCCGAGGTCGTCGAGGAAATCTTGCGACCGACAGCTACGTCGCATCTCTCGCTCGCCGAGTTTCCGCCCCAAGCACCTGCAGTGGCTCTGAACGACAGGGAGTCGATCGAAACTGATGGCGATCACCCTGCATCTCCAATCCCTAATGCAAGCATTATGGAAAAGAGTAGCTCGGTTGATCATAATCTTCAACAACCGGTGCGGTCCGACCCAACCCCCTCCTCAACTCAGCCACGGCAGACATATCAGAGCGTCGTAAACAATCACGGCGTAGTTGCCTCCGTAGTAAATATCGTGCGGAATTTGCTTAGGGAGCACCTTCTTCCTGTTGACTACATCCGAGACCGTGTCGACGCCTACATTCGGCCACATAACTTCGAAGAGGCCGAGGCGAAGCTTCAGGCACATCGCGTACTGGTGTTGATTGCCGCTGCAGATCATGGCCGACATGACGCCGCCCTGACTCTCCTGAATAACGTGGGAAGCCTAACGCTACGTGAGGTAGAGCGCGAAGTAGGAGACACCGTCAGCTTCGACGCTATACCCCATGAACGGAATTCCGGGTGGATTCTCGACCTGCGCGAGGATCAGCGAGTTCCAGAATCCTACGGCAGGACTCTTAGTTCGCCATCGGTCGCGCAGAAACTGGAATCCTATAGCTCATACCTTGTGGTGATCATGCCGCCTACTCTGTGGAACCAATGTTCAACCGGCGGATCCTCAATCGCCTATCATCTCCCTAAGCCTGACCCGATTGACATTGTGCGCAAACAATTGGCGTCAAGCATGACTCACGACCGATCTGTTGCCTGGCTCTCGGACGCCAGGATTAAGCGTCAGCTCAGCAGAGAGAGCCCGGCGCGCGCCGTCAAATGGGCGAGCAACATTCGAGAAGTGGAACTTCTTCCTGAAGAGGCCCTGTCTTTATCCAAGGAAGAATCCGGGGCGTTCTCCGACCCAGTTTACGAAGCGAAGATCCGGATGGTTCTAGCTGCGGCTGGGAACTGGCAGTCCGAGCTTACGGACTGGTATGAGAAACACCAAAGCTGCCAGGAGCGGGACTTCTTGCTTGCAGCAGCTGTACTAGAGCAGAAACCAGCAGGTGACGTCTTCACTGCTGTGGCGACGCTAAGTGCCGCAATAAACGGTCCCGTCCATGAAGCATCGGGACAGCAAGGACCAGGAATCTATCAGCTCGTTAAGGCTATCGAAGCGGGACTCGGGGAAAGCTCTCGGATCCAATTCCGCCAACCTGGATACGGCGATGCGGTCCTGGATTATTTCTGGGTGGACCGGCAACATCTTCAAACCAAGTTTCTAGATTGGATGTGCCAGCAGGCGCTGGTCGAGGCTTCGAGTAGCGCTGATCCGATGATCGCCAGCCGTGTTGCTACGTACGTGCTGAGGTGGACGAAACGCACACGCAGCCTTGATTTTCTGGTCCAGGTGTCTACGAGGTGGGCCGAACACGAAACCTTGACAGAGGTGGCAGCCGAGTTGCTAACCGCGGCAGCACTGGACGGTACCGTAGGGAAACTCGTACGCGATCGTCTCCTGGACTGGACCAAGCCGGGCCGTCAGCACTCGCCTGCATTCCTTCGCCTTGTTGCGACGGTATGCGGTAGCGGTTTCGCGCGCGTTCATCCCAAACTAGCATTGCTGAGGTTAAGCAATCTGACACAGAATGATGATCGGTCTGTAGCTGAAGCCGCTCAGACGGAGCTTACGAATCTGTGGCAGCAGCCAGAGCTGAGGAAAGACATTGTAGCGCAAGCGCGAATCAGGCTCAATGCTCACGATCAAGGTAGAGGGTCGCGCGTCGCAATGTTTACTGCATTGGCGGCGCTGCGGAACGACAAAGACTTGCCAAGTCTATTCTTGTATGCCTTGGACGGGAATAGCCAAACGTTCGAATTAATATCGACAGGCTGGCGTGAGTTGCTGCAAACAAGGCCGCTACTTCAAGACGCGGAAAGGACTATGTGTCGATGGCTTGACGCAGGCACGGAATCCTCCTCCGCGCAGGAGTTCCTCTCACGATTGCTAGGCTCCGCGACCAGTCCCCTAACGGATGAACACGACGATGCTAGGGCACGCATTACCTTGATTGCTATTCTTCACCGATGGAAGGATGGCTGGCCCGAGGGTCGTGGAAACTTCCCTGCTGGCTTCTTTGAGCAGACGATGCGACAGCTCCTTGTGCACGATACCTTCCGTCGACCGCTCGACGCCCCGCCTCCTGTCAATATGTCAGCAATTGAAAGAGCGCGCTAAGTGCGGATCCCATGGCGGAAGTCGTGGATACCTTCACAGGAGCAGTTCGTTGAAAAACTTCCAAGCAGTGAAGACGGGCTCTTCTTCAACGCCACGTTTTGCATCCGCTCGCTCCGGCGAACGAAGGCGCGAGGGCAATCGATCTGTGCTGCGAAAATAGGTGCCGCCGCCATCGACACTGCCAAGTTTGCTGTTTCTAAATATAGGTTGAATGTAGTAGAGCTGAACCTCGCTGAATTTCGGCTTAATGCTACGTTTGGCGAGGGGAATTGGCTGGACGATGAGGACGTCAGAGTTCAGTCGGTCCAGGTGCAACTCGCGGTAGACCAAGAAACTATCGCAACAGCGCTGACTTACAGGCAGCGGGTTCGTGAGGAGCGGTTCGCTGACTTCGTGCAGAGGACCGAACTTGCTCGACTCGCTCGCTTTAAGGATGTCGTACTTTCTGACCCCGGCAGCTTAATGGCGTATCGGCTAATGCGAAATCCCGACAACCCTCTCTCTCCTGCAGATCGCGCCGAAGCCGAAAGCACTATTGCCGCAGTATCTGATTACGATCCGTCATTGGTCTGGATTGTCATTGCCAAGGCTCTGGCTAGAATCGCAAACGACCTTACGGCTGATCAAAGTTCCGACCTGGCAGCCAGTCTAGTCACCCTAGCCCATAGGTACGGCTTTCCGGAGGAAGCTAAGGTCATCAGGGATGCGAAAGACCAACTTGGCTCAGCTGCATCAGCTACAAGCATTTACCCTAAAAACGACACCGGTCTTTAGCCCTGCGGCAGGGCAGCTTTTGTCAGCCAGGAGGGTTACCTTGCCCGGGTGACGAATCTTGAGCGGGGCGTCTACGAGCACCTCATCACGCATGCGCTGGCCGACCGCCTTCAGCACGTCGATCCCGCCCTCGTCCAGCACCACAAGCTCGATGCCGCCGACGCCCCCGATGCCCTCGCCCGTCACATCGCCGCCCTCGCCCACCGAGCCCTACACGCCGTCCCCACCGGCGACGACAAGCTCCACCGCCAGATCGAACTCGCCAATCGCATCGCCGACGCCATAGCCGCCGAAAGCCCGCAGGCATCAACGGCACAAGACCAGGTAACCGACGCCAAACACCTCCTGCACGCCATCGCCGCCCCGCCCACCCCACCCGCGCAACCAGCCTTCCCCCAACGCCCCACCACCCCACTCTCCACCGGCGCACTACTGGTCAACAGTCGCCACCAGCCACGCATCGGCCACGAGGTAACCCACGAAATGGCGTCGGCAGAACAAGTCGACCTGCTCTGCGCGTTCATCAAGTGGTACGGCCTGCGGATCGTCGAGCCCGCCATCCGCGAGCTGATCGCCCGGGGCGGCAAGCTGCGCGTCATCACCACGACCTACCTCGGCGCGACCGATCAGCGGGCCCTCGACCGGCTCGCCGAGTTGGGTGCCGAGATCAAGGTGTCCTACGAGACCAGGACCACCCGCTTGCACGCCAAGGCGTGGCTGTTCCGCCGCAACAACGGCATGACCACCGCGTACGTCGGATCGTCCAACCTGTCGAAGACCGCGCTGATCGACGGCGTGGAGTGGAACGTACGCGTCTCCAACATCGAGCAGCCGCACGTCATCGACACGTTCACCGCCACGTTCGAGGACTACTGGAACGACCCGGCGTTCGAGGACTACGACGCCGCCAGGGACGCCGAGCGGCTGCGCAACGCCCTCAGCGGGGAGCGGCGCGAGGACTCGCCCACGCAGATCGCCAACCTGGACGTGCGACCGTACCCGTACCAGGCGGAGATCCTGGCCGACCTGGACGCGGAGCGGCAGGTGCACGGCCGGCACCGGAACCTGGTGGTGATGGCGACCGGCACCGGCAAGACGGTCGTCGCGGCGCTGGACTTCCGGCGCCTGCACCGGAAAGGCCAGGTCGACTCGCTGCTCTTCGTCGCCCACCAGGAGCAGATCCTCACTCAGAGCCTGGCGACGTTCCGGCAGGTGATGCTTGACGGCAGCTTCGGCGAGACCCTGGTCGGGGGCAAAACCCCGACCAGGTGGCGGCACGTCTTCGCCTCCATCCAGTCGCTACACCGGCGGGAGATCGACCCCGAGGCGTACGACATGGTGATCGTTGACGAGTTCCACCACGCGGAGGCGCCGACGTACGCCCGTCTGTTGGAGCGGCTTCGGCCGCGCGTACTGCTGGGGCTGACGGCGACTCCCGACCGGTCCGACGGTCGGGATGTGCGGCGGTGGTTCGACGGCCGCGTCGCCGTTGAGCTGCACCTGTGGGAGGCGTTGGAGCGGCAGTTACTCGCGCCGTTCCAGTATTTCGGACTGCACGACGACGTTGACCTGTCGCGGCTGCGCTGGAAGCGCGGCCAGGGGTACGACCTCGGCGAACTCGACGGCCTCTACACCGGCAACGATGCCCGCGCGCGACTGGTGCTGAAGGCGGTACGCGACACGGTCGACGTGGACCGGATGCGGGCGCTCGGGTTCTGCGTGAGCATCGCCCACGCCCGGTTCATGGCGGAGTGGTTCACCCGGCACGGCGTGCCGTCGGCGGCGGTGACCTCCCAGGTCGACCGGCCCGTGCAGCATGACCTGCTGCGAGAGTTCAAGGCCGGCAAGCTGCGGGTGCTCTTCACCGTCGACCTGTTCAACGAGGGCGTCGACCTGCCGATGGTCGACACGATCCTGATGCTGCGGCCCACCGAGAGCGCCACGATCTTCCTTCAGCAGCTCGGGCGGGGGCTGCGCCTGGACGACGACAAGCCCTGCCTGACGGTGCTCGACTTCATCGGCGGGCAGCACGCCAACTTCCGCTTCGACCTGCGCTGGCGCGCACTGACCGGGGTCAGCCGCAGGGAGATCAAAGACGCCGTCGAGCAGGACTTTCCCTCGCTGCCCAGCGGTTGTCACATTCAGCTTGACCCGGTCGCCCGCAGGGTGGTGCTCGACAACCTGCGCACGGTCATGCCAACGTCGAAGAACGGCCTGCTGGCGGAGCTACGACACCTTGGGGACGTCAGCCTCGCCGAGTTCCTGCGGGAGACCGGCGTGGAGATCGAGGACGTGTACCGGTCGGCGAGCGTCGGCGGGTGGACGGGTCTGCGCCGGCTCGCCGGGCTGGACGCCTCCGCCCCGGGGCCGGACGACCGGGAGTTGGGCCGGGCCATCGGGCGAATGCTGCACCTCGACGACCCGGATCGGCTGGCACTGCTGGCCCGGGTCGCGGCGGGCGAGCGGCCCGACGCCGGGCGACTGTGGGACATGCTGCACTTCGACCTGTGGGGGCCGAACGCGCCGCTGGCCTCCTGGGAGGAGCGGCTGGCACGGCTGTGGGCGGAGCCGGCCCGCTGCGTCGAGCTGCGGCAGGTGGCCGAAGTGCTGCGCGACCGGATCCACCGGGTCACGCCGGAGCCGTTGTCGGCGGCGGTGCCGCTGCGGGTACACGCCCGCTACAGCCGCAACGAGGCGTGCGCGGCCTTCGGCATGCCGAACCCGGGATCGTTGCGAGAGGGGGTGAAGTGGCTGCCCGACGCCCAGGCGGACCTCTTCTTCGTCACCCTGGTCAAGTCGGAGCAGCACTACTCCCCCACCACCATGTACGCCGACCGCGCCATCACCGACAGCCTGTTCCAGTGGGAGTCGCAGAGCACCACGTCGTCGACGTCGGTGACCGGCCAGCGGTATGTCCACCACGCTTCACGTGGATCGACGGTGCACCTGTTCGTGCGGGAAACCCGGGTCGCGGACCGCGACCTGGGCGCGCCGGCCTACCTCTACGCCGGCCCGATGACCTACCAGGAGCACACCGGCGACCGACCCATGCGGATCGTCTGGCGGCTGGCGCACGCCCTTCCCGCCGACGTGTACGCCACCGCCCGAGCCATCGCCGCATGAGCACTCGACAGGAGGTGTTGGACCGGCTGACCTCCCTGCGGCTGCATCAGCAGCGCGGCCGGCGCGCACCGCACAAGCCACTGCTGGTGTTGCTGGCGCTCGGCCAGCTCGCCCGGGACGGTTCCAGCGAGCTGCCGTGGTCTCGGGCACAGGAGCGGCTCAGCGACCTGATTGCCGAGTTCGGTCCGGCGTCGAAGACCGGGCGGGCGCAGAGCGCCGCGTACCCGTTCACCCGGCTCCGCAGCGACGGCGTGTGGACACTGAACCGCGACGTACCGATGGACCTGGTTGGGCCGCTGACGGCCCAAGACGTGGTGGGGCGTCTCGACACCGACACCGAGTCGGTTCTACGCCGGGACCCCGAGTTGGTTCGGCGGGTCGCCCGTGCTCTGGTGGAGCAGCACTTTCCGCCCACCATCGTGCCCGACGTACTCACCGCTGCCGGCCTGGACCCCGACGACATCCTCCAGGCGCCGGGCGTCACGCTGGTCCCCGCCCGACGGCGCGATGCCTCCTGGCGGGTGGCGGTGCTACAGGCCTGGGACCGGCAGTGCGCGTTCTGTGGGTACGACGGTCAGCTCGGCCACGCCACGGTCGGGGTGGAGGCGGCGCACGTGCGTTGGTGGGCCTTCGACGGCCCGGACAGTCCCGACAACGGCCTGGCTCTCTGCGTGCTGCACCACAAGCTGTTCGACTTCGGCGCGCTGGGCCTCGACGCCGACCTGCGCATCGAGGTCTCTGCCGCGTTCACGGCGCGTACGCCGGCCGGTCGATCGACCTACGACCTGCACGGAAAGTCGCTCCGGCCCCGCCCCGGCACGCAGGTCCCCGCTGCCGACCACATCTCCTGGCACCGCCAGGAAGTCTTCAAGGGCGAATCCCTCGCCGCATAGGAACAGGTGCGGACGCCAGCCAAGCTAGAGCGCGGCGCTCAGGCGGCGTCGGCGTTCGGGGCGAACCTCACGTCCAGCCTCATGTCGAGAGCCCGCGCGAGACGTTCCAGAACCGGCAGGGTCGGCACGGTGCCGCCCGCCTCGAACCGGGCCACGGCGGACTGGGTCATGCCGGCGGCCCGCGCCAACTGGGTCTGGCTCCAGCCGTTGCGCTCCCGCAGGTGCCGCACCTCCTGCCCGAGCTCGAAGGCAATGCGCGTCGCCTCGTACGCTTCGGCAGCTCCTGGCTCTGCCATCCGGCGGTCGCGCAGGTCGTTCCAGTCGACGCGATCACTCATCGCTCCGCCCCCTCGTTCACGGTGTGCAACTCCGCCACGCATCGCTCAAGTGCTCGCCGGGCTCGTTCTATCTCCCGGTCCTCCCGCATGCGGGTCTTGCGAAACACGGTCAGCAGTATGATCCGCCGGTCGGCGGCTATCCAGTACGTCACCCGGACCGCATCGCGCTCAAGGTAGAAGCGCAACTCCCGCAGCTTGCCGTGGAGCTGTCGAGAATGTGGCTCCCCGAGCAAGACACCCCTGCTCGCAAGCAGGTCGACATAGAACGCGGCTCGCGCAAAGTCTGCGCTCGGTAGCCCCTCCAGCCAGTCTCGGACTTCTGGTTCCAGCTCCACGCTACCCCAGGCCATAGCATCAATGCTATAAGACGAGGTAGTCCGCTCCCGGCTTTCCACCTCGCGTGTCGGGCCAACTCCGGACGCGCCGGGCCTACGCCAGGCCGGCCCGAGCCCGACCCGTAGCCTGCGGCCGTGGATGAGGACGAGTGGTTCCGCCGGCACGGCCTGCGCCCGGCCGACCTCGACCTGGTACGCGAGTTGCTGGCCGAGCTGAGCGGGCAGGGCTGGGAAGCTGACACGCTGCTCATGCGGCTCTGCTGCATCCAACTCTTCAACGCGGGTCTTCTTGATGATGTCCTGCGCGTCTGGGACGCGAAGGAGTCGAGCTTCGACGCGCACTGCTCGATCGACGTGCAGTTGCTCTGCGGTGCCGGCCTGGTCGAGACGAAGACATACCTCGCGGCGCACCCGTCGCCGGAGGCCGCCGACGCGCTGGAGTGGTTGCTGGGCTGCGAGGAGACCGGCGACTTCGAGGGATTCTCCGTCGCCGGCCGGTCCGAGGCGTACGCCCGCCACTACCGGGCCTGACTCCCAGGGGTCGTCACGCCGACGACGCGACCTGCGCAAGTGCCTGCTCAAGGTAGGTGTCGACGTCCGTCGCGTGGTAGACCCGCTCACTCTCCTCGATCCCGTCCAGGAACATCGCGTACACCGCCGCCATCCGCAGCGCCGCGACCGGCCGCAGCAGTTCCACGGCCCGTTCCGGCTCGCACCCGGGCGCCTCGAACCGCCACCGCGCGCACCACTCAGAGAGCACCGGAGCGGCGGCAACGTCTGGAAGCCCCTCGACCAGCCGCAGCACGTCGAACGCCGGGTGCCCCACGAACGCGTCCCCCCAGTCGATCACCACGTGCCGGCCGGCGTCGGCGCGCACATTGCCGGGGTGCAGGTCCCCGTGCACGAGCGTCTCCGGCAGCCCGCACCCGCGTACCTCGTCGAGCCGCGCCGCCAGCCCCGCCAGCAGGAATTCCACGGCGGAGGAACCGGCCAGCCGGGAACGGATCCAGCCCGGCAGGGCGGGGCCGCGCAGGTCGGGCACGCCCGCCGCGACCAGTTCCGCCACGTCCGGGACGGACCGTACCTGCACCGGGTGGTAGTCGGCGGCCATCGCCAGCCGCTCCTCGACGGGCGCCCCGTAGCGGTCCTCCCCAGGCACGTGGTCGAGCAGCATCCGGCCGTCGCCGTCGTCGGCGAGCAGCGTCGGCGTCTTCCCCGGCACGGCGCGGCCGAGCCAGCGCAGCACGGCGGCCTCGTGCCGGAAGAACACCGGCACCTGCTTCAGCCAGGCCGTGCCGCCAGGGCCGTCGAGCCGCCAGATCGCCGACAGGTTCCAGGTGCGCTGCTGGGTGATCGTCTCCGCCGGCCGGCCGAGCCGCCGCAGCTCCCCCGTCGCCCAGGCGAGGCTGCGCGCCGGGCCGCCGGGCTCGGCGTAGGCGGCGCGCAGCGGGTCCGCCGACAGGTCGACCTCCGCCGGGACGAGCGGCGTCGCGGGCAGCTCGTCGACCTGTCCGAGGTACGTCACCGCGCCGCCCGCCGGCTGCGGCCTGGCACTGCCGCCCGCCGGCTGCGGCCGGGCACCGGTCAGCAGGCGGAGCACGGCCACCTCGATGCCGTACCGCCGGCGGGCCTCGGCCACGACCGGGGCGACCTCCTGCCACCAGGGCGACGGCACGTCGAACGGCGGTAGTGCGCCCAGCGGGGCGCCGGCGGCATCGACCAGGACGAGGGTCACGGAGCGGGGCACGCCGGCACGCTACCGGCGACCCGTGAACCTCGGCGACCGGTTAAGCCGGTTCCGGAAGGACCGCCGGTCAGCGCGGCCAGTGGCCGGAAGCACCGCCAGTCAGCGCAAGAGGGTGGCCGGGAGCACCGCCGGTCAGCGGGAGAGGGTGGCGACGATCTCGGCGTACCCGCGCTGGCGGGCGTGCTCCAGCGCGTCGACGCCGTCCCGGTCGGGCTGCTGGACGCGCGCGCCGGCGGCCACGAGGATCTCCGCGATCTGCTGGTACGGCCTGCTGCCGTCGCCGAGGATCACGCACTCCAGCAGGGCGGTCCAGCCGAGGTTGTTGACGTGGTTGACGTCGATGCCGGTGTGGACGACCCGTCGGACGTAGTCGACGTGGCCACGTTCGCTGGCGGGGATGACGGAGATGCCGCCGTACCGGTTCACGATCGTCAGGTCCGGCCCGGCGGGCAGCAGCACCTCCAGCATCGCGACGCTGCCGGTCACGCCGGTCACCAGCCACGGGGTGTCGTGCTGGTCGTCGAGCGCGTCCGGGTCCGCGCCCGCCTCGACCAGCACCCGGGCGGCCTCGACATGGTCGTTCGCGGCGGCCAGCAGCAGCGGCGTACGCCGTCGGGCGTCGCGGGCCTCGATGTCGGCGCCGGCGGCCAGCGCCTCGCGTACCGTCTTCGGGTCGCCGGCGCTCGCGGCGGCGAGCAGGTCCTGGTCCGCGGATGTGGTCACGGTGGCCTCCGGGGTGGGTGTGGTCTCGTGCCGCGTGCATCCGGCCGTCGCGAGGGTGAGGGCGAGGGCGAGCAGGGCGCGGCGTCTCACAGTCGGATCAGCTTCCGTCAGATGATCTTGACAAGGTCCAGCGTAGTCGCACGGCGGCGCCGAGGCGCCCGGTCTACGCGACACCGTGATGGTCTCCTGACTCACGCCGACCGTCATCCGGGACGCCGCGCATGGTCATGACATCGACCACTACGGTAGGTCGGGACACGACGACGGGAGCGTGAGTCCTGGGTGTTGCGCATCAGCGTGCTCGGTCCGGTGCAGGTGTCCGACGGCGACCGGCCCGTACGGCTGGGGCCGAAGCTGGTGGAGCTGCTCGCGATCCTCCTGGTCGAGGCGGGTTCGGCGGTGCCGGCGTCCCGGGTCGTCGAGCTGATGTGGGGCGCGACGTCACCGGCGGGCGCCCGGGCGACGCTCCGGAGTCACGTGTCCCACCTGCGCCGGGCGCTACGGACCGGGGGCGAGCCGGTGGTGCGGACGGTCGGATCGGGAAGTGGTGTCGCGTACCGCCTCGACCTGCCGGACGACGCCGTCGACGCGCACCGCTTCGAGCGTTGGTGCGCGGAGGGCCGCCAGCTCGTCTCGGCCGGCGAGAACGACCTGACCGCGCGGGGCGTGGCGCGGCTCCAGGGCGCGCTGGCACTGTGGCGTGGCCCGGCCTTCGCCGACGTGGCCGACCGTCCGTTCGTGCGGCCGAGGGTCGCGCGGCTGGAGGCGGTACGCCGGGCGGCGCGACGTGACTGCGCGGAAGGGCTCGCCGCGCTCGGGCGGTACGCCGAGGCGGTCACCCAGCTCTCCGGGGCCCTCCTCGACGACCCGTACGACGAGGGGGTGCGCCGGTTGCTCGCGCTGGCGCTCTACGCCGAGCAGCGGGTCGACGAGGCGGCCGAGGTGTGTCGGGAGGGCCTCGTGCTGCTGGGGGAACGGGGGCTCGACGCGCCGGAGTTGCAGGCCCTCCAGCGGGACATCCTCCGTCGCCGGGTGCCGTCGCCGCGCGGGCCGGCGGAGCACGTGAAGCCGGCCCTGCCGTGCCTGCTGCCGCCCGACCCACCGCAGTTCGTCGGCCGCGCCGGGGAACTCGCCGCGGCCCGGCGGCTCCTGCTCGCCGCACCGGACGGTTCCCCGACCGTCCTGGTCAGCGGGCTGGCCGGCGTGGGCAAGACCCTTTTCGCGGCACGCCTGGCTCACAGCGTGCGCGACGACTTCCCGGACGGCCAGTTGTACGTGGACATGCGCGGCTACGACCCGGTGGGCACGCCGACCGACCCGGGCGAGGCGGTGCGCGGCTTCCTCGACGCGCTCGCCGTGCCGCCCGACCGGGTGCCGGCGACCCTGGAGGCACAGACCGGGCTCTACCGCAGCCTGCTCGCCGGCCGGCGGATCCTCGTCGTGGTCGACAACGTCCGCGAGGTGGAGCAGGCCCGCCCGCTGCTGCCGGGTGCGGCCGGCTGCGCCACGGTGGTGGTCAGCCGCAACCAGCTTTCCGGCCTGGTGGTCGCCGAGGGCGCTCGGCCGCTGCGGCTCGACCCGCTCACCACGGGTGAGTCCCGCGAGCTGCTCGGCCGCCGGGTGGGCATGGCACGGCTGGCCGGCGAGGCGGCGACGGTCGAGCAGATCATCGACGCGTGCGGGCGCCTGCCGCTGGCGTTGGCCATCGTGGCGGCCCGCGCGGCGAGCCATCCCGAGTTCGCCCTGGACGCGCTCGCCGGGGAGTTGCGCACGGGTGGTGGCGGCCTCGACGCGTTCGCCGTGGGCGACACCGACGTCCGGGCGGTCTTCTCGTGGTCGTACCACGCGCTGTCGCCGCCGTCGGCCCGGCTGTTCCGGCTGTTGGCGCTGCACCCCGGCCCGGACGTCACGGTCGAGGCCGCGGCCAGCCTCGCCGGGTCGCCCGTCGAGGCGGTACGGGTGGCGGTGCGGGACCTGGCGGCGGCGCACCTGGTCGTCGAGCACGTCCCGGGCCGGTACGCGCTGCACGACCTGCTGCGCGCGTACGCCGACGAGCTGACCCCGGCCGGCGACGGTGAGCGGCCCTCGGCGCTGCGCCGGGTGCTGGACCACTGCCTGCACACGGCGGTGGGTGCCGACCGGCTGCTCTGGCCGCACCGGGATCCGCTGGAACCGCCCGCGGCCGGCGCGGGCGTACGGCCGGAGGTGTTCGCGGACCGGGAGGCGGCCCTGGGGTGGTTCACCGCCGAGCATCGGGTGCTGCTCGCCGCGCTGGACCGGGCCGAACGCTCCGGCCTGGACGGGCATGTGTGGCGGCTCGCCTGGGCCTCGGCCAACTTCTTCGCCCGCCGGGGTCACTGGCTGGACTGGGTGCGGGTCGGGGAGTCCTCGGTGGCCGCGGCGCGGCGGCAGGGCGACCGGGCGGCCGAGGCGGAGGCGTACCGGATTCTGGGCGGCGCCCACGTGCGGTTGCGCGACTTCGACGCGGCGCGGGAGCACTACGGGCGGGCGCTGGACCTGTTCGGCCGGCTCGGTGACCTCGTGGGGCAGGGGTTCACCTGCCGCAGCCTCGGCTGGCTGTGCGAGCAGCGGGGCGACATCGGCGACGCGCTGCGGCACGACCTGCGGGCGCTGGAGCTGTTCCGGCGCTCCGGTCACGAGCGGGGGGTGGCCAACACGCACAACTCGGTGGGCTGGTGCCACGCGCTGCTCGGCGACCACAGGCAGGCGATCGAGCACTGCCGTCGCTCGCTGGCGCTGCTGGACCGTCTCGACGATCCGGTCGGCATGGCGGGGGCCCTGGACAGCCTCGGGTACACCTACCGCCAGGTCGACCTCCGCGAGGCGCTGGCCTGTTACCAGCGGGCCCTCGGGCTCTACCGGGGGCTCGGCGACCGGATGAACGAGGCGGTCACCCTGCGCAACCTGGGCGAGGCCCAGCACGGTGGGGGCGACCTCGGCGCCGCCCGGGAGTCGTGGCGGCAGGCGCTGGACATCTTCACCGGCCTCGACCATCCGGACGCCGAGCAGGTCCGCGCGCTGCTGGAGGAGACGGCCGCGCCGTGAGCCCCGGGGGCTGGCCCGGTCGGGCCAGCCCCCGGATCGCGAGGTGCTCAGCCGGCGTCCTCGCCGTCGATGGTGGATCCGGCGTTGGCCGGCGGCTGGTAGGGCAGGCAGGTGCTGTGGTGCTGCTCGAAGCGCTGTTGGAACGGCGCGGCGAGCGGGTGGTTGCGCAGCGCCAGGATGTTCTCGTCGTTCTGCCGCAGCGCCCGGTAGGTGAGGTTGTGGCTGCCCGTGTAGAGCGTCGACTGACCGCCCCGACGGATGATCATGAACTTCTCGTGCATCGGGATGCCACCGGCGTCGGTGTAGCCGCACAGGTGGACCGGCATCGCACGGGCGAGATCCACCAGCGCCTTCATCGGCGGTCCGGCGTCGTGCGGCCGGCCCGAGGTGGCGCCGGTGACGATCCGGACCTGGCAGCCCCGGCTCCGCGCGGCCTTCAGCTCCTTCACCACGGCCGCCCGCTGGATCCGGAAGTTCGCCAGGTCGATGCGGGTCCCTCCGGAGCAGTTGGTCGACTTCAACAGGCTGACGATCGGGTCGTTGCTCGCGCTGCCCGGCGTCCGCCCGGCGGCTTCCCGGCGGGGGAAGGTGTAGACGCGGTGCGTACCCACCGTCGTGGTCCGGCCGTAGTTGGGGCTGGTCCGGCCGGAACTGCCGTACCGCATGAGGTCGTTGAAGTAGCCGAGGTAGGTGTTGTACAGGCCGGCGTGGCTGATGGTCAGGGCGTTCTCGTAGGCCCGGTAGTGGTCGAGGTTCGCCGAGGAGACGTAGAGGACGTTGCGCGCCGTTCCACCGCCCGCCAGTCGCACGCTGGAGATGGTCATGAACTTGTCGTGCAGCAGCGGCGGGTTGTTCAGCGGCGCCGCACCCGTACGGGTGCTCACGCAGCCACGGGTGGACTGCCCGTCGGAGCGCCGCTCGCCGCACGTCACGAGCCGGACGTTGGGGATCGACTTGAGCGCCGTGTGGTGGGCGGTCCCGACCTGGCTGCCGTTGATGACGATCCGCACCCGTACGCCCCGGGCGGCGGCACCGCGCAGGGCGTCGACGATCTCCTGCCGGTTGAAGAAGTAGAGGGTGAGGGAGAGCGTCGCCCCAGCCGGGGCGGCGTTGATGAGCCGGCTGACGTGACCGACGAGTCCGCCGTGCATGTCGCTGTCGGTCTTCTGGTTGAACCAGGCGTAGTTCCGCACCTCCGAGGCGGCGATGGGGACCGCCGCCGCGGCGGCTGCCGGAACCTCCCTGGTGGGGTTGGCCGCGCTGGCCGGGGCGATCGGCAGGGACAGCGCCGTCGTCGCGACGACCGCCATGGCGAGGCCGCGTAGCCCCGCACTTCTGGTCATCCGCCGCGCATCTCCCCGGCCTGACTCGCCGGCGACTTCGATGTTCATGATCTTGATTCCTCCCCGTTCTCCTGTCCAGCGGCTGGCCCCCGTCTGTGGTGGCGCCGGTGCCGGTGTCCCAGTTGGAGGAACGCCGCCCGGGCCCCCACGGTCCGGCCGCTGGACGGTGGGTCGGGACAGGTGCGTTGCGGCGCATCCGTCCCGCGTTGCCGTCAACGATCGCGGTGCGGCGTGGAAGCACAGTGGAAGAAGCGTGGAAGCGGGGAAGCGGGGAAGCGGGGAAGCGTCGACCGACGCCCCGCACCGGCGCCGTCCGGGCCTGCGCCTCCTTGCACCGAGGACATAGGATCCTCACCGACGGTGCCGGTCACCTCACGGGGAGACATCATGGTCCAGGGCGCAGCGGCCGACGACGCGCAGCCAGAGCAGCAACCGGGGCACCTTCCGCACGCACCGGCGTTCCCGCCGCCACCTGCGCAGACCGGCCCACCACCGGGTCCGCCGCTGCCGCCCCACCACGCCGCGCCGCCTGTGCCACCGCAGCCCTGGCAGGGGTCCGGGCCGGGGCAGCCGTGGGTGGGCGCGCCGCTGCGCGCCACCACACCCCCGCCGTACCCGGGTTTCCCTGCCCAGCCCCCGCCGCACCCGGGCTTCCCGCCACCGCCACCGCCGCGTCGCAGCCACACCGCGCTCTTCGTCGGCCTCGGTGGCGGTGCCTTCGCGCTGCTGCTGGTCTGCGCGCTGCTCGGCGTCTTCCTGGTCCACACCGTCGGCGACGAGCCCGACACGCCGCCCCTCGACCCGCACGTCGCACGGCAGGTGGCCGCGGCCAACGACCTGGCCGCCGCGGCGGTGACGGTGTCGGGCGTGCCCGGCGCGCGCTACACCGGCTGGTTCACCGGCGACGGCGGTGACCGGATCACCCTCGACGCCCAGGTCACCACCGAGGGCTCGACGCTGGCGCGGCTCGACGTGAACGGTCAGCGGATCCAGGCACTGGACACCGGGGAACGCACCTTCGTCAGGGCCGCCGCCGCCTACTGGCGGGGCATGGGCGTGCGGGCCGACGTCGTCAAGGAGTACGGCCGGCAGTGGGTGCAGGTCGCCGACGACCACTTCGGCTTCGACCTCGGCGACTCGTTGGCACCGTCGACCCTGGCCGAGGTGCTGGCCGGCGACGGCACCACCGACCTGCCGGTCCCCGGCCCGACCACGACGATCGACGGTGTGCCGGTGCAGGTCGTCGACGTGGGCGGGCTGGAGATCCACGTGACCACCACCGAGCCGAGGCAGGTCGTCCGGGTGGCGGCCCGGGCGGACACCGGCCCGCAGGTCACCGGCACCCGCAACGACCACCGGTCGGGCCGCGTACGGCTGATCACCCGGGGCACGCAGGCCGACGACGAGTTCGAGTTGAACTTCGGGCGACTCACCCCGGAGGAGACCGAGGAGTTCTTCCGCACCCTGACCGCCCGCGTCCAGGAGCTGCGCAACGCGGTCGACTCCCAGGTCAGCTTCACACTCAACGGCGCGATCACGCTCTCCCCCTGCACGGTCAACGGGTGCCGGGCCAACGTGACCCTGTCGAACCGGGTGACGTCGACCTCGCCCTACCTGTCGGTCGACAGACCGGTCACCGCGTCCATCACCACCTCGATGACGCTGGACGGCCGCCCGGTCGCCACCTGCACCACGACGAAGAGCATGCGGCCCAACGGCAGCGTCACCACTTCCTGTTTCGCCCGCTACCGCATCCCGCCGTCACGCAACCCCAAAGTCCACACGGTCCGCGCGCAGGCCTCGACGGTCGCCCGGGCGGTCGTCCAGGCCGACATCAAGGCGCTCGCCGACGACCTGGCCAGGGAACTCATCCGCAACCGGCGGCTTCGGGCCACACCCACGCCCGCTCCGGCCGGCACGGCGCCGAACGCCCCGACAGCCACCGCCAGGCCCCAGGCCACCCGCAGCGCGATGGTCTTCCCCACCGCGACCTCGCCCAGCCTGACGCCCGCCCAGCAGCAGGCGAAGGCCCGGGTGGAGCAGCTCGCGAAACAGGCCTGCCGGGAGGTCGCCCGGCAGCCCCACCACACGGCCGCCACGTGGGGTACGGCCGTGCACAGCCGGCTCGCCGAGCTGATCGAGGCCGAGGGCGGCAACCTGCACAGCGAGGTCTCCTACCTGCGGGGCCGCCTCGCGCCGATGCGCTACAACCCCTACTTCGGGCGCAAGGTCTGGCCCGCCGGCAGTGCGCGTGCCGACGTCGTGGTGGGCGCCGACCCGCTGAAGCCCGAGTTCTTCCTCGATCTCAAGACGGGCGATGAGGGACTCAAACAGGACTGGTACGACAAGCTTCACCGCAACCTGCCGGCGCAGTACCGCAACAGGCAGCTACCGGTGTTCGAGGTACGGTGCTGACCGATGGACACGCAGGTGTGGATCGAGACGCTGCGGCGCCACGTGATCCCGGCACTGGGCGACGGGTGGGAGCTGGCCGGCGACTCGCTCGTCCGCGTACCGGTCGGCTGGACGGCCGCGCGGGTCGTGCCGCAGCCCTCGGCGCACGGGCCGGCGTTCTTCCTGCACGCGCAGGTGCAGCTGCTGGCCGAGCCAGAGCCGGAGAGTTACACCTGTGGGTTCCGGCTGGGCCGCTGGGAGGCGCCAGGCACGCTGGCCGGCTACGGGCCGATCGCCACGCAGGTGGTGGACACGATCGTCTCGCGCGCCGTGCCGTTCTTCGACCGGTACGGGACGCTCGACGGTTACCTGTCGCACCTGCGGGAACGGTTGGCCGACCTCGACCCGGGGCAGGAGTGGATCGACGTCCTGCTCGACGAGGAGCTGGCGTACACCAGTCTGCTGCTGGGTGACCTGCCGGCCGCCGAGGTGGCCGCCGGGTACGCCGAGCGGGCCGCCGAGCAGAACCGTCATGACCCGCAGCCCCTGGACTGGGTCGAGGAGGCCGCCGGGCGGGTGGCCACGGTGATCGCGGCGGCGCGCCGCGACCCCGACGAGGCACGGGAGATCCTCGCCGGTCACGCCCGGGCGAACGCCGGGGAACTGTGGCTGACCGGCGCGGCGACGCCGGATCTGAGCCGGTAGCCACGCCACCTCTACCACCGGGCCTGACCCGCCGGACCGGGCTGCGACGGCGGTCAGGGCCGGCGGGTGCGGGCCAGGGTGCCGACGACGGCGAGGGACGCGACCGCCGCCCCGGCGACCACCACGGCCATCGGGACGGCGCTGCCCTCGCCGCCCAGCCCGACCAGCGGCGCGGCCATCGCACCCACCAGCGACTGGATCGTGCCGAGCAGGGCGGCGGCCGTACCGGCGTGGGCGGGATGCCGGTCCAGGGCGAGCGCGGTGCCGTTCGGCATCACCATGCCGAGCGACCCGACGAAGACGAACAACGCCACCGCCACCAGTGGCAGGCTGCCGAGCAGCGCGCCCGCGAGCAGGGCGGCGGCGGCCAGCACCCCGACACCCAGCGGCCACAACAGCAGTTGGCGGGGCTCGAAGCGGTCCAGCAGGCGGGCGTTGAGCTGGCCGGCGGCGACCAGGGCGAGCGCGTTGACGCCGAAGATGAGGCTGAACGCGCCGGCCGAGACACCGAAGACGTCCTGGAAGACGAAGGACGACCCGGAGATGTAGGCGAACAGCGCGGCGAAGGCGAGGCCCTGCGCCAACGCGTACCCCAGGAAGATCCGGTCGGTGAGGAGCAAGCGGCCGGCGGCGGCCGTGGCGGAGAGGCCGCCGGTGCTGCGCCGCGAGGCGGGCAGCGTCTCCGGCAGCCGCCACGCGACGGCGGCGGCGAGCAGCGCGCCGATCACCGCGAGGGCGACGAAGACGGCACGCCAGTCGCCGAAGCGCAGCACCAGGCTGCCGAAGGCGGGCGCGACCATCGGGGCGATGCCGAAGACCAGGGTGAGCCGGGAGAAGTACTTCGCGGCCTCCCGGCCGGCGTATAGGTCGCGGACGACGGCGCGGGCGACGACCACGCCCATGCCGCCGGCGAAGCCCTGCGCGAGCCGCGCGGCGGCCAGGGTCTCGGCCGACGGCACGGCCGCGCAGAGCAACGACAACAGGGTGTACGCGCACACGCCCACCAGCACGGGCCGGCGCCGCCCGAAGCGGTCGCTGAGCGGGCCGGTGACGAACTGGCCGAGGGCCATGCCGATGAGGCAGGTGGTCAGCGAGAGCTGGATCTGCGCCTGGCTGGCGGACAGGTCACGGGTCATCTCCGGGAACGCCGGCAGGTAGGTGTCCAGGGAGAGCGGCCCGAACGCGGTGAGCGTGCCGAGCAGCGCCAGCAGCACGATGGCGGCCCGCCCGGTGGGCGCGGCGACGCGCTCGTCCGCTTGCACGGGCGGCGCGGTGGCGTGCGGCATGGTGGTCCCCTCACTGACGGCTCGGCCCGGTTACGATAGCTCTGACTACAGAGCTATCGCGCCGACGGAAGGCCTGACTGTGACGGACGAGACGGTCGACCAGCTCGGCGGGGCACTCGGCGACCTGCACCGGCTGCTACGCCGGGCTGCCACCCAGCGGGTCGGTCGCACCGCCCTGCCGGACGCCCAGGTGGAGGTGCTGCGACTGGTGCAGCGGTGGCCGGGAATCGGCGTCCGCGAGGCCGCCGAGCGGCTCGGCACCGCGCCGAACACGATCAGCACCCTCGTCGGCGAGCTGACCGCCGCCGGCCTGCTGCACCGGGAGCGGGACCCGGCCGACCGGCGCACCGTCCGGCTGGAGCTGACCGACGCGGCCCGGGAGCGGATGGCCGCGTACGGGCGGCACCGGTGCGACCTGCTCGGCGCCGCGCTGGCCGGGCTGGACGACCCGGACCGGGCGGCGCTGCTCGCCGCCGCCCCCGCGCTGCGTCGCCTCGCCGACCGGATGGCAGGCCACGGCTGAGCCGCTGGCATGTCGGGCCTCGGCGTTACGGTGACGGCGAACGGTCGAGTCTGGAGCGGCTCGGCTGGCACGGCCAGGAGATCGAGGAGACCGTCTTCTTCCAGGCCGGCTCACTCACCGTCCCCGATCTCACCCCGCCGCAGTGACGTGCCGCCGTCAGGCGGTCGCCCGGCGGGGATACGCGTCGGCCTCCCGCGCCCACTGCTCCGCGGCCAGGAAGAGAGCGTCGGCGGAGACGGTGAGCGTCAGCGGGTAGACGGCGGTGAGCGGCCGACGCGGCAGCCACGGCGGCAGCGACTCGTATGAGAACTCGACGGTCAGCGCCAGCCGGCGGCGCCGCAGCACCCGGGCGCGGAAGGCCAGGTTGGGCTCGGTGAAGCGCACCACCGCCGAGGCCGCCGCCGGGTCGCCGGTCGTCTCGGCCTGCTGCCGCAGCCAGCCCGCCAGCGCGTACGCCTCGGACACCGTCAGGCAGGGTGTGAAGTGCGACCAGGCCTGCCCGTCGGCGGTGCGGGCGTCAGTCTCGACGAGCAGCCAGTCGTCCCACTCCGCCGCCTCGTCCGGGTCGTCGGGCGGCTCGACCCCGGGCTGGTAGCCCACCGGCCGGATCCTCACCCGGGCGCCGTCGTCGGAGCGGATCTCCATGCCCCCATCATGACCGATCCGGACGCGCTGGCGGAGGCATCCAAGCAGCTCAGGGCGTTGCGACGGCCGGTCAGCGCACCGGGTCGTGGGTGCCGCGCGGCACGTCGGAGCGGCAGCGGCGCAGCCGGTCGGCGGCCAACCGCCCGCCGACGGCCAGCCCGTACCGCTCCACGGCGGCCAGCCCGTACGCGCTGCACGTCGGGGTGTAGCGGCACTGCCCCGGCCAGCGGTGCGACAGCCAACGCCGGTAGCCGAGAATCGCGGCCCGCCCGGCCCGGTCCGCCAGCGGCGCCCGCCCGGCGGCGGCGCTCAGCGGCGTCGAGGCCCGACCGGGTGCCACGAGCCGGGCGAGCAGCGCCCCCAGAGTGAGCAGTGTCGAGAAGAGCCCCAGCTCACAGCAGGGCACGTCGCAGTTGCACGCGTCGCAGTTGTCGAAGCGGCTCTTCTTCTTGCGACGCCGGTCGCCCTTCAGGTTGATCACGGAGAACATCATGCGACGGCCGCGCCACCCCCGAAGCCCTGGACGGCGGTCGGGGTGTCCCGCCCACGCGACGGGGCAGGGCGCGGGTCAGTTCCAGACCGTGCGGCGCACCCCGTCGTGCACGGCGCAGGCGTCCCGCCGCCCGCCGGTCAGGCTCACCGAGCCGTCGCGGCACTGCACCAGGTAGCCCCGGCCGGCCCAGAACTCGGGCGCGCAGTCGAACCAGTCGCAGATCTCGACGGCCGGCCTACGGATGCGCTCGCCGCCGCAGAAGTCGTACCCCATCGGGTTGGTGGGGGCGCCGCAGAACCGATCCCGGGCGGGTGTCGGCGAGGGCGTCGCGGTGCCGCGTAGCGGCTTCGACGCGACCGGCGGCACCTTTGCCGGCGCGGCCGGGAGGGCGACCGGCGGGGCGGCCGAGGCATCCGGCGCCGGGGCGGCCGAGGCGCCCGGCGCGGGGGTGGCGGCGACGGCGACCTCGGGGCCGGTCGGGTCGGACGGGTCGGTGTCCAGCAGCGCGGCGGGCACCAGCAGGGCGATGCCGGCGGCGACGGCCACGGTGCGCCGGCCGCCGGGCACGAACGCGAAGGGCCGGGCCTGCGCGGGGGTGGCGATCTGCGGCCGGAACGGCTTGAGCTGCGCGTGCTCGGCGATCACCTCGTCGAGCTGGTCGAGCACCGCGCCGCGCTGCTCGATGGCGTCGGCAAAGGCCAGGGTCAGCTTGAACCGGAAGTCGGCGGCGACATCGGCGGGGAGCATCAGGCCGGAGGTGCGCCGCCGGTCCAGCACCTGCATCAGGGTGACCGGCGCGTGCGGGTCATGGGCCAGACCGGTCATCTTCCCGTACGACCAGTCGCGCCGGCCGCGACCGCCGAGCAGCACCAGCCGGCGGTTGGTGATCACCGCCATGCCCGCGTCGGCGACCCGGATGCCGTCGGGCCTGCGGGGTCGCAGCGGCGCGGTGGCCGGAGTGATCGTCAGGTCGGGCGCGGGCAGCACGGTGGTGTGTCGGACCTCCACCAGCTGCGCGGCCGGAAGCACCCAGAACACCATCTCGTCGGGTGCGAGCTCCACGGGCAGGCCGGCGCCCGCCGCCGCCGAGCCCTGGAACTCCTCGGCGAGAGTACGCAGGCGGCGCAGCTCGTCGTCGCGTCGTCGCCATGCCTGGTCGGCGCTACGGAACTCCCGCCGCCGCCGTTCGTTCTGCCGGTGCACCCACCGGTAACGCCATGTGGAACCCGTCGAATCAGTCTTTGCCACGCCGACTCCTTCGCCGCGCAGGCCACCAACCGGGGTGTCACCGGTGTCAACTGCGGCGGCGTGCGGCAGGGACACGCCGGAACGGGCAAAATGGCCGATCGGCGGACCAAATCGAACGATAGGCGGATTTCATCGCGTCGGTTCACGTCCTCGGGCGTGTCGACGGCCCACGGGGCATGTCCCCACGGCACGTCAGGCGTGTCCAACGGCACGTCGGGGGAGCGGTGGAGATCTTGGTACGAAACGTCCCCTCGGGGGGCCGTTTTTTGCCAAGATCTGGAAGAAGGCCGGCGGGCGGACGCGAGAGTGGGCACCGACGGGGCGTGGCCCGCAACCACCCCACGCCCCGCAATCACGTCGAGGCGCACAACCCCGAACCGCGAAGCCGCGAACGCGGTCGCGCCCGCCCAGTCTCGGTGACCGGACGGGCGCGACGGACGGCGGGTCAGTGGCGGCGGCCCTCCCCCACCCGGTAGGTGCGCAGGTTCGGGTCGGCCTTGATCTGCGCCTCCGTGTACTTCACGGTGTCCCAGCCCTTGCCCGAGTAGAGCCGGGTCTGGTCGCCGTACCAGGGCGAGTTCGGGTTGGCCGACTGGGAGTAGGTCAGGATCTGCCGCCCCGAGGGACCGTTGCGGCCCAACTCCACGGCCATCACGAAGGACGAGCCGTGCACCACCTTCCGGTAGCCGACGCCGGGCGCCAGCGGACTGATGATCATGTTGAACACGCCGGCCTCGGCGCGTCCGCCGTGGATCGGGATACGCCGGTCGCCACGCGGTTCGGTCTGGACGTCGCCCAGGCGCGCGTCGAGCGGGATGCCGGCGAGCTTGCGGACCGCGTCGGCCAACGCGGTGAGCACCCGCGGGTCGGCGGTGTTCAGCCGGTTCGGGGTGTGCACCGGGTCGGCGGCGTCGAACGCGTCGGCGAACCGGACGCCGCCCGACAGGACGAACTCGGTGAACAGGTGCGCGCCCCGGCTGTCCAGGTCCACGCGCAGGTCCCAGCCCCTCAGCGCCGTGCAGGCCCCGCGCAGGTCGACGGTCGTCCCGTCCGAGGCGGTCGCGGTGGGATTCGCCGCGCAGAGCGCCACCAGGTCGTCGCGGAACAACTCGCCGCCGTACGCGCGGTTGCCGAAGACCGTCTGCCAGAGCCGGGACGTGGTGTAACGCCGTCCGGGCAGCCCGTCGGTGCCGGCGAGCCGCTCCCGCACCTGCTCCACGCCGAGCCGGGTACGCAGGCTGCGCTCGGTGCGCTCGGTGCCGATGATCCGCGGGAAGCCCTCCAGCGGCGCCTCCGGGTTGGCCAGCCAGTGGCTGTCGTTGGAGTTGGTCACGTAGTCGGCACGGATCGCCACCGGAAGGTTGGCCGGGCCGAGGATGCCGGGCACCGCCGCGTCCCGGTCGCGGCCCAGCGCGCAGGCCGACCGGGAGCCGTCGAGGACGGCCTGCCCGCTGGCGGCGTAGAGCGGCTGGAACGGCGCGGGAATGCAGGCGGCGGCCAACTCGTCGGTGACCCGGGGCACCACCGAGTGGTCGGCGTAGAGCGCGTCACCACGGGCGTCGGCGGCGATCACGTTCACCCAGGGCAGGAACTGGTACCGGTCGAGAACCTGCTTCAGCTCACGGACCGTCTTCGCCCGGCCCATCTGGAGCCAGCCGTCGAAGGCGCGGTTGTTTGTCGCGTTGACGTCGGTGATCGCGTACGCGGCGGTGGCGGTCCAGTCGAAAGTGCCGGGGACCACGACCACCGGGCCGAAGTGGGTGTCGTGGAAGGTGCGGCTGACCGGCACGGTGCCGCCACCCGGGGCGGGCACCCGGACGGTGACCGTGCGGGTGGTCATCTTCCGGGCCCGGCCGTCGACGTAGTACGAGGTGGGGTCGCCGGGCACCAGCGCGAGGCGGTGCCAGACGAAGCGGCGGGCGGTGGAGACGGTGTGGCTCCAGGCGAGGGTCTGGTTGTGCCCGATCTCGATGATCGGGTCGCCGACCAGCGCCGCGCCCTCCACGTCGTAGCGGCCGGGGACCTTCAGGTGCATCCGGTAGAAGCGTTCCGCCCCCTCCCACGGGAAGTGCGGGTTGGCCAGCACCATCCCGCCGCCGTGCGTGGTGGCCTGTGCGCCCAGCCCGTATGCGTTGCTGCCGACGCCGGCGGGCGCGCCGTCACGGGCCGCGACGACCGCTGCGGCGCCCGGCGCGTCCAGGACGGCGGCCGGGCCGGTGGCCGTGGGCGGAGCGGCGGCGACGATCCCGTCGAGCACCGCCCGGGAGCTGGCCCGCACCATGCTGGCCCAGCTCGTACGCCACATGTCCAGTTCGGTCAGCGGACGCACCCACGGCTTGCCCCGGCAGGCCGGGTCGGTGAGGTTCGCCGCACCGGTGTGGCGCAGGTAGTTGTTGTAGCCGGCGACGAAGCCGCGGATCTGGTCGCGGATCTCGTTCGACGGGGAGTGCACGCCGTCGCGGGGCCCGCGCAGCAGTCGCTCCGCCGTGCCGTCGTCGATCGCCTTGCGGAAGAACAGGTCGCTGCGCACGTTCGCGTCCGTGGGGCTCGTCGCCCCGAAGTAGCGGGACCGCTCGGCGTTGACGGTGACGACCTTCTCCGCGATGACACAGATGTTGTCCTCGGCCTGGACGTGGCCGACGCCGAAGCCGAGGCTGGCGAAGGATCGGGCGGTGATGTGCGGGACGCCGTACGACGCCCGCCGGATCTCCGCCGAGTAGCCGCCGTCACGGTGCTGCGCGGCGGCCGGCGGAACACCGGTGACCACTGTGGTGACGACCGTGGCGAGGGTGGTGACCACCGCACAGATCGGCTTTGGCCTCATCGGGACTTCCTCCCGTCGGGTGGGAATGTGAAGTGTTCACATCGACCGGCATTCTCGCCGGACGCGGACGCGCCGAGGAAGACCCGAGCGGGAAACGGGTTGTTCCCCCTACGGGCCGGCCGGACGCTGGGTAACGTCGGCGGCACCCGAGGCCAGCTAGGGGGTGGGACCGGTGGGCGACGCGTTCCGCCCGGTGGTGATCGGCGTCGACATCGGCACCACCAGCACCAAGGCGGCCGGGTACGACGTGGACGGCGGCCAGCTCGCCCACCACTCGGTCGGCTATCCGCTCGACGAGCCCCAGCCCGGCTACGCCGAGCAGGACGCCCGGCACATCCACGCGGCGGTGCTGGAGTCGCTCCGCACGGTCGTGGCGGAGCTGGACCGGCCCGTCGCCGGGTTGTCCTTCGGCACGGCGATGCACAGCCTGATCGGGCTGGACCGTGACGGCCACCCGCTCACCCCGTCGATCACCTGGGCAGACTCGCGAGCCACCCGCCAGGCCGAGCGGTTGCGGGCGGCCCCGTCCGGGCTGGCGTTGCACCGCCGCACCGGCACCCCGGTGCACCCGATGGCGCCGCTGTCCAAGCTGCTCTGGTTCGCCGACCAGGAGCCGGTGCTGTTCGGTCAGGTGGCGTACTGGGTGGGCATCAAGGACTGGGTGCTGCTGCGGCTGTGCGACGCGCTGGTGACCGACCACTCGGTCGCCTCCGCCACCGGGCTGATGGACCTCAGCCGGCTCTCCTGGGACGCCGAGGCGCTCGGCATCGCCGGGATCACCGCGGAGCAGCTGCCGGAGCTGGTGCCCACCACCACCGTGCTGCCCGGCCTCACCGCCGAGGCCGCCGCGGCGACCGGGCTGCCCCGGGACACCAGGGTGGTCGTCGGCGCCGGGGACGGCCCGCTGGCCAACCTGGGGCTCGGCGCCGTCGCACCGGGCGTGATGGCCTGCTCGATCGGCACCAGCGGCGCGATGCGGGTGATGGTGGAACGCCCCGGCGTCGACCCGCTCGGCGGGGTGTTCTGCTACGCGCTGACCGAGCACCGCTGGGTGGTCGGCGGGGCGATCAACAACGGCGGCATCGTGCTGGAGTGGGCCGGCGACGCGCTCGCCCCGGAGCTGGGCGAGGACGCCGAGGAGGAGTTGCTGGCGCTGGCCGCCCTGGCGCCGGCCGGCTCGGGCGGTCTGATCATGCTGCCGTACCTGCTCAGCGAGCGCGCCCCGCACTGGAGCGCGCTGCCGCGCGGCGCGTACGTGGGGCTGACCAACGGGCACCGCCGCGCGCACCTGGTCCGGGCCGCGATGGAGGGCGTCTGCCAGCAGTTGGCGCTGGTGCTGGCCTCGGTGCGGGGCGCCGGCAACGAGGTCCGGGAGATCCGGGCCGGCGGCGGTTTCTCGCGCAGCCCGCTGTGGCGGCAGATGCTCGCCGACGTGCTCGGCATGCCGGTGCGCTTCCCCGCCGGGCACGAGGGCTCCGGCTTCGGCGCGGCGCTGCTCGGCATGCAGGCGTTGGGGCTGGTCCCCTCCGTCGACGTCGCCGCCGAACTGGTGCACATCGAGTCGACGGCATACCCCGATCCGGCCGCCGCCGCCACGTACGCCGCACTGCTGCCGCTCTTCTCCGAGCTGTACGACGCGTTGGTCCCCACCTTCACCTCACTGCGGCGCCTCGCCCCGGGCCTGTCGCCGGAGTGACCCGCGAGCCGACTCAGCTCGGCGGCTCCGCGTCGAGCAGGCGGCTCGCGGCGGCGCGGGCCTCACGGGCGGGTGCGGCGCTGCCGGCGATGGCGGCGGTGACCATCGCGCCGTTGGCCAGCAGGGCTAGCTGCGCGGCGAGCTGCGGCGGCCGGCCCGCCGCCACCACGAGCGCCGCGAGGTGGTCGGCGAAGGCCCGCTTGTGGGTACGCACGATCTCGACCACGTTGGGCGACGAGCCGCCCAGCTCGGCGAAGGAGTTGATGAAGGCGCAGCCCCGGTAGTCGGGCTGGCCGAACCAGTCGTGCAGGTAGTCGAAGACCGCCAGCACGCGCTCCGTCGGGGTCGACCGCGCCAAGGTGTACGCCTCCAGCGCGTCCCGGACGGCCTGGTCCCGCCTGCGCAGCACCGCCTCGACCAGGTGTTCCTTGGACGGGAAGAGCTGGTAGGTGCGCTTGAGCGAGACGCCGGAGGCGGCCCGGATGGCGTCCATCCCGACCGCCTGGATGCCGCGCTCGTAGAAGAGCGTGTCGGCCGCGTCGAGCAGCCGTCCCTCGGCCGTCGTGTGGTCCATGTCAAAGCCCCTTGCCCCGACGAGTACCACCTCGTCGCGCCCGACCACATCGGCTTCGGCAACTCCGCCGCCCCGCCGGTCGGCGAGTTCGACTACAGCTTCGAGCGGCTCACCGAGATCACCCTCGGCCTGCTCGACACCCTCGGCATCGACCGGTTCGCGCTCTACCTGCACGACTACGGCGCCCCGATCGGCCTGCGCATTGCCAGCCGGCACCCGGAGCGGGTCACCGCCCTGGTCACCCAGAGCGGGAACGCCTACACCGAGGGGTTCACCCCGTTCTGGGACGTGCTCTTCGCCCACGCCAAGGACCGGGCGGCCCACGAGCCGGAGGTCCGCAGGCTACTGGCGGCCGAGGCCACCCACTGGCAGTACACGCACGGCGTGCCGGCGGACCGGCTGGACCGCGTCGCCCCGGAGACCTGGCACCTCGACCAGGCCGGCCTCGACCGACCCGGCAACGCCGAGATCCAGCTCCAGCTCTTCTGGGACTACCAGTTCAACCTCGACGTCTACCCCGACTTTCAGCGCTACCTCCGCGAGCACCGCCCGCCCACGCTGGTCACCTGGGGCCGCCACGACGAGATCGCCGGGCTGATCCGCGACTTCCTGCGCCGGGTCCGCCAGGGCCTCGTCATCCGGCCTTGAACGGGGAATCCGCGTTCCGTGCGGCGGTGGTGGTCGCCGAGCCGGCCCGCGGGTGAAAAGGGTCCACGACGCTGTCGAGCTGAGTCGTCTGCGACATCAGACGGCATCCGGCGCCACTGTGTGGGACCAGACGGCCCTGAATCGTCTGCGACATCAGCTCGACAGGCCCGGCGCGGAGATCCTCCGCCACGAGGCATTGGGCATTGCCTCGACCACTCGGCCCGCCGGCGCTGGCCCGGCGGGCCGTTCGGGCGTTCGGCGTTCGGCGTTCGGCGTTCGGCGTTCGGCGTTCAGGCGTTCGGGCTGGTCCGGCCCGGCCGTTCCCGGAGGGCGGCCGGGCGCGGTCGCGTCCGGACGCGTCCGGGTCAGGGGGCCTCGACGCCGGAGATCAGGTACCGGTGCACCTCCGCGCCGAGGATCGTCACCGACTGCTCGTCCGAGGGGCCGGAACCCCGGAAGTCGAGCAGCTGCCCCTCGGACTCCCAGCGTTCGTAGACGTTGATCCGGCCTGCCTCGACCAGGTCGGCGCTGATCGCGAAGTCGACGCAGCCCGGCGCGGAGCGCGCCTGCCGGACGACGTCGACACAGTCGGCCAGGTAGGCGTCCCGCTGGTCCGGATCGACGTAGAGACTGCCGGCGACGATGAACACTGGTGACCCCCGGGACTGCCGCGCCTCAGGCGCGGGTGATGGCGTTGGCGTGGATGGCCTCGCTCAGGTACGCGGCCGACCCTGGCCTGATCTTCTCGAAGTACGCGGTGAACCGCTCGTCCGCCACGTACATATCGGCCAATCCGGTGTGGATCTCGTACGAGCACTCGTAGAACCAGCGGCTGATCGACTGCCGGTGCTCCTCGGCCAGATCCATCGCCGCCGGGCTGTCCGCCGCCGCACCGGAGGCGATCACCTCGACGAACCGCCGTGCCCAGTCCGCGTTCTCCTCCTTGTTCCGCAGCCAGTCTTCCTTGCTGTAGCGCGAGACGCGCCGGTTCGACTCCCGATACGCCTCGGTACTGCCCCAGCGCTGTTCGGCCTCCTCGGCGTGCGCGTCCGGGTCGAAGCCGCCGAAGACCTCGAACCGCTCCTGCGGGGTGAGTGGGATGTTCAACTTGCTCGCCTCCATCGCGAACTCGATCGCCGTGACCATCTCCTGGAGCCTCCTGACCCGTACGGTCAGCAGGTCGTGCTGGCGGCGCAGGTGCGTCGCCGGGTCACTCGCCGGGTCGTCGAGGATCGCGGCGATCTCCTCCAGTGGGAACCCCAGCTCCCGGTAGTAGCGGATGTGTTGCAACCGCTCCAGGTCCGCGTCGTCGTAGCGCCGGTAGCCCGTGCTGCTGCGACCGCCGGGCGAGAGCAGCCCGATCTCGTCGTAGTGGTGCAGCGTCCGCACGGTCACCCCGGCCATCTTCGCCACCTGTCCCACCGTGTGTGCCATGGTTTCCCTCCTTTCCGGGAACCAGGCTCCCGCCTGCCGTTACGTGAGGGTCAAGCCCGATTCCGGGTCGGTGGCGTCGAGGTCGGGTGCCGTGGACGCCGGGACCGGTGGGCCGCCGTGGGTCCACGGCGTCTCCTCGACCGTCGGGAAGGCACCCGCCGGCATGAACGCGCCCGACAGCGTCGTGTAGCAGAGCCGCTCCCCCACCTCCGGCACGCTCCCCGGCGGCGCGGTCAGCCCCCGACCCATCCCGCCCGACAGCTCCAGCACCACCTCGGTCTTGCCGTCGGCGGCCGGGGTCACGAAGACCACCCGCGCCTTCTGCGCCGGCCGGGCCGGCGAGTACAGCGTCGCGCCGACCGGCATCGGTGCCGGCTCGGTGGTGACCAACTGGATGCGGGGGCGCAGCACCGGCCGCTTGCCGGTGTCGTCCACCCGCTTCGGGTCCGCCAGGGTCACCTCGCCGACGAACGCCTCGCCGGTCAGCCGGTGCTCCGCCATCACCAGCGGATCGTCGTAGGCGCGCTGCACCGCGTACGAGGTCAGGGCCCGTTCCAGCCGGTGCAGCCGCTGGGCGGCGGCCACCGCCCCGTCCCGCCGGGGCTGCGGCGCACCGCCCACGTCGACATGCTCGGCATAGCCGGTGAAGGCGTCCTTGTCGCCGTCCCACCGGCCGGCCACCCGGGCGCCCGGGGCCAGGCCGCGCAACAGCCCCACGCCGCGCCACATCAGCTCCCAGGTGGGCGCGAGCTGGTCGCGCAACAGCCGTTCCAGCTCCGCGTACGCCCCGGCGCGCGCCACCGGATCGTCTTCCGCGTCGGCGTACGCGGCGATGGCCGGCGCGAGCTGGTGGTTGTCGAAGTCGGGGTCGGTGGCCGGGCCGGCGGGTGGGCAGGTCTCCGGGTCCTCGGCCCGGGCCGCCGCCTCGGCGCCGGTGAGCCCGGCGGGCGGGTCGACCCAGCCGAGCAGCGCCGGCAGGTGCAGGTCCTCCACCACGCTCTGCCCGGTCGCCCAGTGCAGGGTCAGCGCGTCGGTCATCGCCAGCAGCGCCGACGAGCCGGGATGCTCGGCCCGCTCGGCGAAGAACGTCAGCCAGCGCCCGAGCACCGGCACCGACGGGTGCACCGGATAGTCCCCGTCCGGGCGGCGGAAGCGGGTGGAGCGGCCGAACAGCCGCAGGAAGGTGACCCCGGCCGGGTTCGGCACCAGCAACTGTGGGGCGTCGACGTACCGGTACCGCACGTCCCTGCCCCGGTCGACCGGCACCGCCTCGGAGACGCCCCGGAAGCCGTCCAGGTAGGGCAGCATGATCCCGGCCAGCTCGGCGGCGAACGCGAACCGCTGGTCGCGGTTGCGGGGCTGCGGCACGATCAGCAGCCGCGCCGTGTCCGGCGCGTCGCCGACCAGCGCCGCCAGCGGGGCGTTCGCCTCACCGGCCAGCGCCAGCGGCACCAGCACCAACGGGCGCTCGGCCAGGTGCAGGTGCCGGACGGTCGCCACCGGCTGGGCCACCCCGGCGGCGAGCGCCTGGGCCCTGGCGAGCGCGCGGAGCGTACTCATGCGGGGGTCCCGGCGAGGGCGTCGGCGCGCAGCCGGGCGGCGGCCCGCAGCAGCGCGGCGGCCTCCTCCTGATCCGGTTCCGGCGTGCGCTCGCCGGCGGCCAGCGCCAGCACCTCGTCGACCTCCGCGACCCCGCCGAGCGCCTCCCGGACCGGCCGGCCCAGCGCCCCGGTGTGGCCGCGCGCCTCGTTTCGGCAGAAGTACGCCAGCTCGCAGGCCGCCAGGCAGTCGGGCGCGTAGCGGGCCTCCACCTTCGACAGCGCGGCGAGCAGCGCCGCCGGTTCGGCGGTCACGTCGGCGGTGAACTCCTCGGGCACGCCGGCCAGCAGCGCGTCGAGCCGGGCCATCCGGTCGAGTTGGCGGCGCAGCACCAGCAGTTGCTTGCGCACGTCGACCAGGCTGGCCACCGGCTGGTTGGCGAAGTCGCGCGGGCAGACCAGCACCGCCTCGTGCGACACCAGCTCCGGATCGTGGCCGGCAGCGGCGAGCAGCTCGCGCAGGGCCAGCACGTAGACGGCGGACTGGATCGCGGCGGCGGACACCTTGGCCGGGTCGGCCTGACCGTCGACCACCGGGAACGACTTGATCTCGACGACGTGGAACCGGCCGGCCAGCCGGGCCGCGACCAGGTCCGGCTCCAGGTGCACCCGACGGCCGGCGACGTCCAGACCGAGCAGCGGGTGGTCGAAGAGCGCGGCGGTGTCGTCCGTCCCGCCGGGGGTGGCGTCGGTCAGCAGCTCGGCGGAGCGCCGGTGCCGGGCAGCCGTGTCGTCAGCAGCCCCGTCGCCGAGGTCCGTCCAGCTCGCCGCCGCCGGCACCGGTACGCCCAACCGCTCCGCGACCAGCCGCAGCAACTCGGCCCCGCCGTCGGCCTTGACCTGTGCCTCGAAGGTGTTGCCCCGGGTGATGGCGAACCGGGACTGCCCGAAGCGGGCGGGAAAGCCGATCCGCTCCGCCAGCTTCGGCTTGTCCACCCCGGCGCCGTCGAGCACCGCCCGCCGGGTACAGCCCGGGTTGCCGGTCAGGGCGGCGATGGTGCGGGCGTTGTGCCGCCTGGCCGGCACGCCGCCGCGGATCGTGGCCAGTCGCTCCTCGGTGCTCGTCACGATCCGCCACGATAGGCGGTCACCGCCGCCCGCGCCGGACGCCGCCCCGGCCGGCAGACGTTCGGCGAGGTCCCGCCGGCCGGGATCAGGGCGAGCTGGAGAAGGCGGCGACAAGCCCGACGCCGCCGCAGCAGACCACTCCCAACACGACGAGTGTGGCCAGCAGGATGCTGTAGTTCGACCACAGCCCGAACTTCGTCACGTCGGTGCCGTGCCCGTCGTGGACCCGGTTGCGCCAGCCGCCGAACCGGAACGACAGGTGCTGCACCGTGCCGGGGTGGGCGAGGATCCCGGTGGTGATCAGCGGGATGCCCATGAGGTCGGTGTAGCGGACGTCGTGCTGCCCCGCCGGTACGGCCACGTGCCAGGTGCCCTCACCGGGGATCGGCACCACCTGGCCGTTGACCTTGAACTTGCTCGTGGTCGGGGCGGGCACGAGGTACGGGCCACGGTTCACCGAGACGACGAGCGCCGCGTAGCCCGGCGGGGGCGTGATCGGGTGGGGGTAGGCGATCATCGGGGTCACCGGGCCCGGCACCGGCGGGTACGACGCATGAGGGGGATACGACATCGCCACATCCTGGCACGGCCCGGCCCGGCCCTCCTGCCGAGGCGCGGCGGATCACGAACCGGTCAGCGTCCGGCGGAGCGGTTCCAGGGCGAGCGGGGCAGGGCGGTGCCGGCCAGCGGCCGGCGGTCGCGGCGACGTCGGCGACGTCCGGGGGTGCATGGCGGCCGGGAGACGGTGTGCACCGGCGGCGAGGCGGGCACGGCGGACTGCCGGCCGATCAGCCAACAGAGGAAACGGGCCATCGGTGGGGCTCAGCCGACCGGGAGGCGCTCGGCCTCGGACCGCGACAGGTCGTACTGGGCTCCGCAGAAGGTGCACTGCTGCGCGTAGCTGGTGCGGATCGGGATGATCGGCACGAAGAACAGACTGAACCTCGTCGACCGGCGCGTGATCACCTGCGCGGCATGGTTGTGGCAGTTACGGCAGACCTGCTGCACCACGCCGGACCGGCTGACCTTGGTGCGGAGCCCGAAGATGAAGAACATCGCCCGTCAGTACCCACCCGGAGCCCGACTATCACCTCAATCCCCTGACCACACGGAAGGTGCCTGGCCCGCTCCAGGCGGTCCAGGCACCTTCCGTCGTACGCCCCCGTCAGCTCGTCGCCTGCGCGGCCTCGGGCTCCAGGCCCGGCACCTCGGCGGGGAGCCAGATGGGCTGCCAGTCCTTCATCTCGTGGAAACGGCGCAGCTCGCCCAGCCCGGAGACCGACCCGGCCCAGGCCCCGTACGGGGGGTTCTGCTCATCGAAGCCGGACTGCACGAAGGTCAGCTTCGTCTTCCCCTGCGACTCGGCCAGCTCCCAGGTGCAGACGCCGGTCGGCCCCCAGTCCACCGACAGCTTCCGGTCGGGCTCCAGGTCGACGATCTTGGCCGCGTAGCCGGCCTCGAAGCCGCCCATGGCGTAGCGGCCACCGACCCACGGCTCGATGCCGATCGGGTAACCGAACCAGGCGCTGGCCTGCTCGGAGTCGGTCAGCGACTCGAACACCTTCGCCACCGGCGCGTCGATCAGCAGTTCGCCGCACAGGTCGGTGGAGGTGAAGTCGACCTTCGGCAGCAGCGGCCGGCCCTCCAGGTGGGCGGCCAGGTTGGCGATCGACAGGCTCCAGAACGTCTGGAGCACGCCCCGGATGCTGCTGCCGCTCATCGCCTCGGCGAAGTCGAAGTGGCTCTGGGTCAGCGTCAGCACGGTGGTGTCGGGGTCCTCGGAGCGCAGGGCGAACTCGGTGGTGGTCTCGACCCCGTCGAGCAGCCAGGCGAAGCGCAGCGTGTCGTCGTCGACGTGCAGCAGCCGCTGGTGCGGCGCGTCGCCCTCGGGGGTGTGGCGCCCCCAGAACTCGTACCGTCGTGGCAGGTCGACCTCGGCGTGCTCGGCGAGCCAGACGCGCAGCTCGGCCGGGTCGGTCAGGGCGCGGCGGACGGTCCCGGCCGGCGCGGCGAGGCGGACGGGCAGCTTCATCAGGTCAGTCACGTTCTTTCCCCTTCGGATAGCAGGCCACGGCGAGCTTGAAGGCGTCGCCCTCGGCGCCCCCGTAGCGCGTGAACAGGTCCTGCAGAGTGGTCTGCAGGTCGTGCAGGAACTGCTGTCGTTGTTCGGCGGGCACCCGGATCTCGCCGGCGACCCCGATCGAGGGGAGCTCGGGGGCGGCTCGGTCCAGCCCGGCGATGTCTGCCTGGACCTCCTCCATCAGGTCCAGCAGGTAGCCGAGGCTCAGCTCGTCGCGGGCCCGCCGCAGGCCGATCCGGCCGACCAGCCGGGGCGACAGCCAGTAGGACCGGGCGGCGGCCTGGTAGATGCCCTCGGTGATGCCCCGGACCTTGCGCTCGCTGACCAGCTCGGCCAGCCCTGCGGTGACGAGCTGCTTGACGTGGTAGTAGACGCGCTGCGGCGTCTGCTCCAGCCGGGCGGCGACCTCGGTGCAGGTGCGCGGCTCGGCCAGTTGCCGCAGCACCTCTACGCGCTGCGGCTTGAGCAGGACCTCGGCCTGCTCGATCTGCTCCAGGTACAGGACGTCTCTCATGGCAAAATCAGTTTGTACGTACAAAATTTGTTTGTCAATGGCTTCGGCGAAAGCCGCGCCGACAGGCGGCGCGGCTTTCAGACCCGGATCAGGGCAGCCAGTCGGGGCGCAGCGGGTAGCCGCTCGCCCCCTCCGGGCCGTTGCGGGTGGCGAGCACCTGGTGCAGCTGGATGCCGTTGCGCTCGAACGCCAGCCGCGACCCGGCCATGTAGAGGCCCCACACCCGGGCGGTGCCCGCCCCCACCTCAGAGACGCAGAAATCCCAGTGCGCCACGAGGTTGCGGCACCAGGCGGCCAGCGTCAGCGCGTAGTGCAGGCGCAGGTTCTCCTCGTGCTGCACCTCCAGCCCGACGTCGTGGATCTCGCTGATCACCCGCCCCGGGCCGGCCAGCTCGCCGTCCGGGAAGACATACCGGTCGATGAATGCGCCCGAGCGGTGCGGCGCACGGTTGTCGGCCCGCGTGATGCAGTGGTTGAACAGCCGGCCGTCCGGCCGCAGCCGGTCCCGCAGAGCGCCGAAGTAGGCCGGATAGTTGCGCACCCCGATGTGCTCGGTCAGGCCGATCGAGGAGACCGCGTCGAACTGCTCGCGCGGCGCGTCCCGGTAGTCGAGGTGACGGACCTCGGCCAGGCCGGTCAGCCCCTCCCGCTCGATCGCCGCCCGCGCCCACTCGGCCTGCTCCCGGGACAGGGTCACCCCGAGCGCCTTCACGCCGTACTCGCGGGCCGCGTGCCGGACCATGCCACCCCACCCGCAACCCACGTCGAGCAGCCGCATCCCCGCCTTGAGCGCCAGCTTCTGCGCCACCAGGTCGTACTTGGCCGTCTGGGCCTGCTCCAGCGTGTCGTCGGGCGAGCGGAAAACCGCGCAGGTGTACGTCATCGACGGGCCGAGCACCTTCTCGTAGAAGGCGTTCGAGACGTCGTAGTGGTGGGAGATCGCGGTGCTGTCCCGGATCCGGGTGTGCCGCAGCCCTCTCACCAGGCGCTTCCAGCGCGGCTGCGCCTCCTGCGGCGGGGGCGGCGGCGGCATCAGCCGCTCCCAGCCCAGCCCACGGACCAGGGCCAGCCCCTCCGCCAGCGACGGCGTACGCAGCCGCAACTCGTCCTTGAGCACCCGCAACGCCTCGTACGGGTCGCCCGGGTGCACCCCCTGCAACGCCAGGTCACCGCCCACGTACGCCCGGGCCATGCCCAGGTCGCCGGGGGCGGTGAGCAGATAGGTCAGGCCACGCTCGGAACGGATCGACAGGGTGATCCCGGCGTCGGCCGGGCCCACCGCGCTGCCGTCGTACCCGGTGACCCGCACCGGAAGGGCGCCGGTGGTCAACGCGCGGACGACGTCCGCCACGGTCGGACCCGGGCGCCGGCTCCCCGCCGGCGGGCTGGCGGGAGCGCTCGCCGCCCCCTGGTCGCGATCGGTCAGGCTCATGCTCGTGCTACCGCCTTCTCGTACAGTCCGGTGAGCCGATGGTCCGGGTCGTAGCGGTCCTTCACCGCGCGCCAGATCGCGCCGCCGTAGAGCCGGTCGAAGGATTCCCGGTCGTAGTACGCGTCGGAGTAGAGCGACTTGTGGCCGCCCAACTCCGACACCATGCGCTCGATCGCCCGGTTGACGTCGCCGTCGGCGGCACCCTCCACGATCGGCACGCTGCCCCAGAAGCCGATGTTCACATAGTTCTGACCAGCTCGAAGCGGATACAGCGGCCAGGCCCGGGCCGATCCGGGGCCGGACGGCTCGCGCAGCCGCAACGGGCAGAGCCAGACCGGGGTCATCCCGACGGTGCGGGCGAACCAGCGCAGGAACTCCGCCGTCCGCTCCAGCGGGACCTCCACGTCCTGCACGACCCGCTCGCGCGCCGGCTGACCGCGCAGGCGGTCGATCCGGGCGGCCACCCCGTGCCGGTGCTCCAACCGGACCAGCCGGTGGTAGACGTCGCTGCGCCGCCACCGCGCCGGCCAGACCCGCCGAAGGACCGGGTGCTGCACCCCGAACGCCGCCGAACACCAGAACCAGTCGGTGTCCCAGCGCCAGAGATAGTCGTACGCGGTCAGGACGTCGTGCGTACGCCGGCGCAGCGACCGGTAGTAGATGTCCTGACCCGTGTAGTCGCTGGCCGGCAGCGCGTCGTCGGTGAAGCTGCCGAGCACGAGGTATGCCTCGCCGGGGCTGAACATCACCCCGTCCATCACGTCCACCGCCTCCCCGGCCCACGACCGGGTCGCGGTGATCTCGGCGAGCGCGTCGGCGAGGGCCTCCAGCCGGGTGAACCGCACGTTGCGCAGGGCCACGAACCGGCGCACCGGCTGAAGCTCGATGCGCAGCCGGGTGGCGTAGCCGAGGCTGCCCAGCGAGTTGGGGAACGCCGCGAAGAGATCGGCCTGTTCCCCCTCCGGACGGGCGGTGACGATTTCGCCTGCCCCGGTGAGCACGTCCATTTCGAGCACCGACTCGTGCGGCAGGCCGTTGCGGAACGAGGTCGACTCGATGCCGAGCCCGGTCACCGCGCCGCCGAGCGTGATGGTGCGCAACTGCGGCACCACCAGCGGCATCAGCCCGTGCGGCAGAGTCGCGTCGACCAGGTCCTCGTAGGTGCACATGCCCTGCACGTCGGCCGTGCGGGCGACCGGGTCCACGGCGAGCACGCCAGTCAGCCCACCGACGTCCAGGCCCGGCGCGCGCGGGGCGGACCGGGGGCGGAACAGGTTGGAGGTGCGTTTGGCCAGCCGGACCGGCTCGCCCACGGGCACCGCCGTGTACGACCGCCGCAACCGGGCCACCGCACCATCATGGTCGACCGGATGATGATCCACACGGACCGCACACATGCGATCACTGTACGCGCCAGAGGGCCCGTGGCGTGGGACGTACACGGGCGCGCTCGCGACGTGGCTCGGGCGACTGGCCGCCGCCGACCGGCCGACATAGCGTGGAGTCATGCCGAAAGCCGTCTGGAACGATTTGGTCGTGGCCGAGAGCGACGACACCGTGCTGGTCGAGGGGAATCACTACTTCCCGCGCGCCGCCCTGCGCGACGACCTGGTCCGCGAGTCCGGCACGCACACCGACTGCCCGTGGAAGGGCACCGCGTCCTACTACACCCTGGAACACGACGGCCGGACCAGCGCCGACGCGGTCTGGTACTACCCCGAGCCAAAGCCGGAGGCGGAGATGGTCCGCGACCGGGTCGCCTTCTGGAAGGACGTCCGGGTCGTCGGCTGACGTGCCCTCGGGCACCTCAGCCGGCGCGCAGCATGCGCAGCTGGGCCAGGTGCTTCGGCAGGTGTACGCGGGCGTGCAGGTCGAGGGTGCGGGCCCAGGGCAGCGGCTCGTCGACGATCAGGTCGAAGCCCTCGCGCAGATGGGTCTCGACCGGGGTCTGCGCCACCGGGCCGAGCCGCTCGGTCAGGGCGCAGAGCTTCTGGCTGGTGGCCCGCAGCAGGGTGGCCAGCTCGTCCAGCCCACCGCACTCGGCGACCAGCGCGTCCACCTGGGGACGGTGGATGGTCTCCAGGTCGTAGTACGCGAACGGCGAGCCGGCCAGGACCGCCTCGGTCGCCTCGGTCATCAGCTCGTCGTTGGCGGCGAGGTGGGCCACGATCTGCTCGGCGCTGAGCTGCCCGGCCGGCGGTGGCCCGAACCCGCCCGCGTCGACCTCCGCGAGCACCTCGTCGTACGCCTCCCGCAGCCTGTCGACCTCCACCCGCCCAGGCTAGCCCCGATCCGGCGCCCAGCGGGCCGGACCGGGGCAGTGCGGTGGTCAGGCGATGCCGGGAAAGGGCCGGTGACGTGCGGCCCAACCCACGACGAGTGTGGCGGCCAGTCCGGCGGCGAGGAACCCGAGCCCGAGGAGAAGCCACCCGGGCCCGGACCACAGCATCACCAGACCGGTCAGGGCGGCCGGCCCCACCGCACGTGCCAACGGGATGCCGCTTGCGTACACCCCCTGCCACTGACCTGGGCGGGTGCGGTCGGCGAGCTCGAACCCGACCGCCCACGATCCGGCGGCCAGCCGCACCTCCGCGGCCACCTGCAGGGCTACCGCGGCGAGAACGACACCGCTGGCGGCGTACGGGCCGGTGGCAGCGGCCCCGCCCCAGAAGAGCAGACACGCGGCGCACAGCAGGACGCCGGCGAGGCGGATCGCCCGGGTGGCCTCGCCCAACGTCGTGACCCGGCGAGCCGCCCGGCGTTGCCAGCCCACGACTCCCACGGCGTTGGCGACGAAGATCCCGGCCACGATCCAGTCGGGCGCTGCCGTGCGGCTCGTCAGGTAGAGCGGCAGCAACACGCCCAGCATGGGCATGTACAGGTGCATCACCGCGTTGAGCGCGGCGGTCACGACGTAGGGAATGTCTCGCGGCGCATCCCACCCCCAGCCCTCCCTCGGCTGCCGGCGCGACGCCGACGGCAGGCGTCGGAGCAGGATCGCGCTCACGACGAAGAGGGCCGCGTCGCCGAGCAGTACGACGCGGTAGACCAGGTCCGAGCCGGTCAGCAGCGCCAGACCGCCGACCGCCGCGCCGACGCCGATGCCGGCGTTGACCGTCGTCTGGATCCGTGCCCGTACCGCGAGGAGTTCGGCAGGCGGCACTAGGGAGACCAGCAGTGCCTGCCGGGTCGCACCCGCCCCGCTCTGGGCGATCGCGTACGCCACGCACGCTGCCGCCACGAGCCACGCACCCCGTACGGTGGCCAGCATCACCAGGGCCGACGCCGTGCCCACCGACAGCAGCGTCGTCACCCGACGCAGCCCGACCCGGTCACCGAGGGCGCCGATGGGATGCGTGAAAAGGAAGCCCGTCCCCCAGGCGATGGTCAACACGGCGCCGATCTGTGCCGGGCTCAGGTGGCCGGCATGAGAGAGGTAGACGGCGAAGGTCACGTAGAAGGAGCCGTCGCCGAGGGCGGTCACCAGCTGCGCACGCAGGAGGGTGTCGGTGGGCGCCCGGAGTGTCTGGGGCCGGTTGCCGGTCGTGGTGGGACTACGCGAAGCTGAGCTCATCGACCCGGGCGCGCTTGAGCTCGGTGAACGCCCGGCAACCGGCGAGCAGGCGGGCGCCCTCGAAGACACGCACGGCCTCGTCCCCGCGGGGGATGGAGGTGAGCACGGGGCCGAAGAAGGCAACGTCGTCGACCGCGATCGTCGGGGTACCCAGGCCCTCACCCACGAGTTGCTGCGCGCGGGCGGTGCTCGTCCGCATCCGTTCGTCGACGTCGTCGCGATACGCGACCCGGGCCAGCTCGACGGGGAGACCGACCTCGGCCAGGGCCGCCGGGATGACGGCGTCGAAGTCCTTGTCGCCGGCGTCGTGGATCCTCCGGCCGAGCGCCGGAAACAGCTCGGCGAGGGCTGCGGGCCCGTGGTGCGCGGCGGCTGCCGTGCACACCCGCGCCGGGCCCCACGCCCGGTCGTTGAACGCCCGGTACCACGGCTCCAGGTCGCGATGCTCGTTGATCACGGCAAGGCTCATCACCTCGAACCGCAGGCTGATGGGTCGCATCCGCGCGACCTCCATGAGCCATCGGGAGGTGATCCACGCGAAGGGGCAGGACGGGTCCACGTGAGCCGTGACGACGGGGACGGCAGCCGCAGAAAATTTATCTTCCACGGAAGGCATATTATCTTCCGAGAAATATATAGTGCAAGGGTGGACCGCGTCACCGAGATCGTTCATCAGTGGCGTCGTGAGCGACCCGACGTCGACCCCAGCCCGTTGCTGGTCATCGGCCGAATCCAACACCTCGCCGAGATCCTCGACGCGGCGCTGCGACCACCGTTCGCCGCCGCGGGTCTCGGCAACGGTGAGTTCGACGTGCTTGCGGCGCTGCGCCGGGAGGGCGAACCGTTCCAGCTCACCCCAGGCCAGTTGAGCGAACGGATGCTCGTCACCACCGGAGCCGTGACCAAGCGGGTGGACCGGCTGATCACCCGAGGGCTGGTGACACGGTCGATCTCCGAAGCCGACGCACGCGGCAGAGTGGTCGGGCTGACCCCGGCCGGCGTGGACCTGGTCAATGATCTGATCGAGAAGCACCTGGCCAACGAAACGGCCCTCCTCCGGGACCTGACAGCCGGCGACCGCACAGACCTGGAACGCCTCCTGGCGGCGCTGACGCGAACAGTCGAATCCTCAGTGGCTTGACGACCCGCACGCGCCGCTGTCGTCGGGCCGAATCAGCGGCGGCCGCGGCGTGCGCGGAGGTAGTCGGAGACCACGTACTCGCCGAGGTCCTCCAGGTCAGGGGTGAACATGCGGCCCTTCGAACGGCGGGCCACGGCGTCGACGAAGCGCTGCAGGCCGGGATCGTCGCCGAGCATGAACAGGTTGAGCGTGGCGCCGTAGCGGGTGAGCCGGTCCACTTCGCGGACAGTCGCCTCGATCGTCTCCGGCATCGGCGGCCAGTGGAACAGCGGCTCCCCGTCGTCCGGGTCCAGATGGGCGGTCGGCTCACCGTCGGTGACCACCAGCACCACCGGCTCGGCCTCCGGGTGCCGGCGCAGGTGCCGGGCGGCCAGCCGCAGCGCGTGCTGGAGGTTCGTGCCCTGCCGCGTGTCGGGCTCGACGGCGGCCAACTCCTGCTGGGTCAGCGGCAGCGCCTCCAGGCCGAAGCCGATGATCTGTAACGCGTCCTGAGGAAACCGGGTGGCCATCAGGTGTGCCAGCGCCAGCGCCGTCTGCTTCATCGGACCCCACCGGCCCTGGGAGATCATCGAGTAGGAGAGGTCGACGCAGAGCGCCACCGCCGCCGATGCCCGCCGCTCGGTCTCCACCACCTCGAAGTCCTCGACGGCCAACTGCACCGGCACACCCGACCCGGCGCGGCGGACCGCCCGGGTCAGCGTCCGCACCACGTCGAGGGGCTGCTCGTCGCCGTACTCCCACGGCCGGGAGCCCCCGCTTACCTCGCCGGCGGCGCCCGCCGAGCGCAGGTCGTGCTGGCCGCGCGGCCCGGCGGTCAGGTCCGCGAAGACCCGCCGCAGCGCCGTGCCGCCGAGCCGGCGCAGCGCCTTGGGGCTCAGGGTCAACCCGTCGGCGTCCCGGCTCACCCAGCCCTGCCGGCGCAGCTCCCGCTCCAGCTCCCGCAGCCGGCGTACGTCGTCGGCGGCGTCCCTGCCCAGCGTCCGGGCCACCGCGTCGACGTCTACATCGTCCAGCGTGGCGCCCGGCTGCTCCTGGTCGAGCTGGTCCAGCAGTTCGTCCAGTTCGGCGATCTCACCGAGCGCGCCGGCCGCCTCGCCGTAGCCGAGCGGCCGGTCGCCCCGAACCCGCTCACCCCGGCCCCGGTGCAGATCGGGGCGGAGCGCACGAAGATTGGCGTCCAACGCGGACAGCTCCCCGGCGAGCCGGTCGCCGAGCGACTGCCGCATCAGGCCGGCCAGTTCCTCGCGCTGCCGGTCGGACAGCGAGCGCATCAGCCGCTCGCCGGCCGCCGACCGGCGGGCCAGCACGTCGACCAACTCGTCGACGTCGGCCGGCTGCTCCGGGAAGAACTCGCCGTGCCTGCGCATGAACTCGGCGAAGGCGTCGGTGGTCTCCTCCGACCGGGAGTGCCGGGCCAACAGGTCGTTCAGGTCGCGCATCATCTCGGCCAGCCGCCGTTGCGCGGCCGGGTCCGCCGAGGCGCGCACCGCGTCCCGCAGCCCGGCGAAGCGCTGACCGAGCACGTCGTCGCGGAGCCCGTCGAGGATCCGCTGGTACGTCCGGCGGGCCTCGTCGCTGGCCCACCGGTAGCCGGTCAACTCCTCCATGGCGCGGGCCGTCGAGCGGGGCAGATTGTCCAGCACCGCCTCGGCGAACCGCGCGGCGTCGTCGTCGCGCCCGCGCAGTTCGTCCCGCTCGGCCGCGAGCGCCTGGTCGAGCAGGGCCCGCGCCCCGGTCACCGCCCCGTCCAGGTCGCCCCGGCGCAACGCCTCACGGCGCAGCCGCCTGGCCCGGGCGGCGAGGTCGTCGAGGCCGCCGCTCCCCTGGGGCCCCTGGCGCAGCAGGTCCCGCAGCGCCTCCCGGAGGCTGCCACCGGCCAGCACCTCGGCGCCGACGGCGTCCACCGCCCCCCGCACGTCGTACGGGGGCGCGAGCGGGTCGGGGCCGCCCCTCCACTGCCCGTACCGGAACCGGTTGCCGGCCATGCTCAGGCCCGGCCGCCGTAGCGGGTCCGGCCGGAGTCGGTGACGTCCTTGCCGAGCCGGCGGGTCAGGTGCAGCCCCTCCAGGACGAACTCCACGCCGGCCGCCGCCTGCTCGGGGGTGGGCGCGTCGCCCAACCCGAGCCGGTCCAGCGCCTTGGCCAGCCCGGGAACGGTGCCCACCTGGCGCAGCAACTCGGCGGAGCCGACCAGCTCCCCGGTCTCGATCACCGCGTCCTCGTCGACCAGGGCGGTGAAGCCGGAGAGGTCCAGCCCGGCCAGCCGGGCCCGGAACGTGTCGGCGGTCGCGGCGCGCAGCAGGTGGCCGATAATCTCGGCCTCCCGCCCCTCCTCGCCGCTCTCGAACTCGACCTTCCCGCGCAGCGTGCTCGTCACGGAAACCGCGTCCCCCACCCGGGCAACCGCCGCCTCAGGTAGAAGGAAGGGCACCTTGTTATCGCTTTCTGATGAGGAAGGGGCCCTTCCTAACATCTCGACGGGGGGCACCGTGGCGGGCGGCAGCGTGGCGGCGAGCAGGCCGGCGCGGCGCAGCGCGGCGGCGGCGACCGTCTCGGCGGCGGCGATGGCGAACCGGGCCGAGACCCCGGAACGCGGGTCCACCGACGGCGACTCGCGTACCGCGCGGGCGAACCGCGCGAGGACCTCCAACACGTGCTCCGGCACCTCGGCGACCAGGTCGGCCTCCTGCCGGACCAGCGCCAGCTCCAGGTCGAGGTCGACCGGGTAGTGGGTACGGACCTCGGCTCCGAAGCGGTCCTTCAACGGGGTGATGATCCGGCCCCGGTTGGTGTAGTCCTCCGGGTTGGCGCTGGCCACCAGGAACAGGTCCAGCGGCAGCCGCAGCTGGTAGCCGCGGACCTGGATGTCCCGCTCCTCCAGCACGTTGAGCAGCGCCACCTGGATCCGCTCGGCCAGGTCGGGCAGCTCGTTGACGGCGAAGATGCCCCGGTTGGTGCGCGGGACGAGGCCGAAGTGGATGGTCTCCGGGTCGCCGAGGGTACGCCCCTGGACGATCCGGATCGGGTCGACGTCGCCGATCAGGTCGCCGACGCTGGTGTCCGGGGTGGCCAGCTTCTCGCCGTAGCGCATGGAGCGGTGCAGCCACGCCACCGGCAGGTCGTCGCCGGCCTCGGCGACCAGCGCCCGCGAGCCCGGGGTGAGCGGGCGCAGCGGGTGCTCGTTGAGCGCCGAACCGGCGATCACCGGAGTCCACTCGTCGAGCAGGCCGACCAGCGAACGGATCAGCCGGGTCTTGCCCTGGCCCCGCTCGCCGAGCAGCACCATGTCGTGCCCGGCGAGCAGAGCCCGCTCGACCTCGGGCAGCACCGTGTCGTCGTAGCCGACGATGCCGGGGAAGCGGTCAGCGCCGGAACGCATCCGGGCCAGGAGGTTCTCGCGGAGTTCCTGCTTGACCGTGCGGTACGTGTGGCCGGCCGCCCGCAGCTCGCCGAGCGTGCCGGGCAGGTCGGCCGGTGGGGCCGGGGTAACCGGGGAAGGCGCAGTCACCCAACCCACGCTAGCTCACGAAAACGGGGATGCTCGGTCCGTCGACCAGGCACCCCCGTCTGCGGGACGGTTCAGCCGCGCCCGCAGCGCCGGCAGGTGCCCCGGCGGCGCAGGTGGTACGCGTACGTGGCGACGCCGAGCGCGACGCCCCAGAACGGCCAGAGCAGCATCGGGGCGGTGGCCGGGCTGAGCCCGCCGGAGAAGTCCCAGAAGCCGGGGGTGGCGAGCAGGCCGAGGGCCGCCGCGGTGACTGCCACCGCGACCAGCGTCGCCGGGACGACGGCCAGCCTGACCGGCACCGGCCGCCCGGCCAGGCCCACCATCCAGCGCGGGAACCGTTCCCCCCACCGCTGTACCAGCCCGAGGGTGAGGACCGCGCCCACCAGGGCGAAGCCGCCCAGCCCGGTACCCGCCCAGACCAGCCCGGACTCGCGCATCTCCTCGAGGAACGACCGCTCGATGCCGAGCGGGACGCCGACCGCCCAGGCGAGCCGGGTGAGGGCGTACAGGGCGGGAATGGTGGCCGCGGTCCAGGCCGCCACGCGCCCCCAGCGGAAGGCCGAGGCGGGTGAGGTCCAGCCGTGCTCGACGCCGTCGCGCCCGCAGGTCGGGCAGGCCCCGTCGGTGCACCGCTGCCAGCGCAGCGCCGCCCCGGCCAGCAGCGCCCCGCCGACCATGGCCGCGAACCGGGCGAACAGCGCCCAGGTGAACACGTCCGCGTAGTCCACCGGCGGCCAGCCGAACGGCGCGCCGACGATCAGGATCGGGGTGTAGCCGAGGATGGTCAGCACCCCCACGTCCGGCACGACGACGGCGAGCAGGAGAGCGACGGTCCAGGCGTACGCCAGCAGCAGGGTGCGCAGCGGCCGGGCCGGGCGGCGGACCGGGCCGGTCATGGCGAGCGCGGCCACCGCGGCGCCGAGCAGCAGCACGGCGAACAGGGGTGGCCCGAGGTCGGTGGGGACCAGCCGGAGCAGGTTGGCCTCGCCGCCACGCGGATCGTTCGCCCCGAACGGGTAGCCGGCTCCGGTGGCGGCGGAGACCAGGGCGAGCAGTCCCCAGAGGCCGAGCCAGCCGGCGGCCAGCGGGGCGAGCCGGTCCGACCGGCCCGGGGCCGGACGGTGGGTGTGAGCAGTGGTCGTCGTCATGCTTCCCAGCCTCGGCCGGCAGGCCACGTCTGCCCTCCCGTGCGGCGGTGAACCGGCTCCCCCTCGGGAGGGAACCCTTCAGCCCGACGGGGTGACGAACCCCGACTCGTACGCGGCGATCACCGCCTGCGTACGGTCGCGGACGCCGAGTTTGGCCAGCACGTTGCCGACGTGGGTCTTCACGGTCTCCACGCCGACCACCAGGTGCGCGGCGATCTCCGGGTTGGACAGCCCGGTGGTCATCAGCCGGAGCACCTCGGCCTCCCGTTCGGTGAGCCGGGCGGCTGCCAGCCGGTCGGAGCCTCTTCCCCCGTACGCCCCGGCGAGGCGGCGGATGGCGGCGGGGAAGAGCAGCGACTCGCCCCGCGCGACCACCCGGACCGCCTCCACCACCTCGGCGGGCCGGGCCCGCTTCAGCAGGAACCCGCTGGCCCCGGCGCGGAGCGCGTCGTAGACGTACTCGTCGTTGGCGAAGGTGGTGACCACCAGCACCCGGGGCGGGTCGGCGGAGGTGGCGAGCAGTCGTCGGGTGGCCTGGATGCCGTCGATGCCGGGCATCCGCACGTCCATCAGCACCACCCGGGGGCGGAGTCGGGCGACCAGCGGCGGCACCTCGGCGCCGTCGGTGGCCTCGCCGAGCACCCGCAGGTCGGGCTGGGCGTCGAGGATCGCCCGCAGCCCGACGCGGATCAGCTCGTCGTCGTCGACGATCAGCACGCCGGTGGTCGTCGTCGCGATTGCGGTCATCGGGTCCCCTCGAACGGCAGTCGCACCCGGATGCGCCAGCGGTCGCCGTCCGGTCCGACGGTCAGCCGGCCGCCGAGCAGCAGCACCCGCTCCCGCATCCCGTCCAGCCCCCGACCGCCCCGCCTCGGGTCGCCCCACCCCCGACCGCCCCGCGTCGGGTCGCCCCGGCGCCGCCGGGCCATCGCGTTGTCGAGTTCCAGCTCCAGCGCGTCGGAGTGCACGCCGAGGCGCAGGGTGGCCGGTCCCCGGCCGTACCGGGCCGCGTTGGTCAGTCCCTCCTGGACGATCCGGTAGCCCTCCCGGGAGACCACCGCCGGCAGGTCGGCCGGGTCGCCGGTGCACCGGGCGTCGACCGGCAGGCCGGCCACGCGGGTGTCGGCCACCAACCGGTCCAGATCGGCGAGCGTACGCTGCGGCACCGGCGCGGCCTGCCGGCCGTCGGGCTCCCGGAGCAGCCCCAGCACGTGGTCCAGGTCATCCATGGCGCTCCGCCCGGCCTCCTCGATCGCGCCCAGCGCGCGCCGGACGAACTCCGGGTCCCGGTCGAGCAACTCGCGGGCGGCCCCGGCCTGGAGGGTGGCGACGGTGAGGGCATGGCCGACCGAGTCGTGCAGTTCCCGGGCCAGCCGGTTGCGTTCGGCGAGCCGGGTGGTGCGCGCCTCCAGGGCCGCGATCCGTTCCGCCTGGGCCGGGCCGAGCAGCACCGGGGCCATCGACACCGCCAGCGCGCCCAGCCCGGCCACGGCGTAGCCGAGCGTCACCAGCACGACGATCCCGGTGAGGGTCAGCCAGCCGGTGTCCCGCCCGTCGAAAGGCCCGAACCGGTCGGCGCTGGTCATCGGAGTGCCGAGGCCGAACTGCTGCCCGATGAAGGCCAGCGCCATCGGTACCGCGCTGAACAGGGCGGCCACCACCAGCCCGCCGCTGACCAGGTGCAGCCCGATCCAGAGCGCCGAGCGCAGCCGGGTCTCCCGGTCGACCGCGTGCCCGGGTGCCGGGTCCGGCAGGTCGACGCCGAGCAGGGCCCGCGCGGCGGCGATCTCCAACGCCCGGGGGCCGTCGAGGAAGACCGGGACCGTCGCGATGGTCGCCGCGACGAGGAGCAGAGCCAGCACCAGCGGCCGGGGCGCGTCCGACTGCGTCAGCAACTGCGCGAAGGCCACCGCCAGCAGCACGTACGGCAGCACCAGCACCCCGCCGAGCAGCAGGAACACGCCGCGCCGCCAGGTGCTGCCGGCCACCAGCGGGGCGAGGACCGCACGGGGTTTCACCCGCCCATTCTGTCCCGGTCACGCCCCGCCTCGACTCCCCCACGTCGGGGAGATCGGCGCCCCGCCGGCGGAGAGATCGGTGCCCTGCCGGCGGGCAGACCGGCGCCCCGCCGGCGGGCACCCGACGGGTGCGGGCGGATCCGCCGAGGGCGGCGGCCACCAGAGGGCCGGCGAGCGCCGCGCTCAGGCGGGGGATCGGGCCGTCGTCACCTGCCGGTGCGGGCCCGCAGCAGGCGGGGCGCCGCCGCGAGCCCGGTGATCGGGCGGAACTCCCTGGCCGCGCCGGCGAGCGCGGCGTACTCGTCGTCGGTGAGGTCGAGGTCGGCGGCAGCCGCGTTGCGTTCGACCTGTTCCACGCCGGACGCGCCGGGGATGGCCAGCACGTTCGGGTGGCGCAGCAGGTAGGCCAGGGCGATCTGGCTGGGGGTGGCGTCGTGCGCGTCGGCCACCTGCCGCAGGGTTTCGATGAGCGTCGCGCCGCGTTCCAGGTTCTCCGGGAGGAAGTACGGGTTGGCCCGGCGTACCGCCCCGCTCGGCGGGTTCTTCGCGTCGTACCGGCCGGACAGGAAGCCCTGGGCGAGCGGGCTGTACGCGATGACGACCCGGCCGGCCTGCTTCGCGTACGGCAGCAGGTCGTGCTCGGGCCCGCGGTCGACCATGCTGTAGCGGACCTGGTTGGTCAGCACCGGACGGCCTAGCGCCGCCTCGGCGACCTGCCAGCGGCGCAGGCTGTAGTTGCTGACCCCGACCTCGCCGACCAGCCCGACGTCCTGCAACGCGCGCATGCCGCGCATGGTGGTGTGGTCGGCGACCAGCGGGTTGGCCTGGTGCACCTGGTAGAGGTCGAGGTGCGTGACGCCGAGCCGGGCAGCCGAGGCGACCGCCCGCTGCTGCACCACCGGGGCGACCGGCAGGATCGGAAAGATCTTGGTGGCGAGCACGACCTTCTGCCGGTCGTCGCCGAGCGCCTCGCCGAGGATCCGCTCGCTGCGGCCGAAGCCGTACAGCTCGGCGGTGTCGAAGACTGTGATCCCGAGGTCGACGGCCCGCCGGACGATGTCGGCGGCCCGGTGCTCGTACTCGGAGCCGTAGCCCCACTCCTTGGACCCGAACTGCCAGGTGCCGAGACCGATCTTGGACAGGGGCTTCGGGGTGTCGATCGGGACGAAACGCATGGTCCCGAAACTACCCCGGGGTCCGTTGCGCACACGCCCGTTCGCCGCGCGCGCCCAACGGTCGACGGGGATAGGGTCGGTGACCGTGACCTACCTCGCCGCGGATGAGCGCTACGACCAGATGACCTACCGGCGCAGCGGACGCAGCGGGCTGCGGCTGCCGGCGATCTCGCTCGGGCTGTGGCACAACTTCGGCCCGGACCGGCCGTACGAGCGGCAGCGGGACGTCGTCCGCCGCGCCTTCGACCTCGGCGTGACCCACTTCGACCTGGCCAACAACTACGGGCCGCCGCCGGGCTCCGCCGAGGAGAACTTCGGCCGGATGCTCGCCACCGATCTGAAGGCGTACCGGGACGAGCTGGTCGTCTCCACGAAGGCCGGCTATCTGATGTGGCCCGGCCCGTACGGCGAGTGGGGCTCCCGCAAGTACCTGCTCTCCTCGCTGGACCAGTCGCTGCGCCGCCTCGGGCTGGACCACGTCGACATCTTCTACTCGCACCGCTTCGACCCGGACACCCCGCTGGAGGAGACGATGGGCGCGCTCGACGCCGCCGTACGCTCCGGCAAGGCACGCTACGTCGGCATCTCCAACTACGACTCGGAGCAGACCGGGCGGGCCGCGGCGATCCTGCACGAGCTGGGTACGCCGCTGCTGATCAACCAGCCGTCGTACTCGATGCTGAACCGCTGGACCGAGGACGACGGCCTGCTGGACACGCTGGAGCGGGTCGGCGCGGGCTGCATCGCGTACAGCCCACTCGCCCAGGGCCTGCTCACCGACCGCTACCTGAACGGCGTCCCGGCGGACTCCCGGGTGCGCACCAGCGTCTTCCTCAACGAGAGCGACCTCGGTGAGGAGAAGATGGCCACCATCCGGGCACTCGGCGCGGTCGCCGAACGGCGCGGCCAGTCACTGGCCCAGCTCGCGCTCGCCTGGGCGCTGCGCGACCCGCGGATGACCAGCCTGATCATCGGGGCGAGCAGCGTGCCGCAACTCGAAGCGAACATCGCCGCCCTGGACAACCTCGACCTCACCGCCGAGGAACTGGCCGAGATCGAGCGCCACCTCGGGAACGCCGGTCAGTAGACGTCCACGTACGGCGACGCCCGAAAGAACGCCCTGAACCTGGCTGGACTCGATCAGGCACAGTCCGGATGGGCGACAACGCCACTTTTGCGGGGGACGGGCCCCCGATTCCGGTCATGCGCGGCCGGCGCCGCGAGGCCGACGGGGAATGACGAAAGCCCTGGTGTGGAATTACTCCCACACCAGGGCTTCTCGCAAGGGTGGAGCCGAGGGGACTCGAACCCCTGACCCCCACACTGCCAGTGTGGTGCGCTACCAGCTGCGCCACGGCCCCTTGCCTCGTCCCGGTCGCCCGGGCACGACAGAACTATACACAGGGCCCGTCGCATGGTCATCTCGCGGGGCCCCACCCGCTCCCGGCTCAGTTGAGCGCCACGTCCGGCGGGAAGTACGCGACCGCAGCCATCATGCCGCCCTGGCGGCGCAGCACCATCGGCCACAGGTCGTCCGGCCGGTCGACGAAGGCATCGCCCGGGAGCGCGTCCAGCAGGAACCACGAGCCGTCCTCGATCTCCTGCTCCAACTGCCCGGAGCCCCAGCCGGAGTAGCCGGCGAAGACCCGGATGCCGGTGATGCCCTCCCGCAGCCGTCCCGGTTCGACGGAGAGGTCGAGGGTGCCGACCGCCCCGGAAACCTGGTGGAACCCTTTGAGCCGCTGCACCGGGTGGCGCATCCGGGCCAGACAGATCGCCGAGTCGGGCTGCACCGGGCCGCCCTCGAAGAGCACCGCCGGGTCGCGGGCCAGGTCGCTCCAGTCGCCGAGCACGTCGGCGACCGGCACCTCGGTGGCCCGGTTGAGCACCACGCCGAGGGCGCCGCCGGGCTCGTGCGCCACCAGCAGCACCACCGTACGGTCGAAGTTCGGGTCCTTCAGCGCGGGCGTCGCGACCAGCAGCCGTCCGGTCATCGACCCCGTTGCCCGTCCGCCGATCGCCTGCCCCTCTCCCTGCATGCCGGACACCCGGTCAGACCGACCCGACCGGGACGCCCGGGGGCACCGGAGTCATCCACGCTGTGAACGCCATGCCTGGCACCATAGCCTGCCCCCCCGGGCGGTGGTTAAGGTCTAACGGTCGATAGATCGATGGACATGAGGGAGGACCGATGGGTGCCACGGCGGAACTCGCGGTGATCGGCGGTTCGGGGCTCTACGCGCTGCTCGACGGCGCGACCGAACACGAAATGGAGACGCCGTACGGGCCACCGTCCGACGCCGTCACCATCGCTGAGGTGGGCGGCCGGCGGGTGGCGTTCCTGCCCCGCCACGGCCGGGACCACCGCTATCCGCCACACCTGATCCCCTACCGGGCCAACCTGTGGGCGCTGCGCTCCCTCGGCGTACGTCAGGTGCTCGCCCCGTGCGCCGTGGGCGGCCTGCGGCCGGAACTCGGCCCGGGCACGTTCGTGGTGCCGGACCAACTGGTCGACCGCACCAGCGGGCGGGTGCAGACCTACTACGACCGGGGCGCGGTGCACGTCTCCTTCGCCGACCCGTACTGCCCGGTCGGCCGGCGTACGCTGCTCGCCGCCGCGGCCCACCGGGAGGTGCCGGCGGTGGACGGCGGGACGGTGGTGGTGGTCGAGGGCCCGCGCTTCTCCACCCGGGCCGAGTCGCGGTGGAACGCCTCGATCGGCGGCACGGTGGTCAACATGACGGGCCATCCGGAGGCGGTGCTCGCCCGCGAACTTGCCCTCTGTTACTCCTCGATCGCCCTGGTCACCGACCTCGACGCGGGTGTGGAAGGCGGCGAGGCGGTGACGCACGAGGAGGTGTTCCGGGTCTTCGGCGAGAACACCGACCGGCTGCGGGGCCTGCTGCTGGAGGCCGTCGCCGCGCTGCCGGCCGAACGGGACTGCCCCTGCGAACACGCACTCGACGGCATCCCCCTGCCCTTCACCCTGCCCTGAGGTGCGAGGAAGGGCGCCTTCCGATCCATCAGGTAGAGGAAGGGGCCCTTCCTGACACCTGGGCGGGGCGGCGCGGGCGGCAAAAAGCCCGAGATGCCCGAGACGCCCCGATAGATTGGGGGGCGATGGCAACGGTCCGCGACACCACGTACGACCTGCTCCGTGCCCTCGGCCTGACCACCGTCTTCGGCAACCCGGGCTCCACCGAGGAGCCGTTCCTGCGGGACTTCCCGGACGACTTCCACTACGTGCTCGCCCTGCACGAGGCGTCGGCCGTCGGCATGGCGGACGGCTACGCCCAGGCCACCGGCCGGCCGGCACACGTCAACCTGCACACCGCCCCCGGCACGGGCAACGGCATGGGCAACCTGGTCACCGCGTGGCACAACCGGACCCCGCTGATCGTCACCGCCGGCCAGCAGACCCGGGAGATGCTGCTCATCGAGCCCAGGCTGACCAGCCGGCGGGCCACCGAACTGCCCCAGCCGTACGTGAAGTGGAGCCACGAGCCGGTCCGCGCGCAGGACGTCCCGGCGGCACTGATGCGGGCGTACGCGACGGCGGTGCAGCCGCCCGCCGGCCCGGTCTTCCTCTCGTTGCCCCTCGACGACTGGGCGCAGCCCGCCGACCCGCCGCCACAGGTGCGGACGGTGGCCACCCGGTTCGCGCCCGACCCGGGGCGGCTACGCGAGTTCGCCGCCGTGCTGGCCGCCAGCCGCGCGCCCGCGGTGGTGCTCGGCGCGGCCGTGGACCGGTCCGGCGGCTGGCCGGCGGCCGTGGCGCTGGCGGAGCGGCTCGCCGCGCCGGTCTGGTCGGCGCCCGCGCCGGAGCGGGCCGCCTTCCCCGAGGACCACCCGCACTTCCGGGGGGTGCTCCCGTTCGCGATCGGGCCGCTGTCGGCGGCGCTGGACGGGCACGACACCCTGCTGGTGGTCGGGGCGCCGGTGTTCCGCTACTACCCGCACGTGCCGGGCGACCACCTGCCCGCCGGGGCCCGCCTGCTGCATGTCACCGACGACCCGGACGAGGCGGCCCGGGCGCCGGTGGGCGACAGCCTGCTCGGCGACGCCGGTCTGACCCTGGCCGCCCTGGTCGACCTGCTTCCGAAGGCGGAGCGCCCGGCGCCATCAGCACGCCCCGAACCGTCCCCGCCGACGGACGGGCTGCCGCTGGCCCCGGACGCGCTCTTCGCGGTGCTGGCCCGGCACTGGCCGGCCGACGGGATCCTGGTCCAGGAGTCGCCGTCCAACCTGCCGGCGCTGCGCCGCCGGCTGCGCAGCACCCGTCCCGGGTCGTACTTCACGATGGCCAGCGGTGGTCTCGGGTACGGCCTGCCGGCAGCCGTCGGCATCGCGTTGGCGCAGCGCGACACCGGCCGGGGCCGACCAGTGGTCGCGGTGATCGGCGACGGCTCGTTCCACTACTCGGTGCAGGCGCTCTGGACCGCCGCGCGGCTGCGCCTGCCGCTGGTCGTCGTGGTGCCGGTCAACCAGCAGTACGCCATCCTGAAGGCCTTCGCCGACTTCAAGGACACGCCGGGGGTGCCCGGGCTGGACCTGCCCGGGCTGGACATCACCGCCATCGCCCGTGGCTACGGCTGCGCGGCCACCGTCGCCCAGACCCCGGAGCAGTTCGCCGAGGCCCTGACCGCCGGGTTGCGGGCGGACGGCCCGACGGTGCTGCCCGTGCCGGTCAGCACCGAGGTGCCCCGCCTTTTGTGAGCCACCGCCCGGTCAGCACCGGGCTGCCCCGGCCCCCGTGGCCGCCACCTTGGTCAGCTCGCCGCGAGTCGCAGCGGCGCGCCGGTGAGCACGTCGAGGACCGGCCGGTCGCCCAGCGGCGCCTTCAGCGTGGCGGTGACCGGTTCGATCTTCAGCATCGCATTGCACACACCGGTGGAGGGGATCACGCTGCCGCCGACCACCACGACGTCGTCGCGCTCCTGCACCAGCGGCGTGATCGCGGTGTCGCAGCTGCCCACCCCGAGCCGCCAGGTCAGCTCGGCGCCGTCCACCGACTGGACGTCCTGCGCGCCGACCACGCCCTCGGGCGCCGGCTGCGCCGGCGCGGCCGGCTCGGGCGGGGCGGTGACGGCCTGCGGCGCCACGGCGACCCGGGCCACCGGCGCGGCGAGCCCCTCGACGGTGAACAGCCACGCCGGTACCTGCGCCTCACCCCGGCTGGTACGCACCGGTGCGGTGCCCAGCTTCACGGCCGTGACCGTCAGCGGGACGCAGGCGGTCTGCGGGGCGCTGCTGCTCACCGGGCCGTCGGGTCCCGGCTCGATGGTGGGGCCACCCGGTCTGGCGCCACCGGGGAACTTCGGCCCGGCGGGGCCCTTCGGGCGGCCGTCGCAGGGCGGCGGGTCCCCTTGGTCGAGCTGCCCGTACGCGTCGGCGGCGCTGACCAGCGGAACGGTGAGCGTGCCGTCCGGGAACCGGATGGTGCCGTCGGCGGGTTTCGCGGCGGGCAGGTCGATCTGGTCGCGGTACCAGCCGCTGAGGAAGGCGGTCTTGGTCTCCTCGGTGAAGCCCGGATCACCGAGGAGCACCGTGGCGTCCTGCATCGGCACGTATCCGGTCGCCCACGCGGGCGCCGGTCGCCACGCCCCGGCCACCTCGGTTGCCCGCTGGGCGAAGGCGTCCCGCCGCGGGTCGGAGTCGGCCGGGTCGACGGTCGGATCGGAGCCGGCCGACGCGCACCCGGCGACGATCATCAAGAGCGGAAGGCCCAGCAGGGCGGCGGTACGACGCATATCGGTTGGACGCCGGCACCCGCACGCCGGTTCCCGGGCTCAGGTCTCCCCGCCCAGATCCGTCTCGTACGCCTCCCAGAGCAGGTCCGCGCCGCGCTGCCGGTGCCGGGCGAGGACCCGCAGCAGGTGCGCCGCCCGGGCGAGGAGGTCGTCGACCGGTGCGTCCGGCAACTCCGCCGCCTGCTGGAGGGCGGCCAGCGCGGCGGTGATGGCGGCGTGCTCCCGGGCCAGCAGCCGTACCCCGCGGGCCAGCCGTGGCGCCTGGCCGAGCAGTTCGGCGTAGAGGCCGGCGGGCCCCTCGGTGGTCCGGACGTGCTCCGCGAAGCCCTGCCGCACGGGGCCCAGCCCGCCGAGGACGTGTTCCCGCCAACGCGGTTCGGCCGGCGCGACGGCCAGAGCACGGGTGAGCGGGTGCAGGTCCCCGAGCGGGGTGGTGGGGGGCCGGCGCGCGGCGGACGGCCGGAGCCCGCCGGGAAGGGTGGGGGGCTGCTGGATCGGACCGGAGACCATGGGCACCTCCCGCGTCACGTCTGACCGCGTACAGCGATGGTGGACCCGCCGCGTCCGCCCTGTCCAGAGGCGGAGGGCGCCTCATCCGTCCCAGCTGACCCGCCTGTCCCGGGTGACCCAGCGGCCCCGGAGGCCGAGTTGTCGCGCACGAGGATTTCGCAGGTCCACCCGGCTGTGGAAACGCCCCGCCCGGACCCGCTACCCGCAGGCCGGACGACCGGCGCCGGAGACGACGATGCGCCCCGGTCCGGTGGACCGGGGCGCATCGTCTGGTGGTGGAGGTGCCGGGAATCGAACCCGGGTCCTTCGCCGGTTTGTCAGGGCTTCTCCGAGCGCAGCTCGCTGTGCCTCTACTCGGCCCCACCGCTCACGCGAGCGAGTTGGTGTGACGGGCCCAGTCGCTGATTAATCTCGCCGCACGGACCCCGCGACCGGGTCCGGTTGGCCAGCCCTCTAACTGATGCCGGCTATTGGGACGAAGGCGTTCCCAGGCCGACAGACTCAGCTACTCGCCTCAGGCGGCGAGAGCGAAGTCAGCGCGATTGTTCTTGGCGCTTATAAGTTTCCGACGACCGATTCTCGAGACGACGTCGGCTTCCTCGGCTCGCTTCCCCTGTCGCTGCGTACGAAGTCGAAACCAGTCACCCCCTCGACAGGCCGCCGATGTGGCGGCACTGACAAGACTAACGCCTGCCGCAACGGGTTTCATCCCGAGGCCCGAGTCGGCTGCGCCGACCCGGACAAAAGCGGCAGATCAGTCATCCATCCCCTTGCCGCGCCGGCCGTGGGCCCGGGCGATCTCCCGGTCCGCGTCCCGCTTGGCGAGGTCCTGCCGCTTGTCGTACGACTTCTTGCCCTTGGCCAGGGCGATCTCCACCTTCGCCCAGCCGTCGGAGAAGTAGACCTGCAACGGCACCATGGTCAGGCCGCCCTCGCGGGTCTTGCCGAGCAGCCGGTCGATCTCCGTCCGGTTGAGCAGCAGCTTGCGGGTCCGCCGGGGCTCGTGGTTGGTCCACGTGCCCTGCGTGTATTCCGGGATGTGCATCCCGTGCAGGTAGAGCTCGCCGTTGCGCTCCTGCGCGAACGCGTCGACCAGCGACGCGCGCCCGGCCCGCAACGACTTGACCTCGGTGCCGGTCAACGCCATGCCCGCCTCGTACGTGTCGAGGATCGAGTAGTCGTGCCGGGCCTTCTTGTTGGAGGCGACGACCTTGCGTCCCTTTTCCCGTGGCATCGGCGCCACCCCCTTTCCGGTGATCCGCGCCGGACGTGACCGGCCGCGGAGCGGAGATCATGCTACCCGAACGACAAGGGCCCTCCCGCGCCGTTTATTCCTGGCGCGGAAGGGCCCTTGTCGAGCCGTACGGGCGTCAGACCCGCAGGTAGAAGCGGAGCGTGACCCAGGCGGTACCCGCGCTGACCAGACCACCGACGCCGGCCATCAGCGGGAACATCACCAGGATGTCGCCCCAACCGATCGGGGAGAGCAGGCCCTGAAGTGCCTGGAGCGACCCGTCGAACAGCAGGTACTTCGCCGCGACAAGAGCCGCCAGACCGAGCAGCGAGCCGATCAGGCCGGCGACCACGGCCTCCAGCACGAACGGTGCCTGGATGAACCAGTTCGACGCACCGACCAGCTTCATGACCGCGACCTCACGCCGCTTGCTGTACGCGGCCACCTGAATCGTGTTCGCGACCAGGAGCAGCGCGGCGACGGCCATCACGATCGCGGCGGCCAGGGCGATGTTCTGGATCGCGGTGAGGATGTCGAAGATCTTGTCCAGTAGCCGGCTCTGGTCGACGATCTCGTCGACCCCCTCGGTGTCCTTGTACTGGTCGTAGATGCTCTTGTACTGCTCCGGGTTGTTCAGCGTGAGCCGGAACGACTCGGGCAGGCTGTCCGCCTTGACGGCGCTGAGCAGGTCAGGCGCGTCCTGGAACATCTCCTGGAAGCGCTTGTACGCCTCCTCCTTGTCGACGTAGATGACCTCCTTGACCAGCGTGTCGCCCTTCAGCTTCTCCTCCAGGGCGACACGCTGCTCGGGGGTCGCCTCCTGGGTGAGGAAGATCGAGACCTGGATGTTCTTGTAGTAGAGGTCCTTCATGTCGTCGACCTGGCGGTACATGAGACCGCTGGCGCCGAGCATGGTCAGCGAGACCGCCATCGTGATGATCATCGCGATGGTCATGGTCACGTTGCGCCACAGTCCGACCAGTACCTCGGACAGGACGTATTTCACGCGCATCGGGTTTTCCTCCGGCTCTCCGGCATGAGGTGTTCGTCGTCAGGCTGCGCAGGGGTGGCGTCGGCTCAGCCGTAGACGCCGCGGGCCTGGTCGCGCACGATGCGGCCACTCTCGATTTCGATGACGCGGCGACGCATCTGGTTCACGATGTTGGAGTCGTGCGTGACCATCACGACGGTCGTGCCGGTGCGGTTGATCCGGTCCAGCAGGCGCATGATCTCGATCGAGGTGTCCGGGTCCAGGTTTCCGGTCGGCTCGTCCGCCAGCAGGATCAGCGGACGGTTCACGAACGCCCGGGCGACGGCGACCCGCTGCTGCTCACCACCGGAGAGCTCGTGCGGGTAGCGATGCTCCTTGCCGCCGAGCCCGACCAGCTCCAGCACCTCCGGCACGACCCGGCGGGCGACCGCCTTGGTCTTGCCGATCACCTCGAGGGCGAACGCCACGTTCTCGTACGCGGTGCGGTTCGGCAGCAGCCGGAAGTCCTGGAACACGCAGCCGATGGAACGCCGGAAGTGGGGTCGCTTCCAGGAACGCATCGACGTGACGTCCTTGCTGTTGACGACGACCCGGCCCTTGTTGGGGGCGACCTCGTGCAGCAGCAACTTGATGATGGTGGACTTGCCGGAGCCGGATGGACCGATGAAGAAGACGAACTCACCCTTCTCGATCGAGACGGACACGTTGTCGAGCGAAGGCCGGGACGCCTTCGGGTACGTCTTCGTCACTTGCTCAAGCTGAATCACGGGTGGTGAGTCTACGCGGTGTAACCGGGGAGCCAAGCCCCGCGCCCCGCCGTTGCGCGTCGCGTCTTCCAAATCGGGCGTACCGGAGAGATCGACGGTGCGCTCCGCCCGCAGTCGATCACGCAGCGTCGCCGGAAAGCTGCCGCTGCTTACGCCACCGGATGCCCGCCTGGAGGAACTTGTCCAGGTCGCCGTCGAAGACCGCGGTCGGGTTGCCCGTCTCCTGCTCGGTCCGGAGATCCTTCACCATCTGGTACGGGTGCAGGACGTACGAACGCATCTGGTCGCCCCACGAGCCGGCGGCGTCGGTCTTGAGGCCCTGGAGCTTGGCCTGCTCCTCCTGGCGCTTGCGCTCCAGCAGCCGGGCCTGGAGCACCCGCAGCGCGGACGCCTTGTTCTGCAACTGCGACTTCTCGTTCTGGCAGGTGACCACGATGCCGGTCGGGATGTGCGTGAGCCGCACGGCCGAGTCGGTGGTGTTCACGCTCTGCCCACCCGGACCCGACGAGCGGTAGACGTCGACCCGCATCTCGTTCTCGGGGATCTCGATGCTGTCGGTCTGTTCCACCACCGGCAGCACCTCGACGCCGGCGAAGCTGGTCTGCCGGCGACCCTGGTTGTCGAAGGGGCTGATCCGGACCAGCCGGTGGGTGCCCGACTCGACGCTGAGTGTGCCGTACGCGTAGGGCACCTTGACCGTGAAGGTGGCCGACTTGAGGCCCGCCTCCTCCGCGTAGGAGGTCTCGTAGACCTCCGTCGGGTAGCCGTGCCGCTCCGCCCAACGCAGGTACATCCGCAGCAGCATCTCCGCGAAGTCCGCCGCGTCCACGCCGCCGGCGCCGGCCCGGATGGCGACCAGCGCCTCCCGGGAGTCGTACTCGCCGGAGAGCAGGGTGCGGACCTCCATCTCCTCGATGGCCTTGCCCAGCCCGGAGATCTCCGTCTCGACCTCGGCGAGCACCCCCGGGTCGGACTCCGCCTCGGCCAGTTCCAGCAGCACCTTGGCGTCGTCGAGCCCGGAGCGGAGGCTGCCGAGCTTGCTGATCTCGCCATTGACGTACGACAACTGCGAGGTCACCTGCTGTGCCTTCGCCTGGTCGTCCCACAGGTCGGGCGCGGAGGCCTCCTGCTCCAGGCGGTCCTTCTCCTCGCGCAGCCGGTCGATGTCGAGCACCGCCTCGATGTTGCGCAGGGTGGCGTCGAGGGCCTTGAGCTGTTCGGCGTAATCGGCAGCGGTCACGACAGACAAGGGTACTGCTCGTGCGAGGAGTGAGCTTGGCCGGTCACGAGCCAAAAGATCCAGCCGTGCGAGCAGCGGCTGCGAGCCCGCAGTCACGAGCCAAAAAGATCCAGCCCGTGCGAGCAGCGGGCCTGCGAGCCCCGCAGTCACGAGCCAAAAAGATGCCGCCCGTGCGAGCAGCGGGCCTGCGGGGTGCCGCCGATCAGCCGACCGGGGCGCTCTTCAGCCAGGACAGGGCGGCCTTGTGGTAGGCGACGGCGAACTCCAGCGCGCTGGCGTCGTACGTGTCGCCCTCCTTCTTGGCGTTCTTGACCTGTTCCCGGACCTTGGCCAGGGCCTCGGTGTGGTATTCGTTGGCCGCGGCCTGGAGGTTCTTGAGCTGGCTGGCCGAGTGCAGGTCACCGAAGGCGATCCGCAGGGCGATCGGGTTGCGGATGGTGTCCCGCCCCGGCTCCTCCGCCAGCCAGCGGGAAAATGTCCGTTTTCCCGATGCGGTGATCGCGTACGGCTGGCTGGAGCGCGGGCCGGGCTTGCCCATCCGGACGAAGCCGCGCTCGGCCAGCACCGGCAGCTCGCGGTAGACCTGACTGCGGGTCATCGACCAGTACGGCGCCAGTCGGCGCTCGGCGGCGGCCATCAACTGGCCACCTGTCATGGGGCCCTCGTGGAGCAGCCCGAGCAGGGCCGCCGCCGTTGGGTTGACTCCGGATTCCGCCATGCCCCTCACGCTGCCACTTTGCCGACGCGGCGTCTAGGATTTGGCGTTTTCACCACCCGGTCGGCTTCCTATGTGCACTGTCGGCGCGAGACAGTCCGTCGGGGAGACGGGGGACAGCCCGCGGAGAGGTCACCGTCGGCTACCCAGCTCCCACAGTGAGGAAGGGCCCCTGCCTATCCGAAAACGATAGGCAGGGGCCCTTCCTCACGCCTCAGCTCATGTGGGGGTAGGTGTGGTCGGTCGGCGGGACGAAGGTCTCCTTGATCGTCCGGGGGGACATCCACCGGACGAGGTTGTGCCAGGAGCCGGCCTTGTCGTTGGTGCCGCTGGCCCGGGCGCCCCCGAAGGGCTGCTGCCCGACCACCGCGCCGGTCGGCTTGTCGTTGATGTAGAAGTTGCCGGCGGCGTACCGCATCTTCTCGGCCACCGCCTCGACCACCCGGCGGTCCGTCGCGAAGATCGCCCCGGTCAGGGCATACGGCGCGATCGACTCGGCCTGGCCGACCACGTCGTCGAAACGGCCGTCGTCGAAGACGTGCACGCCGAGGATCGGCCCGAAGTACTCGGTGGTGAATGTCTCGTGCGCCGCGTCGGTGCACTCGAAGAGGGTTGGCCGGACGAACCAGCCGACGGAGTCGTCGGCGGTGCCGCCGGCGAGGACCCGGCAGGCGTCGTCGCCGGAGATCAGCTCCAGCGCGGCCGTGTGCCGGTCGAACGCCCTGGCGTCGATCACCGCGCCGCCGAAGTTGCCGAAGTCGGTGACGTCGCCGTAGGTGAGGGACTCCGCGGTGGCGGCCAGCCGGTCGCGCAACCCACCCTCCCACAGCGAGCGCGGGACGTACGCCCGGGACGCCGCCGAGCACTTCTGGCCCTGGTATTCGTAGGCGCCGCGGATCAGGGCGGTGTGCAGGGCGTCGACGTCGGCGCTGGAGTGCGCGACGACGAAGTCCTTGCCGCCGGTCTCGCCGACCAGCCGGGGGTAGCCCCGATAGCGGGAGATGTTGTCGCCGACGGTCCGCCACAGCTGCTGGAAGACCTTGGTGGAGCCGGTGAAGTGGATGCCTGCCAGGTCCGCGTCGGCGAGCACGACGTCGGAGACCTCCTCGCCGCGCCCGGTGACCATGTTGATCACGCCAGGGGGCAGGCCGGCCGCCTCGAACAGCCGCATGGTGAAGTGCGCGGCGAACTGCTGGGTCGGCCCCGGCTTCCAGACCACCGTGTTGCCGAGCAGGGCCGGCGCCGAGGGCAGGTTGCCGGCGATGGCCGTGAAGTTGAACGGGGTGACCGCGTAGACGAAGCCCTCCAGCGGGCGGTGGTCGAAGCGGTTCCACACCCCCGGCGACGACATCGGCTGCGCCTCCAGCAGCTCCCGCGCGAAGTGCACGTTGAACCGGAGAAAGTCGATGAACTCGCAGGCCGCGTCGATCTCGGCCTGGATCGCCGTCTTCGACTGGCCGAGCATCGTGGCCGCGTTCAGGGTGTCCCGCCAGGGGCCGGCGAGCAGCTCGGCGGCGCGCAGGAAGATCGCGGCGCGCTCCTCGAACGGCAGGGCCCGCCACATCGGGGCCGCGTCCTTGGCGGCCTTCACCGCGGCGCGGGCGTCGTCGTGGGTGGCGTGTGCGGTGACCCCGAGCACGTGCGCGTGCTTGTGCGGCTGCACCACGTCGATCGACTCGCCGCCGGCCATCCGCTGCTCACCGGCGATGGTCATCGGCAGGTCGATCCGCTCGGCGGCCAGCTCGGTCAGCCGCCGCTGGAGCCGTTCCCGGTCGGCACTGCCCGGCTCGTAGTTGCGCACCGGCTCGTTGTGCGGCTCGGGTACGGAGAACACGGCGTCCATCAGGGCTCCTGGCGATCTCGACAGCGGTGGCGAAACCGGCCCCGCGGGCATCGGCCGGACGACCGGTGCCGGGCGCCACGCCGGGTTGACCGGTCGCGGCAGCGGGACCTGCCCCGATTCTTCCACGCCCCACCCCCACCCCCGCTCGCCCACGCATGCCCCTGTCCCCGCTCCTCCCCGCCCCGGTTCGGCGATCAAGAGACGTGCGGCCGGACGTGGCGGGGCTCGTCGACGCAAGGCTCTTGATCGGCAGCCGGAGGGGCGGGCGACGGGGGGTGAGGGTGGTGGACGCGTACGCTGGGTGGCCGGTGAACTGCCGGCCCACCGGGGCCGGGGCGTCGGAGGGAAGACGTTGACATCCTCCCCGTCCTAAAGGACGGGGATTCCCGTGGTTGCCCTCGGGTGTTCCTGCTTCACCGACGGCCGCCCCGAACGGAGGTTCCCCCGTTGAGGTCTTACACCGTCTCCACAGGCGGTCACCGCCAGCCCGGCGGCCAGAATGTTACGGGCGGCGTTGACGTCGCGGTCGTGGACGGTGCCGCACCGGCACGTCCACGACCGTACGTTCAGCGGTATCCGCTCAGCATGGGCACCACACGTCGAGCACAGTCTCGAGCTGGGGAACCAGCGGTCCACGACCACCAGGTTCCGGCCGTACCAGTCGGTCTTGTATTCGAGCAGGGTGCGGAACTGCCGCCAGGCCGCGTCGCTGATCGCGCGAGCCAAGCTGTGGTTCTTGACCATGTTACGGACGGTCAGGTCCTCGATCACGATCGTTTGGGTTTCACGAACGAGTCGAGTGGTCAGTTTGTGCAGGTGATCCCGCCTACGGTCGGCGATGCGGGCGTGGACGCGGGCGACCTTGAGTCGGGCTTTGGCCCGGTTCGCCGAGCCCTTCTCCTTGCGGGCCAGGTCCCGCTGCGCGCGGGCCAGTCGTTCCCGGTCCCGGCGTTCGTGACGCGGGTTGGTGATCTTCTCCCCGGTCGACAGGGTGAGCAGACTGTCCAAGCCAGCGTCGATGCCGACCTGACCGGACGCTGGGGTCTGTTCGATCACGTCGTCGCAGAGCAGCGACACAAACCAGCGCCCGGCCGCGTCCTGCGTCACCGTCACCGTGGACGGGGTCGCGCTGTCGGGCAGCGGACGCGACCACACGATGTCGAGAGGCTGGTCCATTTTCGCCAGGGTGAGCTTGCCGTCACGCCAGCGGAACGCGCTGGTGGTGTACTCCGCCGACCGCCGCGACTTCTTCCTGCTCTTGAACGTCGGATATTTGGCGCGTTTGGCGAAGAAATTGGTGAACGCTGCCTGCAGGTGCCGCAGCGCCTGCTGCAACGGCACGGACGACACCTCGTTGAGGAACGCCAGCCCGTCGGTCTTCTTCCACCCGGTCAGCAGCGCACTCGTCGCGTTGTAGGTGACCCGTTCCTGGCGCAGCGTCCACGCCTCGGTACGCGCCTGCAACGCCATGTTGTAGACCAGCCGGACACACCCGAACGTCCGCGTGAGCTCCGCCGCCTGCGCGTCGCTCGGGTGGAAGCGGTACTTGAACGCCCGCTTCACCGCACGACTGACCATGACTCACAAGCTAGCCGGCCAACAATTGAACCTTGCAGTGACACGCGGCTGGACGCCTATCCGCCTTGCCGGCGGATCGGCTTTTCCTGCCCTGCTCCGCAGGAGTTCCGTTTCCTCTCCGGCCTGAAGGCCGAAGTATCCGCGGAAGGAATCCGATGACCAAGCAGCCCGGCAGCTCCGCAGCCGCGGAGTCGGACCGGTCGACGCCGGCCGGCGACGCGACCGCCCGGCGGGAGGACACGAGCGTCGACGCCATTGCCGAGGCAGCGGGCACAACTGGGAAGGCCGACGCCGGGACCTCGACCGACGCGTACGGCGGGGTGGCTCCGGCGCTCGCGCCCGGGGCGCCGGTCCTCGCGATCCTGGCGCTCGGGTGGCTGGCCGCGATGCTCTGGTCCACCCGCGAGGTGATCAGTTCGGCGGCAGCCGGGCTCACCGCCATCAGCCTCTCCGCGTTCGCCCTGCCGGGGGTGATCTCGGCCGCGCTGGTCTCCGGCGCCGCTTTCGCCCTCTTCGGCGTCGACCTGCTCGCCCGACGGGGCAGTGAGCGGGTCACCCTGCGCTTCGTGGCGGCGATCGGCACCGGGCTGCTCGTCGGGCTCGCCGCCGCGTTCGCGATCAATCTGACGTACGCCGACAACGCGACCACCAACGTGATCGCCGGCACCACCGCCGCCGCGGCGACCATCGGCGGGGCCATCGCCGGCGCCCGTAGCGGGCCCGTGGTCGGGGCGGTGCTGGCCGCCGCCCTCGGCACGCTGATCTTCGTGGTGGCCTTCAGCCAGGCCCGTGACCCGCTCTTCGACCTCTTCGGCGGCGGTGACGGCCAGGAGTCGCTGCTCAGCGCCGCGAAGTGGGTGTCCCGCACCGAGTCGCTGCTCGCCGGCCTGGTGGCCGGGCTGCTGGCCTTCGGGTACCTGGCCCTGGCCCGCCGTCGGGCCGCCCGGCACGACGCTGCGACGCCCGCGCCGCGCTGGCCCACCTACCTGCTGGCCGGGGCCGGACCGGGACTGCTGCTGCTCCTCGCCGAAGTGATCATCCGGGTCGGCGGGCGGTCCCTGCTCGACCTGGCCGGGGCGCTGAGCGAGGCGGACGCGGTTGCCCAGACCTCGCTGGGCACCTCCCGGATCGACAACGGCATCTGGGTGCTCTTCGTCGGCGCGCTGACCGCGATGATCGCCTTCGGCCGCACCCTGGGGCCGGCCCACGCCGACGACGACGAGCCGGTCGAGACCACCCCCACCCGCTGACCTGGACGCCACCCGCCGTCAGGAGCAGACAGCGCCGTCAGGGGCAGACGACGCCTGCGGCGGGTACCGCAACCACCGCCGGCAGGGGGCGCCAGCGGCAGGTCAGGGCGTGGCGCGGAGCAGCAGGTCCAGCTCGGTGACGTCGTACCACTCCAGCTCGTGGTCCTCGGCACCGTCGACCGTGAACTGCGCGTCCGGGTCGCCGGCCAGGGCCTCGCTGACCACCTCCGCCGCGGCGGCGACGTCCTCGACCGCGTCGGTGCCGTCCAGATGGACCGCCGCGACGGCACCGACCGGCACGGGGGCGCTCAGCTCGACCGCACTGGAGCCCAGCTCCCCGTCGCCCCGGCCCACCGCCGACGCGGGCAGGTCCACCGAGACGACGACCCGGCGGCGCGGCGCGTCGGAGTCGGCCCGGAGCAGTTGCAACGCGTCCTGGGCGGCCCGGGTGAAGGCGACGTACTCCAGCTCCTCCTCGTCGCCCTCCGCGTACCACTCCCGCAGCATGGGGGTCACCGCGTGCGCGGCGGCCACCGGCAGCCCGGGGCCGCGCAGGAGGGTCAGCATCGGGACGGTCGCCGGCACGTACACCCGGACAAGCTCCTCGGTCACCGGTCGTCTCCCCCGCTCAGGTCCTTGCGCCGGCCTCCGCCGGTCCCGGCAGATCATGCCCTACGCCGTGACCGTCATACACCGCGCACCTTCTGAGGTGGAAGCATCCCGGGGGTGTGTCGCCGCAGGTCGCGCCCCGGCGGCTGGGCGTACGTCGGCGGTCGGTGGCAAACTGAGCCAAACGACGCCAACCCCGGGGGTTTTCGTGGAGCCGAGGTTCCTGCTGCTCTCCGACGTGGCCACCGAGCTGAACGTGTCGGACTCGCAGGTCTACCACATGGTGCGCAGCGGCGAACTGCCCGCGATCAAGATCGGCGGGCGCGGCCAGTGGCGCGTGGAACGCGGCCGGCTGGAGGAATACATCGACCGCAAGTACGCCGAGACGGCCGAGTGGGTGCGGAGCAACCCCCTGGCCGACCGCGACCCGGAGTAACCGCACCGATCCGCACAGGCATTGACCGAGAGCTCTGCCATGCCCGAGAATGAAGCCTGTCGGAAGCAAACGAAGGCAAACGCAACCTTCTGGGAGGTTCTCGGATGACCGACCCCCGCCGTCCCGGGCCGGCGCGGCCTCCCGTCCGGCTGCGTCCCGCCCCCTCGTTCGAGCCGCCGTTCACCGACGACGACGCCGCCCACTGGCCGGCCCCGGGCCACGCTCAGCTCGCCCTCGACCTGTTCGAGCCGACCCGACGCGAGGCCGACCGGCCGCCCGGCCGACGGCAGGGGCCGGTGCCGACCGGACCCGGTCGCCGCCCCGCCACCGGGCTACCCCCGGAAGCACTCGTGACCGCGACGCCGGAGGCGACCCGGGCCGCGCACCGCTTCGTCTCCACCTGCCTGGAGGTGCTCAACGGCTACCGCCCGCCCGGGCAGCTCAGGCCGCTGCTCGACCCGGCCCGGGCGGCCGGGCTGCTGCCTGAGCTCGCCCGTGCCACCGCCCGCTCCGGGGCGGTCCGCCGCCGGTCGACCCGGCCAGTCGTACGGCTGCGTCGGCTGCGGGTCTGCGAGCCACGCGCCGCCGCCGTCGAGGTGGCCGCAGTGCTCGCCGGCACGGGCGGGCGCACCTGGGCGATGGCGCTGCGCCTGGAGCACCGCCGGGGCAGCTGGCTCTGCACGGCCCTCCAGGTCCTCTGAGACGGAATCGAGCCGCGCCCCGAGGGGCCACGGCTCGACTGCTCCGGCGGGCGCGCCCGCTCAACTACTGGTCACGCGCCGCCGTTGGGCGATCCGTGGCACCGCTTGTACTTCCGGCCGGACCCGCACGGGCACGGCGCGTTGCGGGACGGGCCGTTGCCGGCCTCCGCCTGCCCCGATGCCGGCCGCCGAACGTTGCCGCCCGGGACCCCCGGGCCGCGCAGACCGCTCGCCGGGCGCTGCGGCGCGGCCGGGGCGGTCGTACCCGGCGCGGCCGGCGCGGCCGGGACCGAGCGACCGATACCCAGCGCCGGTGCCTGCTCCTCGGGGCGCTCGACGGCCACCGCGCCGGCACCCGCCTCGCCGTCGATGGTCGGCGCGGAGTATTGCAGACCCTGCTGCTGCGGCGCCCGACCCAGACCCTTGGCTCGGATCTCGACCGGCTTGTCGAGCAGCTGGACCTCCTCGGCCTCGGGCTCCGGCTCGTTGACCTGGACCTCGAGGTTGTAGAGGAAGCCGACCGTCTCCTCCTTGATGCCGTCCATCATGGTGGCGAACATGTCGAAACCCTCGCGCTGGTATTCCACCACCGGGTCGCGCTGGGCGTACGCCCGCAGGCTGATGCCCTCCTGGAGGTAGTCCATCTCGTAGAGGTGCTCGCGCCACTTGCGGTCGATGACCTGGAGCAGGACCATCCGCTCGAGCTGGCGGACGCCCTCCTCGCCGAGCTGCTCCTCGCGCCGGTCGTACGCGGCGTTCGCGTCATCCTTGAGGCGGGAGAGCAGGAAGTCCGCATCCATGCCGGCCCGTGAGCCGCCGGCCTCCTCCTCCAGCTCCTCGATCGTCACGCCCACCGGGTAGAGCTGCTTGAGGTTGGTCCAGAGCTGCTCCAGCTCCCAGTCCTCGCCGTAGCCGTCGGAGGTGGCCCCCCGCACGTACGCGTCGACGACGTCGTCGATCATGTTGCGGACCTGGTCGGAGAGGTCCTCGCCGTTGAGCACCCGCAGGCGCTCGGCGTAGACCACCTGGCGCTGCTTGTTCATGACCTCGTCGTACTTGAGGACGTTCTTGCGGATCTCGGCGTTCTGGCCCTCGATCTGGGCCTGCGCGCTCTTGATCTGCTTGGTGACCATCTTCGATTCGATGGGCACGTCCTCCGGGATGTTGAAGCGCTCCATGACCGCCTCGACCGCGCCGGAGCGGAAGCGCTTCATCAGCTCGTCCTGGAGCGAGAGGTAGAAGCGGGACTCGCCCGGGTCACCCTGCCGACCGGACCGACCGCGCAGCTGGTTGTCGATGCGGCGGGACTCGTGCCGCTCGGTGCCCAGCACGTAGAGGCCACCGGCGCCGGCGACCTCCTCCGCCTCGGTGTCGCAGGCCTGCTTCCACTGGGGCAGGACCTCCTCCATCGCCTTGGCGTACTCCTCTTCCTGCTCGATCGGGTCGAGGCCCCGCTGGCGCAGCTCGTTGGCGGCGAGGAACTCGGCGTTGCCGCCGAGCAGGATGTCCGTGCCACGACCGGCCATGTTGGTGGCGACGGTGACGGCGCCCTTCCGCCCGGCCTGGGCGACGATCTCGGCCTCGCGGGCGTGGAACTTGGCGTTCAGCACGGAGTGCGGGATGCCACGCCGGCGCAGCAGCTGGGAGATGATCTCGGAATTCTCCACCGAGACCGTGCCGACGAGCACCGGTTGACCCATCGCGTGCCGCTCGGCGATGTCCTCCACCACGGCGTTGAACTTGGCCTTCTCGGTCTTGTAGATGACGTCCGGCCGGTCCTGCCGGACCATCGGCCGGTGGGTCGGGATGGTCACCACGCCGACCTTGTAGACCTTGTTGAACTCGCCCGCCTCGGTCTGGGCGGTGCCGGTCATGCCGGAGAGCTTGTCGTAGAGGCGGAAGTAGTTCTGGAGGGTGATGGTGGCCAGCGTCTGGTTCTCCTGCTTGATCTCCACCCCCTCCTTGGCCTCGATCGCCTGGTGCATGCCCTCGTTGTAGCGGCGGCCGTGCAGGATGCGGCCGGTGAACTCGTCGACGATCAGGACCTCGCCGTCGCTGACGATGTAGTCCTTGTCGCGCTTGTAGAGCTCCTTGGCCTTGATGGCGTTGTTGAGGTAGCCCACCAGCGGGGTGTTGACCGACTCGTAGAGGTTGTCGATGCCCAGCCGGTCCTCGACCTTGGCCACGCCGCGCTCGGTGACCGCGATCGTCCGCTTGGCGTAGTCGACCTCGTAGTCGCCCTCGCCGTCCTTGCCGGACTGGAGCCGGGCCACCACGCCCGCGAACTCGCCGTACCAGCGGGCGGAGTGCTCGGCCGGGCCGGAGATGATCAGCGGGGTGCGGGCCTCGTCGATCAGGATCGAGTCGACCTCGTCGACCACGGCGAAGTTGTGGCCGCGCTGGACCAGCTCGTCCCTCGACCACGCCATGTTGTCGCGCAGGTAGTCGAAGCCGAACTCGTTGTTGGTGCCGTAGGTGATGTCGCACTCGTAGGCGGCCCGGTGCTCGGTGGCCGGCCGGTTGGGCAGCACCACGCCGACGGTGAGGCCGAGGAACTCGTGCACCTGCCCCATCCAGGCGGCGTCCCGCTGGGCCAGGTAGTCGTTGACGGTGATGACGTGCACGCCCTCGCCGGAGAGCGCGTTGAGGTAGACCGGCATGACCGAGGTCAGGGTCTTGCCCTCACCGGTCTTCATCTCGGCGATGTTGCCGAAGTGCAGCGCCGCGCCGCCCATCACCTGAACGTCGTACGGACGCTGGCCGAGCACCCGGGCGGCCGCCTCCCGGCACACCGCGAAGGCCTCCGGCAGCAGGTCGTCGAGCGTCTCGCCGTCAGCGAGCCGTTCCTTGAACTGCTCGGTCATGCCGCCCAGCTCGTCATCGGTGAGGTTGACGTAGTCGTCCTCGATCGAGTTGACGGCGGCGGCGATGGCCTTCAGCCGGCGCACCATACGGCCCTCGCCCGCGCGGAGGACCTTTTCCAGAATCGACACGGATCAACGCTCCCCTAGACAGTCTCGAACCATCGTAGGCGCTCCATCGGCGCGATGGTCACTGGTGGCGGCCCTCCGAGCCGGCGAAACCGACATAACACGCTCGACTCGCGCCGCCCCGCCAAAATCTGGTTACGCCGTCCGCGAACGGTCCGGCACGATGGCTCGGGTGGAACAAGTGGAGATCACCGAAGACGGCCTGTTGCTGCGGCCCTGGCGGGCGACCGACGCCGACGCTGTGCACCGGGCCTGCCAGGACCCGGACATTCAGCGCTGGACCACCGTACCGCGCCCGTACCTGCCCGAACACGCGCACGGGTTCGTGACCGAGACGGCCCCGGCGGACTGGGCGGCGGGCACCGGGGCACCCTTCGCGGTCTGCGACGCCACCACCGGCGAGCTGCTCGGCTCCTGCGGCCTGGTTTCGATCGACACCGGCCTGCGCTCCGGCGAAATCGGCTACTGGACCGCGCCCTGGGCCCGCGGCACGGGCGTGGGCGTCCGGGCCACCCGGGCCGTCGCCCGCTGGGCCTTCGACGCGCTGGAACTGCGCCGGGTGATCTGGCAGGCCGAGGTGGGCAACCACGCCTCCCGCCTGGTCGCGCTCCGGGCGGGCTTCCGCGTCGAGGGCCGGCTGCGACTCGCCGACCCCGCTCCCGGCGGCAGCGCGGCAGGCTGGATCGGCTCGCTGCTCCCCGGCGAGGTGCCCGCCGCCGGGGAGGCCGGGCCGGCCGGGCCGGGGACCCTGGAGGCCCGTCGTGCCGCCGTCTTCGGCGGGTCCCAGCCCGTTCTCTTCGCCACCGCCGGCGGCACCGAGCTGCGGCTGCGCCCGATGGAGGAGCGCGACCTCGACGCGATCGTCGACACCTGCCGGGACCCGGAGACCATCCGGTGGACCACCGTGCCCGACCCGTACGGGCGGACGGACGCCGAGTCGTACCTGGGCTTCGGCCGGAGCACCTGGGCCGGCGGCACCAGCGCCTGCTTCGTGGTCGCCGACGTCGACGACCGGTACGTCGGCACGATCGACCTGCGGCTCTCCTCCGCCGACCCACTGCTGGGCGACGTCGGCTTCATGGCCGCTCCCGAGGCCCGGGGGCGCGGCCACCTGACGGCCGCGCTGACCGCGCTGAGCGCCTGGGGCTTCACCACGCTGGGCCTGACCCGGATCGAGTGGAGGGCCAACGTCGGCAACACCGCCTCCCGCCGGGTCGCCGAGAAGGCCGGTTTCACGGTCGAGGGCACCGCCCGGGGCGGGCTCACCCACCGGGGCGAACGGGTGGACGCCTGGGTCGGCGCGCTGCTCGCCGGGGACCTGGCGTGACGCCCGAGGTGATCGAGGCCGACGGGGTGCGGCTGCGACAGTTCCGCCCCACCGACGCCGCCGACCTGGCCGCCGGCTGCGCCGACCCGCTCAACCTGCGGTTCAACCCCGGCATGCCGCAGCCGTACACCGAGGCCGACGCCCAATGGTGGATCACCGAGGGCGCCCCGGCGGCCTGGGCCGGCGGCGGGGCCGCGTACGCCATCGCCGACCGGACCACCGACCGGCTGGTCGGCGGCGCGGGCCTCGGCCAGGTGGTGGCGCCGCGCCGGCAGGCGGAGGTGGGCTACTGGGTCGCGCCGTGGGCGCGGCGGCGCGGGATCGCCACCGCCGCGACGCGGGCCCTGGCCGACTCCGTGCTCCGGCACGGTATCGACCGGCTGGAACTGATGACCCACGCCGAGAACCCGGCCAGCCAGCGGGTGGCGCTCGCCGCCGGCTTCCGGCACGAGGGGGTACGCCGGGCGGCCGGCCAGCTGCGCGGCGGCGGCCGGGCGGACCTGCTCGCGTGGGTACGACTCGCCGACGACCCGCCCGGGCCCGTCGGCCGGCTCCTGCCGGACCTGCCCGACGGGCGGCTCACCGACGGCGTGGTGACCCTGCGCCCGCTCGGCCCGGACGACGTCGACCTGATGTACCGCCTGCACAGCCGGCCGGAGGTGGTGGCGAACCAGGCCCCGCCGGTGCCGCCGACCCGGGCGGCCATCGAACGGCGCTGCCTGGTGGCCGAGAGCGCGTGGCTCGCCGGCACCATCGCCCGCCTGCTGATCCTCGACGCGGTCACCGGCGAGCCGGCGGGCAGTTGCGGGCTCAGCATCTCCGACCCGGAGGCCGGCGAGGGATCGGTCGGCTACGCGCTCCTGCCCGACCAGCGGGGACGCGGGCTGGCCACCAGGGCGGTACGGCTCCTGGCCGGCTGGGCGTTCGGCCCGGCCGGGCTCGCCCGGCTGGTCGCCGGCACCGTGCCCGACAACACCGCCTCGCACCGGGTGCTGGAACGGGTCGGATTCCGCCGGGAGGGCCTGCTGCGCGGCCGGCTGCCGGGCCTGGCCGGCACCCGGCTCGACGACCTGGTCTTCGGACTGCTCCCCGACGAACTCCGCTGACAGCCCGCGCGGAACCTGCGCGGGCACGCCCCCACGCGGCGCGACGGCCCCGGCCCGGGGTACCCGACGGCCCTTGGGTCGAACGTCCCGACGGACCCCGGGTCGAACTCCGATCGGCCGTGGTGGCGGCGAGGGCCGCCACCACGGCTCCGGAGGATCAGGCGTCGAGGGAGATGATTCCGTAGTCGTAGGCGTGCCGACGGTAGACGACGCTCGGGCGGCCGGACTCCTTGTCCTGGAACAGGTAGAAGTCGTGGCCGACGAGTTCCATCTGGAACAGGGCGTCGTCGACGGTCATCGGCTCGGCGGGGTGCACCTTCTCCCGCGCGATGTGCCAGGGCTGGTCGTGTTCCTCCTCCTCGACCCGTTCGGCGACGGCGGTGGCCGTGCCGGAGGAGGCGCCGTCGCCGGACGCGCCCAGCGGCCCGTCGAGGCCGACGACCGGCAGGCCGGCGGTGGCGGCGGCGACCGAGAGCGGCGCGTGTCGGCCCCGGTGTACGCGGCGGCGGTCGGCCGCCCGGCGCAACCGGGTGTCCAGCTTGGCGATGGCCGCGTCGAGCGCGCTGTAGAAGTCGTTCGTGCAGGCCTCCGCCCGGATCACCGGGCCACGGGAAACGCAGGTGATTTCCACGCGCTGGCAGTGGTCCGCCTGGCGTGGATTGCGCTCGTGAAAAAGCTCTACATCGACACGAATAAGTTTATGGTCGTAGCGTTCGACCTTTGCGAGTTTCTCCGCCACGTGCACCCGGTAGTGATCCGGCACTTCGACGTTACGGCCCTTGACCACGATGTCCATGTGACCTCCCTAGATCGGACGGTCGTTCGTTCCGGCACCCGGTCGCGCACCCCTGGGGGAGGTCCCACTCGGCGCCGACCGGTCACTGCGGCTACGCCTCCTTCCACCGCCGGGAGCGGATGAGAGACCTCCTACCCCCGACAGGAAAACGCTAACTCCTGTTCGCCCGACAGTCACCCCCGGTCGCCGCGACGGTCAACAATTTTTCACACCTCATACACCAAAGGGTGAAACGGAAACACGGACGGTTACGACCGGTGCCGTTTCTCGGTCGCGGCGAGCACCGCGGCAACCGTCGGTGACAGCCCGCTCGCGGTCAGCGCCCGCCCCACCGCAGCGAGAGTGGCCCCGGTGGTCAGGATGTCGTCGAGCACCACCACCGCCCCGTCGGGCGCGGACGGGACCCGCGGGTGGACCCGGAAGGCGGACTCGGCCGCCGCCGCCCGACCGGCACTGTCCAACGTCACCGAGTCGGGCCGGGGCAGGGCCCGCAACGGTCGCCGGACCCGCACCGACCAGCCCGCCCGACGCAGCCGGTCCGCGCAGTGCCGGGTCAGCCGGCCGAGGTGGTCGCCGTACCGGGCACGGGCCGCCGCCGCGGTGTCCGGCACCGGCACCAGCGTCACCGGGCGCGCCGGCCCCACCGCCGCCGCCACGACCTCGGCGAGCAGCGCCCCCAGTGGCCGGGCCAGCCCGTGCCGGCCGTGGTCCTTGTACGCCAGCAGCGCCTCCCGAAGCGGGCCGGCATACGGGCCGAGGGCGACGCAGGGCGGCAGGTCGGGCGGGGCCGGGGTGGGACGTACCGCCCGGGGCCGCAGCGCGCCCAGCGCCGCCACGCACTCCGGGCAGACGCCGTGCCGCAGCCCCGGCCGGCGTTCCCGGCAGCCGGCGCACTCCACGGGCAGCACCAGGTCGGTGAGGTCCGCCCAGAGCCCGCCGAGGTCCCGCACGGAGATCAGTAGAGGAAGAAGGGGGCGGTCGGGTTGCCGGCGCGCGCCCCGGTCGACGACGGGACCTCCTGCACCTGCTCGGGCTGGATCCGCTCGAACGGGCCGCTGCGGTACGCCACCCCGTTCGCCTCGTACATCGCAGCGCCGAGACGCCCCAGGTTCGCCGGGTACGCGGCGAGGTGGGTCACCTGGGCGCCGATCTTGTCCTCCAGCGGGCTCTCCAGGGCCCCGTCCACGCTGACCTCGTACACCGCCGGGCGGCCGACCGCGCCCCCGAGGAGCAGGGTGTTCTCGCCGTACCAGTCGACGGCCGACAGGCTGGTCAGCCGGGTGTGCAGCCGGCGGGCCGGGCCCGGGGCCACCCCCGCGCCGTCGGGGCTGAGAGCGGCGACGTAGAGCGCGCCCCCGGCGATGACGGCGATCCGGTGACCGTCCAGCGAGGCCGCCACCGCCGTCACCGCGCCCGGGACGCCCAGCGGCACCGGAGTGAGCTGGGCCTGCGCGTCGAAGCGGTGCAGGCTGCCGTCGGCGACCACCAGCCCGGCCGGCTGCTGCCCCCGGTACGTCGAGCGCAGCCAGACCGGCCGGCCCATGGCGGCGTAGCTCTTGGCGCTGCGGGCGAACACGGTCACCGAATCGATGCCGGTGCCGACAGAGAGCCGCTGGCGGTCGGCGTCGGTGACCACCAGCGCCGCCAGGATCTGGTCGTTGGCGCGGCTGAGCCCGGCCGACACCACGTTCCGGTTCGCCTTGGCGTCCAGGGGCACCGGACCGCTCGGCTCGCCGGCGTAGGCCAGCGGGTGGACGGCGCCCTCGTAGACGCAGAACCGCTGGGGGGTCTCCGTGAGCTGGTGCACCGGGCGATCCTGGCGGCGGCGTTCCAGGTCCGGGATGAACTCCTGGGACTGGTTGCGGATCTTGATCTCGAGCGGCCCGTCCAGGTCCGGCAGCGACCAGGCCAGCTGCGTGCCGAACTGCTCCAGCTGGGCCTTGCCCTCCGGCATCTCCAGGTCGACCTCCCAGCGGCCGTCCGTCCGGGTGGCGTTGTTGATCAGGCGGGTGCCGTCCGGCAACCGGCTGACCCCGGTGTTGAGCCAGGCCGAGGGGCCGGCGGTCAGCCACCTGACCACCTCGCTCACCAGCCGCTCTTCCGGCACGGCGAGGGGCAGGTAGCGCTGGTCGGGGACGAGCCTGGTGCGGTCGTTGTTCCAGAAGTAGATCGTCCGGCTCTGGTAGTACGTCCCCAGCGCCTCGACGCTGAGCAGCAGCGCGGTCGGCGGGTTCGCCACGTACAGCCCCCCGTCCGTCCGGCCCTCCTGCCCGGGCTGGCTGCGCAGCTCGAACGTGTACGTCGTGGTGCTCGTCTCCGGCGGGGCCAGCGTGCCGTCGGTACGCAACTGCCCGACCTGCTGCACGTTGAGGGTGACCTCGGTCCGGTCCGGGGCGTCGACGATCACCGGATCCTCGGTGAGCCGGACGACGGCCAGCGCGACCTCGCTGCCCTGCTTCACCTGGAGGCGGTCGCGGTCGGTCGGCGTGATGAACTGCCGGACCCGCTGGTAGGACCGGTCCGGCTCGCCGGCCGCAGCGGAGAGGAAGTTCTTCACGAACTGCTCCGCATCGGTGCCGCTCGCGCTCCGGCTCGGGGGCTCGCGCCGGCTGCCGCTGGTCGAGCCGCCCTCCGCCGCCGGCCCCGGCCCGTCCACCCGGACCTCGGTGTTCTCCGGGATGCCGCAGCCGACCACGCCGCCCAGCAGCAGTGCGCCGCCGAGCAGGCCGGCGAGCAGCCGACACCTCACGATCCCACCTCCGCGTGTCCCGCGTTGCCCGGCCGCCCCGGGCCCACGACCAGCGCGCCGTCGGTGCCCGGGCCGATCGCGAGCGCACCCCCGCTGCCGGGCCCGATGGACAACAGCCCACCTGCCCGGGGGCCGCCGAAGGGCAGCGCGGCATCCGCCGGGACCAGCCGCAGCGGCGAGGTCGTCAACCGGTCGCCGGCCCGGGAGGGCAGGGTGAGCCGGAACTGGGCACCCTGCCCGGGCGCGCCCCAGGCCTCCAGCCAGCCGCCGTGCAGCCGGGCGTCCTCCAGGCTGATCGACAGCCCGAGCCCGGTGCCGCCGGTCTGCCGCGCCCTGGACGGGTCGGCCCGCCAGAAGCGGTTGAACACCAGCTTCTCCTCGCCCGGCTTGAGCCCCACCCCGTGGTCGCGGACGGTGACAGCCACCGCTGTGTCGTCCACCCCCAGGGTGATCAGCACCGGCTTGGCCTCACCGTGCTCGACGGCGTTGCCGACCAGGTTGCGCAACACCCGCTCCACCCGCCGGGGATCCACCTCGGCGATCACCGGCGTGCCGGGGACGTCCAGCTCGATTGCCACCCCGACGCGCTCGGCGAGGCAGGACAGCCGGTCGGCCACCCGGTGCACGATCGGCACCAGGTCGGTCGGCTCGGAATCCAGCATGGCGAAACCGGCGTCGAAGCGGCTGATCTCCAGCAGGTCGGTCAGCAGTTCCTCGAAGCGGTCCAGCTCGGCCTGGAGCAGCTCCGCGCTGCGCGCCACCGCCGGGTCGAACTCGTCCCGCTCGGCGAAGATCAGGTCGGCGGCCATCCGGACCGTGGTCAGCGGGGTGCGCAGCTCGTGCGAGACGTCGGAGGTGAAGCGGCGTTGCAGCCGGGACATCTCCTCCAGCCGCAGGATCTGCCGTTGCAGGTTGGTCGCCATCTGGTTGAACGACGCCGCGAGCAGGGCGAGGTCGTCCTCGCCGTTGACCACCATCCGCTGGTCGAGCAGGCCGGCGGAGAGCCGCTGGGCGGTGCGGGCGGCCACCCGCACCGGGGTCACCACCAGCCGGGTGACCAGGCCGGCGAGCAGGGCGAGCAGGAGCACCAGGGCCGCCCCGGTGGCGACCACCGTCGCGCGGGCGTCGGCGGCCGTGGTGTCCTGCCGGGTCAGCGGCACGAGGTAGTAGAGCTCCACCTGACCGAACTTGGTGGGCACGGGCGAGCCGTAGACCAGGTACTTCGTGCGTTCCTCGCCCAGCCGGCCGGTGCGGATCTGGCTGGCGACCTTGCCCCCGGCAACCGTGGCGCGCAGCTCACGGCTGATCAGCGGCCGGAAGTTGACCGCGGGCGAGGACCGGGGCTGGATGACGCCGGTGTGGCTGTCGGCGGTGAGCGCCACGATCACGCCGGTGGTCTGCTGCGGGTCGCCGCCGGCGAGGTAGTTGACCGTGCCGTCGACGGTCGCCTGGAACTGCCCCTCCTGCGGCTGGTTGTAGAGGCCGAACTGCTTCACCGCGTACGCCACGCCGCTGTCCAGCCGCACCCGTACGTCGGTCTCGGCGTTCTCCACCAGGATGCCGGTGATCTTGTCGGCGATCAGGTAGGCGAAGCCGCCCACCAGCAGGCTGGACGCGACCAGTGTGATGGTCACCACCCGCAGCTGGAGCGACCGCCGCCAGGCCTGGCGCAGCCTGGCGAGCAGGCCCGCCACCCGCCCGCTCACGCCACGCCACAACTCCCGCACGGCGACCCGCCGGCGCGCGGCGGCCGGCGGGGGGTCCGGGATCGGGGAGGTGGCCACAGTGTGACCAGGCTATCCGGTGCCCGCCTTGTAGCCCACGCCCCGCACGGTGAGGATGATTTCCGGCCGTTCCGGATCCGGCTCGATCTTGGCCCTCAGCCGCTGCACGTGCACGTTGACCAGCCGGGTGTCCGCCGCGTGCCGGTAGCCCCAGACCTGCTCCAGCAGCACCTCGCGGGTGAAGACCTGGCGCGGCTTGCGGGCGAGCGCGACCAGCAGGTCGAACTCCAGCGGCGTCAGCTTCACCTCCTCGCCGTTGCGGCTGACGGTGTGCGCCGGCACGTCGATGGTGATCTGGTTGCCGGGCGGCCCGATGGTCAGCATCTCGGGGGCGACGTCCTCGCCGCGACGCAGCCGCGCCCGCATCCGGGCGACCAACTCCTTGGGCTTGAACGGCTTGACCACGTAGTCGTCGGCCCCGGACTCCAGGCCGAGGACCACGTCGACGGTGTCGCTCTTGGCGGTCAGCATGACGATCGGCACGCCCGACTCGGCCCGGATCGACCGCGCCACGTCGATGCCGCTCATGCCCGGGAGCATGAGGTCGAGCAGGACGATGTCGGGGCGGTTCTCGCGGAACGCGGCCAGCGCCCGCTCCCCGTCGGCGACGAAGGAGGGCAGGAACCCCTCACTGCGCAGGACGATGCCGAGCATCTCGGCAAGCGCAGGGTCGTCGTCGACCACCAGTACCCGGGCTCTCATGGGGTTAATGTTTCCATCCCCTTCAGTATCTGTGGGATCCGCGTCACCCGGCACGGTACTGCCGTGGGACGTCGCCGCCCAGCAACCGGTGCCCGGCGTCGCCGCCCCGACGTGCGGGTCCACCCGATTGGAGCGGGCGTGTCACCATGATCCCCGGGTGCGCCGCCACGCGCCACCGCCGCCCGTCCCCAGGAGTACGCGTGCCCGACGCCGGCCCGATCGCCGTGCTCCCGCGCCGCCCCCTCACGGTCGGCGAGCTGCTGGACTCCGCGGTCCTGCTGCTGCGCGGCCAGGCCCGGGTGCTGATACCGGTCGCCCTCGTGCTGGCCGTGGCAGAGCAACTCCTGCTGTACCCGCTGCGGCTCGCCGCCGGCACGACACCGCCCGTCTGGTTCCTGGAATTCGGGCGGTTCGGCGCGTACTGGCTGCTGCTGGCGGTTGGCGCGGCGATCGAGGCGGTGATCATCCTGCTGCTCGGCAATCCGGCCGCCCGGGCCGCCGGGGCCGCGCTGTTCGGCCGCGCGGCCGGCCTCCGGGAGCTGCTCCGCCCGGCCGGCGCCCGCTGGGGCGCCACCGCGCTGCTCGCCGCCCTGGTCGGCGCGGTGATGTGCGGGTTCGCGCTGTTCGGGCCGGTGTGGCTCGTCGGCTTCGGCCTGCTCGGTGCGGTGGCGCCAGCGCTGGTCGTCGACCGGGTACACCCGCTGCGCGCCCCGCTGCGCGCTGCCGTGCTGGCCCTCCGGGCCGGCGGCCGGGCCACCTGGATCCGGCTGCTCGGCTACCTGGTCTGGTGGATCGTCCGCCTCGGCCTGGGCATCGGCGTCTACCTCGGGCTGGACTCGTTCGACCTGGTCGACCGGGCCTGGGCCGGGTGGCTGTCGCTGGCGGTCTGGGCGGGCGTGAACAGCGTCGCCTACCCGGCCCTGGCCTGCCTGGACGCGGTGCTGCACCTGGAGACCCGGATGCGTACCGAGGGACTGGACATCCGGCTCTCCCGGGCCCGGGCGGGCGCGCCGGAGACCGTCCTACTGGCGGCCGGGCGATGAGTTTCAGCCGGTGGTGGACCGAGACCACGGCCGCGCTCGGCGACCAGGTGCCACTGCCCCTGGTCGCGCTGCTGCTGGTGCTCGCCGCGGTGCTGGTCGCGGCCGGCTGGTACACGTTCCCGGCCTGGATCCCCCGGCGGCTGCCCCGACTGACCCGACTGCGCCGACGCAGCCGGAAGAGCCCGCCGCCGGGCGGCACGCCGGCCGTACCCGATCCCCGCGAGCCGGAGCCGGAGCTGCCGGCCGCCGCGTACGTCTCCCTCGCGGACCGGTTCGCCGCCGAGGGCCGGTACGCCGAAGCCGTCCGGGAGCGGCTGCGCGCGATGGTCAGGGAGCTGACCGCCCGCCGGGTGGTGCAGCCGCGGCCCGGCATGACCGTCGTCGAACTGGTGCGGGCCGCGACGGACACCCAGCCGCAGGTCGGCCCGCCGCTGACCGCCGCCGGGGCGATCTTCTCCGAGCTCTGGTACGGCCAGCGCCCCGCCTCCGTCGAGCACGACCGCCGGATGCGGGAGCACGCCGCCGACCTGGACCGGGTGCTGACCGGCCGACCCGAGGACGGGCCACGCCCATGAGCGCACAGGTCACCACGGCCCCGCCGGTTCGGCGGGCGGACGTCACCGGACGGCGACGGCGCCGCCGACACCGGCTGCTGATCCCGCTGGGCCTGGCCGCACTGCTGCTGACCACCACCCTGGTCACCCACGCGGTCGACCAGCCCGACCCCGGCGACCGGGGGTTCCTCTCTCCGGTCGCGACCGGGGACGACGGCGGCAGCCGGCTCGCCGACGCGCTGCGCGAACGGGGCGTCACCGTGCAGCGGGAGACGGACACGCTGCGCGCGTTGCTGGCCGCCCGCAGCCCGGCGGCCACCCTCTTCGTACCGGCGCCGGCGCTGCTGCACCCGGACACGGTCGGCGCGTTGGACTCGCTGCCCTCGGCCACCAGGCTGGTGCTGGTGGACCCGCCGCGCCGGGTGCTGGCGGCGGTCGGGCTGCCGATGGAGCCGGCCGGCCGGCGGTGGGCCGCGCAGGCGGTGGGGCCGGACGCGCGGGGCCTGCCCTGCCCGTTGCCCGAGCTGCGCCAGCTCGGCCGGGTGGCGGTCGGGCTGCAACGCTACGCGGTCGCCCCGGGCGGGTCGGCGCCCGACCGGTTCTGCTTCGCCGACGGGCTCGCCCTGCTGCCCCGGTTCCCCGAGAGCACGGTGCTGGTGGGCGCCAGCGATCCGTTCCGCAACGACCGGATCGACGAGTGGGACAACCGGGCGTTCGCCACCGCGCTGCTCGGCGGCTCCGGCCGGGTGGTGTGGCTCGACCTGGACGGGCCTGAACCCCCGCCGACCTTCGGCAACGGCAGCAGCGGCAGCCCGTCCTGGTCGCCCACGCCGGGCGGCTCCACCGGGAACGGCGGACCGGGCAGCGGCACCGGCGACGGCAACCCCGGCCGCCCGGGCGGGAACGCCGACGACGGGAGCCCTGGCGGCGAGAGCGACGGCGAGGATGAGGGCGACTCCCAGGCCGGCGGGTCCGACCCGCCGAACCCGCTCTGGTCGGCCTTCCCCAGCTGGCTGTGGGCGTTGCTGGCCCAGCTCGCCGTGGCCGCCCTGCTGGCCGCGCTCTGGCGGGCCCGCCGGCTCGGCCCACCGACGCCGGAACCGCTGCCCGTCACGGTCCGCTCGGCGGAGACGGTGCTCGGCCGGGCCCGGCTCTACCAGAGGGCCGGCGCCCGGGACTCGGTCGCCCGTACGCTGCGCACCGCCGCCCTGGACCGCCTGACGCCCCGGCTGCACCTGCCACCGACCGCGCCACCGACCGACGTGGCCGCCGCGGTCGCCGCCCGCACCGGCGACGACCCCGGGTGGACCGACGAGGTGCTGCACGGCGCCGAGCCCGAGACCGACCAGGACCTGCTGGACCTGGCCCGCGCGCTGGACCGGCTGACCCGCACCGTCGCACCACCCGCCACCGACGGGCCGCCGCCAGCCGCACCGCAACCGCACCGAGCCGAAGGAGACCCCCGGTGACCCGACCCGCCGGAACCGCCGAGCCGCCGACCATCGACGCCGTCGACCCGCGCGCCGCCCTGCACCGGCTGCGCGCCGAGGTCGCCAAGGCGGTCGTCGGGCAGGACGCGGTCGTCACCGGCCTGGTGATCGCCCTGCTCTGTCGCGGGCACGTGCTGCTGGAGGGCGTGCCGGGCGTGGCCAAGACCCTGCTGATCCGCACCGTGGCCACCGCCCTCGACCTGGGATCCAAGCGGGTGCAGTTCACCCCGGACCTGATGCCGGGCGACGTCACCGGATCGCTGATCTTCGACCCGCACACCGCCGCCTTCACCTTCCGCGAGGGGCCGGTCTTCACCAACCTGCTGCTCGCCGACGAGATCAACCGGACGCCACCGAAGACCCAGTCGGCGCTGCTGGAGGTGATGGAGGAGCGGCAGGTCTCGGTGGAGGGCGACCGGCGGCCACTGCCCGACCCGTTCATCGTCGCCGCCACCCAGAACCCGATCGAGCACGAGGGCACCTACCCGCTGCCGGAGGCGCAGCTCGACCGGTTCCTGCTCAAGCTCACCGTGCCGCTGCCCAACCGGGACGAGGAGCTGGGCGTGCTCCGCGCGCACCATGCCGGCTTCGACCCACGGGACCTGGCCGCCGCAGGCGTACGGCCGGTGGCCAACGCGGCCGACCTGGCGGCGGCCCGGGCGGCGGTCGGCCGGGTGCACGTGGCCGAGCCGCTCTTCGGCTACATCGTGGACCTGTGCCGGGCCACCCGCAACACCCCGGCGCTGGAGCTGGGCGCCTCGCCCCGGGGCACCACCGCGCTGCTCAACACGGCCAAGGCATGGGCCTGGCTGGCCGGCCGCGACCACGTCGTACCGGACGACGTGAAGGCGGTCGCCCGGCCGACGCTGCGGCACCGGCTGCGGCTGCGCCCCGAGCTGGAACTGGAGGGCGTCGGCGTGGAGGCGGTGCTGGACACGGTGCTCGCCACCGTGCCGGCGCCGCGATGACCTGGCGGGCGGCGCTCCTGCTGGCGGTCGGCGCGCTGACCCTGCCGGCCTGGCCGTCGCCGTTCGCCGGGCTGCTGGTGATGACCGGGGTGGTGCTGCTGCTGGTGCTGCTCGACCGGGCGCTGGCCGCGCCGCCGGGCGCACTCACGGCCGCCCGGGAGGGGGACCGCACGGTCCGGCTCGGCGGCACCGCCACCGTCGCGCTGCTGCTGCACAACCCCTCCGGCCGTACGCTGCGGGCCCGGGTCCGCGACGCCTGGGTGCCCTCCGCCGGCGCCCACCCCGACGTGCCCCCGTCTCAGCTGGTACGGGTCGAGCCGGGCGCGACGGTGGCGCTGCCCAGCCGGCTCACCCCGCTGCGGCGGGGCGACCGGCCGGCGGTGGCGCTGACCGTGCGCTCGTTCGGGCCGCTCGGGCTCGGGTTCCGGCAGCGTTCCGGCCGGCCGGCCACCCCGCCGTGGACGGTGCGTGTGCTGCCCCGCTTCGACTCCCGCCGGCACCTGCCGGAGAAACTGTCCCGGCTGCGGGTCATCGACGGGATCCAGGTCAGCCGCGGGCGGGGCCAGGGCACCGAGTTCGACACCCTGCGCGAGTACGTGGTCGGCGACGACGTGCGGTCGATCGACTGGCGGGCGAGCGCACGCCGGGCCGACGTGCTGGTGCGTACCTGGCGGCCGGAGCGGGACCGCCGGCTGGTGTGCGTGCTGGACACCGGTCGGACGTCGGCGGTGCGGGTCGGCGACGAACCCAGGCTGGACACGGCGATCGACGCCGCGTTGCTGCTCACCGCTCTCGCCGCCCGCGCCGGCGACCGGGTCGACCTGCTCGCCGCCGACACGACGGTCCGGGCCACGGTGACCGGCACCGGCGGGCCGGTCCTGCTCTCCCGGGTGGTGCACGCCCTCGCCCCGCTCCAGGCGACGCTGGCGGAGACGGACTTCGACCTGATCGCCGGCGAACTGCTGCGCCGGCAGCGCCAGCGCAGCCTGGTGGTGCTCTTCACCGCGTTGGAGGCCGGTGCCCTCAGCGAGGGGCTGCTGCCGGTGCTCCCCCGGCTGGCCGCCCGGCACAAGGTGGTGATCGCGGCGACCCACGATCCGGTGCTGACCGCCCTCACCACCACCGTTCCGGAACGCCCGGGGGACGCCTACGCCGCGGCGGCGGCCTGGCGGGCCCTCGCCGAACGCGACCGGGTCCGCGCCGCCCTGGCCAGGCACGGCGTGACGGTGGTCGACGCCGAGGCAGGCCGCCTGGCCCCCGCCCTGGCCGACACCTACCTCCGCCTGAAGGCCCTCGGTCAGCTCTGATCAGCTTCGGCGGCGACGGCGCGGCGACCCAGGATCAGCACGTAGGCCAGAAAGGCCAGCCAGGCGCTGGCGCCTGCCGCTATGCGGAGCGGCACCGGTACGGGGGCTGGGGTCACGAACGCCTCGATCACGGCGGAGACCGCGAAGAGCCCCACCAGGCCGACGGCCACCAGGACGCCTTCGCGTCCTGCCTGAGCCACCGCCTGTCCCCGGGTCAGCTGCGTGGGCGGCGCGATCCACGCCCAACCGATGCGCAGGCCCACCCCGGCGGCCACGAAGACCCCGGTGAGTTCCAGCAGCCCGTGCGGGGTGATCAGACCGAAGAAGACGTCCGCCCGGCCGTAGGCGACCATCACCCCGCCGACCACGCCGATGTTGAGCGCGTTCTGCCAGAGCAGGTAGAGCACCGGGACGATCAGCACCCCGGCGGCGAGGCACTGGGCGGCGAGCCAGGCGTTGTGCGTCCACAGATGGAAGGCGAACGTCGGCGCGGCGAACTCGGTGTAGTACCCGGCGAAGCCGGACTCGACCAGGTCGGCAGCCGCGTCGTCGCCGATGAAGGCTCCCGCCGTCTCCGGGTGGCCCGCGACGAACCAGATCAGGAAGAGGCTGAGCAGGCTGAACCCGGTCGCCACCCCGCACCACCAGGGCCAGGCGCGGTAGACCGCGCCGGGGAAGCCCACCACGAAGAACTGCCCGAGGGCCGCCCACGACGGGCGCGGACGACCGGTGAGCCGGGCCCGGGCGCGCAGCACCAGTTGGGAGAGCTGGCTGACCAGCGCCGGGTCGGGTGAGCGGCTGCGCAGCACCGACAGCTGGGTGGTCGCCCGCTGGTAGAGGGCGACCAGCTCGTCGACCTCGGCGGCGGCGAGCCGACCGCGCCCGGAGAGCTCCTCCAGCCGTCGCCACTCCCCGCCGTGTTCCGCGACGTACGCGTCGAGATCCACCGTCACCCCCGTCCGGCGATCATAGTGTTCACTGTCGGGGTGAGAGCACAACCGCGACCGCCGGCCCGACCCGCTCCGTGGGGTGACGCCGGGCTGGTCAGCGGGGAGGCCGTGGAGCTGGACGTCCGGGCCGCCCGGATCGGTTCCCGGGTGCTCGCGCTGCTGTTCGACGTCCTGGCCCAGGCGGCCCTCATGCTGACGCTGTCCATGAGCGTCGGCGTCGCGCTGCTCAACGTGCCGGACGGGCTGGTCGACGGTGCCCTGGCCGGCGGGCTCGCGACGGTGGGCCTGATCCTGGTGCTGGTCGGCTACCCGGTGCTGTGCGAGCGGTTCAACCACGGCCGCACGCTGGGCAAGATGGCGGTCGGGTTGCGCGTGGTCAGCGCCGACGGCGCTCCGGTGGCGGCGCGGCAGTCGCTGATCCGGGCGCTGGTCGGCGTGGCGGTGGAGTGGCCCGGCCTGGTGCTGCCGCTGTTGAGCTGGGTGGCCGGGGTGGGGGTGATGGTGACCGACCGGCGCGGGCGTCGGCTGGGCGACCTGGTGGCGGGCACGCTGGTCGTGCACACCCGGACGGCGACCGCCTGGCGGCCGGTCCCCACGGCGGTACCCGCGCTGGCCGGCTGGGCCGCCACGTTGGACCTCAGCCGGTTGGACGACGGGCTGGCGTTGGCCGCCCGGCAGTACCTGGCCCGGGTGCACCAGCTGGCGGAGCCGGCGCGCGGGCGGCTGGGGCACGGGCTGTGGGCCGAGATCTCCGCGGTGATCACGCCGCCCGCTCCCCCGGGCATGCCCGAGTCGGTCTACCTGGCCGCGGTCCTCGGTGAGCGGCACCGGCGGGCGAGGTACCGGCTGGGGCACAGCCGGACGGCCGCCACGACGCTCTGGCCGGAGCTGCTGCCCGGTCCGCCCGCGCCGGCCGGCGCGCCACCCGGACCGATCCGGCCGGCGGCGCCCGAGCTTGCCCTGGTGGTCCGGCCCACCGTGCCGGCGCAGGCTGTTCCGGCCGTACGACCGGCGGTCGTCTCGTCGGCACGCGATGTCGGTACGCCGACGTCCGACGCCGGCAGCTGAGCGGGCCGTCCGATCCGGTCGGGCAGGCGTGCCGGGGGCCGGCTGTGGCAGGATCCGGCTCGTCCCCACAGAGACAGGATGACCGTGGCCGACGATCTGTTCACCCCCACGATCTCGCCGGCGGCGTACGAGGCCCGACGCCCGCCGTGGCGGCCCCAGTCGCTGATCTTCCCCGCCGTGTTCGGCGGTCCGACCGCCGTCACCGTGTTGGCCCTGGTCAACGGGCGCCGGCTCGGGGCGTCCCGCCTGGCACACCTGGCGGTGCTCGGCGCCGGGCTGGCCGGGCTGGTCGCCCGGCTGACGGTCACGCTCGCGATCTACGACGACGGGGCCGGCCGCCCCGGCCGGCTGGTCGGGGCGCTGGCCGGCGGGCTGGTCTGGCTCGTCGCCGCCGCCACGCAGAAGCGACTGTTCCGGGCGTACGAGCTGCGCGGCGGCCGGCCGGCGTCGCTGTGGTTGCCCGGTCTCGGCGCGGTGCTCCTGCTCGGCTTCACCGAGGCCGTGCTGGTCTCCCTGGTGGCCGCCGCGTGACCGCCCCGGAGGCGCAGCTCGTCCGGGTGGCTCAGCTGCTGGAGTTGAACCGCCCGGAGCAGGCCGTTGCGGAGCTCGACCGGCTGCCCGCCCCGCTCGCCACCGGCCTGCTCGCGTTCCGGCTGCGGGCGGGCGCGCTGACCGTGCTCGACCGTTGGGACGACGTGTCCGCCGTGGCCCGGCAAGGGCTGGCCGAGCACGGCCCGGACGCCGAGCTGCTCGGTCGGCTCGGCCTCGCGTTGCGGCACCGCCGCGAGCACTCCCTCGCCGAGCGGGCGCTGCTCGACGCGCTCGCCATCGAGCCGGAGAACCCTTGGCTGCTCTGCCAGTACGCCGACCTCTGTTCCGCCGTGGGCCAGACCGACAAGGCGGAACGCCTGGTGGCCCGCGCGGCGGCGATCGTTCCGGACGCGCCGGCCGTCTTCGCCTCCCGGTTCCAGCTCGCGTACGCCCGGGGTGACGACCGGGCGGGCGAGCGGGTCGCCCGGGAGTTCCTGGGGGCATGGCCGGGCAACCCGGCGGCGCTCGCGCTGTACGGCGTCGCCGCTGCCCAGCGCGGCCGGGTGGGCACCGCGCATCGCGCCTTCGGGCAGGCGGTGGCGCACGACCCGACCGACGCCGACTACGCCGACGCCGCCTGGGAGACCCGGGTGTACGCCCATCCACTTCTGGTGCCGTTGCGCCCGCTCCACCGGCTGGGGATCTTCCGCACCTGGCTGCTCGCGGTCGGCGTGATCGTGCTGCTCACGGCCACCGGCCTGGACGTGCTCGGCGGCTTGTTCGCCCTGGCCTGGATGCTCTTCTGCGTCTGGTCGTGGATCGCTCCACCGCTGGTCCGCCGGATGGTGCTCGGCCGGTGGCGGTCGTGAGGGCGTTCGGGCCCTGGCTGGCCGTCCTCGCCGTGGTGCTGCTGCTCGACGCGCTGCGCCTGCGCGTGCTGGCCGCCGTGGTCTCGGTGGCCTGGCTGGTCTGGTGCGTGTGGAGCTGGGTCCGCCCCGCCCGCCGCCGCTCCCCCCGGGACTGACCGCACGGCGACGCCCACCCCTCGGACACGCCGACCGGGCCGCCCCACGCCGACGGGCGCCCGCCCCCGGAAACGCCGACCGGGCCGGCCGCTTGCGGGGAAGCGGTCGGCCCGGTCGGTGTGGTCGGTGTCAGTACCGGTAGTGCTCCGGCTTGAACGGGCCTTCCACGGAGATGCCGAGGTAGGACGCCTGCTCCTTGGTCAGGGTGCTCAGCTTGGCGCCGAGCGCACCCAGGTGCAGCCGGGCGACCTTCTCGTCGAGGTGCTTGGGCAGCACGTAGACGCCGATCGGGTAGTCCTCGGTCTTGGTGAACAGCTCGATCTGGGCGATCGTCTGGTTGGCGAACGAGTTCGACATCACGAAGCTCGGGTGGCCGGTGGCGTTGCCCAGGTTCAGCAGGCGGCCCTCCGACAGCACGATGATGGCGTGCCCGTCGGCGAACTTCCAGAGGTCGACCTGCGGCTTGATGTTGACCCGCTCGACGTCGGAGCGCTTCGCCAGGCCGGCCATGTCGATCTCGTTGTCGAAGTGGCCGATGTTGCCGACGATGGCCTGGTGCTTCATCCGGGCCATGTGCTCGTTGGTGATGACGTCGAAGCAGCCGGTGGCGGTGATGAAGATGTCCGCCTGCTCGACCACGTCGTCCAGGGTGGCGACCTGGTAGCCGTCCATCGCCGCCTGGAGCGCGCAGATCGGGTCGACCTCGGTCACCACGACCCGGGCACCCTGGCCGCGCAGCGACTCGGCGCAGCCCTTGCCGACGTCGCCGTAGCCGAGCACGACCGCCATCTTGCCGCCGATCAGCACGTCGGTGGCCCGGTTGATGCCGTCGATCAGCGAGTGGCGGCAGCCGTACTTGTTGTCGAACTTGCTCTTCGTCACCGAGTCGTTGACGTTGATGGCGGGGAAGAGCAGGGTGCCGGCGCGGTGCATCTCGTAGAGCCGGTGCACGCCGGTGGTGGTCTCCTCGGTCACGCCCTTGATGCCGGCGGCGATCCGGGTCCACCGCTGGCCGTCCTCGGCGAGCGAGCGGTGCAGCAGGCCGAGGATGACCGCGTACTCCTCGGAGTCGGCGGACTCGACCGGCGGGACGGCCCCGGCCTTCTCGAACTCCTTGCCCTTGTGCACCAGCAGGGTGGCGTCACCGCCGTCGTCGAGGATCATGTTCGGGACCTGCCCCGCAGGCCAGTTGAGCGCCTTCTCGGTGCACCACCAGTATTCCTCCAGGCTCTCGCCCTTCCAGGCGTAGACCGGGACGCCGGCCGGGGCCTCGGGGGTGCCGTCCGGGCCGACCACGATCGCGGCGGCGGCGTGGTCCTGGGTGGAGAAGATGTTGCAGGACGCCCAGCGGACCTCCGCGCCGAGCGCGACGAGGGTCTCGATCAGGACGGCGGTCTGGATGGTCATGTGCAGCGACCCGGTGATCCGGGCACCGGCGAGCGGCTGGGCGTCGGCGAACTCACGACGGATCGCCATCAGGCCGGGCATCTCGTGCTCGGCGAGCTGGATCTCCTTGCGCCCGAACTCGGCGAGCGACAGATCCGCCACCTTGTAGTCGCCCTCGGCGAGAGTGCTCGGCCGGGCCTCGGACGGCGTGCCGCTGGCGGCTGCCGGGAGGGTGCTGGTCATGAAGTCTCCTGTCGGACGATGTGCTGCGCGGCCATTCACTTTACGCTCGTGAGCCGCCGCAGCGAGGACCGGCCGGGTGAAGAGAGCACGAAGACATCAACGGGCAGCACACGGGGCGGCCGGTCGTGGACGGAAATCCCGTCCACCAGCCGCCCGCCCCGTGTATCCCCCCGGTTTGGTTCCCCGCGCGCTCTCGGACCGTCGTCGCGATAACGCTGCGTACCCATAGAGTCACACTGGGCTAGCTCCAAGTCAAGCTATTCCGGGAAAGTCGGACTTGCGCGCCGGTCAGCGCAGGCCGCAGCTCGCAACGTACGCCTCGCCCGTGCCGGCCACCCGCAACGGCCCGGCGGCGGCGCTCCCGACGGCGGCCCGCCCCGGCCCCAGCGTCACCGCGCCGGCCCCGTCGTCGACCGAGACCTCACCGCATCGACCCAGCACCACCCGGGGGCCGGGCACCGGAACCGTCACCTCCGGCCGCGCCGCGCCCACCGTGACCCGGTGCAGCGCGAAGTCCTCCACCGGCACCGGCCAGGTGACCACGCCCGGGGCCACCTCCAGCGGCGGCACCACCGGGTCGCGGAGCACCTCGAAGCGCAGCACCCGCAGCAACTCCTCGACGTCCACCCGCTTCGGCGTCAACCCGCCGCGCAGCACGTTGTCGCTGGCCGCCATGATCTCCACGCCGGTGCCGCGCAGGTAGGCGTGCAGGTTGCCGGCCGGCATCCAGATCGCCTCCCCGGGCGCCAGCCGCACCCGGTTGAGCAGCATCGCCACCAGCACCCCCGGGTCACCCGGGTAGGCGGCGGCCAGATCCCGGGCCAGGTCTCCGTCCGGCCCCGCGACCGGCGCCGACGCCACGGCCGCCACCAGCGCGTCGCGCCCGTCGGCGGGCCAGGTCAGCAGCAGCCGTACGGCGTCGCGCAGCCCCGCCGGCCCGCCCCGCAGCGCCGCCAGCACCGGCTCCAGCGCGGGTACGCCGAAGCCGCCCAGCGCCGCCGCCGAGGCGGACGGGTCCCGGAACCCGCAGAGTGCCTCCATCGGCGAGAGCGCGACCAGCAGTTCGGGCTTGTGGTGCGGGTCGACGTAGTTGCGCTGCCCGTCGGGGCGGTCGGCGTCGGCGGCGTGCCCGGCGCGGGCCTGCTCGGCGTCCGGGTGTGCCTGGAGGCTCAGCGGGGCGTCCGCGGCGAGCACCTTGAGCAGGAACGGCAGCCGGGTGCCGAACCGGCCGACCAGCCGCTCGCCGAGCCAGTGGTCCGGCTCGGCGAGCAGCAGGTCGGTCAGGCTGACCCGGTCACCGTCACGATCTACCAGGGCCGAGCCGCCCGGGTGGGCGCCCAGCCACAGTTCGGCCTCCGGGCCGTCGCTCGGCACCGGCCGCCCCTGCAACTCGGCGATGGCCGAGCGGGACCCCCAGGCGTAGTCCCGGATCGGTCCATGCAGCAGTTCCACCGGTCAGCTCCCGGGCCGCCCGACGGCCTTACCCGGCTCGGCTCCCGGCCCGGCGGTCTGCGCCGCGCTCCCGGCCCCGACCCGCTCGGCGGTGACGCTGTAGATGTCCGGCTCCAGGTAGATCACCCGCGCGGTCGGCACGGCGGCGCGGATCCGGGCCTCGACGGCGTTGATGCCCCGGGCCAGGTCCTCGGCGCTCTCGCAGGCCGGCACGCCGACCTTCGCGGCCACCATCAGCTCCTCGGGGCCGAGGTAGAGCGTCTTCATGTGGATGATCCGCTCGAACTCGGGGCCGTCGGCGACCGCCTTCTCGATCGCGGCGACCTCGTGCGACTCGGCACCCTCACCCAGCAGCAGGCTCTTGGTCTCGATGGCGAGGATGATCGCGATGGCGACCAGCAGCACACCGATCATCGCGGTGCCGAGCGCGTCCCACCGGCCGTTGCCGGTGATCAGCGTCATGCCGACGCCGAAGAGCGCGAAGACCAGACCGACCAGCGCGCCCAGGTCCTCCAGCAGCACCACCGGCAGCTCGGGCGCCTTGGCCCGCCGGACGAACTTCACCCAGGACTGGTTGCCCCGGATCAGGTTGGACTCCTTGATGGCGGTGCGGAAGGAGAAGACCTCCATGATGATCGCCGACACCAGCACGACGACCGGCACCCAGTGCCACGAGGTGATTCCCTCCGTGTGCGACCACTTGTGGTACGCCTCGTAGAGGGCGAACAGGCCACCGACGCTGAACAGCACGATGGACACGATGAACGCGTAGATGTAGCGCTCGCGCCCGTAGCCGAAGGGGTGCTGCGGGGTGGCCGCCCGCTTGGCCCGCCGGCCGCCGAGCAGCAGCAGCCCCTGGTTGCCGGCATCGGCGACCGAGTGGATCGACTCGGCCAGCATCGACGACGACGCGGTCAGCAGGAACGCGACGAACTTGGTGACGGCGATGCCCGTGTTGGCCAGCAGGGCGGCGACGATCGCCTTCGTACCACCGTTGGCGCTCATGTCGTCGCTCCGTCGCGTCGCCCGGCACCACCGGGCACCGGCGCATCGCGCCGCTCGGCCCGTTCCCTGCTTTCGTTCACTGGTTTGCCAGCTCCTTCATCTCGGTGATGGCCGGCACGGCCATCGGGTCCAGTCCGTGTGCCAGGGCAAGGTAGACCGAGGCGAAGTCCGGCACGGCGACCAGCGAGGCGAGCCGCTCCAGCGCGGAGCCGCCCTCGGCGGTCACCACGTCGCAGCGCACGCCCCGACGCTCGGCGAGAGTCTGGACGGCGTCCGCACGACGCTCCTCGACGTCGAGCGGCTCGTCGGCGTCGTCCTCCGGGTTCAGCCCGCCGTCGCGCAGCAGCACCAACCGCAGCCGGGTGCCCGTCGGCGCCTCGTCGCCGGGGTCGGCGAAAATGTCCCGATCTCCCTCGGCCAGACCGCCGAAGACGCCGTCGAGCAGGCCGACCCGCCCGCGCCCCGCCTCACCGAGAGCCCCGCTGACCACGGGGTAGCGGGCGTTGGCGGACAGGGTGTCACCGAAGCGGCGGGCCGCTACGGTGGCCAGCGGCGACGAGCCCCAGACGATCGGCACCGAGCCGGCCAGGCCCAGCGCCAGCGATTTCGCCGGGTTGACGAAGGACTCGGCCGTCGAGCGGCAGCGGTCGGCGTCCGCGTCCAGCCGGGCCGCGGTCTCCGCCAGGTCTGCCTCGTTGACCTTCACGAGGCCGAGCGTACGGGCGGCGAGCAGGACCGGCACGGTGAGCGCCCAGAGGCTGGCCCGGGCCGGGGCGCGCCGGGGCACCGGAATGAACGGCGCCCGGGCCCGCTCGGCCACCGACTGCAACTGCGAGTCGGGTGCGCCGACGGCGACCAACCGGGCACCCCGACGGTGTGCGGCCTCGGCGGCGCCCAGCGCCTCGGGGCTGCGACCGGAGGCGCTGACGGCGATGACCACATCGGCGGCACCCACCCAGCCGGGCACGCCGGCGCTGCGGTGTGGGATGACCGGCACCGGGCAGCGCGGCCCGGCGACGGTGGCCAGCACGTCGCCCGTACGCCCGGCGGTGCCGATGCCGGCGATGACGACCGCCCGGGGCCGCCCCTCGTCGGCGAGCACCTGGAGGTTGGCCTCGGCGGCCAGGGCGGCCGACTCGCGGACCTGCGCCCCGGCCGAGGCGGTGTGCCGCAGCATGCCGCCCGGGTCGTGCTCGGCGAGCCCGGCCGGGTTGTCGAGCAGTGCCTCGTCGGGATCCCGACGGCCGCTGACTCCGGCCGCACCGTCGATCATGACTGCTCCGCGGGGCCGCCGCGCGCCTCGTCCAGCAGCAGCACCGGCACGTCGTCGCGAACCTCGAAGATCCGGCCGCACTCTGTGCAGGTCAGGGTCTGCGCCTGCGCGTCGTAGTCGAGCGGGGCATGATGCGTGTCCGGACAGGCGATGATTTCCAGCAACTGCGGGTCCAGGGCCACGGCGCGGCTCCTTCCACGTATGCGGTTTCACCGATCGACGGTGCCGACCGGCGCAGGCGATCTTATCGGCGAACCCGGTCGAGCACCTCGTCGCGCAGGGTTGCCATCCGCTCCCGCGTCGGGGCCTCGACGTTGAGCCGCAGCAACGGCTCGGTGTTGGAGGCGCGCAGATTGAACCACGCGCCGTCCGGGAAGCGCAGGGTGAGCCCATCCATCTCGTCCACCTCGGCCTGCGGGTACGCGGCCCGCACCTCGGCCACCTTGGCGGCCTGGTCGGCCACCGTCGAATTGATCTCGCCGGAGGCGACGTACCGCTCGTACTCGCCGGCCAGCACGGAGAGCGGCAGCGACTGCTCGCCCAGGGCGGCCAGGGTGTGCAGCGCGGCGAGCATGCCGGTGTCGGCGAACCAGAAGTCCCGGAAGTAGTAGTGGGCGGAGTGCTCGCCGCCGAAGATCGCGTTCGTCCGGGCCATCTCCGCCTTGATGAAGGAGTGCCCGACCCGGGCGACGACCGGCTCGCCGCCGTGCTCGCGGATGATCTCCGGCACCGCCCTGGAGGTGATCAGGCCGTGGATCACCGTCGAGCCGGGGTGCTTGGCCAGCTCGCGGGCCGCCACCAGGGCGGTGATCGCCGACGGCGAGACCGGCTCGCCGCGCTCGTCGACCACGAAGCAGCGGTCGGCGTCGCCGTCGAACGCCAGGCCGATCTCGGCGCCGTGCTCGAGCACCGCGCGCTGGAGGTCGACCAGGTTGGCCGGGTCCAGCGGGTTGGCCTCGTGGTTGGGGAAGGTGCCGTCCAGCTCGAAGTAGAGCGGCACGATCTCCAGCGGCAGGGCCGACAGGGCGGCGTCGCCGAGCACGGCCGGGACGGTGTAGCCGCCCATGCCGTTGCCGGCGTCGACGACCACCTTCAGCGGCCGGATGCCGGAGAGGTCCACCAGCTCGCGCAGGTACGCCGCATAGTCGGTGAGCAGGTCGCGGCGCTCGGCCGGCGCGGCCGGCGGGCCGTCGGGGCGGGCCTCGCCCTTGTCCAGCAGGGCCTGCGCCCGCTCGCGGATCTCGGCCAACCCGCTGTCCTGGCCGATGGGACGGGCACCCGAGCGGCACAACTTGATGCCGTTGTACTGCGCCGGGTTGTGGCTGGCGGTGAACATCGCGCCGGGCAGCCCCAGCGTGCCGGAGGCGTAGTAGAGCATGTCGGTCGAGGCGAGGCCCAACTCGATGACCGCGCGCCCCTCGGCGCGGACGCCGGCGGCGAAGGCGGCGGCCAGGCCCGGACCGGTGGCACGCATGTCGTGCGCGACGAGCACCGCCTCGCCGGGCTCACCGAAGCCGCTCAGCACCTGCGTGAAGGCCGCGCCGAGGGCCTCGGCGGCGCGCTCGTCCCACTGGTCCGGCACCGTCCCACGGATGTCGTAGGCCTTCACGATCTGGGACAGATCAGACACCGGTCTCGCTCCTCGCGCCGCAGGTCGTCAACGGCCTGAGCGTATCGGAGGGGCGCGGCCCGGCCCGGCTCAGCCGGGGAGCCGGGGCATGAACACGGTGTGGCCGCCACCGTCGGCCTCCGGCGGCAGGTCACCGGGATCGCCCTGGACGGGCGGGGCGGCCGGCGGCGGCCCGTACTGCCCCGGCACCGGCGGCGCCGACGTCGGGCTGACGGGCGGGGCGGACACGGGTGGGAAGGTGGACTCGCCGGGCACCACCTGGGTGGCCTCCGGAGTCGGTCCCGGACGGCTGCCGTACACGCCGCCGGCCGGGCGCGGCGTGGGCGCCCCGCCGCCGTACAGGCCGGGGGCGGAGGGCTGCTGGCCGTACACCTGGCCGGGCTGGCCTCCGGCGGCGGCCGGGCCCTGCCCCGAGCGGTAGGTGGTGCCACCGGGGTTGCGGGGCAGCGGAACGTGGCCCGGGTCGCCGGCGGGCTTCTTGTCCGCCCGCGAGCGGCGGAACAGCAGGACGATGAGCAGGATCCCGACGACGACCATGCCGATGCCGAAGAACATGATCACGGACCCGCCGGAGGACTGCTCCTCGGCGGCGTTGTTGGCGGTGCCGGCGCCCTGGCCGGCGGCGGCCAGGGTCGGCGCCTGCCCGGCGGCCCGCACCTCGGTGGCGACCGTGCTGGGGGTGGGCGACGGCTTCTTCGAGGGCTTCGGCGTCGGCGAGGCCGTGGCCCGGCCACCGACCACCCGGGACGCCGCCGCATCCCGCCCCAGCGCCTGACCGCGCGCGTCGCTGGCCACGCCGCTCACGGTCAGCCGACCGTTCGGCGCCGCCGCGGCGAACGCCACCCGGTAGCGCACGGTGATGCCCTTGCCCTTGCAGAGTCTCGGTTTCAGCGGCGAGGTGGCCGCGGTGGCCGCGCTGCCCTGGCCGCCGGAGAGCGACACCGGGAACCAACGACCGCCCGCGCTGACCTGCACGCTGACCTGGTCGGCGCGCAGACCGGCCAAGCGCAGCCCCAACGCGGTACGCAGCAGCACGCAACCGTCGCTGCGCTTGCGCACCTCGATCGCGACGCCCTCGGCGGAGCCACCGGCGGTGAATGTGCCGGCCGAACGCACCCGGACCGAGTCGTCATCGGCGAGCGCCGGCGTCCCGCCGAGCGCCACCAGGCCACCCAGCAACGCGCAGACCGTCGCGAGCCGCGCCGCGTGCCGACGTACCGCCATGATCACCTCGCCGTTCCTCCCCCCGACGGGGGTCCGCGGTCAGGCTACTACCGCACCCCGACTGACCTCGGTCATTGAGCGCTCCGGATGTGTGCCTTATTACCCTCCCGACCAGGTCGGCGCACCTGCCGCGCGGCGGGCCGGACGCGTACCTGGTGGGCCCGGGTGGCGAGCGGATCTCGCGTCAGCCCGCCCCGGCGACGGCCAGGGCGTCGCGGCAGAGCCGGTCGGCGGTGCGGGTGGTCTCCGGCACCCGGTAGCGCGGCGTCAACGCCAGCACCCGGGCGGTCGCGTTGTCGAGGCTCATCCGGTGGCCGACGCTGACGAAGACCGGTTTCACCCCGTCCCGGGTACGCAGCACCCGACCCACGGTCTCGTCCCCGTCGCGCAACGGCGCCCACGCGCCCCGCCGGTCGGCCGGCGGCGTCCACGTCCCCAGCAGCGGCGTCTTGCCCACCCCGATCGCCGGCAGGCCGGTCACCACGCCCAGATGGCAGGCGAGCCCGAACCGACGCGGGTGGGCCAGCCCGTGCCCGTCACAGACCAGCAGCTCGGGCCGCACGGTCAGCCGGTCGAGTGCGTCGAGCAGCGCGGGCAGCTCACGAAACGCGAAGAGCCCCGGGACGTACTCGAAGGCGGGCCGGCCCACGCTCACCGCCGAGTCGACCACCGCGAGAGTCCGGGCGTCCAGCACGGTCACGGCCGCCGCGAGCCGGTCACCACTCTCGGCGTACGCGACATCCAGGCCGGCCACCGTCGCCGGCTCGGCCGGGCCCGGCCCGACCAGGTCCGCCAGGGGCCGCAACCGCTCCTGTACGGCCAGCGCCTCCGCCACGCTGCCCGGCGGCGTGCCCATCCGGGCCTCCGACATCTCAGTCATCTCCACCTATCAGTCATCTCCACCTACTGGCCGACCCGGCCGTCGATCAGCTCGCGGAGCAGGTCGGCGTGGCCGTTGTGCCGGGCGTACTCCTCGATCATGTGCACGAGCAACTCCCGCAGCGAGAGCTCCTCGTGGTGACGCCGGCCCTTGACCCCCAGGTCGGGCGCCTCGGCCACGAACCGCTCGGCGAACTCGACCTCCGCCCGCCACGTACGCCACGCCTCGGCCACCACCTCCGGGTCGGCGACCGCGCCGTCGAAGTCGCCGTCCGGATCGGCCGCCGAGCGGTACAGCTTCGGCGCGTCCAGGCCGGCCATCGTCCGCCGGAACCAGCCCCGCTCCACCTCCGCGAGATGCCGGACCAGGCCGAGCAGCGACAACTTCGACGGCGGTACGGCCCGCCGGGCCAACGCCTCGGCGTCCAGGTCAGCGCACTTCAGCTCGAGGGTGAGCCGCTGGTCGCGTAGGTACTCGACGAGCATGACCCGCTCGTCGTCGAAGTTGCCGTCGGAGCGGGGGTCGTCGTCGGGGTGGACGAACATGTTCGACCAGCCGAAGTTCTGGGTGGGGCGATCGGCGGCGGGGGTGGCGGGGCCAGCGGGGGAATCAGCCATACCAGCGACCCTGACCGACACCGAACCGGAACCGCAACAGCTTTCCGCGACCCACGGCAAAGCTCAAGAGTTACCTTCCTCAGCCCCCAGCGAAGGATCAGCTGCGGGGTCACCTGCGCGCTGGAGTTGCTCCTCGAACATGACAAACGTCTTCCTGCGAATACCCATCACCAACGCCGACTCATGCGGTGTGAGTGGTCGCCGCTCCAGGTCCGCCTGCTCCACGATCGCGCCCACCGTCTCATACAGGGCGAAAATCGGGCCGGCGCCGCGCAGGTACCGTCCTCGATCATGCTCGGTGTATTCGATGAACTCGTCGCGGGACAACTCCTCGATCTCATCCCCGCCCACAAGCAGGATTTTTCTGACAAGATTGTCAGCTCGTTTCCAGCCGCCAGTCTCCCTTGAAAGCTGCCACCCAATTACATGACCCGCTTCGTCAGTGACAAGCTTGACCGGCGTTTCGTAGTAGCTGAAAAAGGCCGGGAGAACACCCGGAGGCCGAGAAATCACCGCTCCCCCTCTTCTCTCTCGTATCGTTCCAGGGCGATCGCCCCGGTGATCAGGACGCCATGGACGCTAAAAGCGCCGGGTAGCGCCCATGGCGTCCTGATCACCTTTGGCTGGCTCACTTTCCAGTACGGCGTTCCAGGGTTTCGTCCACCACTAGGCGGATAATTCGGGCAGAGTGTCGCAGTGTGTCGTCCACCGCGAATCACTATCAGGATCCAGCACGAAAATTCCAGCCGGTCTAGCCCTGGTGTCGTCTCGGTAGATTATGCAGCAGGTCAATATCGCTCTGCTCCAGCCGTACCAGGGGCTCCTGTCGCGCCTGACTCCTGTTCTGCACATCAAACGGCGCAGTGCCCCTGACTGACGCTCAACCAGAACCGCAACAGGTTTGTCAGCGAGGCAAAGCTCAGGAGTTACTTTCCTCGGCCCCCAATGAAGGATCAGCTGCGGGGTCACCCGCCTTCTGCAGTTGCTCCTCGAACATGACAAACGTCTTGCGCCTGATGCCACGAACCAACGCCAGTTCCATGGTCGTCAAGCGTCGCCCTTCGGCTAGGGCGCCCTCCACGATCGCTCTGATCGTCTCGTACAATGCGAAGACCGGACCATCGCCCTTCAGATAGCGACCACGATCAAGCTCCGTCCATTGGATGAAGGATTCTGCGGTCAGTGAACTGATCTCCCCGCCGACGGCAAACAGAATCTCTTCGATGATGCTGTCGGCAGGTTCCCAACCTCCCGTATCGTGCGACAGGCGCCAAGCCTTGATACCGCCATCCGGCCTCCCCGCCATCTTCACCGGCGACTTGTAATAGCTGAAATAGGCGGGAAGCCTAAGGCCAGGCATCTCCGTCATTTCCGCGGAGCTCCATCCAGTGTCGTCTGCAACGCCTGCCAGAAGTGACGCTGCTCCTCTTTGAGGACACCGTCATGGAGGGCTTGTTCCATTGGCGACATCATACGGCCCTGCTCCTTCGCGACCGCCTTGAGGTCGCGCCGCACCTTGTACAAGGCATGCTCCCATGACGCCGCTTCATCCAGCGCGTGGAGGTGCAGGCGGAACTCCGCTATGTGGCCATTTGACATTCGTAGGGACGTCTGGATATCCCGGCAACCACTGTCCTAGGGCCGAGGAATCGATCTTCGAACTCGATGATGTTCACGCCTTCATCGCGGCAGAGCATATCCAATGCCGCATAGGGATCCGACAGATCACGGAAGGCAACCCCTCAAGTGCAACTGCTTCTGCGCCTTCTTCCGCTATCTCGCCCGTCACAGAGCCGAGGGCATCGATCTTCCATCAAGCAAACTCATTCGGCCAATTGAATTCCCTTTTGGAGCATGGACATGATCGAATCATCATCCGGCAAGCTCGCGCCCCCCGTAATTTCCTGCACCAAACCTTCGACCGTCGATCGGTCGACATTCTCATACCTGTCAAGGTTTCGATAATCGTCCAGAAACCGCACGACAAGGCTCGGATCGTATGTCCATGCGCCCTGACGGTGGTTCCACAGGATGGCAGCCTCAGTGACGGGATCCATAACAAAAATTCCCGCCGGCCTAACTTTGGCGTCGTCTCGGTAAATCACGTAGTAGGTCAGCATCGCTCTTCTCCAGCCGCTCCAGGAGTTCTTGGGCAATAGGAAAATCTTCCATCGCCAAACCGAACTCTTCAACGACCTGCGAGAAACTGCGCCCCTCACGGCGAAGCCAACGCAGGTAGTCGCTCCACACCCCACGATTGACAAGTATCCACTTAACAAAAGTGGCATCCTTCGCCGGGAATTCCTCGGACAGCCCGATTGGGACCTGGTCAGGAATCCCGGATTGCCGGTTAACAGAAAGCATCTGCATGAGGGCGTGGATGCGCCGCTCGGGAGGCTCGGAACTCCGACGCAGCACCTCATACGCTTGATGCGTTAGCATCCAAGATTTTCTGGACAAATCGCTATGAAGTTGTAATTCGAAAGTTTGACCGCCCGGCGAGGTGATCGTACAGTTAAAACCATAGAAGCGATTTCCCGCACGCCAAAAATTCTTGCAATCCTCATCGCCGACAACAAATCCCATCTCACGCAACTCCACGAGGATCGCCTGCACGGCACCTCGATACCGAGCTTTCGGTGGCATGGAGAATGAAAATCTGAGGACGTCATTCACGCCACGGCTAAATTCTTCTACAGAAACCCCCACCGCTTGCGCCTCATCGAGATACTTGCGGAACAAAGAATCGAGCGCCTTAACTCGGAATTCCTGGTCACGCAAGATGATCGGATGATCGAGCCTCAGAGTCTCCGTCACCCGCCTTCCCGCTTTCGTAAGCGCGCTCTCGACCTCGTCAGCAGCAGCGACCGCCTGGCCTCGCAAGGTTGCCAAGACAGACCGCTCCTGATGAGACAACTGGCCAAGGAGAGGCGAGGACTCCCCTGGCCCTGCCTGATCCGGTGGATCGTCATCGAGTGAAGGCCCTGAGCCTACTGAACCCGGCCCTTCGAGCAGGTACACGCGATTCAGGTACAGCTCGCCGTACCCTTCGTCGGTTTCGGCGGGCGGGTACTGCGGCAGATCCGGTCGCTCACTGAAGCGTCCTCGCCGCAGTCCTCCCAGCGGCATCGGTCTGCCATCCGAGCCGAGCACCAGCACCTCGGTGTCGACGGCGTTGTACGGGTGCGGGGTGCCCCGGTGCTGGTAAAGAGGCGCGTCCGACACCGCCCCGCTCTGTGGGTCGAGGTAGAGGATCGTGCCGTTCTGGTTGAGGGCGACCCAGATGTGGGAACCGCCCTGCTCGAAACTGTTGACGACGAAGGCGAAGCTGCCGTGGCCCCCGAGGCGCAGCTGGGCGTGGAGGTTGCGGTAACCCGTGTCGATGGCCCGCTGCCGCTCGGCACCCTGGACGTCATCCGTCGGCTGGCAGAGGCGCTGGAAGCGGCCACCGGTGACGTCCTCCACCCGCCCCGTGCCGTCCCGTTCGCCATTGATGGGGCGCGCGACGTCACCCGCCACGTAGGCGTCGAAGGTGCGGGGAGCGGCCACCCTGGGTCGGCCGTGCAACCAGGTGTCGAACAGCGACAGGGTGCAGTCGATGCAGTTGATGCCACGGGTCGGGTCGGCCCGCGGCCCACCGTCGTTGACCAACCCGAACCACCCGCCCGTTCGCGGGTCGGCGTTCCGTCGGACACTCCCGTCAGGCTCGCGGGGCATTTGCCGTTCGACGTCGGTCTGGTGCAGGGCCAACGGCGGACGCAGACCACCAGGCCGGCCGTAGTTTCGCGACCGGTCGATCGGCGGCGGATGGTCGTCGCCCGTCAGCGCCGAGCGGTCGGAGGTCTCCACCGCGCCGTACGCCAGGTCGCCGACGTCGTCGTTGATCCGGCGGAAGTCGGCGGGGTCGACGACACCCACAACTGACGGCACGACGCTACCGGCCAGCACCGCTTCCGCATGATCCAGGTACTGCCCGTACGTCCGCATCTCGTCGTTCGCTGCCCAGTGCCACCTGTCAGCCTGACGCGCCTGCCCCGTCCTGTGCAGATGAAGGGCGTGGGCGGCGAAGTCCTGCGCCCTGTGGTGGTGTTCGTCTGCGCGGGCCCTGAGCCGCACAGCCTCATCAAAGCGGCGCTTGTCCTCGAACCACGCCCGCTGCGACTCGTAGTAGCCGCGGTAACGGCGTCTTTCGAACGCATCCCGGTCGAGGGCCCACTTGGCCGCATACCACTCGGGGGTCCTGACCCGGGGTTCAGCCGGTCCATCCCGACCAGCCGCTTCCGCCGAGTCACTGCGGACGTGGGGATTCTGCCCGGATGTCGGCGCGGCAGGCGAGGGCAGCAGCGTCGGCGGTGCCGACTGTGCCGGAACCGCTCCGACGACTCCTCGCGTGACGGCGGGCTCGGCAGTGGCGGCCGGCGAAACGTGGACCGCCCCCGGGACGGCCACACCAGTTCTCGGCTCAGGAAACGAGACGGAGGCCGGCCCGACCGTCGCGGTGCCCATGCCCGCGCTGGGCCCGCCTACCGGGGCCGCTGCTGGCACATTGGGCGGGCCAGCAGCGCTCGCGACGTTCGCGGGACCAGTGCCACTCGGGGCGTTCCCGGAAACGGTCGTCTGGAAGTCCACGCCGGTCGAGACACCCACGTTGGCGAGGACGGGCGCCGCCGCTGTGACCGACGAGAGAGACGGGCTGGGTGCGGACTCTGGCGATACGGACGCGCTGACCGCAGCGGTTCGTTCGATTCCGGTGCCAGTCACAGGTGCGGTCGTGGTGGCGGCGCGGTCGGCGGTCGTCGTCGCGACGCCAGCCTGCGCCGCCTCGGCCTCCGGCGTTGGCCGGGCCGCAGGCGTCGTCTCGGCATCGGTCGTACCTCGTTGACCCTCATCGTGCACGCCTGTCGATGCCCCTGGCCCCTGGGTGGAGGACTCCGCTCCAGCGCTGGGCGCGGCAACGGAGGGACCCTCCGCTGCCGGCATTCCGGGAGGCGTCGGGAGGCCGCCGGCTCCCGACGACGTCAGCGGCATCCCGGCCAGAGCGCTCAGCTGTCCGTCGAGCCGTGCCTGCAACGCCGCGTCGGCCTGTGCGGTGGCGGAACCACGGGCACCGGACGCCGCCGCACGGGCCGCGTCCTCGACGGAGGTCAGCCCTTGGCCGGTGGCGAGGCTCGCGGCCTGATCCGCCATCACCTCGCCGGCCATCTCGCGGCCGAAGTGCTCCCCGATCCGGGCGCTCCGGCCGGTGGCGTGCCGACCGAGACCGGCCAGCGGCGCCACCATCCCGCCGGCCATGCCGCCGAGCGCCGTGGTGCCCAACTCCGTCACGTCCAGCCCGTGCCGGCGACCGGTCGAGTTCTGGTAAGCCTGGGTGGCGAGGTTGATGCCGCTCTCCTCGGCCGCCTCGGACAGGCCGCTGACCGCCGCTCGACGGCTGAACCCTCGCACGCCGCCCTTGGTGACCTCCTTCGCCGCCCGCTCGCCGGCCTCCTTGAGACCCTGCTTGAGCGACTTGCGGGCCAACTGCGCCATCAGCCGCTTGAAGATCTGCTGCACGATGAGCCTGGTGGCGGTGATCGCCACCCCCGCGGCGGGCGAGGCCGCGCCCGCGGTGAGCACGGTCGCGACGGCCAGCGACAGCAGCTCGACCACCAGGATGCCCAGCTCGATCCAGACCTCGAGCTTGGCACCCTCGATGTCGCAGCCGCACTCCTCCACCAACCGGCCCAGCTCGGTGCTGACGGCGAACAGTACGGGCAGTGGCGCCTCGTCGCCCTCCGCCACCCGGCGCCAGGCCGTGTCGAAGGCTGCGGCGACCGCCCCGACCCCGCCGTATCCGCCGCGCACCTCGCCAGCGGCGGCGACGGCGTCGGCCTGCGGCCCGGCCAGCGCGGCGGCCACCGCGTACCACTGCTCGGCGAGCTCCCAGACCGCGCGTTCGTTCCCTTCCGGCCACTCGACGCCGATGACCCAGTCGAGGGCCTCGTAGACCCAGCCGGGCAATTGCCAGGGCGAGTAGTCGAGCGGGTGCGGGATGGGGCTCGGCAACAGACTCATCCGGGTCTCCTCAGCGGATCAGCGCTGCTGGTGCCGGTCGCCGACGCGGCCGAGCCGGCCCGCGCTCGTCGCGTCCGTCCGCAGGTTGGCGTCCACCGACCGGACCACGTCGGCGCCGAGGCCCTCCACGTGCCGTCCCACGCCGTCCCACGCGCGCAGGACCAACTCCTCGAAGCCACGGTATTTCTGCTCGAACGCCGCCCCGATGTCGTCCTTGCCCCACGGCGATCGGGCGCTCGCTGCCGCGATCACGCCACCCGTCTGGCGGCGACATGCCGCGATCGCCTCGCCGGACAGCGAGAGGTCGACACCCCCGCGCCGGGCACGCTGCGGGTCGAGCCAGAGCTGACCGTCCATCACTCGCCCCGGCGCAGCGCGGCGTCGGCCCGACCCAGCAACGAATCGAAGTCACCCGTACGCAGGAAATCCGCCGCCCCGGAGCCGGCGGGCAGGTAGCCGGCCACGAGTTCCTGGGTGGCGGCGACCGCCGCCGCGCCAGCCCGGTGGACCGTGGCGGTGATCTTCCGGCTCAACGCCTTCGCGTCCCGGTCCTGGTAGACGGACGGGTGCAGCTCCACCGAGACCAGTTCGCCCCGGGCACCGGCGATGGCGGTCACCTGACCGTCGTCGGACCGCTCGGTCACCCGCAGGTCGGCGAGCCTGTCCTGCAGCTCGTCCAATCCGGACCTCAGTCGCTGGTAGTCCCCGTACACCTCGTCGAACCGCGCCCGCAGCGCGCGATTGGCGTCCCGGTCCACACTCTCGGCCAACGCCACCCTCCCCCGGTTACCGTCAGTAGGGCGAACCATACCGGGCGCCACGAATTCGTGGGGTCCGGTACTTTCAAGCCGTGATCGATCGCCAGCAGGCCGAGCAACTCGCCGCCGTGTGGGCCCGCCGCGAGTCACAGCGCCTGGGACATGAGTGCCGCCCGAGGGTCGACGAGTTCGATCTCGGCTACGCCATCACGTCCACCGTGCCCGTCGAGGCGAGGACGGCGCCCGGTGACCTACCGACCACTGTGGTGGACAAGCTGACCGGCGAGGTGACCACCTGGCCGCGCGTGCCGGTCGACGTGGTCGAGCAGATGTACCGCCGGAGCCGGCCGGACGACCCCGGCGCACCCCGGACGGTCGATCCGGCGAGCCAACTGCTCCGCGAAATCCGCCGGTTGCCTGCTCCGACGGCAGCGGCGCACCTGACGGTCGAGGGGAGGCTGTTCCGCGCGCAGGGAGCCAAGGGCGACGTCGTGCTGAACCACCATCCGCTCGTCCGGTCCTATCTGGACGAGCAGCCCCCGGGCCACCTCGTACGTGGCGGCGACCGGCACGCCGAGCTGATCGTCGTCTCCGACGTCCTGCACGAATACGACCACCGCCGCGCCGCTGAAGGCATCGCGCCACTCGGCGTGGCCGACGCGAAGGACATTCTGCAGACCGCTCGGTTCGAGGTCTTCCGGGTCCGCGAGCCGGGCGATCCGAACGGCGGGCTCGCCGACCGCCCCTGCGACTCGTGCGTCGACATGCTCGTGGAGTTCAATGTCCTGCCCTGGTCCGACCGGGCCTTCACGATGCCGTGGCGACCGGACCCGCAGCCGGACCCTGCTCCGGGTAGGTTTCACCCGGACGTCGCGCAGGCACTCGTCGCGGCCGGCTGGCGGCCCCACTTCGGCGACGAGATCGTGGCCCTGTCCGCCATCAGGGATGTCAGCGCCGTCAGGGGCGAGACGTCCGCGCATCCCGACTTCCCCGCCGTGCTGTCGACACTCACCGCTTTTCCGGGCCTGGTGGGCGCCCGGCGCGGCCCGGGCGAACAGGTGTGGATCTCCCGGTTCGACATCCGTCCGCGGCAGGTCGCGCACACCGCCGACACGCTGGCCGACTTCGCCGCGGTGCTCGGCGTACGGCTCTTCCCCATCGGCACCGAGCGGCAGGAGAGCATCTTCGCCGTTGACGAGCGGGGGCGGGTGTTCGCGTTGGACCAGGCCGGCGAGTGGTTCCTCGGCGAGGACATCGATGCCGCGCTGACCACCCTGCTGCTCGGCCGGGCCCCCGCCCGCATCAGCGACGACGGCACCTGGTAGCGCTACAACGACAGGCCGGTCAGCACCATGACCCGGGGCTCGGTGTAGTCGTCCATGGCGCTGCGCAGGCCCTCACGCCCGACGCCGCTGCCCTTCACGCCGCCGTACGGCATCTGGTCGGCCCGGTACGACGGCACGTCGCCGACGATCACCCCGCCCACCTCCAGGGCGCGGTGCGCCGCGAAGGCCGTGTCGAGGCGGTGGGTGAAGACGCCCGCCTGCAATCCGTACGCCGAGTCGTTGACGGCGGCGAAGGCGGCCTGGTCGTGTTCGACGCGGGCGACCACCAGCACCGGCCCGAAGATCTCCTCCACGCTGACCCTGGCGTTCGCCGGCACGCCGGTGAGCACGGTCGGCGGATAGGTCGCACCCTCGCGCCGGCCGCCCAGCGCGATGGTGGCGCCGGCGGTGGCCGCCTCGTCCACCCACGCCTCCACCCGCTGGGCGGCGTCGGCGGAGATCAGTGGCCCGACGTCGGTGAGCGGGTCGGACGGGTCGCCGGTGCGCAGTTCCTGCACCGCCGCGACGAGCCGGGGCAGGAACGCGTCGTAGAGCCATTCGTGCACGTAGACCCGCTGCACGGCAATGCACGACTGTCCTGCCTGATAGTTGGAGAAGGTCGCGATGCGGTGCGCGGCGAAGGTCAGGTCCTCGTCGGTGTTCCAGTCCTCGCAGATCACGGCGGCGGCGTTGCCGCCCAGTTCCAGGGTGACGTGTTTGTCGGGCACGGACCGGCGGATGGCGGCGCCGACCGGCCCGGAGCCGGTGAACGAGACGACCGGCAGCCGGGGGTCGGTGACCAGTTCGGCGGCGCGCTCGTTGGGCAGCGGCAGGACGGAGAACATCCCCTCCGGCAGCTCGGTCTCGGCGAGCAACTCGCCCAGCAGCAGCGCCGACAACGGGGTGACGGGGGCGGGCTTGACGATGATCGGGGCGCCGACCGCGATGGCCGGGGCGACCTTGTGCGCGACGAGGTTCAGCGGGAAGTTGAACGGCGCGATGCCGAGCACCGGCCCCTTCGGCGCCCGCCGGACCAGGGCGATCCGGCCGGTGGCGGCGGGGTCGGTGTCGAGGCGTTGCAGCTCACCGGAGAAGCGTCGGGCCTCCTCGGCGGCCCAGCGGAAGGTGGAGACCGCCCGCCCGACCTCGGCACGCGCCCACTTCAGCGGCTTGCCGTTCTCGGCGGTGATCAGCCGCGCGAACTCCTCGGCCCGTTCGGCGAGCCGCCGGGACACCTGGTCCAGGGCCGCCGCGCGGGCGTGCGCGGGCAGGGCCGCGGCCTGCGCGGCCACCCCGGCGGCTGCCGCGACGGCCGCTTCGACCTGCTCGGCGGTGGCGAGGGTGGTACGACCGACGGCCCGCCCGTCGTACGGGTGGTGGACGGTCAGCTCGCCCTCACCGTGGGCGGGGCGGGAGGCGACATGGAAGGCGACGGAGTCCACATGCAGCAGCGTAGACGACCGATCCTCCACGGAAACAGTGGCATTGGGCCTTGTCTGCCGCGAATTCGGTAGCGAAGATGGCAGACAGATTGCGATTACCGCCGCAGACCGCATCTCTCACCGGAGTGAGCCAGTCATGAGCGACCAGCAGCAGTTGCGCAACTTCGTCAACGGCGTCCACGTCGAGCCGACCGACGGCGGCTACGCCGACCTGGTCGACCCGTGCACCGGCGAGGTCTTCGCGCAGGCCCCGGTCTCCGGGGCCGCCGACGTGGACGCGGCGATGCGGGCTGCCGCCACGGCCTTCGAGAGCTGGCGGGACACGACCCCGGCCGAGCGGCAGCGGGCGCTGCTCAGGCTCGCCGACGCGGTCGAGTCCCGGGCGTCCGACCTGGTCGACGCGGAGGTCCGCAACACCGGCAAGCCGCGCCAGCTCACCGCCGAGGAGGAGCTGCCCCCGGCGGTCGACCAGTTCCGCTTCTTCGCCGGGGCGGCCCGGTTGCTGGAGGGCCGTTCGGCCGGCGAATACCTGGCCGGGCACACCTCCTACGTGCGGCGCGAGCCGATCGGGGTCTGCGCCCAGGTCACCCCCTGGAACTATCCGCTGATGATGGCGGTCTGGAAGATCGCCCCGGCGCTGGCCGCCGGCAACACGGTGGTGCTCAAGCCGTCGGACACCACGCCGGTGTCGACGCTGCTGCTGGCCGAGATCGCGGCGGAGTTCCTCCCGCCGGGCGTGTTCAACGTGGTCTGCGGCGACCGGGACACCGGTCGTACGCTCGTGTCGCACCCGACCCCGCAGCTGGTGTCGATCACCGGCTCGACCCGGGCGGGCATGGAGGTCGCCGCCGCCGCGGCCCCCGACCTGAAGCGGACCCACCTGGAGCTGGGCGGCAAGGCTCCGGTGGTGCTCTTCGACGACGCGGACGTCGAGGCGGCGGCGGAGGCCATCGCGCTCGGCGGCTACTTCAACGCCGGGCAGGACTGCACGGCGGCGACCCGGGTGCTCGCCGGTCCCGGCATCCACGACGACTTCGTGGCGGCCCTCACCGAGCGAGCCCGCAACACGAAGACCGGCGCGCCGGACGACGCGGACGTGGCCTACGGCCCGCTGAACAACGCCAACCAGCTCGCCCGGGTCAGCGGCTTCGTCGACCGGCTTCCCGACCACGCCGACGTCCGCACCGGCGGTTCGCGGCTCGGCGAGCGCGGCTACTTCTACGCCCCGACCGTGGTCAGCGGGCTGCGCCAGGCCGACGAGATCATCCAGGACGAGGTGTTCGGGCCGGTGATCACCGTGCAGCGGTTCACCGACGAGGACGAGGCGGTGCGCTGGGCCAACGGCGTCGACTACGGCCTGTCGGCGTCGGTGTGGACGAGGGACCACGGTCGGGCGATGCGGATGACCCGCCGGCTCGACTTCGGCTGCGTCTGGGTGAACACGCACATCCCGTTCGTCTCCGAGATGCCGCACGGCGGGTTCAAGCACTCCGGGCACGGCAAGGACCTCTCGGTCTACAGCCTGGAGGACTACACCCGGATCAAGCACGTCATGCACCACATCGAGGGCTGACAGTCCCGCGCGAACGGAACGGAGGCACCGCCATGACATCGTCCGCGGAGCTGCACAAGCGGCGGGGCGCAGCCGTCGCGCGGGGCGTCGGCAGCGTCGTGCCGTCCTACGTGGACCGGGCGGCGGGCGGCACGCTCACCGACGTCGACGGCCGGGAGTGGATCGACTTCGCGGCCGGCATCGCGGTGACCAACGTCGGCAACTCCGCGCCCCGGGTGGTCGAGGCGGTCCGCGCGCAGGTCGAGCGCTTCACCCACACCTGCTTCATGGTCGCGCCGTACGAGTCGTACGTGGCGGTCTGCGAGCAGCTCAACGCACTCACCCCGGGCGGGTTCGAGAAGCGCTCGGCACTGTTCAACTCCGGCGCCGAGGCGGTGGAGAACGCGGTGAAGATCGCCCGGCACGCGACGGGTTCGCCGGCGGTGGTGGTCTTCGACCACGCGTACCACGGCCGGACCAACCTGACCATGGCGCTGACCGCGAAGAACATGCCGTACAAGCACCGGTTCGGGCCGTTCGCCGGGGAGGTCTACCGGGTGCCGGTGTCGTACCCGCTGCGCGACGGGGGGCTGTCCGGCGCCGAGGCGGCGGCGCGGGCCATCGAGACGGTGGAGAAGCAGGTCGGCGCGGAGAACGTCGCCGCCCTGCTGATCGAGCCGATCCAGGGCGAGGGCGGTTTCGTGGTACCCGCGCCGGGGTTCCTGCCGGCGTTGCGCAGGTGGGCGACGGCGACCGGGGTGGTCTTCGTCGCCGACGAGATCCAGACCGGCTTCTGCCGCACGGGCGACTGGTTCGCCTGCGAGCACGAGGGCGTCGAGCCGGACCTGGTCACCGTCGCCAAGGGGATCGCCGGCGGCCTGCCGCTGGCCGCCGTCACCGGGCGGGCCGACCTGATGGACGCGGTGCACGCCGGTGGCCTCGGCGGCACGTACGGCGGCAACCCGGTCGCCTGCGCGGCGGCGCTCGCGTCGATCGAGACCATGCACGAGCTGGACCTGGTCGCGGCGGCCCGCCGGATCGGGTCGGTGGCGACCGACCGCCTGCGGGCCGTGGCGGACCGGAACCCGGGGATCGCCGAGGTGCGCGGCCGGGGCGCGATGCTCGCCGTGGAGTTGGTCCGGCCCGGCACGCTCGAACCCGACCCGGCCACCACGGCGGCGGTCGCGGCGGCCTGTCACGCCGCCGGCCTGCTCGTCCTCACCTGCGGCACGTACGGCAACGTGCTGCGCCTCCTGCCGCCACTGGTGATCTCCGACACCGATCTGCACCGGGGGTTGGACATCCTGGACGCGGCCTTCCACAGCTGAGCGGGGCGGGCCGACCCGCCCCTCAGCGACGGCTACGCCACGCTCCGCACCGGGCCATAGCGGGTGTGCGAGGCGCCCGTCATCAGCGCCCAGTACCGGTCGCCGTAGGACCAGTGCCACCACTCGGTCGGATAGTTCACCAGGCCGGCGGTGCGCAGCGCGTCACCCATGACCCGCCGGCGCCGCCGCGCGACCGCCGAGACGGCCGGCGCGTCGGTGAAGCAGGCGTTGTCGCTGGCCTCGGGGGTGGCGTCGACGGCGGTGCCCAGGTCCAGCTCGACGCCGTCCTCGGTGCACAGGGTCAGGTCGACCGCCCCGCCGGTGCTGTGCGGCGCCACCTCGACCGGCGAGACGAACTTGGTGGTCTCCCGGTACAGCCGCTCCGGCGACCAGTCCGGGTGCGCCCGGCGCAGTTCCTCCCGGTAACCGGTGAAGATCTTCAGCTGGGCCTGGTACGGCCGGTACCCCTCGATGACCAGCAGGCGCAGGCCGGCCGGCAGCGCGCGCTGTGCGTCCAGCAGCCGGTCCGCGACCCCGCGGCGCAGCCGGGCGTACGCGCCGGCCGGGTCGGCCGCCCGGGGGTCCAGCCGTAGCTCCGGCAGCTCACGCAGGTCCACCAGCGGGTCGCCGTCGTCGGCGCTGGGCACGGCCGCCACCCGGGGATCGGCGAGCAGGATCATCGCCGGCTCCCGGTGGCGGCGCGGGCGGTGGCGGAGGTCTCCGTGTGGCGGGCGAGAGCCAGCTCGACCAACTGGTCCACGACCTCGTCGTAGCCGACGCCGACCGCCGCCCACACCTTCGGGTACATCGAATGCGCGGTGAAGCCGGGCATGGTGTTCAGTTCGTTGACGTAGAGCTCGCCGGACAGCTCGTCGTAGAGGAAGTCGACCCGGGCCAGGCCCCAACCGCCGATCGCGGCGAACGCCCGCAGCGACAGCTCCCGAATCCGGTCCGTCACGTCCCTGGGCAGCACTGCCGGGACGACCATCGGATCGGCGTCGCCGAAGTACTTCTGCCGGTAGTCGAACCAGCCGCCGGAGACCCGCACCTCGCCCACCGCCGACGCCTCGGGCCGCCACCCGCCGAGCACCGCGCACTCCAGCTCCCGGCCGGCGACGCCCTGCTCGACCACCACCAGGTGGTCGTGGCGCAGCGCTTCCTCGATCGCCGCCGCCAGGTTGTCGCCCTCGGCCACCCGGGAGATGCCGATCGACGAGCCCATGCTGGCCGGTTTGACGAACAGTGGCCGCCGCAGCCCCACCACCAGCTTCTCCGGGTCCTCGGCGGCCCGGTACGTGCGCGCGTCGAACGCGACGTGCGGGGTGATCGGCACGCCCTCGGCGCGCAGCGCCCGCTTCATCGCCACCTTGTTCATGCCGACCGCCGAGGCGAGGATGCCGCACCCGACGTACGCCACGCCCAGCGACTCGAGCAGCCCCTGGACCACGCCGTCCTCGCCGAACGGGCCGTGCAGCGCCGGGAAGACCACGTCCAGCTCGGCGTACACCGCGCCGGACGCGTTCGCCGCGGCCACCACCGCCGTTCCGGGGCGGGGTCCCGCCCGCAGCTCGACCGCCGGCCCGGTCACCGTCAGCCGGTCGTCGATGGCGCGGTCCGCCCCGGCGCCGTCACGCAGTTGCGCCAGCACGGCGTCCGGCACCAGCCGGAGACTCCCGGTGCGGGTCACCCCGATGGCGACCGTGCGGTGGCCGCCGCCGGCCAGGGCCCGGGCCACGCCGAGGGCCGAGGCGCAGGACACCTCGTGCTCCGCGGACGGGCCGCCGAACAGAATTCCGATCCGGACCGGCGCGCTCATGCCGCCATCCCTTCCACACTCGTGATGTCGGCGAGCCGGTGGGCGGCCAACCGGGCCACCAACTCCGCCTCGATGTTTCCGCCGGTCAGCACCACGCCGACGGTGCGATGCCGGCCGTCGGCCGCGATCCGCAGCGCCCCGGCCAGGCCGGCCGCCGCGGACGGTTCGGCCAGCACCTTCAGCTCCAGCAGCAGCAGCCGGAACGCCTCCGCGATCTCCTCGTCGTCCACCCGGACGACGCCACGTACCGCGGTACGCAGGATGGCGAACGGCAACTCCCCCACACAGGACGGCCGGAGCCCGTCGGCGATCGTCGGCGCCGGCGCGACCGGGGTCGGCCGGCCGGCCGCCAGGCTCCTGGCCAGCGAGTCGCAGCCGACGGGCTCCACGCCGTACACCTCGATCGGCCGGCCGGCAGCGGCGAGGCAGGCGCCGGCCGCCCCACCGCCGCCGCCGACCGGCAGCACCAGCGCGTCCAGCGGGGTGCCGGCCCGCTCGGCCTCCTCGATCAGCTCCAGGCTGGCGCTACCCTGACCGGCGATGACGTCCGGGTGGTCGTACGCGTCAACCACGGGGTGCCCGGTGGCCTCGCTGAGTTCGCGGGCCACCGCGAGCCTTTCCCCGGCGGTGCCGGCGACGACGACCCGTGCCCCCGCCGCCCTCGCCCGGGCGACCTTGGTCGGCGCCGCGTCCACCGGCAGTACCACGGTGGCGGCCATCCCGTGCCGGCGGGCCGCCAGCGCCACCGCCACCGCATGGTTGCCGGTGCTCTGCGCGACCACACCGCCGTGCCCGCCGGCCGCGGCGAGCCGGCCGACCGCCAGCAACGCGCCGCGCATCTTGTACGAGCCACCGTTCTGCAGGTTCTCCGCCTTCATCAGCACTCGGACGCCGGCCAGCCGGTCAACCGCCGGGGAGTGCAGCACGGGGGTGCGCACCACCTGACCGGCCAGCCAGCGGGCGGCCTCCTCGACGTCGGCCCGGCCCAGGCCGGCCTGGGCCGGTAGGTCGATGCGGAACATGTCTTCTCCTTTCGTTGCCTGGTCAGCAGGGCCTCGGCCCGTCCTGTGGTCGGCGGGGCCATGGATCTGGCGGCAGCGTCTTTCGGGCACGCCGGATGAAGGGGTGCCGCGGTGCGCGGCCCCCGAGGGCGTTCGCTGGGTGTGTGTGCCGGCCGGGTCGACCGGGTCAGTGCGGCAGTCGGACCTCGACCCGCAGGCCGCCGTTCTCCGCGGGCCGGGCGGCGATGATGCCGTCGTGCGCCTGCGTGATCGACCGGGCGATCGCCAGGCCGAGGCCGGCACCGCCACCATGGCCGGTCCGGTCCGCGGCCAGCCGCCGGAACGGTTCGAAGAGGCCGGCCACCGCCTCTGTCGGCACCACCTGGCCGGTGTTGACGACGGTCAGCGCCGGGTTGCCACCGACCGCGACGGTGAGGGTGCCGCCGGGCCGGTTGTACTTGATCGCGTTCTCCACCAGGTTGGTCACCAGGCGTTCCAGCAGCACCCGCTCCCCGGTCACCACCCGGGGGGTGAGGTGACTCTCGATCGTCACGCCGGCCGCCCGGGCCCGGTCCTGGTATCCGGCCAGCACCGAAGCCACGATCTCGTCGAACCGTTGCGGCGTCCGGGAGCGCAGGCCCTGGTCGCTCTCGCTGAGCGTGAGCAGCCCCTCGATCAGCCGCTCGTTGCGCTCGTTGGTCTGCAACAACTGGCTGGTCAGCAGCTCCAACTGCTCACCGGTGAGCGTTCGGGCCATGCCGACCTCGATCAGCGTCCGCTGTACCGCCAACGGGGTGCGCAGCTCGTGCGAGGCGTTCGCGGCAAACTGCCGCTGCCCCTCGTACCCGGCGGAAATCCGCTCCATCATCTCGTCGATGGCCCGCGACAGCCGGGCCAGCTCGTCGCGGCCCGGCCGTCGGATCCGGTGCCCGAGGTTCTGCGGGCCGACGTGCGCGATCGGCTCGGCGAGGTCCCGCACCGGCCGCAGACACCACGCCGCGGCCGCCCAGATCGCGACCACCACGGTCACGAGCACACCGAGGATGGTCAGCGGGTACAGGACCACGTCGAGTTCGCGCGCCGGCTGACACACCAGCCCCGACCCGGGCAGCGACCGGGCACAGAACTCCTGACCACGCAGCCACACCACGCTCAGCAGCCACCTGCCGAGGCCGGGCAGGCCGTACCCGAGCAGCAGGGCGAGCACCCCGACCAGCGCGACCCGGCGGCGCGGGGTCACTCCGGGCCGCCGATCCGGTAACCGGCCTTCGGCACGGTGTGGATGACGGTCGGCTGGCCGAGCTTCTTGCGCAGCGTCATCACGGTGACCCGAACGGCGTTGGTGAACGGGTCGGCGAACTCGTCCCAGGCCTGCTCCAGCAGCTCCTCCGCGCTGACCACCCGGTCGCCCCCGCGCATCAGCACGTGCAGCACGGCGAACTCCTTCGGGCTCAGGTTCAGTGGGTGGCCGTCCCGCGTCGCCAGGTGCCGGGCCACGTCCAGCACCACCCCGTGCCGCGCCAGCACGGGCGGGACCGCCGGGGCGGACCGCCGGCCGAGGGCCTGCACCCGGGCGACCAGCTCAGCGAAGGCGAAGGGCTTGGTCAGGTAGTCGTCCGCGCCCAGCCCGAGACCCTCCACCCGGTCCCGGATGCCGGCCGCGGCGGTGAGCAGGAGCACCCGGGTGCCCGCGTCCGAGTCGGCGATGCTGCGGCACACCTCGTCGCCGGTGTGCCCGGGCATGTCCCGGTCCAGCACGGCGACGTCGTACCGGTTCACCCCGATCCGCTCCAGCGCGCCGTCGCCGTCGTAGCAGACATCGACCGCCATGGAGAGGCGGCGCAGCCCCTCGGCGACCATGTCCGCCAGCAACCGCTCGTCGTCCGCCACCAACACCCGCACGATTGCTCTCCCCGTGGTTCCTCGTTGACCGGGACACCGTCTCAGGCTGGAGTTAAGGGTTCTGTAAGCACCCGCAGGAGCCATCCTCCACGGCGGCGATCCCGGGACAAACGACCGCGAGCCGCACGCGGGAGCTTGCCACCCCGGTACGCCGTCTGGGCGCGTCCGTCCCCGGTCCGCGACCGCACTTGGCGATAGCGGGTGAGCTGCGTCACGATGGGCGCGAGGAGGTCGCCGATGGCTGACCCGTGGCTCGCCCTTCAGTTCGGCGTCGATCCGGCGGAGCGGATCGCGCAGGTCGGTGCCGCCCACGAGGCCTTCCTCAGTGCGGGCGCGACGCCGCCGCAGGTGCGCGACGTGGTGGCCCGATCCTGGCGGCGGTCGGCGGGTGCGCTGCTCGACCCGGAGGCCACCCCGCCGATCGACCTGGCCGACGACGCGCTGGAGAGCTACCGCTCGGCGCACCCGCTCGCCCGGGTGCTGCCGCTCTTCCGCGACCTGCTCGGCGGGATCGCCCAGGACGGCGCGCACCTGATGGCGGTCTGCGACGCGTACGGGCGGATGCTGTGGGTGGAGGGGCATCCGGGGGTGCTCCGGCACGCCGAGCGGATGAACTTCGTCCCCGGGGCACGGTGGGACGAGCCGCACGCCGGCACCAACGCCCCCGGCACCGCCCTGGCGGTCGACCACAGCGTCCAGATCTTCGCCACCGAGCATTTCAGCCGGCCCGTGCAGCGGTGGACGTGCGCCGCCGCGCCCATCCACGACCCGGCCACCGGGCGGCTCCTCGGCGCGGTCGACATCACCGGCGGCGACCACCTGGCCAATCCGCAGAGCCTCGCCCTGGTCCGGGCCACCGCCCGGGCCGCCGAGGCGCAGCTCGCCGTCGACCGGCCGGTCGAGCCCGGGGCGGTCGCCGTCGCCGCGCTCGGCCGGGACGAGGCGGAGCTGCGGGTCGACGGGCGGCGGATCCGGCTCGGCCGACGGCACAGCGAGCTGCTGGTGCTGCTGCTCGGCCGTCCCGACGGGCGCACCGGCGAGCAACTCGGCCTCGACCTCTACGGCGACGACCGGCTGCACCCGGTCACCCTGCGGGCCGAACTGTCCAGGCTGCGCCGCGTCCTCGGACCCGAGCTGCTCGACTCCCGCCCGTACCGGCTGCGTGGCACCGTCCGGGCCGACTTCCGTACCGTCGGCGAGCTGCTGGAACGCGGTGATCCGGCGGGGGCGCTCGACGCGTACGCCGGCTCGTTGCTACCCGGGTCGGACGCGCCGGGAGTGGCGCGACTGCGCCGGCTGGTCGACGGCCAGCTCCGCGCGGCCGTGCTGGCCACCCGGGACCCGGCGCTGCTCGCGGCCTGGACCGGCACGCCCGCCGGCGCCGACGATCTCGCCGCCTGGCAGGCCCTGGCCCGGGCGTTGCCGCCGGGCGCGCCGCGCCGGCCGCTCGCCCTCGCGCGCATCCACCAGCTCTCCCAGGAGTACGACCTGCCGCGCGCAACGTCGCTGCAACGTTTCCGAAACTAGCCTTCCCGCCGTCACCCGAGATCGGACGGCGGAGGTAACCATGACGCGCTACGACGCGCCCACCCACTGGCAGTCCCGCTACGACCACTACATCGGCGGCGAGTACGTGAAGCCGCACCACGGCCGCTACTTCACCAACCCCACCCCCGTGACCGGGCAGGCCTTCTGCGAGATCGCCCGGGGCACCGCCGAGGATGTCGAGAAGGCGCTCGACGCCGCGCACGGCGCCGCCGACGCCTGGGGCCGCACCCCCGTCGCCGAGCGGGCGCTGATCCTCAACCGCATCGCCGACCGAATGCAGGACAACCTGGAGTCTCTGGCCATCGCCGAGAGCTGGGAGAACGGCAAGCCGGTACGGGAGACCCTGGCCGCCGACATCCCGCTGGCCATCGACCATTTCCGGTACTTCGCCGGGGCGATCCGGGCGCAGGAGGGCTCCCTCGGCGAGTTGGACGACGACACCGTCGCCTACCACTTCCACGAGCCGCTCGGCGTGGTCGGGCAGATCATCCCGTGGAATTTCCCGATCCTGATGGCCACCTGGAAGCTGGCCCCGGCGCTCGCGGCCGGCAACGCGGTGGTGCTCAAGCCGGCCGAGCAGACCCCGGCCTCGATCCACTACTGGCTGTCCCTGGTGGCCGACCTGCTGCCGCCCGGCGTGCTGAACATCGTCAACGGCTTCGGCGTCGAGGCGGGCAAGCCGTTGGCGTCCTCGCCCCGGGTGGCGAAGGTGGCGTTCACCGGCGAGACCACCACCGGGCGGCTGATCATGCAGTACGCCAGCGAGAACATCAGGCCCGTCACCCTGGAACTGGGCGGCAAGAGCCCGAACATCTTCTTCGACGACGTCAGCGCGGCCCCCGACGACTTCCTCGACAAGGCCCTCGAAGGCTTCACCATGTTCGCCCTCAACCAGGGCGAGGTCTGCACCTGCCCGTCCCGGGCGCTGATCCAGCAGGGCCACTACGCCGACTTCCTCGCCGCCGCCGTGGACCGGACCCGCGCCGTACGCCAGGGACACCCGCTGGACACCGAGACGATGATCGGGGCGCAGGCCTCCAACGACCAGTTGGAGAAGATCCTCTCCTACCTGGACATCGGCCGGCAGGAGGGCGCCCGGGTACTCACCGGCGGATCGCGGGCCGATCTGGGTGGCGACTTGTCCGGCGGATACTACGTCGAGCCCACCATCTTCGAGGGCGACAACTCCATGCGGATCTTCCAGGAGGAGATCTTCGGCCCGGTGGTCTCGGTGACCTCCTTCGCGGACCTCTCCGACGCCGTGAAGATCGCCAACGACACGCTGTACGGGCTCGGTGCGGGCGTCTGGACCCGGGACATGAACACCGCCTACCGGGCCGGTCGGGCGATCCAGGCCGGGCGGGTCTGGACCAACTGCTACCACGCCTATCCCGCGCACGCGGCGTTCGGCGGCTACAAGCAGTCCGGCATCGGCCGGGAGAACCACAAGATGATGCTCGAGCACTACCAGCAGACCAAGAACCTGCTGGTCAGCTACTCCCCCAAGAAGCTCGGCTTCTTCTGATGGGCGACCCCGTCTCCGCAGCCGAGGGCGACCCCGTCTCCATGACCAGGGGCGACCCCGTCTCCGTCACCTCCGCGGCGGCCGAACTGATCCGGTCGCTGCGGGGGCAGCACGGGCCGCTGATGTTCCACCAGTCCGGCGGCTGCTGCGACGGCAGCGCCCCGATGTGCTTTCCGGCTGGCGAGTTCCGCACCGGCGGATCGGACGTCCTGCTCGCGTCACTCGTCGTGGCGGGCGTCCCCGAGCCGGTCGAGTTCTGGATGTCGGCGAGCCAGTGGGAGTTGTGGAAGCACACCAGGTTGACGGTCGACGTGGTCCCGGGCCGAGGCAGCGGCTTCTCCCTGGAGGCCCCCGAAGGCGTCCGCTTCCTGACCCGCTCCCACCTCCGCTGACCCTCCCGCGCCCCGCCCGCCCCGCCCGCCCCGCGCTGTGCCCCGCGCTGTGCCCCGCGCCCCGCGCCCCGGGCTGGGGCTGGGGCTGGGGCTGGGGCTTGCCCCCGCGATCTTGCACTTTCGGCCCACCAAATGTCCGCTTCGCGCGAATCGTCGGGGCCGGAAGTGCAAGATCGCGGAGGACTGAGGGCGGGAGGCGCGGGGCGGGAGGCGCGGGGCCACGAACCCGCCCACCCCGCCCTTCCTTCTCCCGCCCCTTCCCTGCGCCTCCTGCGTGGGGTGGGTGGGGTGGATAGGGGTCAGGAGAGGGCGGCCTGGATGGTGGCGACTATGTGGGCGGGGCGCCGGTACAGGTCGCGGTCGGTGAAGTAGCGCATCCGCCAACCGTTGGCGTCGAGCCAGTTGACCCGCTCACGGTCGTACCGCAGTTGGTCACGGTCCAGGTGTGACAGCCCGTCGTACTCGATGCCGATCCTGCGCTTCCGGTAACCCAGATCCAGCCGGTAGCGGGGGACGCCGCCCCGGTCGTGCACCCACAGTTGCGGCTCGGGTGCCGGCAGCCGCCCGTCGATCAGGGTCAACCGCAACTGGCTCTCCTGCCGGCATTCCGCCCGGCCGTCCGCCAGCGGTACGAGTTCCCGGGCCTGCCGCACCCCACGCAGCGCCTGATGGACCGACACCTCCGCAAACAGTTCGTCCGGCGTGACGGCGCCCGCCCGGAGTGCGGCGTCGAGCACGGGCAGGGCGTCCAGCCGCCCGACGGTACGCGCCAGATCGACAGCGCAACGGGCCGCCGGCACGCAGGGCACCCCACGGACGACTACCGGCTGTACGGGGAGCACCGAGTGGTGCACGGCCAGTCCGGGAAGCCGGGGCTTGGGCACCTGCGCCGGCAACTGGACGTGGACCAGGTCCTCACGCAGCACGCCGAAGCCGTACCGGCGGGCCGCACTCTGTCTGGTCAACATGGCTTCCTCGGGCAGGCACAACATGAGGGCGCGCAGTTCGTCCTCGTCCCCGTAGGGCTGCTCGGCGTAGACACCCCTGCGCACCCGAAGCAGTTCCGCTCTGCCGACGCGGGTACGGATCCGCTTCACGGTAAGCCCCCGCATCAGCTCATCGACGCGCCACAGCTGAGTAGACATGCGCACAGGATCGGGAAATCCTGCCCGCCACCCCACCCCCGCGCCCGTTCCCTGTGGACAACACGCCCCCTGTGGACAACCCCCACCCGCCCCGCTCCCCGTGCTAAGCACGCCCCAACCCACACTCACTCGAGGGCTGTCTCGCCAAGGGCCTGTCTCGCTAAGGGTGTTTCCGGCGATCTTGCACTTGCGGCCCCCGCAATGCGAAGAATGCCCGTATTGTCGGGGCATAAAGTGCAAGATCGACGCGGAGAAGGCGCGGGGCTGGGAGGGGGAGGGAGGGGAGGGGGAGGGCGGGGAGGGAGTTAGCGGGGTTGGAGGTGCCAGGGGGTGCCGTAGGCAGTCAGGAGGTCCAGGAAGGGGCGTGGGGGGAAGGCTTCGGGGCCCAGTACGCCGGTGTCGGACCAGGCGCCGGTGGCGAGCAGTTCCAGGGCGATGACCGGGTTCACCGCCGTCTGCCAGACGACTGCCTGATGGCCGTACTCCCGCATGGACCACTCGTTGTCGACGACGTGGTAGAGGTAGACCTTCCGGGGCCGCCCGTCGGTCCCGGTGCCGGTCACGTACGTGCCGGCGCAGGTCCTGCCGTGCATCCGGTCGCCCAGGGTCGCCGGGTCGGGCAGGCAGGCGGCCACGACGTCGCGGGGCGACACTGACACGTCGCCGATCTGGACCGGTGCGACGGAGTCCAGGCCCAGCCGGTGCAGCGTCTTGAGCACCTCGATGAACTCGTTGCCGAGGCCGTACTTGAAGGTGACCCGCCGGGCCGGGACCCAGCGCGGGATGAGCAGCACCTCCTCGTGCTCGACGTTCACGCACTCGACCGGGCCGATCCCTTCCGGGAAATCGAAGATCTCCGGCTCGGAGAACGGCGGGGTGGTGTACCAGCCGCGTCCGGCTTCCCAGACGACGGGCGGGTTGAGGCACTCCTCGATGGTGGTCCAGATGGAGAACGACGGCGCGAAGGCGTAACCGTCGACGGTCAGGTTGGCGCCGTCGCGTACGCCGATCTCGTCGATCTCGGCGAAGAGTTCGTCGGCGGCGTAGCGGGCGAAGACATCCGACAGTCCCGGTTCGACGCCCATGCCGCAGAGCGCGAGCCGGCCGGCCGCCGACCACCGGTCGGACACGGCGAACTGGTCGTCGCCGAGCTTGACGCCGGTCTCCTCGTACGGTCGGAGCGGGTGCGGGTGGGACAGCGACATGGCCATGTCGAGGTAGTCGGTGCCGGCCGCGAACGCCCCGTCGAAGACCGACATGACGAAGCGCGGGTCGACGGCGTTGAACACGTGGGTGATCCGGTGTGCACGGCAGAGCGCGGCGATCTGGTCGGCCGAGCCGGCGTCGACGGTGGCGGCGACGAAGCGGTCGCCGTGGCCCGCCACGGCGCGGGCCGCGCGGTCGGCGTCGTGGTCGGCCACGACCACGGTCTCGAAGAAGGAGCGGCGGGCCGCGATGGCGACGGCGGCGGAACCGACCCCACCGGCGCCGACGAGCAGGATCCGCATCAGGAATCAAACCCCAAACCAAGACGGTCGAGCGTACGGAGCCAGAGGTTGCGCCGGCCCTCGTGCGCGTCGGCGCGGGCCAGGGACCACCGGGTGAGCTGGATGCCGGTGGTCCGCAGCGGCTCCGGCGGGAACGGCAGCGGTTTGCGGCGTACCAGGTCGAGCCGGGTCAGCGGGGTCGGTTCGCCGGCCAGCAGGTCGAGCAGCACGCGGGCCCCGAACCGGGTCGCGCCGACGCCGAGACCGGTGTAGCCGGCGGCGTACGCGAGCCGACCGTCGTACGCGGTGCCGAAGAACGGGCAGAACCGGGTGCAGGTGTCGATGACGCCGCCCCAGCGGTGGCTGAAGCGCACGTCGGCGAGCTGCGGGAACGTGGTGAAGAAGTGTGCGGCGAGGGCGGTGAAGGTGGCCGGTCGTTGGGCCAGTTCCGGGGCCATCCGGTTGCCGTGGTGGTAGACGGCGTCGTAGCCGCCGAAGAGGATCCGCCCGTCGCCGGTGATCCGGTAGTAGTGGAACTGGTTGCCGGTGTCGGCGAGTCCCTGCCGGTTGCGCCAGCCGACCGCGTCGCGCTGCTGCGGGGTGAGCGGCTCGGTCATCAGCGCGTAGTCGTAGACCGGCACGACGTACGCCCGCAGCCGGCGCAGCAGCGGCGGGAACGCGTTGGTGGCGAGCACCACCCGCCGCGCCCGCACCGAACCGGGAACGCCGTGACCACCCGGATCGCCACGTCTGAACGCCGGATCGCCGTGACCACCCGGATCGCCGTGGCCGGACGCCGGATCGCCGCGTCCGGGTGGTACGCCGAGGGTGCTGGCCCGCAGCGCGGCCCCGTCCCGCCGCAGCCCGGTGACCCGGGTGTGCTCGTGCACCCGTACGCCGAGTTCCCGGCAGGCGCGGCGCAACCCCCAGGCCAGCCTCGCCGGGTCCAGCATGGCTACCCGGTCGCGGTCCCACAGCCCACCGAGGTACGTCGGCGAGTCCACCTCGGCGCGTACCTCGGCCCGGTCGAGCAGCCGCACGTCGTGGCCGTACCGGCGGGCCAGCGCGGCATCCTCGGCGAGGCCGGCGAGCTGGTACGGCTGCACCGCGACGGACAGCTCACCGGTGCGCTCGAAGTCGCAGTCGATGCCGTACTCCTCGACGGTCGCCTCGATGGCGGCCAGGTTCTCCCGGCCGAGCCGCTCCAGCACGTCGATCTCGTCGGGGAAACGCTCGACGCCGTTGGCCAGGCCGTGGGTGAGCGAGGCGGCGCAGAACCCGCCGTTACGGCCGGACGCGGCCCAGCCGCAGGTGCCCGCCTCGACAAGCAGCACGTCGCGGCCGGGGTCGTCCTGCTTGGCGAGCAGCGCCGTCCAGAGGCCGCTGTAGCCGCCGCCGACGACCAGCAGGTCGGTGTCGGTGCCGCCGTACAGCGGCGGCAGCGGGTCGGGGCGTTCCGGGCGGTCGAGCCAGTACGGCACGCGTGTCGCGTCGGCGAGCGCCGGACCGGTAGGCGGACCGGTGCGCCGGCCGATACGCGGGCCGGTGAACGGGCCGATGCGCGGGCCGGTGAACGGGCCGGTCATGCCGGGTGCCGCCCCGGCGCGCCGCCCGCCGGTGCGGTCTTCCCGAGGTCGGCGCGACGGCCCCGCCGCCCGCGCAGGGTGCTGGTCAGCACCAGCAGCAGCGCGACCACGAACATCGCGGTACCGATGACGTTGACCTGCGGCGGGATGCCCCGCTGGGCGGCTCCCCAGACGTACATCGGGAACGTGACGGTGGTGCCGGCGTTGAAGTTCGTGACGATGAAGTCGTCGAAGGAGAGCGAGAACGCGAGCAGCGCGGCGGCCACGATGCCGGGCAGCGCCAGCGGCAGGGTGATCCGCCGGAAGGTCTGCCACTCGCTCGCGTAGAGGTCCATCGCGGCCTCCTCCAGCCGGGTGTCCATCCCGGCCAGCCGCGCCTTGACGGTGACCACCACGAACGACACGCAGAACATCACGTGTGCGACGACGATGGTCCAGAAGCCCTGCGGCACCCCGGCGGAGACGAAGAGGGCGAGCAGCGAGGTGCCCATCACCAGCTCGGGGGTGGCCATCGGCAGGAAGATCAGCACGTTGATCCCGGAGCGGCCACGGAACCGGTGCCGGGCCAGCGCGAACGCCATCAGGGTGCCGAGAACCGTGGCGACCACGGTGGCGATGAAACCGATCTGGACGCTACGTACCACCGCGTCGCACATGTCGGAGGTGGCGCACGGGTTGCGCCAGTTGTCGAGGGTGAACTCGTTGAAGTCGTACGACAGGCGGCTGGACGGGCGGTTGAAGGACAGCGCGGCGACCACGGCGATCGGCAGGAGGAGATAGCCGAGCACCAGCAGCGCCACGCCCGTCACCCAGCGGTCGGCCAGCCAGCGAAAGATCCGCGCGCTCACAGGAGCCGTCTCTCGTTCGCGACTGCGGTGCTCCGCTTCGCTGCACTCCTCGCGCTCACAGGACCTCCTCGGTGCCGGCCCGGCGCAGGTAGCCGAAGACCACCGCGAGGATCGCCGCCATCAGCAGGAACGACAGGGCCGCGCCCTGCGGGTAGTCCAACCGGACCAGGAACGCCGAGTCGATGACGTTGCCGATCATGTACTCGTTGGGGGTGCCGAGCAGTTCGGCGTTGATGTAGTCGCCGCTGGCCGGGATGAAGAACAGCAGCGTGCCGGCGACCAGGCCCGGCATGGACAGCGGCAGCGTGACCCTGCGGAACGCCCGCAACGGGCTGGCGTAGAGGTCGCCGGCCGCCTCCAGCAGCCGGGGGTCCAGCCGCTCCAGGCTCGCGTACAGCGGCAGCACCAGGAAGGGCAGGAAGTTGTACGTCAGGCCGAGCACCACCGCGACGGGGGTGGCCAGCAGCCGGCCGTCGGGGGCGAGCAGGTGCACGTCGCGCAGCAGCCCGACGAGCCAGCCGTTGTCCGACAGGATCGTCTTCCACGCCAGGGTGCGCACCAGGAAACTGGTGAACATCGGCGCGACCACGCAGACCAGCAGCAGGTTCTTCCACCGCCCGGCCTTCTGCGCGATGGCGTACGCCAGCGGGTAGCCCGCCAGCAGCGCCAGCACCAGCGCGGCCCCGGCGTAACCGAAGGACCGCACGAACTGCGGCCAGTACGCGGCGAGCGCGTCCGGGTAGTTGCCGAACGCCCAGGTCATCGCGTAGCCGGTGGCGAGCGAGCCGGCGGGGTCGTAGAGGCTGGCGGCGGCGAGCTGGAACAGCGGCACCGCGAAGAAGAGGAACAGCCAGGCCGCCGCGGGCAGCAGCAGGAGGTACGGCAGGAGGCGGTGCCGCCCGGGTCGGCGGGGTGGCGGTGCCGTCCGCCGGCCCGACCCGGTGGGCAGGTGCGCGAGGGCGCTCATGTCGCCGCCTCGCTGCGCTCACCGGCGTCACGAGCTACAGCCGCACAGCGCTGACCGGTTCGCTCGCTGCGCTCGTTCACGTCGCCGCCTCGTTGCGCTCGTTCACGAGGGTGTACCTACCGGCTCGTCGAGCACCGGCGTGGCCGGGTCGGGTTCGCGGGGTCCGCGGGCCAGCAGGAAGGCGTGCCGCGGGTCCCAGTACGCCACCGTCTCCGCGCCCACCGGCAGCGGACCGGTCGCGCCGCTGTTGGCCACGAAGGCGGACAGCTCGCCGCCCCAGTCGGTACGCAGCAGGTACTGGGTGCTCACCCCCACGTAGGAGGCGTCGGTGACCACCCCGGTGACGTGCTGGCATCCGGCGGGGACCTGGTCGGCGGAGTCGACCAGGTGCAGCTTCTCCGGGCGTACGCCCAGGTGGACCGGCCCCCGGTCGGCCCGGGCGCGGCCGGCGGGCACCGAGAAGCGACGGCCGTACGCCGACACCGCCACCTCGTCCCCGCCCGCGCCGGCCGCCTCCCCGGCGAGCAGGTTGGACTGGCCGAGGAAACTCGCCACGAACGCCGTGGCCGGGTATTCGTAGAGGTCGGCGGGGGCGCCGAGCTGCTCGATCCGCCCGGCGTTCATCACCGCGACGGTGTCGGCCATCGTCATGGCCTCCTCCTGGTCGTGGGTGACGTGCACGAACGTGATGCCGACCTCGGTCTGGATCCGCTTCAGTTCGAGCTGCATCCGCCGGCGCAGCTTCAGGTCCAGCGCGCCGAGCGGCTCGTCCAGCAGCAGCACCTGCGGCCGGTTGACCAGGGCGCGGGCCAGGGCGACCCGCTGCTGCTGCCCGCCGGAGAGCTGGGCGGGGCGACGGTGGCCGTAGTCGTCGAGTTGCACCAACGCGAGCATTCCCATGACCTCGTCGTCGACGGAGCGGATGCCCCGCCGACGCAGGCCGAACGCCACGTTCTCGAAGACGTTCAGGTGCGGGAAGAGCGCGTAACTCTGGAAGACCGTGTTCACCGGCCGCTTGTACGGGCGCAGCCGGGTGACGTCCCGGTCGCCGAGCAGCACCTGCCCGCCGGTCGGCTCCTCCAGGCCGGCGATCATTCGCAGGGTGGTGGTCTTGCCGCAGCCGGACGCGCCGAGCAGGGCGAAGAACGAGCCCTGCGGAACGGTCAGGCTGAGGTCGTCCACCGCGGTGACGGTGCCGAACCGCTTGGTGAGGTTGGCCAGCCGCAGGTCGCCGGCCGGGGTCTCGCGCCCCGCAGTCGTCCCACCCATCCCGCTCACGCCCCGATGACCTGCTGGAACTTGCCTTCGTACTCGCGTTCCTGCTTCTCGTCCAGCGCCATGAAGACCGTGGACTTCGCGAGGATGGCGTCGTCGGGGAAGACCAGCGGGTTGGCGGCCAACGCCGGATCGATCTTCTCCATCTCGGCCCTGGCACCCTGGACGGGGCAGATGTAGTTGACGAACGCGGCGAGCCGGGCGGCGACCGCCGGCTCGTAGTAGTAGTTGACGAGCTGTTCGGCGTTGCCCTTGTGGGTGGCCCGGTTCGGCACCACCACGTTGTCCGACCAGATCATCACCCCGGATTCGGGCACCACGAATTTGATCTTGTCGTCGTCGAAGCCGAGCTGGATGGCGTCGCCGGACCAGCCGATGCACGCGGCGATGTCGCCCTTGGCGAGGTCCGGCGCGTAGTCGTTGCCGGTGAACCGGCGGATCTGGCCGGAGTCGACGGCCTTCTTCAGCTTGTTGATGGCATCGTCGAACTGGGCGGCGGTGAAGTTCGCCGGGTCGTGGCCGTTGGACTGGAGCAGCAGGCCCATGGTGTCCCGCATCTCGGACAGCGCGGTCACCTTGCCCTTGAGGTCGGGGCGGGTGAGCAGTTCGTCGACCGTCCGGAGCTCCTTGGTCACCCTGCCGTTGTAGGCGAGGCCGGCCAGCCCGGTCTGCCACGGGATGGCGAGCTGGTTGTCCTTGTCGAAGGACCGGCCGCGCAGCGAGGGCAGCAGGTTGGCCTCGACGTTGGGCAGCTTCGACCTGTCCAGCTTCTGGATCCAGCCGAGGCGGATCATGCGCGCCGCCATCCAGTCGGTGAGGACCATGATGTCCCGCCCCGTCGACTGGCACCCCGCGAGCTGGTTCTGCACCTTGCCGAAGAACTCGTTGTTGTCGTTGACGTCCTCGGTGTAGGCGACCTTGATTCCGCTCTTCGCGACGAACGCGTCGAGGGTCGGCCGCTCTGACTCATCCTTGTCGTCCACGTCCATGTACTGCGGCCAGTTGGAGAATGTCAGCGTCTTCTCGGTGCCGGACAGGTCCTCGCTGACGCAGCCGGCCTCCGTCTGGGTGGCCGCCTTGGTGCCGCAGCCGGCCACCGAGCCGCCCGCGGCGAGCAGCGCGGCCGAGCCGAGGGTGCCGGTCAGCAGGCCACGCCGGGTGAGGGGCCGAAAGGGAGTTCGCATGTGACGACTCCTTGAGGTCATCGTCGGCGAGCGGGCGGGGGTGGCGCGCCGGCGGGAGGTCAGGTGCGGTGAACGACTGATCCTGACATGAGGAAACCTCTCTTACAAGGGATTCCGTTGCGTGAATAGCGATGTACGACGAAATACGCCAGACTGCGCGGTGGCACTAGGCTCAGCCGGGATTGAACATGGGGAGCGGTCTATGACGAACCGGCAGCACGACAACGGCAACGGCGGACGGCGGGTCACCGTACGCGGGGGTACCAACCACGTCCTGCTCGACGACGTGGCGAAGCAGATCATCGAACAGCTCCAGGAGGACGGCCGCCGCCCGTACGCGACCATCGGGAAGGCGGTCGGGCTCTCCGAGGCGGCGGTACGTCAGCGGGTGCAGCGACTGCTCGACGCCGGCGTGATGCAGATCGTCGCGGTGACCGACCCGCTCCAGCTCGGTTTCCCCCGCCAGGCCATGATCGGGCTACGCACCGACGGCGACCTGGAGGCCGTCGCCGACCGCCTCGCCGAGTTGGAGGAGGTCGACTACGTGGTGATCACCGCCGGCTCGTTCGACCTGCTGACCGAGGTGGTCTGCCGCAACGACGACCACCTGCTGGAGATCCTGCAACGGCTGCGGGCGGTCGACGGTGTGCTCTCCACCGAGGCGTTCGTCTACCTGAAGCTGCGCAAGCAGACATACACCTGGGGCACCGCCTGAGCGATGCGGCGCCAAGCTGAGCGATGCAGCCCCGAGCTGAGCGGTGCGGCACCCGGGGCGGCCGGCGTGGTCAGGCCCGCTGCCGCGCGGTCAGGCCCACGAACGCCCGCCAGGCGTCTGGGGCGAAGGTGAGCGTGCCACCGGCGCGGTCCTTGCTGTCCCGCACGAACACCTGACCGGGCAGGTTGTCGGCAACCTCGACGCAGTCGCCGCCGTTGTTGCTGCTGCGGGTCGCGGTGTGCCAGCGGGCGGCGGTCATGTCCATGTCGTCGCCACTTCCCTGATCAGCTCGATCGACCGGCGTCGCGGCAGCGCCTCGCCCGCGACGCTCTCCCATCTGGCGCCCAGGCTAGCAATGTCGGCACTCTCGGTCACCACCTGACCGCGTAATTGGTTGTCCACATAGGCCGTCTCGACGCCGTCGGGCAGCCGGATCAGGACGAACGGCCCGGCGAGCCCGGTGTGCCACGGCGCCTCGGCGGGAATAACCCGGACCTGCACGTGCTCCTGCGCGGCGACCGCCAGCAGGTGGGCCAACTGTCCGGCCATCACCGCCCGATCGCCGACCCGCCGGCGTAGCACCACCTCGTCGATCACGGCGACGAGCTGCGGCGGCGCGTCCCGGGCCAGGACCGACTGCCGGGCCAGCCGACCGCGCACGATCTCGTCGGCCTCCGCCGCCGGGAGCAGGCCGCCCGTCGCCAGCACCGCGCGGGCGTACCCCTCGGTCTGGAGCAGGCCCGGCACGAGCAGCGGCTGGTAGGACCGGATTGAGATGGCGTCCTGCTCCAACTCGGCCCAGGGGCGGAACCACGGCAGGTCGCGGCGGCGGAACGGCTCGGGCCACAGCTCAGCGGCATCCCGGCCGAGGACCTCGGCGACGGCCAGCCGGGTCCTGGGGTGCGGGATCCGGCCCGCCGTCAGCCAGCGGCCCGCCGTCTTCGGGTCGACGTCCACCTTCTCCGCCAACGACTCGGCCGTCTCGCCCTTCTCGGCCATCGCCACCCGCAGCGCCTCGTTCACATCCAACCTCCCGCCGACATCACACTCCGGCGCACGATAGCCACGCATCGTGTCCACACCTGCCGCCTGCCGGCGTGTCGGCCAGGACCTGTTTCGAGCACTTCAGCTCGCGCCACGAGCGCCCCAAAAAGGCCCCACCCGCGTCCACACCCAGCCCTATCGACGCCACTCCGGCCGAGCCCGGAGCGGCACCCCCTCCCTCTCCCCGCAACCTCCCCCCTCCTCCCCCTCCTCCCTCCCCTCCTCCCCGTGCCCTCCCCGCGCCCTCCCCCTCCCTGCTCGGCGATCTTGCACTTTCGGTCCACCTTTTGCAGCACTACGCGAAGAATGCCGGGGCTGAAAGTGCAAGATCGCCGAGGAAGTCGCGCGGGGCGAGCGTCGGCTCCTGCCGGATGGGCGCATGGATGGGGCAGCTCGACAGCGTTCGCCCGACTAGGCCGTTGGAGTCGGCGCAGGCGCGATCGGCTGTACGGAATCCGTTGCTTTCAGGAGCAATGTTGACTGATTCCGTCGCCAGATCGCCCACTGGCGATCGATCTCACTTGCGCCCATTCAACGGGCTGTGGGATAACCAAGGGCAGAGCGGCCGATGTCACCCCTGACCGGCCCGAGACCCGATGGGGCTGACATGGCCGACGCCACCGACCACCTCTGGATGCACTTCACCCGGATGGCGAGCTACTCCGCCGGAGAGGTGCCGACCATCGTGCGCGGCGAGGGCGCGTATGTCTGGGACGCCCGGGGCCGGCGCTACCTGGACGGGCTCGCCGGGCTCTTCGTCGTCAACGCCGGCCACGGACGCGCCGAGCTGGCCGAGGCCGCCGCCAAGCAGGCGGGCGAGCTGGCCTACTTCCCCCTCTGGTCGTACGCCCACCCGAAGGCGATCGAGCTGGCCGAGCGGATCGCCGCGCTCGCCCCCGGCGACCTGAACCGGGTCTTCTTCACCACCGGCGGCTCGGAGGCCGTCGAGGCGGCGTGGAAGCTGGCCCGGGCCTACTTCAAGCGCACCGGCAAGCCGAACAAGCACAAGGTGATCAGCCGTTTCCTCGCCTACCACGGCACCTCGATGGGCGCGTTGTCGATCACCGGGCTGCCCGGCATCAAGAGCGACTTCGAGCCGCTGGTGCCCGGCGCCGTCAAGGTGCCGAACACCAACTTCTACCGCGCTCCTGAGCACGGCGACTCCCCCGAGGCGTTCGGCCGCTGGGCCGCCGACGAGATCGGCCGGGCGATCGAGCGGGAGGGGCCGGACACCGTCGCCGCCGTGTTCCTGGAGCCGGTGCAGAACTCCGGCGGCTGCTTCCCGCCGCCGCCCGGCTACTTCGAGCGGGTCCGCGAGATCTGCGACGCGTACGACGTGCTGCTCGTCTCCGACGAGGTGATCTGCTCGTGGGGCCGGCTGGGTGAATACTTCGGCGCCGTCCGGTACGGCTACCAGCCGGACGTCATCACCACCGCCAAGGGCATCACCTCCGGCTACGCGCCGCTCGGCGCGATGATCGCCAGCGACCGGCTGATGGAGCCGTTCCTCACCGAGACCGGCATGTTCGCCCACGGGGTGACGTTCGGCGGGCACCCGGTCTCCTGCGCGGTGGCGCTGGCCAACCTGGAGGTCTTCGCCCGGGAGGACCTGACCGGGCACGTCCGGGCCAACGAGGCGGCGTTCCGCGCCACCCTGGAGAAGCTGCACGACCTGCCGATCGTCGGCGACGTACGCGGCGACGGCTACTTCTACGGCATCGAACTGGTCAAGGACAAGACCACCCGGGCGACCTTCGACGAGGCCGAGTCCGAACGGCTGCTGCGCGGCTTCCTGTCCACGGCGCTGTTCTCCGCCGGGCTCTACTGCCGGGCCGACGACCGGGGCGACCCCGTCGTGCAGCTCGCCCCGCCGCTGATCGCCGGGCAGGAGCAGTTCGACGAGATCGAGCAGATTCTGCGCGGCGTGCTCACCGAGGCCTGGTCACGCCTGTAGACCCCGGCCGGCGCGACGGGTCAGTGGTTCGGGGGGATGACGCGGAGGTGCCCTCGGCGACCCGTCTGTGGGGTCGAGTTGGGAGTCTCTTTGCCCTCCGGCGGGCGGGGAGCCACCGGGCGGGCGGCCTCGCGGACGGCCTCGGCGAGGGCGACCAGGTCGTCGGTGGTGGGCGGCGGGGGCTCGAACTCGCCCTCGTGCCGGACCACGTCCCAACCGCGCGGCGCCGTCAGGCTCCGGGCGTGCGGCTCACAGAGGTCGTACGTGTGCGGCTCGGCGAATGCCGCCAGGGGGCCGACCACCGCTGTCGACTCGTTGTAGACATAGGTCAACGTGGCGACCGCTTGCCGGGGGCAGCCGTTACGGGAGCAGCGCCGTGGTGACCTCACGGCGGCAGGGTATCCCCATTACCGGGTCCGGCGCACTGGTTCGCGTTGCGACACGCCCGTCGCGGTGATCACAATTCGGCCGGCGTGGCCGCGCCGCGCCGCGCCGGTGGCGCTGCCACCGGCCAGGTCGGTGCGGGCGCTAACCTTTCCTCATGACAAGCCCGGAACACCGCCGCCCCGGCCCCGGCCGGCGCGCCCACCGCGACCGGCACGGGCGCGGTCTGCGCGGGCGGCTGGTGCCGGCGACGGTCCCGTTGGCGCGTACGAAGGCGGAGATCTTCGACGACCTGGTGCTGGACACGGTCGAGACCCTCGAACGGCGGTTCGCCAAGGAGTTGGCCGGGGTCGAGTTCGCGGTGGAGGACGTCCCACCGGACCTCAACGTCTACGACTCCGACGTGCTGGAGGACGGCGAGGTGCCGCTCGCCCGGCTGCTGCCCGGTCGGCCCGGCCGGCAGGAGGTTCCCCCGCGGATCGTGCTCTACCGCCGGCCGTTGGAGTTCCGTGCGATGGACCGCGAGGACCTCGCGGATCTCGTGCACGACGTGATCATCGAACAGGTGGCCAATCTGCTCGGGGTTGACCCCGACGAGTTGGCCTGAACCGTCGCGCCTGAGCCGGGCGGCCCCCACCGCCCCGGCCCGGGCAACGCTCAGGCGGCCCGCCGCTTGAGCTTGCGCCGCTCCCGTTCCGAGAGCCCACCCCAGATCCCGAACCGCTCGTCGTGGCCGAGAGCGTATTCGAGGCATTCCGTCTTCACCTCGCAGCGCGAGCAGATCCGCTTCGCCTCGCGGGTCGAGCCGCCCTTCTCGGGAAAGAACGCCTCCGGGTCGGTCTGGGAGCAGAGCGCCCGCTCCTGCCACTCCGGCGCGTTTCCGAGCAGGTCGGCCACCTCAAGCTGGCCGTCCATCAGATGCCTCCTTGTCGCGCACCGGCGTCATCGCCGCTGCAACCCCCCACGCGGAAGGCGTGCTTGTCCGTACGGTCCTGTTTTGTTGCGTTCCGTGCGAACAACCCCATTCAAATTACACGCGTGTAATGCGTGCGCCGTCAAGCCGAACTTGATAATGGAGTCGCCCTCCCGACAAACACTCCGGACGGCCACCCGGCCACCCGGCCCTCGCAACCTGCCCTATCGATTCAGACCCCGGCCGAGTAACGCCCTCTCCGGCGAGTTGCCCGAGTTTTCTCCCGTGGCGCTTCCCCGTCGACCCGGGCGGGCGGGTCTACGGAGGCCCGGGAAAGTCACCCACCACGATCCGTTGATCTTGGTGGGGCACAGGTTAACCCGAGTTGGCGCGGACCGCCCGTCAAGCCGGGAACGTCGATGCCGCTCCGCCCACGATGTGGACGGGACGCGGCGACGGACCGACATCCCCCGGGTCGTGGACAGCCGCCGACGCGCTGCTGGACCGGACGAATCCGACCGTCTGTCCACTCCCGACAGAAATCCCGCCGTACGACACCCGATCGTCCCACCCAGCGGTACGTCACTCGGCGGGCGGCGCCGCTAGGGTCGAGGGCTGCCGTACGCGGTCGTACGCCTGCGGGCCGGCCGTCCGGCCGCCGACGCGATGGCGATCAACTGCTCCTCCGTACGCGCCGAGCCGTTGCCGGAACCAGCCATCCGGGAGATCGTCTCCTCCATCAGCGTGCCGCCCAGGTCGTTGCAGCCGCCCCGGAGCATCGCCGCCGTACCCTCGTCGCCGAGCTTCACCCACGAGCACTGGATGTTGTCGATCCGGCCGTGCAGCAGCAGCCGGGCCATCGCGTGCACCACCCGGTTCTCCCGCCACGTCGGCCCCGGTCGGGCGATGCCGGCCAGGTAGATCGGCGCGTTCGTGTGCACGAACGGCAGCGCCACGAACTCGGTGAACCCACCGGTACGGTCCTGCAACCCGGCCAGCACCCGGAAGTGCGCGAGCCACTGCCCGGGATGGTCGACGTGGCCGTACATCATCGTGGAGCTGGACCGGATGCCCAGCTCGTGGGCCGTGCCGACCACGTCGACCCAGGCGGCGGCCGGCAGCTTGCCCTTGGTGAGCACCCACCGCACGTCGTCGTCGAGGATCTCCGCGGCGGTGCCCGGGATGGTGTCCAGCCCGGCCTCGCGCAGCCCGGTCAGCCACTCCCGCACGGACACGCCGGCCTTGGCGGCGGCGGTGACGATCTCCATCGGCGAGAACGCGTGCACGTGCATCCCCGGCACCCGCGCCTTGATGCCCCGGACCAGGTCGGCGTAGACGGTCACCGGCAGCTTCGGGTCGATCCCGCCCTGGAGGCACACCTCGCTGGCGCCGGCCGCCCACGCCTCCTCGGCCCGGTCGGCGACCTGCTCCACCGAGAGCCGGTACGCGTCGGCGTCCCGCTCCCGCTGCGCGAACGCGCAGAACCGGCAGCCGACATAGCAGACGTTACTGAAGTTGATGTTGCGGTTGACCACGTACGTCACGTCGTCGCCGACCGCCGCCCGGCGGACGTCGTCGGCCAGCCGGCACAGCTCGTCGAGGGCGGGCCCGTCGGCGCCGAACAGCGCCAGCGCCGCCGCCTCGTGCCCCGGGTCGAGCAGCGCGGCCGGGTCGTCGGCCGCCAACCGCAGCCCGGCCCGCAGGTCGTGGTCGGTCCCTACCCCGCCACCTGAAGTGACCTTGCCCGCCACCTCGGACCAGTCGCCGTAGACGTGGTCGAAGTCGCCGCGCCGGTCGCCGGTCCGCCCGGTGGTGTCGATGGTGGCGTGCAGGTCGGTCCGGCCGCCGTACGTCTCGTCGGGCTCCTGCCAGGGGCGGCCCACCGGCCGGGCCTCCTCGACGGCCAGCCCCGTCGCCGGGTCGGCCAGCGCGCCGACGTGCGGCAGCAGGCGCGGGTCCAGCCACGGGTCGCCGGCCCGTACGTACTCGGGGTAGATCGTCAGCCGCTCGCGCAGGGTGAAGCCGGATTTCTCCGTGTGCCGGGCCAGCTCGTCGATCTGCGGCCAGGGGCGCTCCGGGTTGACGTGGTCCGGGGTCAGCGGGGAGACCCCACCCCAGTCGTCGATGCCGGCGCGCAGCAGCAGGTCGTACTCGCCCGCGATGAGGTTCGGCGGGGCCTGGATCCGGGCCTTCGGCCCGAGCAGCACCCGGGCCACCGCCACCGTGGCGGCCAGGTCGCGCAGCTCGGCGTCGGGCATCCCGCGCATCGCCGTGTCCGGCTTCGCGCGGAAGTTCTGCACGATCACCTCCTGGAGGTGGCCGTACTCGCGGTGCGCCCGGCGGATCGCGAAGATCGCGTCGACCCGCTCGGCGGGGGTCTCGCCGATGCCGATCAGAATTCCGGTGGTGAACGGCACGCCGACCCGGCCCGCGTCTTCGAGCACCCGCAACCGGACCGCCGGCTCCTTGTCCGGCGAGCCGAAGTGCGGGCCGCCCGGCTCCGACCAGAGCCGCGTCGCCGTGGTCTCCAGCATCATCCCCATGCTGGGCGCGACGGGCTTGAGCCGCTGCAACTCCGACCAGGACAACACGCCCGGGTTCAGGTGCGGCAGCAGCCCCGTCTCCTCCAGCACCGCCACCGCGCAGGCGCGCAGGTAGTCCAGGGTGGAGTCGTAGCCGCGCTCGTCCAGCCACTGCCGGGCCGCCGGCCAGCGTTCCTCCGGCCGGTCACCGAGCGTGAACAGCGCCTCCTTGCAGCCCTGGGCGGCTCCCGCCCGGGCGATGGCGAGGACCTCGTCCCGGTCGAGGAAGGCCGCCGGCAGCCGGTGCGGCACGGTGGCGAAGGTGCAGTAGTGGCACCGGTCCCGGCAGAGCCGGGTCAGCGGGATGAAAACCTTCTTCGAGTACGTGACCACGCCCGGCCGCCCGGCCTCACGCAGCCCGGCGTCGCGGACGCCACCCGCCACGTCGAGCAGCCCGTCGAGCGTCTCGCCCCGGGCGGCCAGCAGCGCGACGGCCTCGTCGACGTCGAGGGCCCGCCCGCTCGCGGCCCGGTGCAGCGCCCGCCGCACGCTCGCGTCGGTCGGGCCGGGCCCGGTGCGATCAACCATCCGCCCAGCCTAAGCGCCCTGCATCCCGGCCCGCCCACCCGGCCCGCGCCATAAACGAGCGCACCCCACCCACCGCCCCACCCACCGCCCGGACGCAATGCCGAGAGGCCGACCGAAACCCGTACCCCGCGCCGCTGCACAGGCATCCCCGGCCCAGGGAATGCCGTCTGCGCAGGCATCCCCGCCCCGCCGGTGATCAAGAAGTTTTCGCCCTGGCAGGCGCTTCCTGCCGACCAGAACCTCTTGATCACCGCACCCGAGAGACGGGGTGGGACGGCGAGCGCCCCGCACGGTGACGTGCGGGGCGCTCGGGTGTGGGCCGTTGGCCCGGTCAGCGTGGGGCGTCGGGGGTGTCGCCGGGGTTGATCCGCTGGGTACGGTCGGTCTCGTCGGCGGCGGGACGCGGAATCGCCTGGGTGGGCTCGGTGAGCTCGGCGGACTGGCGCGGGATCGCCTGGGTGGGGTCGGCCGAGGGCGGCTGGCCGAACGGCGGGACACCCTGCGGCTGGCCGAACGGGGGCGCCGATTGCGGGGCCTGGCCGAACGGCGGCGCGGACTGCGGGGCGGGCGCGGCCGGGGGTGCCGACTGCGGGGCCTGGCCGAACTGCGGAGCCGGGCTGAACTGCGGAGCGGTCTGCGCCTCCGACGCCGGCGGAGGCGCGGACTGCGGGGCCTGGCCGAACGGCGGGGCGGACTGCGGCGTCGGGCTGAACTGCGAGCCCGGCTGCGGGCCGCCGGCGAACGGCGCGGCCTGCTGACCGTATGGGGCTCCGTAGGGGCCCGGCGCCTGCCAACCGCCCTGCTGACCCGGGACCTGCTGACCGGGCACCTGCTGACCGGGGACCTGCTGGCCCGGCGCCGGGTAGCCGCCCTGCTGCTGGGGCCAGCCCGGCTGCGGCTGGCCGTACACGCCGGGCTGGGGCTTCGGCTTCGGCACGTAGTAGAGCGTGCGCCAGATCTTGAACACGACGTACGCGGCGACCGCGAACAGCGCCAGCCAGGCCACCCGGCTGAGCAGGCCCAGGAAGGCGTCGAGGATCTCGCCGTCGGCCAGCCGGGTGACCGTCCAGAAGAGGAAGGTCAGCCCGCCGAAGAGCGCACTGACGGCGTACTCGCCCAGGGCGACCTGGGTGATCAGCTTCGCCTTCGGCACCGGGGGCTTCACGTGCGTGGCGAGCAGCACGGCCAGCAGCGGCAGGAACACCGACTCCACGCCGACGAAGGCGTAGAAGGCGCTGCCCGCCCGACCCCCGAATGTGCTGTACTCGGTCGGCGTCGCCAGCCGGATCAGGCCGACGAAGAGGAACACGGCGTTCGCGCCGAGCAGCGCGAACGCGGCGAGTTCACGCAACGGCTTGGTCAGCTGGCTGGCCTGCGTCGCGTCGGTGGACGCGGGCTCGGCGGGGCTGGTCACGGGTTCCCCCTCGGGGCGAATGCGGACAGTTGCCGACGTGAGCCTAGTCTCCCGGCCCACAGTCGGACCGGAGGCGGCCCGTACGCGAGGATGGTCGCATGCGCATCGTGGTTCTGACGGGCGGCATCGGGGGCGCTCGTTTCCTGGTCGGCGTCCGGGCGTACGCCCGCGAGGTCGGCGCCGAGGTGACCGCCGTGGTCAACGTCGGCGACGATCTGCTCCTGCACGGGCTGAAGGTCTGCCCCGACCTGGACAGCGTGATGTATACGCTGGGTGGCGGCGCCGATCCCGAACGTGGCTGGGGACGGATCGGCGAGAGCTGGACGGTCAAGGAGGAACTGGCCGCGTACGGCGCCGAGCCGACCTGGTTCGGGCTCGGCGACAAGGACATCGCCACCCACCTGGTGCGGACCACGATGGTCAACGCCGGCTACCCGCTGCACGCGGTCACCGAGGCGCTCGCCACCCGCTGGCAGCCCGGCGTACGCCTGCTGCCGGCAACCGACGACCGGCTGGAGACCCACGTGGTGGTGAGCGGGCCGGCGACCGCGGGTGACTCCGGCGCGGACGGGCCCGACGGCGGGCAGCGGGCGATCCACTTCCAGGAGTGGTGGGTACGCCACCGCGGCGACCTCCCCACCCACCGGTTCGTCTTCGTCGGCGCGGAGACCGCCAGGCCGGCGCCCGGCGTCGTCGAGGCCATCGCCGCGGCCGACGTGGTGCTGATCGCGCCGAGCAACCCGGTGGTGAGCATCGCCCCGATCCTGGCCGTGCCCGGGCTGCGCGAGGCGGTCGCCGGCGGCCCCGCCCGGGTGGTCGGCGTGTCGCCGATCATCGGCGGCGCACCGGTGCGCGGCATGGCCGACCGTTGCCTGGCCGTGCTGGGCGTGGAGTGCAGCGCGGCCGGCGTGGGCCGGCTCTACGGCGGCCGGTCGGCCGGCGGGCTGCTCGACGGCTGGCTGGTCGCCGAGGAGGACGCCGGCACCGTGGTGCCGGAGCTGACGGTCCGCGCGGCGCCGCTGCGGATGACCGACGAGGCGGCGACGGCGGCCATGGTCCGTGCCGCGCTGGAGCTGACGTGAGGCTGGAGATCCTGCCGGTGCCGGGCATCGGCCACGTGTCCGAGGGCGACGACCTGGCGGCCCTGATCGCCACCGCCGCGCCCTGGCTGCGTGACGGCGACGTGCTGGTGGTGACCAGCAAGATCGTCTCGAAGGCGGAGGGCCGTCTGGTCGACGTTCCGGCGGACGGGCCGGAGCGGATCGTCGCGCGCAACGAGGTCCTGGCCGCCGAGACGGCGCGGGTGGTGGCCGCCCGGGGCGAGACCCGGATCGTGCAGACCCACCACGGCTTCGTGATGGCCTCGGCCGGCATCGACGCCTCGAACGTCGACAAGACCCGGCTGGTGCTGCTCCCCGAGGATCCGGACGCCTCAGCCCGGGCACTGCGCGCCGCCCTGCGCGAGCGCCACGGCGTGGACGTCGCGGTGATCGTCAGCGACACGATGGGCCGGCCCTGGCGCAACGGGCTCACCGACGTGGCGCTCGGCGTCGCCGGGATGGACGCGATCCGCGACCACCGGGGCGAGGTCGACCCGTACGGCAACGAGCTCCAGCTCACCCAGATGGCGGTCGTGGACGAGCTGGCCGGCGCGGGCGAACTGATCAAGGGCAAGTGCGACCAGATGCCGGTCGCGGTGGTGCGCGGCTACCTCACCGCACTTCGGCCGGACGACGGCGTCGGCGCGTCGGCGCTGGTCCGGGACGCCACGATGGACCTCTTCTCGCTGGGCACCGCCGAGGCGAAGGCCGCCGGACTGGCCGCCGCCGCCACCCTGCCGGACGGCCCCAACCCGACCCCGCCCGACCCGGAGGCCGTACGCCGGGCGATCGGCACGATCGCGAACGTGGTCGCACCCGGCACGTCCTTCAGCCTGGTCGCCGACGAGGAGGTACGCGCGGGGCTGACCGCCCGGGTGCCCGGCTGGCCGGTGGCGGCGACGACCCTGGTGCTCGGCTCCCCCGCCACCCCCGCCGGCCCGGCCGACCTGGTCCGTTTCGGCGCCGACCTGCAACGCCTCCGCACCGCCCTGGCAGCCGAGGGCGTCACCTCCCTGCTTCTTCCCCCGCCCCCCGGCACCACCGCCAGCGCCGCCCTGGCCCTGTAACACCGCCGAGGCACGAACGCCCCGCCCCCGGCTCCCCACCCTCCGCCCCCGGCCCCGGACCCGCCCTCCACCCCCGGCCCTGCCCTCCAGCTCCCCGCTCCCAGCTCCCCGCCCTCCAGCTCCCGCTCTCCGCTCTCCGCTCTCCGCTCTCCGCTCTCCGCTCTCCGCTCTCCGCTCTCCGCTCCCGGCTCCCGGCTCCCGGCTCCCCGCTCGATCGTTTGACGGTGGACCGGGGTAGCGGGGCTTCCTTGGCCGGTTGCCGATCAACTGATCATGGTTGCCCCGCAGACCGCCCCGAGGCCGCTCGCAGACCGCGCCCCCGTGCGCCGGGCTCCGGAATCCGAGGCGCTGGCCTCCATCCACGCCCACGCCGTCGGTGCCCCGGGGCAGCCTGCGGAGCAGCCGCCCGGCACCGCAAGGTGAGACGCCGGCACCGCACGGTGAGACGCCGGCACCGCACGGTGAGACGCCGGCCAGACGCCGGCCAGACGCCGGCCAGCAGGACACCGATGACACCCAGCGAGACATCGACACCTCATCAGGCGCGGGCGCGCTCAGGAGTTGAGCATCGCCCGTCCCAACGGGGTCAGGGTGTGCAGGACGGTGTTGCGGTCGCGCTGGCTGACCAGGAGGCCGGCGTTGCGCAGCACGGTGGTGTGCTGGCTGGCGGCGGCTGCCGAGATGTTCAGCCGGCGGGCCACCTCGCCGGTGGTGCAGCCGTCGTGGCTGGCCACCAGCACCGCGGCCCGGGTCCGACCGAGCAGCGCGGCCAGCGCCTCCCGCCCGGGATCCGGCGCCCCGGCGCCCTCACCGGGGGCCGGCAGCAGGCCGCCGAGCCGGTCCACCGGATAGACCAGGACCGGGGGCAGCGCCGGGTCGAGCAGGGCCACCGGGGTGGCCGCGCAGAAGAACGACGGCACCAGCAGCAGCCCGCGCCCGTCCAGGTGCAGCTCCCGGCTGTGCGGGTAGTCGCGGATCTCCAACACCCCGGACTCCCAGCGCATGGCGGGTCGCAGGCTGGCCAGCAGCCCCTCCACCCCGCCGTCGAGCAGGGCCCGGGCCCGCCGGGCCCGGTCGGCCTCCACCGCCGCCTGGATCCGGGTCCAGTACGGGTCGATGGCCAGGCCGCGGTAACGCTCCATCGCGTCGGTCAGGCCGCGCAGCGTGTCCGCCTCCCCCCGGGCCAGCGGCACGGCGCCGGCGGGCAGGGAACTGTCGGCGGCGAGCAGCGCCAGGTCGCGGTGCAGCAGCGCCACCGGGGTGCTGCGGACCGCCTCCATGCCGGCCTCGAACCCCGACATGCTCTCGTACGGGGTGAGGAAGTCGGGGAAGTAACCGCGGGGCGGGTTGAGCGTCAGGAGGAGCCGCAGCCCCACCGAGCCGCTGCCCTCGCGCAGCCCGCGGGTCACACTGTGCCGCCAGCCCGCCAGCAGTGGATCCCGGCCGCGGCCGGGCAGCAGGTGCAGGCTGAGGACCAGTTCCCACACCGGGTCTGCCGCCGGAGCCACCCTGGTCCGGAGGATGTCCTCGGCGGAAAAGTAGATCTTGAGCATGGACCGCTCCCGCGTCGCCCGGCAGAGGGGACACCTGGCAACCGTTTGCACTGTACCTGGCCGGCAATTATCTCCGTCTTTAAGCGTGGGCTGAAAAACCTCGACGCCCCTGGCGCCGTTCGGCATGCTTCCACTACCCGCGCACGAGGGTTGGCGCGTCACCGACGCGTCCGGAACCCGGCGCCAGGGGGGCGGGGAATGACCCGGCGACCGGGCGGCACCACGAGGGTCTGCGGCCAAGCTCCGCGGAGGTGCCGCCCGGTCGTCGGTCCACCCGCCGGTCAGCCGATCCAGAGCGCCACCCGATGGTCCTCGTCGGTGACATAGAAGCTCTGCCCGTCCCACTCGGCCACACCCTCCACATGGTGGAACGGCGCCAGGTCGGCCACCAGTTCGCCGGGGACCAGGTGCCCGTCGCCGGGCGGGGAGAACCGGACGTGTCGGGAGGTGACCTCGCCGCCGGCCGGATGGTCGTCGAGCAGCACCGAGCCCTTGCCCAGTGCGTCGATCGACCCGATGATCGCCGCGTAGCCGCCGTCGTCCGTGGGCGTGATCGCCCGGAAGCCGGCCAGCACGCCCGGCGGGGTCACCCCGGTCAGGACGTACGCCCCCGACGCCTGCGGCCAACTCGGCGCGGGGTCGAACATGCCCGGCACACCGGTCAGCTCGACCAGGATCGGCTCACCGTCGGCGGTGACCGGGAACCGCAGTCCGAGCAGGACGGTGCAGGTCGGCGTGAAGGTCGCCGCCTCCACGTTCAACGGCAGGTCGTCGGCGACGAGCCGGCTGACCCAGCCCTTCGACCGGGCGGTGCCCCGGGCGACCGTCTCCCCGATGAACCGGGACCGCACCCTCTCGCCCGGCGGCAGCGGCGTGAACGCCGCCTTGAGCAGGGCGTCGTTGACCGCCCGGTGCAGCCGGAACCGGTTACGCACCACCCGCACCGGCAGCGGGCCCGCCGCCGCGTCGTCCTCGCGGAACCGGGCCACGAAGGCGCGGCGCGGGCGCAGCGGCCCCGCCTTCGAGCCGAAGTGCGATCCGAAGACGTACACCCAGCCGTCGTGGTGGGCGAGCGCCTCGCTGTCCTCCGTGCGGCCGTTCTCCACCCCGGCGTCGGCGGCCACGTGGTGGGCGACCCAACGGTCGTCGTCCAGTTCCAGCAGCAGGGCCAGGCAGTGCTCCACCGGCCCCTCGTCCAGCACCGTCCAGAAACCGCGCCGGGCACCGTGCGCCCGCAGCAGCGGCACGGAACGCACCGGCAGCAGGTCGCTGGCCTCGTTGCCGGCCACGACGAACTCCAACAGTCGCAGGGTCACCGGGCCAGGGTACGAATCGTCGGCTCGTACAGTGTCGACATGGCCGACTCCCCCACCGCCGCCGCTTCCCGACGGTCGCCGGACGCCGAGGTGTACGCGGCGCTGCACGCCGACGCCGTCGTGACCCTGAGCCGGTGGGAGCCGACCGGCCCGGCCGCGGCCGACGCCCGGGACCGCACCGTGGCGCTGCTGGCCGCCGGGCCGGTGGCGATGAGCCGGGCACACCGGCCCGGGCACGTCACAGCGAGCGCGTTGGTGCTCGACGCCACCGGATCACGGGTGTTGCTCTGCCTGCACGGCAAGTTCCGGCGGTGGGTGCAGCTCGGCGGGCACTGCGAGCCGGTCGACCGGACCCTGGCCGCCGCCGCCCTGCGCGAGGCGGGCGAGGAGTCCGGCATCGCCGGCCTGCGGATCGACCCGGTGCCGATCGACGTCGACATCCACCCGGTGAGCTGCCAGGGCGGCTCGTTGCACCACGACGTCCGCTTCGCCGTCCTCGCCCCGCCCGGCGCGGTGGAACGGGTCAGCGAGGAATCCGAGGCGCTGGGCTGGTTCCCGCCGGACCGGCTGCCGCAGCCGCTGGCCGGCGGGACGGCGCACCTGGTCGCTCCGGCCCTGGCGACGCTCAGACGAGCCCCTCTTCGCCCCGTTCCTTGAGTTCGTCGACGACCTTCTTGACGTCCTGCGCCCGACTGCGCGGGCAGACCAGCAGCGCGTCCGGGGTGTCGACGATGATCAGGTCGTGTACGCCGACGGCGGCCACCAGCCGCCCCGAGTGCGGCACCACCACCAACCCGCCGCTGTCGCGCAGCAACACGCCCGGCTTGGCGTCGGCGCCGAGCACCACGTTGCCGTCCGCGTCGGCGGGCAGCACCTCACCCAGGGTGTGGAAGTCGCCGATGTCGTTCCACCCGAAGTCGCCCGGCACCGTCGCCACCCGGCCGGCGGTCGCCGCGCCCTCCATCACCGCGTAGTCGACGGAGATCTTCGGCAGCGTCGGCCAGACCGTGCCGAGCACGTCGTCCTGCCCGTCGGTGCCCCACGCCCCGGCGATCGCGACGATCCCGGCGTGCAGGGCGGGCTGCTGACGGGCCAGCTCGGCGAGGAACACGTCGACCCGCCAGACGAACATGCTGGCGTTCCAGAGGTGCCGCCCGGAGCGGAGGTACGCCTCGGCCACCTCGGCGCTCGGCTTCTCCTTGAACTCGGCCACCGGTCGCAGCGGCCCCCCGTCGACCGGGTCGCCGGTCTGGAGATAGCCGTAGCCGGTCTCGGCCCGGGTCGGGGTGATCCCGACCGTCATCAGCAGGCCCTGCTCGGCGCCGCGTACCGCCTCCCCGACGACCTCCCGCCAGCGCTGCGGGTCGCCGATCAGGTGGTCGGCGGCGAAGGAGCCCATCACCGCCTCCGGGTCGCGCCGCGCGATGACCGCGGCAGCCAGGGCGATCGCCGCGCACGAGTCCCGGGGCGAGGGCTCGACCAGGATGTTCTCCTCCGGCAGCCCGGCGAGCTGGCGGGCCACCGCCGTCACGTGGGCGGTCCCCGTGACCACCAGGGTGCGCTCGGCGGTGGCCAACGGGCCCAGCCGGTCCACCGTCGCCTGGAGCAGCGAGGCGGCGGAGCCGGTCAGCGGGTGGAGGAACTTGGGATGGCCGGCACGGGACAGCGGCCACAACCTCGTGCCACTACCACCCGCCGGGATGACGGCGTAAATCACCCGCACATCATGCCCGATTCGCCTGCCCGAGGACGCATTCTCGCGTCGCCGGCCCTCGGCGGTCAGGACCGGGCCCGGCTCCAGGCCGCGATGTGCACCTCGGCGCTGGACTCCCAGGTGAACTCCTTGGCCCGGTCGAAACCGGCCTTGGCCAGCGACAACCGCCGCTGCTCGTCGTCGAGCAGCGCGGCCAGGTCGGCGGCGATCTGGTCGGGCGCCTCACTGGTGTACGCGACCGCGTCGCCGCCCACCTCCGGCAGCGACAGCCGGGGCGTGGTGAGCACCGGTGCGGCGCACGCCATCGCCTCCAGGATCGGCAGGCCGAAACCCTCCCCGTAGGACGGATAGGCGGCCACCAGCGCCCCGCCGAGGAAACCGGGCAGGTCCGCGTAGCGCAGATAGCCCGGACGGAGCAGCCGCAGGTGCGACGGGACCTCCGCCACCGCGCGGTCGATGTCGTCGTCGTGCCCCTGGCCGCCGGCGATCACCAGGGCCGGCGGATCCGCCCGGTCGGTCACCGCGCGGGCCCAGCCGCGGATCAGGTTCGGCACGTTCTTGCGCGGCTCCTTGGCCCCCAGGAAGGCCACGTAGTTGGTGCCGCCGAGCCCCAGCCGGGCCCGGACCCGGGCCTTCTCCTCGTCGCTGGGCGCGTGGAAGGCGGTGTGGTCGACGCCGTGGTAGGCGACGTCGATCCGGGTGGGGTCGGCGTCGAGCAGCCGGATCAGCTCGTCCCGGGTGGCCTTGCTCGGCACGATCACCCGGTCGGCGCGGCGCAGGGACGTCTTGATCGCGCTGCGGAAGAAGGTGCGCCGCGACTTGTCGTAGTGTTCCGGCTCGGTGAAGAACGTCGCGTCGTGCACGGTCACCGTGACCGGGCAGCCGGCCCGCAGCGGGCAGGTGTAGAAGGGCGAGTGCAGCACCTGCGCGCCCACCTGCTGGGCCAGCAGCGGCAGGCCGGTCTGCTCCCAGGCCAACCGGGCGGGGCGGTGCGCGACGGCGGCCGGGGCGGGGATGATCTCCGCGCCGGGCAACATCCGGGTGTAGCGCTCCAGGTCGGTGCGGAGGCTGACGACGGCCAGCTCCACCCCCGACCCGCACACCTTGCCGAGGGCGCCGAGCAGGCCGTCGACGTATCGACCGACGCCCCCACGGTCGGCGGGGACGCTCGTGGCGTCGATGAGCACGCGGGGCGGGCGACCGGCGGTCACGGGGCGACTCCTTGCACTGACGGGCCTGTGGGGAACAACACTCCGGGCAAGCCTACGCCGGAGCCCGGCGCGGACGCTGACTGCGACCCGACGGTACGCCGACTTGTCGTTGTCATCGAGTACGGCCGCTGGGGCGTATCGTTCGCGCCGATGGCCGACAACATTGCCCGGGTCTTCGCCGACGCGATCGCGACCGATCCGACCCGACCGCTGCTGACCTGGTACGACGACGCCACGGGCGAACGGACCGAACTCTCCGGTGCGACACTGGCGAACTGGGTGGCCAAGACGGCCAACCTGCTCGTCGACGAGGTGGCCGTGGGTTCCGGTGACGTCGCCGGCGTACTGCTACCCCCGCACTGGCAGAGCGCCGCGGTGCTGCTCGGCTGCTGGTCGGCCGGGCTGACCGTGACCGACACGCCGGGCGACGTGGACGTGCTCTTCGTCGCCACGGCACGGGTCGCCGAGGCGGAAGCCTGGTCGGCGGGCGAGCGGTACGTCCTCGCGCTGGACCCGTTCGCCCTGCCGATGCGCCAGGTGCCGACCGGCTTCGCCGACTACGTGTCGGAGGTACGCGCACACGGCGACCACTTCAGCCCGTACGCGAAGGGTGGCCCGGGCGACGCGGAACTGCTGGCCCGCGCGAGCGCCCGCGCGACGGAGTTGGGCATCACGCCCGGCGACCGGCTCCTGATCGACACAGCCAGGTACCCCGACCCGGTCGACTGGCTGCTCGCCCCCCTGACGACCAGGTCCACCACGGTCCTCTGCGCCAACCTCGACCCGACGACCCTCCCCACCCGCACCACCACGGAGAGAGTCACCCACCCCCTAACCTGACCCACCCCTACCTCCCCGCCCCCGCAGGTCCCCTCCCCGCGCCCGCCGCCCACCCGTCTCGCCGATCTTGCAGTTTGCGCCCTCGATACAGGCGGTTCACCCCTTATGCCAGGGCACAAAGTGCAAGATCGCCGCGCGGAGGGGGCGGGGTGGGGCGGGGTGGGATGGGGTGGGGATGGGGTGGGGATGGGCGGGGGTGGGGATGAGCGGGGGTGGGTGGGGTTATGGGCGGGGGGTGCGGTGTTGGGCGAGGGTGGCGAAGGCCGTGAGGGACTCCGGGTTGGCCAGGGCGCCCCTGGCCGCCGCCGCGTCGACCGGAGTGCCCGTGAGGATCTTCTTCACCGGGACCTCCAGCTTCTTTGCCGACAGGGTGCGCGGGACGGCCCGGACCTGGTGGATCTCGTCCGGGACGTGCCGGGGCGACAACGCGGTACGCAACTCGCGGCAGATCTTCTTCCGCATCGCGTCGTCCAGCTCCAGCCCCTCGGCGAGCACCACGAACAACAGCAGCTCCCCGGCGCCGCCCTCGTCGTCCTCCAGGTGCACCACCACCGAGTCGACGACCTCGTCGAGCCCTTCGACCACTGAATAGAACTCGGCGGTGCCGAGCCGCACACCGCCCCGGTTGAGGGTGGCGTCGGAACGGCCCGTGATCACGCAGCCACCCCGGTCGTTGATGGTGATCCAGTCGCCGTGCCGCCAGACGCCCGGATAGAGGTCGAAGTACGCCTCCCGGTAGCGGGTGCCGTCCACGTCGTTCCAGAAGCCCACCGGCATGCTCGGCATCGGCTCGGTGATCACCAGCTCGCCCAGCTCGCCGATGACCGGGGTGCCGTTGGCCGAACGGGCCTCCACCTTGGCGCCGAGCGCCCGGCAGGTGATCTCCCCGGCGTGCACCGCCAGCAGCGGCACCCCGCCCACGAAACCGGTGCAGACGTCCGTGCCGCCGGAGAGGGACTGGAGCTGGAGGTCTTCGCCGACCGTCTCGTACACCCAGGTGAAGCCCTCGGCGGGCAGCGGCGCGCCGGTCGAGCCGACCCCGCGCAGCGCGGACAGGTCGGCGGTCTCCTTCGGCACCAGCCCGGACTTGCGACAGGCCAGCAGGAACGGGGCGGACGTGCCGAGGTAGGTCGTGCCGGTCTCCTCGGCCAGCCGCCACAGCGCACCCAGGTCGGGGTGGCCCGGATTGCCGTCGAAGAGCACGATCGCCGCGCCCACCGCCGGCCCGGAGACCAGGAAGTTCCACATCATCCAGCCGGTGGTGGTGAACCAGAAGAACCGGTCCGCCGGGCCCAGGTCGTGGTGCAGGGCCAGCATCTTCAGGTGCTCCAGCAGGATGCCGCCGTGGCCGTGCACGATCGGCTTCGGCAGCCCGGTGGTGCCGGAGGAGTAGAGCACGTAGAGCGGATGGTCGAAGGCGACCGGGGTGAAGGTCAACGGCTCGTCGGTGGGCGCCGCCAGCTCCGTCCAGGAGATCGCGCCCTCCGGCGGCGGCCCGGCCGGGTCGAGGTAGGCGATGCTGACGGTGTGCTCCAGCGACGGCAGGGCGGCCCGGATCGCGGCCACCTCGCCGCGCCGGTCCACCGGCTTCTCGCCGTAGCGGTAGCCGTCCACCGAGACCAGCACCTTCGGTTCGATCTGCTGCCAGCGGTCGGTGACGCTGCGGGTGCCGAACTCCGGCGCGCAGGAGGAGAAGATCGCGCCGAGGCTGCTGGTGGCGAGCAGCAGCACGTACGTCTCGGGGATGTTGGGCGCGTAGGCGGCAACCCGGTCACCGGCGGTGACGCCCAGCCGGCGCAGCCCGGCGGTCACCCGGCGGACCTGCTCGCGCAGCCCGGCGGCGGTCAGGGTCACCGGCGCCCGGGTCTGGCCGTGCGCGATCACCACCGGGTCGTCGTCGGCCCGGCCCGGCATCCGCAGCACGTTCTCGGCGTAGTTGAGGGTGGCGCCGGGGAACCACCGCGCGCCAGGCATCCCCCGGTCGGTCAGGGTGGCGGTCGGCGGGGTGTGCGCGACGACCTCGAAGTGGTCCCAGACCGACCGCCAGAACGCGTCCAGGTCCGTGACCGACCAGCGCCACAGCTCGTCGTAGTCGGCGAACTCCAGCCCCCGGTGCTCACGCAGCCAACGCAGGTAGCTCCCGATCCGGGACCGCTCGCGTACGTCCGCCGGCGGCGTCCACAGCACGTCACCCACTGCTCCACCCTCCCCTGGCCCCGCACGACACTGTGAAGTGGGCCGTGGCGCCATCTTGCCTTACCTCAGAGCGCCATTCTCCGCACCCGACCCCCGTCGGCGCACGTGCCGAACCCACATGCCCCACCCCCACCCGGTGTGGGCCGGGTGCAGGGAGCGTCTCCGGCATGGGAAGGCCTGTCAGCCGGCTCGGTGGGCCTGGATGGCGCGGCGGCGGGCGAGCCGGTGGGCCCGGCGGATCTCCGCCTCCCGGAACCGGCGTTCGTCCTCCGGGCTCTCCGGCAGCACCGGCCGCACCGTCCGCGGCGCCCCACCGAGGTCGACGCCCACGAAGACGAGGTACGCGGTGGCCACCCGGACCGGCTCGTCCTCGGCCGAGTCCCACCGCTCGGCCACCACCCGCACCCCCACCTCCATCGAGGTCTGCCCGGTCCAGTTCACCTGGGCGTGCGCGTGCAGCAGATCCCCGACCCGGACCGCCTCGGTGAAGACGATCTCGTCGATGGCCGCGGTGACCGCCGTACCGCCGCTGTGCCGGGCCGCGGCGGCCCCCGCCACGTCGTCGATGAACTTCATCAGCACGCCACCGTGCACCGTGCCGTAGAGGTTGACGTCGACCGCGGTCATGATCCGGCTCAGGGTGACGCGGGAGTACGAGGTCGGCTTGCCGGCCGGCGCGGTGGCTGGGTGCTCGGTCATGTCGAAAACGGTACGGTGCGCGGATGCGACATCTCTGGAGCTTCCTCGCGGGGTTGGTGGTGGCGCCCGTCACGTGGGTGCTGGTCACCCTCGGGCAGGACGGGTCGGCGGGCACCGTCGACCGTTGGGTCGAGATCGGCACGTCCAACTCGGCCAATCTCATCGAGCCCGCCGTATACCTCGCCGTCGGCGGGGTCCTGCTCGGCCTGCTCGGCACGCTGCGCACCTCACCGCTCGGCCCGCTCGTGGCCGGGCTGCTGCTCGCCGCCCCGTACGTGGGGATGTTCGTCGCGCCCTTCCGGGTGCGCGACCGCATCCCGAACGGCTGGAAGGTCTTCGGCGACCCCCTGCCGCTGCACGTTCCGGTGGAGAACGGCACGCTCTTCCTGATCGGCCTGCTGCTGGTCGTGGCCACCTTCAGCGGGCAGCGCTGGCGGCGGTGGCCCCGACCGCTGGCCGAGCCGACGCCGGCGCCCGCCGAGGGGCCGGACCGCAACGACTTCACGCTGACCGACTGGCCGCCGGCCGACCCGGCCGACCGGGACACTGCCCCGCCGAGCCTCGGCTACCCGGACCCGACGCCGACCGAGCCGCTGCCGCGCCGCACCGGCGGGGAGTCACCGTGGTCGGCGCCGCCGCGCGGCAGCAACCGACCGGAGGAGGACACGACGACCGAGATCCGGTGACGATGCGGGCGGGCCGGGCGACCGGTCCGCCCGCCGGCCCGGTCAGCCCTTCAGGAGCTGACGGGCCATCACGATGCGCTGCACCTGGTTGGTGCCCTCGTAGATCTGGGTGATCTTGGCGTCCCGCATCATCCGCTCGACCGGGTAGTCCCGGGTGTAGCCGTAGCCGCCGAGCAGCTGCACCGCGTCGGTGGTGATCTCCATGGCCGCGTCCGAGGCAAAACACTTGGCCGCCGCGCCGAAGTAGGTCAGGTCGGCGTCGCCCCGCTCGGACTTGCCGGCCGCGGCGTACGTCAACTGCCGGGACGCCTCCAGCTTCATGCCCATGTCGGCGAGCATGAACTGCACGCCCTGGAACTCGGCGACCGCCTTGCCGAACTGCTTGCGCTCCTGGACGTACCCCTTGGCGTAGTCGAGCGCGCCCTGGGCGATGCCGACGGCCTGCGCGGCGATGGTGACCCGGGTGTGGTCCAGGGTCTGCATGGCGGTGCCGAAGCCGGTGCCCTCGCCGCCGATCATGCGGTCCGCGGGGATCCGGACGTTGTCCAGGTAGACCTCGCGGGTGGGCGAGCCCTTGATGCCGAGCTTCTTCTCCGGGGCGCCGAAGCTGACCCCGGCGTCGGACTTCTCGACCACGAAAGCGGAGATGCCCCGGGATCGGGCCGACGGGTCGGTCACGGCGAAGACGGTGTAGAACTCCGAGACCCCGGCGTTGGTGATCCAGCGCTTCACGCCGTTGAGCACCCAGTGATCACCGTCACGTACGGCGCGGGTGGTCATCGACGCCGCGTCACTGCCGGCCTCCGGCTCGGAGAGGCAGTACGAGAACATCGCGTCGCCCGCCGCCACCGGCGTCAGGTAGCGCCGCTTGAGCTCCTCGGAGCCGGCCAGCAGCAGCGGCATGGTGCCGAGTTTGTTGACCGCCGGGATCAGCGAGGACGAGGCGCAGGCGCGCGCCACCTCCTCGATCACGATGGCCGTGGCCAGGGCATCCGCGCCCGCGCCGCCGTACTCGACGGGGATGTGCGGGGCGTGGAAGTCGGCGGCCCGCAGCGCGTCGTAGGACGCCTTCGGAAACTCACCGGTCTCGTCGGCCTCGGCGGCGTGCGGCGCCACCTTCGCCGCACAGACCTCACGGACCGCCTCCCGGATCGCCTCGTGCTCCTCGGGCAACCGGTAGACGTCGAACGACTGCTCTGCGGCCATGTCGGCCCCTCCCCTTCACCGCTATCATGCGCAGTCTGTAGCGTCTTCTGACCGCCGACGGCGCAGACTGAAGGATAGCGACACAGTCGAGGTGATGTTACCGCCGCGTAGCTCGGCCGTGACGAAGCGCCGACGCCGCCCGGCGTCGACGAAACAGGCAGACGTTAGAGTCCCTCCGGTGCCCGCCCAGGCGCCGCAGAACGCGACGCGACGACGCGACGCCAGCGCGAGCGGAGAAGACAGGCGTGACGATCCCGTACCCGAACACCCAGCCGATGCCCGCCATCGCCGCGGTGACGCCCCCCTCCGGCGCGCAGCGCCCCCGGGTGACCTTCCTGGGCACCGGCTACCTCGGTGCGACCTACGCCATCTGCTACGCAGAACTCGGCTACGAAGTCCTCGGCTACGACGTCGACGCCGAGAAGATCGCCATGATGAACGCGGGCGAGGTGCCGATCCACGAGCCCGGCCTGGACGAGCTGCTCAAGCGCAACCTGGCGGCCGGGCGGCTGCGGTTCAGCACGGACATCGCCGAGGTCGCCGAGTTCGGTGACGTGCACTTCATCTGCGTCGGCACGCCGCAGCGCGCCGACGGGATGGGCGCCGACCTGTCGTACGTCGAGGCGTCCGTCACCAGCCTGGCCCAGCACCTGACCCGCAAGGCGCTGATCGTCGGCAAGTCCACCGTGCCGGTCGGCACCGCCGAGTGGGTGGAGCAACTGGTCAGCAAGCACACCCCCGCCGACCTGACCGTCGAGGTGGCGTGGAGCCCGGAGTTCCTCCAGGAGGGCTTCGCCGTCGACGACGTGCTGCGGCCCAACCGGATCGTCGTCGGCGTCAAGAGCGAGTGGGCCAACGGCATGCTCTACGCCGCCCACAAGGGCGTCTTCGACCTGGCCGCCACCGAGGACCGCGAGGTGCCCCTGGTGGTCACCGACTTCGCCACCGCCGAGCTGGTCAAGGTCGCCGCGAACGCCTTCCTCGCCACCAAGATCTCCTTCATCAACGCGATGGCCGAGGTCTGCGAGGCCTCCGGCGGCGACGTCACCCACCTCGCCCGAGCCATCGGCTTCGACCCGCGCATCGGCAACCGGTTCCTCCAGGCCGGGCTCGGCTTCGGCGGCGCCTGCCTGCCCAAGGACATCCGCGCGTTCCAGGCCCGCGCCCAGGAGTTGGGCGCCGGGGAGGCGTTGCGCTTCCTGCACGAGGTCGACCTGATCAACCTGCGCCGCCGGACCCGGGTGGTCCAGCTCGCCGCCGAACTGCTCGGCCGCCGGTCCGGGCCCGCCGGGCCGGATCTCTCCGGCACCCGCGTCGCCGTGCTGGGCGCGACCTTCAAGCCCAACACCGACGACGTACGCGACGCCCCGGCGCTCTCCGTCGCCGCATTGCTGCGCAAGGCCGGCGCCGACGTGCACGTCTACGACCCGCAGGGCATGGAGCGGGCACGGGCCGTGGCACCCGAACTGGTCTACGAGCCCGGCATCAACGAGGCTGTGACCGGCGCGGACCTGGTCTGCGTACTCACCGAGTGGGCCGACTTCCGCAACGCCGACCCGGTGAGCCTCGGCGAACTGGTCGCCGGCCGCAAGGTGGTCGACGGCCGCAACTGCCTGGACTCGGCACTGTGGACGCAGGCCGGCTGGGAGTACCGCGGCATGGGCCGACCCTGACGATCGACGACCGGCGGCCGGTCGCGGAGCACCCTCCGCGACCGGCCGTTCGCCGTCCGTCCTGACGATCTTTGCCCCGGACCCGCCGACAACTGTCGAAATCCGCGCCCGCATTGGGCATGCTGCCAAGGTGGAAGTCCACAGTGCGGGCGGAGGGGTGTCGTGGCGAGCTTTCAGTGCTCCTCGTGCGGCCGGGAGATCAAGCCGGCCGTCAGCTGTCCGCACTGCGGTGCACACCAGCCACAGTGGGTCGAGCACCTGGCGGAGATCGAGCGGTCCATCGCGGAGATGAAGGCCCGTGAGGCCGCCATCGCCAGCGAGCAGCGGCAGATCGCCGCCAAGATGCAGGCCGCGCTCTTCCAGCGGGACACCCTCGCGCACGCCGGTGAGGAACGTCTCAAGCAGGCCGCCCGCCCCCGCCGGGTGCTGCGCCGCAGGGCGAATCGCCGACCGCCCACGGCCACCACCGGTGCTCCACCCCGGGTGCCCCGGCAGGGCGCCCCGGCCGGCCCGGACGACCCGCCGCCACCCCCGCCGTCGACCGCCACCTGGCTCGACGCCGATGACCCGGAGCACCCGCCGGAGGCTTCCTCCCGCGAGGTGCAGAACATTCCCCTCGGGCTCGGTGCGCTGCTGCTCGGGGTCGCCGCCGTGGTCTTCGCCGCGGTGGCCACCAGCTCGATGGACGCGCTCGCCCGGCTGGGCATCCTGCTGCTCGCGACCGTGCTGATGCTGCTCGCCCCGCCGGTGCTGGCCCGACGCGGGCTCACCTCGACCGCCGAGACCATCTCCGCGGTCGGCCTGCTCCTGGTGCCGCTCGCCGGCTACGCGCTGTGGGCGGTGGACCGGATCGGCAACGGCGGTGCCTCGGGCGCGGTCTTCGCCGGGATCATCTTCGCCGTCACCGCCGGCGTCGCCTTCGGCTACGCGGGCTGGACGGGGCTGCGCGCGCCCCGGTTCGCCACGGTGCTGGCCGCCCAGCCGGTGCTGCCGCTGCTGGCGTACGACCGGATCACCGGCGCGGGTGGCTGGGCACTGGTGCTGACCGCGGTGGCCCTGCTCGACCTCTGGCTGGCGCGTTCCGCCGTCACGGTGGAGCGATCGGTCCGCCCCGACCTGCCCGAGCCCCCGGCCGAGCCCGCCGGGTCGACGAATCCCGCCGCGCCCCGCCAGCGCCGCGCCGACGACCGGCCGGAGGGGGCGCCGGAGGAGGCCGGCGAGGTGCTCGACGGCGGGCTGTCGGCGCAGGAGCGGGGCTCCGCCACCCGCCCGGTGCCGTGGCTGTGCGAGCTGACCTGGGTGCTGCACGGGGTGGCGGTCGCCCTCGCCCTCGCGTACGCCGTCTCCGCCCTGTTGCGCGCGGGCACCGTGCCGACCGCGACCGGGGCGGGGCTGGCGCTGCTGCTGGCCGCCGCGGTGGGGCTGGCCGGGACGCTGCTGCTGCGCCGGCCGCCGCTGCCCGACCTCGGCGCCGGGATCTTCACCCTCGCCGTGATCGGCGCGCTGAGCCGGATCGCCTCGGTGGCGTTCCCGGGGCGGGCGCTGCTGCTGATCGCGGCGGTCATCACACTCACCGGGCTGGCTGTCCGGGCGGTGCCCGAGGCAGCTCGACGCGGGCCGCAGCTCGCCTCGGCGGTGGCGCTCACGGTCAGCGGGGTGGTGGTCGCCGGGGGCGCCCTGCGCGCCGGCGTCGCCCCCGTCCGGGCCGCGCTGCCGGCCTGGGCGGCCGACCTGGACCGCTACCCGGCCGAGCTGTCGGCGGCCGTGGGCCCGGCCGCCTGGCAGCTCGCCGCGAGCGCCTTCCTGCTGACCGTCGCCGCGGTGCTGGCCCTGCCGACCGAGATCCGCCGGGAGTTCGCCGTGGTCGGCGCGGCGCTGACGGCGCTCGCCGTACCGGCGTCGTTCGGTCTCGGGTGGGCGGTGGCCCCCTGGCCGATGGTGCTGACGGCCGTCGGCATCGGGGTGGTCGGGCTCTCCGCCCGCACCGGACGCGCGGCACTGGCGCACGCGGTGACCGCCGGCGGTGTCGGCCTGTTCGGCGCGGGCGCCGGACTGGCCCGGCCGGCGTTGACCGCCGCGGTGCTGCTCACCCTGTTCGCCGCCGGTGTCCTGGTCGCCGTGGCGCCCCGGATGCGGCTCGCCCCGGCGGCGGCCGACACCGTCTCGGCCTGGGCCGCCGGGGGCGCGGCGTTCGCGCTGCCGGGTGCGGTGGCCGCCTTCGTGGCCGCGACCGTGCCGGTCGACCCGACGCCCACCCCGGCGAGCCTGCGTGAGGTCACCGTCCCGGTGCTCGCGGCCAGCTTCCTGGCGGTCTGCGTCACCCTCGGCCACGCCGCCGTCGTGCAGGTCTCCCAGCGACGCATCCCGACGCCCCTGGCGGTCGGCACCGCCATCGGCGCGGTCATGGTCACCGCCGCCGCGTTCGGTGCTCCGGGCGCCACCGCCGCCGACGCCTGGGTCGGCGGTCTGCTGCTCGTCGCCGCCGCGATGGTGGTGTTCGCCGGTCCCATCGACGCCGGCCGGCGCTCCGACCTCACCCTGGACGGCTCCGACCTGGCCGCCGCGGCGGTGACCGCCGCCCTGATCGCCACCCTGGCCCGGATCGCGGCCGTGCTCGCCCCCGGCGGGCAACTCGCCGTCGCCGCCGGGCTGGTGCTGGTGGTGGCCGTGGCCGCCCGGGCGATGCCGGAGGAGTGGCGACGCGGGCCGATCGCCGGCCTTGCCGTCGGCGGCGTGCTGATCGGGCTGCTGGCCGGCTGGAGCGCGCTGCGGGGCGGGCTCGGGGTGCTCGCGACCCCGGGCCCGATCTGGGCCGGCGACCTGACCGGCTGGCCGGCCGGGCCGACCGGCGGGTCGACGTGGCAGGCCCCGGTCGCGCTGGCCCTGCTCGGCGTCGCCGCCGCGGTCCTGCTGCCGCCACCGTGGAAGTACGACGTGTCGGGCGCGGCGGCCGTGCTCGCCACGATCGGTGCGCCGGCCGCGTTCGATCTGCCGTGGTGGTCGCCCGTCCTGGTCGGCGGCATGGTCGCCACCGTCTTCGGGGCCGCCGCCGTGGCCGCGGTCGACCCCCGCGCCGGCCTGTCCCGGGCGGTCGTGGCCGGGGTCGTCGCCCTGCACGCCTCCGGGGCGGGACTGGTCCGGCCGTGGACCACCGCGCTGGCCCTGGGCAGCATCGCGCTGATCGGCGTCATGGTGGCGGCGCTGGCCCGGTCGCTGGCCGTACCGCTGGTGGAGGACATCGAGACCGAGGGAATGCCGCCGCACCTGGCCCAGATCGGGGGTGCCGCAGCCGGCGCCGCCCTGCTCGCGTTCCCCGGCGCCGTCGCGGCGCTGGCGGTCGAGTTCGGGCGTTCACCGGAGGTGGTGCTCACCGCCGCGTTGGCCGCGTCGAGCCTGGGGCTGGCGACGGTGGCCGCCGCCCGGCGGCGGATCCCGCAGTACCTGCCCTGGGCGAGCGCGGCGGTGGCCGGGGGTGCCACGGTGAGCGCCCTGGCCGCCGTGCCCGCCGGCCTGCCCGTCGGTGTCTACGCCGCCGCCGCGGCCCTGCTCGGGGTGCTCGCCGAGCTGGTCCGGGGCGCGACCGAACCGCCGATCGGCGCGGCCCAGCCGGTGCGCCGCTGGTCGGTGCTGCTCGACGGCGCGCTGCGACGCCTGCCGGACGACGGGACACGCCGCTGGCGGGTCAGCCCCGCCGCCGGCGCGCTCGCCGCCGCCGCGCTGCCCACCGCCCTGGCGCTGGTGTCGATCGCGCCGTCCCTGGTCGTCGCCCTGGTCGATCCGCACCGCAGCCTCGCCCGGGTCTGGCAGGGGCCACCGCCGGAGCTGCTCACCCCGCCGGCCGACGCGGTCGACGCGACCCACGTGCTGACCGCGCTGCTGCTCACCGCGACCGCTGCCCTGGCCGCCACCGGCTTCAGCGGCGGGCGCCGTTCCCGGGCGGTACCGGTGGTGCTGCCCGGTGCCGCCGTGACCCTGTTGATCACCCCGGTGTCGCTCGGCAACGGCTGGCCGGCGAGCACGCTGGCGGGGCTGGCCGTGTTCACCATCTCGATGCTGGGCCTGGCGCTCACCCCACCCCCGCCGCTGGCCGAGCGGGCCCGCTCGCTGCGCCTTACCCGGGTGCTGGTGTTCGTCATCGGGCTGGCCGCCGGGGGCGCCGGCCTGGTGGGCAGCCTGGCGACCCGGGAGCTGACCCTGTTCACCCTCGGCGGCGCGGTCGGCGTCGGCGCGGTGGCCGCCCTCTTCGGCACCACCCAGCGGGCCCGCATCCTCGGCTGGCTGTTCGCCTCGCTGATGGCGCAGCTCTTCGTGCTCACCGCCGGCCTGGTGGCCGGCCTCGCGGCTGTCTGGTCCGCGTTCGGTGTGCTGGCGGTCGGCGCGGCCCTGCAGGTGTTCGCCGCGACCCTGCCCCGGCTGCGTCGCCCCGAGGCCCAACGGGAGGCGGCCACCGTCGAGTGGAGCGGGTACGCCGCCGCCCTGATCGCCCTGGCGCTGGCCTTCGACTCGCCCCGGCACATCGCGGCGCTGCTGGCCGCCTGGGGTGCGGTCCTCGGCGTGGCGGCGACCCGACCGGGTCGCCGGCCGGTGGAGCGGCACATCCTGTTCTGGGCGGTGGTGGTCTGCGAGATCACCGCCTGGTGGATCCTGATGTGGGTCGCCGACGTGGCGCTGCCGGAGGCCTACACGCTGCCCTTCGCGGCGCTCGCCCTGCTCGTCGGAGTGCTGGAGTTGCGGCACCGGCCCGACCTGAGCAGCTGGGTCGCGTACGGGCCGGCTCTGGTCGCCGCGTTCGTGCCGACCCTGGCGATCGTGCTGGCCACCGAGTCCAGCACGCTGCGCCAGGTGCTGCTGCTACTCGGCGCCGTGGCCGTGCTCGTCTTCGGGTCGATGAGTCAGCAGCAGGCACCCGTGATCGTCGGTGCCGCCGTCACCGCGGTCGCGGCGGTGCACGCGCTGTTCAGCCTGGGGCCGTGGCTGGCTCTGATTCCGGTAGGCATCCTGCTGCTGGTGCTCGGCGCGAGCAACGAACGCCGACGCCGCGCCCAGGAACGCCTCCAGACAGCCCTACGCGGCATGCGCTAACCCAACCCTCCCCCACCCTCCCTGGCGTGGGCGCACTGACCGCGCCACCCTGCTCATCGCGATCTTGCACTTCTGGCCCGCACAAGTGGCACAAACCGCGCATATCAAGGGCCAAAAGTGCAAGATCGCGAGCTTGGCAACGCGGACGGGCGGGGAGGGAGGGGCAGGGAGGGAGGGGCAGGGCGGGAGGGGCGGGTCAGGTTAGGGAGGCTCGGAGGGCGGCGTCCTTTTCGGCGACCAGTTGCTCCAGGTCTGCCTGATACGCCGACATGCGGTCGAGCAGGGGGCGGTCGGCGGCAGCCAGGATGCGGACGGCGAGCAGACCGGCGTTGCGGGCGTTGCCGATCGACACGGTGGCCACCGGCACGCCGGCCGGCATCTGCACGATGGACAGCAGCGAGTCCATTCCGTCGAGGTGCTTCAACGGCACCGGGACGCCGATCACAGGCAGCGGGGTGACCGAGGCGATCATCCCGGGCAGGGCGGCGGCGCCACCCGCCCCGGCGATGATGACCTTCAGGCCCCGGTCGGCTGCGGCACGCCCGTAGTCGATCATCTTGATCGGGGTACGGTGCGCCGAAACCACCTCGACCTCGTACGACACCTCGAACTCGTCCAGCACTTCGGCGGCGGCCTTCATCGTCGGCCAGTCCGAGTCGCTGCCCATGATCAGCCCAACGGTGCTCACTGGTGTCCCTCCCGCAGCCAGCGGGCGGCCCGCGCGGCCCGCGTCCGTACGTCGTCCAAGTCGTCGCCGAGCACCGTGACGTGGCCGATCTTGCGGCCGGGTCGCACCTGCTTGCCGTAGAGGTGCACCTTGGCGCCCGGCTCGGCCGCGAAGAGGTGGTGCAGCCGCTCGTCGATCGACATCCCGCCCGGCTCTCCGCCGAGCACGTTCGCCATCACCACCACGGGAGCGGTCAGCGAGGTGTCCCCCATCGGGTAGTCGAGCACCGCCCGCAGGTGCTGCTCGAACTGCGACGTGCGGGCACCCTCGATGGTCCAGTGCCCGGAGTTGTGCGGTCGCATCGCCAGCTCGTTCACCAGGAGCCGGCTGCCCCCGGGTGCGGCCGGGTCGGCGACCTCGAACAGTTCCACGGCGAGCAGGCCGACCACGCCGAGCGCGGTCGCCAGGTCGATGGCGAGCTGCTGGGCGGCGACCGCCAGCTCCTCCGGCAGGCCCGGTGCGGGGGCGAGCACCTCCACGCAGATGCCGTCGCGCTGCACGGTCTCGACCACCGGGTACGCGGCGACCTGCCCGAACGGCGAGCGGGCCACCTGCACCGCGAGCTCCCGGCGCAGCGGCACCCGCTCCTCGACGATCAGCAGGGTGCCGCCGGCCAGCAGCGTCGTGGCCAGCTCGTCGGCCTGCGCCGCGTCGCCGACCAGCCAGACGCCCCGGCCGTCGTACCCACCGCGGGCCGCCTTGAGCACCACCGGCCAGCCGGTCCCGTCGCCGAACGCCACCAGGTCGGCGGGCTCGGCGACGGGCCGCCACGCCGGGTTCGGTGCGCCCAGCTCACCGAGCCGCTCCCGCATGGCCCGCTTGTCCTGGGCGTGCAGCAGCGCGTCGGCCGGCGGGAAGAGCTTCACGCCCTCGGCGGCCAGCGTCCGGATGTGTTCGGTGGGGACCTGCTCGTGGTCGAAGGTGACCACGTCGCAGGCCTTGGCGAAGGTGCGCAGCGCGGCGAGGTCGGTGTGGTCGCCGTACTGGACGTCGGCGGCGACCAGCGCGGCACCGTCGTCGGGAGCGAGCGCCAGCACGCGCAGCGACTGGCCGAGGGCGATCGCGGACTGGTGGGTCATCCGGGCCAGCTGGCCGCCGCCCACCATGCCGACAACGGGCAGACCGGTACGGGAATCCATAGCGGCGCCAGCCTATCGGGACGGCCCGCCACCTGCGCCGCCGGATGGCCGATCGCACACCGCCGCAGCCGGGCGGCTCAGCGCCGGGCGAGCTGGGCGACCAGGTCGTCCACCGTCGTCACCGGGCGTTCACAGACGAAACCCCGGCAGGCGTACGCGGTGGGCCGCCCGTCGACCATCGGCCGGTCGGCGAGCAGCGGCACCCCGGGCTGGCCGGGGCGGCCCGCCACGATCACCGCGCCCGGCGGGGCGTGCCGGTGTGCCGCCGCCACCAGCGGGTCACCGGTCGGGTCGTCGGTGACCACCGCGATCTCGTACGGCCCGGAGAGCAGCGCCTCCCCGACGGTGGCCGCGTAGCCGGTGAACCGGGCGTGCCGGCCGACGATGGGCGCCACGGTCGACAGGGCCGCCTCGGCGGCCTCCCGGTAGCGGGTCTCCCCGGTCAACGCCGCGTACGCGACCAGCGCCGCGACGATCGCCGAGCGCCCGGACGGGGTGGCGTTGTCAGTCGGGTCGGCGGGGCGGGTGACCAGCCGCTCGGCGTCGTCCGCGGTGTCGTAGAAGGCGCCGCCCGGGGCGGCGAACCGCTCCAACGCGGTGTCCAGCAGCTCGCCGGCCAGCTCCAGCCAGCGGCCCTCGCCGGTGGTCTGGTGCATGGCGCAGAACGCCTCGGCGACACAGCCGTAGTCCTCCAGCACGCCCGCCGGATCACCGACCACCCCGTCGCGGGAGACACGACGCAGCCGACCGTCGACGATGTGCACGTCAGCCAGGTACCGGGCGGCGTCAAGCATCGCGCCGTAGCTGCCCTCGGCAACGCCCTCCAGCGTCTGCGACCCCTCGTCCGCGCCGGCCGGACCGAACGTGTCGGCCACCCGGCTGAACTCGGCGATGGCGGTGATCGCCAGCCCGTTCCAGGCGGCCACCACCTTGTCGTCCAGAGCCGGCTGCGGCCGTTCGCGGCGGGCCACGAGCAGCCGGCCGACGACGTCCTGCCAGCGCTGCCGTACCGCCGGGTCGGCGTCGTCCACGTCCCGGGCGAGTCGCAGCACGCTGGTGCCGTGTTCGAAGTTGCCGGCCTCGGTGACGGCGAAGAGGTCGGCGGCCCAGCGGCCGTCCTCCTCCCCCAGCGCCTCGACCAGCTGGGTCGGCGTCCAGGCGTAGGTCGCCCCCTCGACGCCCTCGGTGTCGGCGTCCAGTGCCGAGGCGAACCCCCCGGACGGGGTGCGCAGTTCGTCGGCGAGGAACCAGGCGGTGTCCTGCGCGACCCGGCGGGCCAGCGGGTCGCCGGTCAGCCGCCAGAGCTGGGTGTACGTCCGCAGCAGCAGGGCGTTGTCGTAGAGCATCTTCTCGAAGTGCGGCACGGTCCAGTGCCCGTCGACGGAGTAGCGGGCGAAGCCGCTGGCGAGCTGGTCGTAGATGCCGCCCCGGGCCATCGCCTCACAGGTGTGCCGGACGATCTCCAGGCTCCGCGGCGAGCCGGTGCGCTGGTGGTGCCGCAGCAGGAAGAGCAGGTTCATGTGCGGCGGGAACTTCGGGGCGCCGCCGAACCCGCCGTTCGTGGCGTCGTACTCCTCGGCGAGCTGGTCGGCCGCGGCGTCGAGCAGCGCGGCGTCCAGCGGCGCGGTGGGGCCACCCACGGCCTGCGCGCCGCCGATCGCCTCGACCACGGCGGCGCCCTGGCTGATGACGGCGTCCCGCTGGTCCCGCCAGGCGGCGGCGACCGACTGGAGCAGCCGGACGAAGTTCGGCCGGGGGAAGTAGGTGCCGCAGAAGAAGGGGGTGCCGTCGGGGGTCGCGAAGACGGTCATCGGCCATCCGCCCTGCCCGGTCATCGCCTGGGTGGCGGTCATGTAGACGGCGTCGACGTCGGGGCGTTCCTCGCGGTCCACCTTGATGGCCACGAAGTCGTCGTTCACCAGTGCGCCGACCTGCTCGTCCTCGAACGACTCGTGGGCCATCACGTGGCACCAGTGGCAGGCGGCGTAGCCGACCGAGATGAGCACCGGCACGTCCCGCCGCCTCGCCTCGGCGAACGCCTCGTCGCACCACGGCCACCAGTCGACCGGGTTGTCGGCGTGCTGGAGCAGGTACGGGCTCGTGGCGTCAGCGAGTCGGTTCACCCGACGACCATAGCCACCCGGTGGCGTACCCGTCGGGCGGTCAGGAGGCGCCGTCGGCGCGCAGCGGCAGGACGTTGGGGCGGGCCTCGGCGAGCAGGGTGCCGAGCACCGCGCCGATCTTGTCGGCCGGCATCGGCTTGAAGAAGTGGTAGCCCTGGGCGGCCGTGCAGCCCAGCTCGGCCAGGGCGGAGCGCTGCTCGGCGGTCTCCACGCCCTCGGCGACCACCCGCAGCCCCAGCTCGTGGGCGAGCCCGACGGTGGTCCGTACGATCGCCGCCGCCTCGGGGGAGTCGGCCATCCGGATCACGAAGGAACGATCCACCTTGAGCTCGTCCACCGCGATCCGGGTGAGGAACGTCAGCGAGGAGAAGCCCGTGCCGAAGTCGTCGACCGCGAGCTGCACGCCCATCGACCGCAGCGTTGCGAGCACCTCGTCGATGACCTCCAGCTCGCTCATCACCACCGTCTCGGTGATCTCCAGGACCAGCCGGTGCGGCGGCACCTGGTGCTGGCGCAGGGCGTCGGCGATCTCGGCGGGCAGGCGGCGGTCGAGCAGACTGCGCGCCGACAGGTTGACCGAGATCGGCACGTCGAGCCCGTCGCGGGCCCAGCCGGCGGCAACGGCGAGCGCCTTGTCCAGCACGTAGCGGGTGAAGGTGCCAAGCTGCTCGCTGTTCTCCACTGGGCGGATGAAGTCGTGCGGCCCGAGCCAGCCCCGGCGCGGGTGGCGCCAGCGGATCAGCGCCTCCACTCCGGTCGGGGCGCCGGTGGCCAGGTCGACCGCCGGCTGCAACGCCAGTACGAGCTGGTCGTCGGTCTTCAGCGCCTCGCGCAGCTCGGCCAGCAGGGCCAACTGGTCGGTGCTCGCGGCGTCCCGGGTGGAGTCGTAGGCGGCGACGCTGCCGCCGCCCTCCTTGGCCTGGTACATGGCGATGTCGGCCCGGCGCAGCAGCTCGGTCAGGTCGGCGGTGCCGGCGTCGGCGACCACCACCCCGACGGAGACCTCGACGGACATCCGCACCCCGGCCACCTCGGTCGGCGCGGCGAGCCGCTCGGCGATCTCGCGGGCCTGCCGCAGCGCGTACGCCATCGGGGCGGCCCGGTCGCCGATCACCGGAACCGACGTCAGCAGCAGCGCGAACTCGTCGCCGCCGAGCCGGGCGAGCAGGTCCCCGGTGCGGGCGAGGGTGCCCAGCCGGTTGGCGGTCAACCGCAGCAGCTGGTCACCGGCGGCGTGCCCGAGGGTGTCGTTGACCCCCTTGAACTGGTCGATGTCGAGCAGCAGCAGCGCCACCGGGTGGTCGTGGGCGAGCTGGCGCAGCGCCTGGTCGCCCTTGCTGAGCATGGCCGACCGGTTCACCAGCCCGGTGAGCTGGTCGTGCACCGCCTCGTACGACGAGCGGGCGGTGACCAGCCGCAGCTCGCGGTGGGTCGCGGCGTCGTGCAGCGCGGCGGCGAGCGCGTCGCCGAACGCGGCCACGGCGTCGCCCTCCCGGGCGTTCGGCGGCGCGCAGCGCGGGAACCGGACCCGCAGTTCGCCCACCCGGGCGGCACCCACGGTGAGGGTACGCACCAGCTCGTGTTCCTCCGGCTCGGTCCGACCGGGCGGCGCGACCTCCCGGTCGACCAGCTGGCCGCCCGCGTCGCCCCGATAGCGCCGCCACCGGCCGTCGCCCCGGGCCACGTCGACGTCCACGAGTTCGGCGTTGAACAGGGTCAGCGCGCCGCTCACCGCGGCCGTGGCGACACCCCGCTCGTCGAGCTGGTTGAGCGCGGCGGTGGCCTCGGCGAAGGCCCGCCAGGTGCGCCGCTCCTGGTCGGCGCGGAGCCGGTGCCGGTAGGTCTGCTGAAGCAGCCAGAGCGGCGGCGGGAGCAGCAGCAGCCAGCGCGCGTCGAGCTCCAGCAGCGCCACCACGCCCAGGCCGACGGCCACGTTCCCGACGAACATCAGCAGCTTGCCGCGCAGCGCGGCGAGCAGCAGCGGTGCGACGGGGATGCCGTGCCGCAGCGCCAGGGTGGCGCCGCCGAGCCAGGCGGTGGTGAGGAGGTAGGTGACCGATCCGGCGAGTACGGCCAGGGCGAGCGCCGGGGTGGGCGTCGCCAGCAGCGGATCACCGAGCGCGGTGGTGACCGAGACGGCCAGGGCGGTGGCGGCGGTCAGCGAGGCCGTGATCCGGACGACCTCCAGCACCGGCCGCCGGTCGCCGAGCAGCGACATGGCCGACCAGGCGAGGGCGCCGCCGAGGAGCGCGGCGGAGGGGAGCCAGCCGGTGGGGGTCAGGTAGAGGCAGACGATCAGCGCTGCCTCCACCCAGGTGATGCTCACCATTCCGGCGGCGCTGCGGAACCGCAGCCGGGCCAGCTGGGCGACGGCGAACACGACGACGGCGAGACCGAACCGGGCCGGCCCGCCGAGCGGGTCGTCGGCGGGGAGACGCGGCGGTGCCGTCCACCCCAGCCCGGCGGCGACCAGGGCGGTGAGTACGACGGCGGCGGTGAGCAGGAGCAGCCGCGTGGGCGTGCCGCGGGCTCCGAGCCGGTCGGTCGACTCGCCGGCCCTGCCGGAGGTCACCGACCCGCTCCGCCCGCGGGCCCCTGGCCGGTACGACGGGCAGCCGCTGGTGTGGTGGTCATCGGCGCCCCCTCCCGCGCACGGCTACGGGAACTCTTGGTCCCCCCGGCGAGAGGCTAAGGCAAACCAGGGGGCCGCAACAGGGGGCGACGGCCCGGTTCGACGTGAATCATGCGTGGACTAGCCGTTGCGACGCTGCTGACGCCCGGTGGGAGCGGCGGAGGATGAATCCTGCGCCGGCGCGCCTTCTGTCGGATCGACGACTGCCGCGTCCGCCCGGTCGGACGTCATCGGCGGGCCCTGCTGGGGGAACCGGTCGGGCAGCCGACGCAGCCGGGAGTTCATGTTGCGGATCAGCAGGACGGTGGCAGTCGCCAGAACGAGGATGAGGAAGAGGCCCATCGGCCCGGCCAGACCACCCGTGCGGGTGTCCCCGAAGTTGTTCTGGGCGAGCACCTGTGCGGCGGTCAGCATGGTGTTCCTCCGGTGTGCGGTTGGTGACCAGGGTAACCCTCGGCCGGATCAGCGGGCATGGGCCGTCTCGCGCACCCCGGCGAAGAGGTCCGACTCGGGCAGCGGGCTGTCGACCATCGAGCGCACCAGCTCGAAGTCCTCCGTCGGCCACGCCTGCTTCTGCAACTCCATCGGCACCTGGAACCAGAAGCCGTCCGGGTCGATCTGGGTGGCGTGGGCGCGCAGCGCGTCGTCGCGGACCGGGAAGTAGTCGGCGCACTCGACCCGGGTCGTGATCCGGGGGCCCTTGTCGGGGCGGTCCTCCCAACGCTTGATCCACTCGTCGTAGGGCGACTTGTGGCCGGCGGCGAGCAGCCCCTCGTGCAGCGCCATGATCTTGCCCTTGGAGAAGCCGATGTCGTAGTAGAGCTTGAGCGGCTGCCACGGCTCGCCCAACTCCGGGTAGCGCTCCGGGTCGCCGGCTGCCTCGAACGCGGCCACGCTGACCTGGTGGGTCATGATGTGGTCGGGGTGCGGGTAGCCGCCCTCCTCGTCGTACGTCGTGACGACGTGCGGACGGAACTGGCGCATCAGCCGCACCAGCGGGCCGGCCGCCACTTCGACCTCCTGGAGGGCGAAGCAGCCCTCGGGCAGCGGCGGGAGCGGGTCGCCCTCGGGCAGGCCGGAGTCGACGAAGCCGAGCCACGCCTGCTCGACGCCGAGGATCGCCCGCGCGGCGTCCATCTCCGCCCGGCGGACGTCGGCGATGTTGGCCCAGACGTCCGGTCGGTCCATCTTCGGGTTGAGCACGCTGCCGCGCTCGCCGCCGGTGCACGTGACCACCAGGACGTCCACGCCCTCGGCGACGTACTTCGCCATGGTCGCGGCGCCCTTGCTCGACTCGTCGTCGGGATGTGCGTGGACGGCCATCAGTCGCAGTCGCTCTGCCAACGTCGGCGCTCCTCAGTCTCTGCCCGCCGGCGGACCCCCCGCAGGACCGCCAGGCTGACCTGCCGGAATCCTCCCCCGCGCCGGGACCCGACGGTGCCGACCTGTCATATTTGACGACGGGACGGGCTGGGAGGATGGAACTCTGCCATTCTTGCCGATGCCCCCGACAACGACGCCAGGAGATACCCGCCGGTGACCGAGACGCACGCCACACTTCCGCCGGGCGCGCCCGCCTTCCCACCGGGGCGGTACGGCCGCCGCCGGGAGCCCCGGCGACGCCGGCCGCTGCTGACGACGCTGCTGGTGGTCGCACTGGTCGCGGTCATGACCCTGGTCTCGGTGCGGCTCTACCGGCAGTACGGCGACCCGAACTACGACGCCCAGGTGATCACCTACACCGGGATCACCGACAGTCAGGTGCTGGTCGACTTCCGGGTCAACGTGCCGGAGGGCGGCTCGGCGGTCTGCCTGCTGCGCGCCCGGGACCGCGACGGCGCCGAGGTGGCCCGAGAAGAGGTGACGGTCACCGCCCGGCCCGACCAGCGGCAGGTGACCACCCAGCACCGGCTGGCCACCACCGCGCGACCCTTCATCGGCGAGGTGGTGCGCTGCCGGCCCCCGGCCTGAGCAACCACGACACGGGGCCGGACGCGCCCCCGGCCTGAGCAGCCACGACGCGGGGCCGGACGCGCCGGCACGGACGCCGCCGGCGGCCTCGGTGCCGGGGGCGGCGCCGGTGCTCGAGCGCACCCTGTGTCGTACCGCACTGGTAACTTGGAGTTTCACCTGTCAGCCAGCACGCACAAACGAGGAGACCGCCTGTGTCTACTGGCAACGAGGCGCCCGCCACCTGGCTGTCCCAGGACGCATTCGACCGGCTCCAGGGCGAGCTCGACGAGCTGATCGCCAACCGGCCGGTCATCGCCGCCGAGATCAACGCCCGGCGCGAGGAGGGCGACCTGCGGGAGAACGGTGGCTACCACGCCGCCCGTGAGGAGCAGGGCAAGGCCGAGGGGCGCATCCTCTACCTCAAGGAGCTGCTCCGCACCGCCAAGGTGGGCGGGGCACCGACCGCCGACGTGGTGTCGCCCGGCATGGTCGTGACGATCTTCTTCGACGACGACAAGGACGACACCGAGACCTTCCTGCTCGGCTCCCGGGAGATCGCGGCGACCACCGACCTGACGGTCTACAGCCCGGAGTCGGCGCTGGGCAAGTCGATCCTGGGTGGCCGCCCCGGCCAGACCTGCACCTACACGGCCCCCAGCGGCGCCGACATCAAGGTGACCGTGGTCAGCTTCGAGCCGTTCTCCGGCTGAGCCTCCGCCGCCCGGCCCGGGTGGGTCGGGCAGCCGTCCCGGCCGCCCGGGCACCGACCCGACCGGGCGGAAACGAAGAGCGACGCGCCCCGGCGAGGCGTGGCACCGGTTCCGGTGTCACGCCTCGCCGGCGAAGACCACCTGGTAGCCGCTGGCCCGCAACGCGCTGATCAGCGTGTCCGAGTGCTCGACGCCCCGGGTCTCCACCGACAGGGCCACCTCCACCTCACCCAGGCGCAGGTGCGGATTGGCCCGCTGGTGCTCCACGTCCACCACGTTCGCCCGGTGTTCGGCGATCTCGCCGAGCAGTGAGGCGAGCTGCCCCGGGCGGTCCGAGCAGCGCACGGTCACCCGCAGGTAGCGCCCGGCGGCGGCGAGGCCATGCTCGATCACCCGGAGCATCAGCAGCGGGTCGATGTTGCCGCCCGAGAGCACCGCCACGACCGGCGCCTCCACCTCGACGACGCCCGCCAGCAGCGCGGCCACGCCCACCGCGCCGGCCGGCTCGACCACCTGCTTGCCCCGCTCCAGCAGCAACAGCAGCGCCCGGGAGATGTCCTCCTCGGAGACCGTGACGACCTCGTCCACCAGGTCGCGGACATGGCTGAAGGTGAGCTCCCCCGGCCGGCCGACGGCGATGCCGTCCGCGATCGTGCCGAACGACGGAAGGCGTACCGGCTCGCCGGCCACCAGGGAGGGCGGAAAGGCGGCGGCGGTGGCCGCCTGCACCCCGATGATCCGCACGTCGGGCCGTAGCGCCTTGGCCACCACCGCCATGCCGGAGATCAGGCCGCCACCGCCGACCCCGGTGATGATCGTCCTGACCTCGGGGCACTGTTCGAGGATCTCCAGGGCCACCGTGCCCTGACCGGCGATCACGTCCGGGTGGTCGAACGGGTGGATCAGCGTCGCCCCGGTCCGCTCGGCGAAGCTCTGCGCCGCGACCAGGGACTCGTCGACGGTGTTGCCGACCAGTTCGATCCGGGCGCCGTACCCCTTGGTGGCGGCCACCTTCGGCAGCGGCGCGTTCACCGGCATGAAGACCGTGGCGTGCGTACCGACGAGGCCGGCGGCGAGCGCCACGCCCTGGGCGTGGTTGCCGGCGCTCGCCGCGACCACGCCGTCGGCCCGTTCCGCCTCCGACAGCCGGGAGATCCGCACGTACGCGCCGCGCACCTTGTACGAGCCGGCGCGTTGCAGGTTCTCGCACTTGAGCCACGTCGGCCCGCCTAGCGCCGCGCTGAGCGGCCGGGAGGGCTCCAACGGGGTGGTGCGAACGATGCCGGCGAGCAGTTCCCGCGCGGCCCGCACGTCGGCAAGACCGACCAGTTCCGTCATGCCCTGATCGTGCCACCCCCCGCCCCCGCCACCCCCACCGACGCCCGCACCCCGACTCCCCCCGCGATCTTGCACTTCCGGCCCCCGGAACGCACCTTCCGTCCCGATTCGCGAGGGCAGAAAGTGCAAGATCGCGGAGGAGGGAGGGGTGGGGAGGGTGGGGTGGGGAGGGGGTGGGGTGGGGTGGGGTGGGTTAGACGGGGGTGGGGATTCGGGGGTAGGTGGGGGCGTGGCGGGGCCAGGGGGCCTGCATCTCGAACTGGCCGGCGATGCCTAGCAGGAGCAGCTCGCTGCCGGGCGGGCCGATCAGTTGCACGGCGACCGGCAGGCCGTCCGGGCGGCGGCCGACCGGCACCACCAGCGCGGGCAGCCCGGCGATGTTCCACGGTGCGGCGAACGGGGCGTACCTGATGCTGGTCAGCATGTTGGCCCGCCAGGACCGGCCGGACCAGCCGTCGGCCTCCGGCGGCACGGTGGCCAGCGCCGGCGTGAGCAGCAGGTCGATCGAGTGGTCGACGAAGAAGCCGATCGAACGCTCGCGCCAGGCGGCCCGGTCGGCCTCCCGGACGTACCCGCGCCGCTGCGCCCACTCGCCGAGGGCGACATGCCGGCGGCTGCGCCGCTGGAGGCCGCGCCGGTCCAGCCCGGCGGCACGGACGTCGGCGGCGGCTGCGGCGAGCCAGGTGGCGATGCCCTGGAGACCCAGGGCCGTCGGGTAGACCGGATCGGCCGGTACGGTGTCGTGCCCCGCGCCCGCGAGCAGCCGGCCGGCGGCGGCGACCGCGTCGCGGTTGGGTGCGTCGGCGTGCACGCCCCGCACCGGGGAGCGGAGCGAGACGCCCACCCGCAGCCGCTGCGGCGGCACCAGCTTCTCCGGGCGGCGCCCGGCCAGCACCGAGAAGCCGACGGCCGCGTCGGCGACCGTGCTGGTCAGCATGCCGTGCTCGGTGAGGCCGAACCAGTCGTCCGCGCCGAGCTGGCACGGCACCACCCCCCGGCCGGGCTTGAGCCCGACCAGGCCGCAGCAGGCCGCCGGGATGCGGATCGAGCCGAGGCCGTCGTTGCCGTGGGCGATCGGCACCAGACCGGCGGCGACCGCCGCGGCCGCGCCGCCGGACGAGCCACCGGGGGTACGCCGGGTGTCCCAGGGGTTGCGGGTCACGGCCGTCTCGTCGTCGGTGATGCCCCACAGGCCGAGCTCCGGCATCCGGGTCACCCCGAGAATCACCGCGCCGGCGCCGCGCAGCCGGCGGACCACCTCGTGGTCGGCCTCGGCCACCGAAGTACGCACCGCGGCCGACCCGTTCCAGGTGGGCAGCCCGGCGACGGCGGTGTTCTCCTTGACCGCCACCGGCACCCCGGCCAACGGCAGGTTGGCCAGATCCTCCTGCTCGTCGACCTTCTCCGCCTCGGTGATCGCCTCCCCGCCGCGTACCGTACGGAACGCGGCGAGGTCGGCGTCGACCCGGGCGATGTGGTCCAGGTGGTCGGCGACGACCTGGGTGGCCGTGACGTCACCCCGGCGTACGCCCCGGGCGATCTGTTTGGCGGTCGTCCCCACCCAGGTCGGCATGATGTCCTGCACGGCCACCCTCCCAGCCAGCGGTCAGCCCAGCGCCTGCTCCAGATCGGCGAGCAGGTCGTCGACCGTCTCGATGCCGACAGACAGTCGCACGAGATCGCCGGGAACTTCAAGCGGCGAGCCGGCAGCACTTGCGTGTGTCATCCGGCCCGGGTGCTCGATCAGGGATTCCACGCCGCCGAGCGACTCGGCGAGGATGAAGAGTCTGGTCCGGTTGCAGATCTCGACGGCCTGTTCCTCGCCGCCGGCAGCCCGGAACGAGATCATCCCGCCGAACCGGTGCATCTGCTTCGCGGCCACCTCGTGACCCGGGTGCGCGGGCAGCCCCGGGTAGATGACCTGACCCACCTTGGCGTGCCCGTCCAGGTAGGCCGCGATCCGCTCGGCGTTGTCGCAGTGCCGGTCCATGCGTACGCCCAGGGTCTTGATGCCACGCAGGGTTAGCCACGCGTCGAAGGGGCCGTTGATCGCGCCCATCGCGTTCTGGTGGTAGCGCAGTTCCTCGCCGAGCCCGGCGTCGGCTGCGACCAGCGCGCCACCGACCACGTCGGAGTGGCCGCCGATGTACTTGGTGGTGGAGTGCACCACCACGTCCGCGCCGTGCGCGATCGGCTGCTGAAGGTACGGCGAGGCGAAGGTGTTGTCGACGACCAGCAGGGCGCCCGCGTCGTGCGCGATACCGGCCAGCGCGGCGATGTCGGCGATGCCCAGCAGCGGGTTGGTGGGCGTCTCCACCCAGACGATCCGGGTGCGGCCCGGCTCGACGGCGGCCCGGATCGCGTCGGGGTCGGAGACCTTCGCCGGGGTGAAGTCCAGCCCCCAGCGCTCGGCGACCCGGGCGAAGAGCCGGTACGTGCCGCCGTACGCGTCGTCGGGGATCACCACGTGGTCGCCCGGCTTGCAGACGGTACGCAGCAGGGTGTCCTCGGCTGCCAGGCCGCTGGCGAAGGCAAGCCCGACCGGCCCACCCTCCAACGCGGCGAGGCACTCCTGGAGGGCGTCGCGGGTCGGGTTGCCGGAACGGCTGTACTCGTAGCCCAGCCGGGGCGCGCCGACGGCGTCCTGGGCGTACGTGCTGGTCTGGTAGATCGGTGGGATCACCGCGCCGGTGCGGGCCTCGGGATCCTGGCCGGCGTGGATGGCGAGCGTGTCGAAGCCGTGACTCATCCCGTGAGGCTAATCCCCCGTCCCGCAGGCTGGAACGGAAAGGTCCTCCCGGGCTCCCGGGCTCCCGGACTGCCGGCCCGCCGGCCTGCCTGGCTGCCTGGCTGCCGGGATGCCGGGATGCCGGGCTGCCGGGCTGCCGGGCTGCCGGGCTGCCGGGCTGTCGGGCTGTCGGGCTGTCGGCATAGCCTGGGCGGATGAGCGGGTGTGCGTTCTGCGGGATCGTGGCGGGCGACGTCCCCGCCTTCCGGGTCGCCGACGAGCCCGACGGGATGGCGTTCCTGGACACCCGACCGGTCTTCAAGGGCCACGTGCTGGTGGTGCCGCGCAGCCACCTGGTCACCCTGTCCGACCTGCCCGCCGAGGCGCTGGCCGGCTATTTCGGCCTGGTGCGCCGGCTGGCGGTCGCGGTGGAGACCGGTCTGGGTGCCGGCGGGACGTTCGTGGCGATGAACAACAAGGTGTCCCAGTCCGTCCCGCACCTGCACACCCACGTGGTGCCCCGCACCAGGGGCGACGGCCTACGCGGCTTCTTCTGGCCCCGCACCCGCTACGCCGACGACGCCGAGGCCGAGGCCCACGCCGCCCGAATCACCGCCGCCCTCTGACCCACCACCGACCCGGCTCCGCCCACCGACCCGGCTCCGCCCACCGGCCCGTACCCGGTACCAGCCCGGACCCGCCCACCGGCCCGAACCCGGCCGCCGGCCCGTACCCGGTACCAGCCCGGACCCGCCCACCGGCCCGAACCCGGCCACCAGCCCGGACCCGGCCCCCGGCCCAAACCGGTACCGGCCCAAACCGGTACCGGCCCAAACCCACCTACCGGCCCGGATCCACCTACCGGCCCGGATCCACCTACCGGCCCAAACCGGTACCGGCCCGGACCGCCCACCGACCGACCCGAACCCGGCCACCGGTACCACGGGCGAGCACGGCGCCCATCAGCACCCGCCCAACCCCCGTTACCTTTTTGATTGTCCCCAGTCGGGGACCCTCGGTCGCCCGGCCCGGTATGACTTACTTCCCCTGTCGTGTGGATGATCCGGGGGGTGTTGTCGCCGGGTCGGGTGGCGTCGGCGGACCGCTGATAGGGACACGGCCACCCGTGTTGGGGTAGGTCTCTTCGTAACGTGGCTGCCGGCAGTCCGACGCCTGACCAGCGGCCGGGGCCACGAGAGGATGCGTGGAGGCGGGTGTGGTGCACGACGGTTACGGCGTCTACCTCGGGTTGGACGTCGGCAAGGGTGATCACCACGCGGTCGGGTTGGCCCCGAACGGCAAGCGGCTGCACGACGCGCCGTTGCCGAATACCGAGGCCCGGCTGCGGCAGCTGTTCGACAAACTCGCCCGTCACGGCACGGTGTTGGTGGTGGTCGACCAGCCGGCCTCGATCGGCGCCTTGCCGGTCGCGGTGGCTCGGGCGTGTGGGCATCAGGTGGCCTATCTACCGGGGCTGGCGATGCGTCGGATCGCTGACCTGCACCCGGGTTCGGCGAAGACTGACGCTCGTGACGCCTATGTCATCGCTGACGCGGCCCGCACCCTGCCGCACACGCTGCGGCGGGTCGACATCGGCGACGAGACCTTGGCCGAGTTGGAAGTCCTGGTTGGCTTCGACGACGACCTTGCTGGCGAAGCCACTCGAGTGTCGAACCGTATCCGGGGCCTGCTGACGCAGATCCACCCCGCCCTGGAACGGGTCCTCGGCCCGAAAGTGCATCACAAGGCGACCCTGGAGCTGCTGTCGCGCTGCGGCGGTCCGGTCGGGTTACGCAAGGCCGGCCGCCGCAAACTGATGTCCATCGCCGCGCCTCACGCACCACGCATGGGTGAGCGCCTCGTCGAGCAGGTCATGATCGCCCTCGACGAGCAGACCGTCACCGTCCCCGGCACCCAGGCTGCGGAGACGATCCTGCCTCGCCTCGCCGACAGCCTCCGCGACGTCCTGCGACAACGCGACCAGGTCGCCACTCAGGTCGAGAGGATGCTTGATGCGCACCCTCTTGCCGGGGTCCTGACCTCGATGCCCGGCATCGGCGTCAGGACCGCAGCCCGGATCCTGCTCGAAGTCGGCGACGGCACCGCCTTCGCCACGCCCGGGCACCTCGCCGCCTACGCCGGCCTCGCCCCGGTGACCCGACGATCCGGCAGCAGCATCCGCGGCGAACACCCACCGCGAGGCGGCAACAAAAACCTCAAACGCGCGTTCTTCCTCGCCGCGTTCGCAGCCCTCGCCGACCCCACCAGCAGGGCCTACTACGACCGCAAACGCGCCGAAGGCAAACGCCACAACGCCGCCCTCATCTGCCTCGCCCGCCGCCGCTGCGACGTCCTGTTCGCCATGCTCCGCGACAAAATCCCCTACCAACCCCGCCCCACCACCCCGATCGCCGCTTGACGAAACACATAGGGACACCCCCCCGCCGGTGGACGGTCGGGTCACCGGCGGGGCGGGGCGGTGCTGCCGCGAGCGCCCCGGTGATCAGGACGCCATGGACGTTACCCGGCGGTTTTAGGGTCCATGGCGTCCTGATCACCGTTGGCTGGGTCGTGGCGTTCGTGGGTTGCGTCAGTGACTGGGCGGACGATTCGGGCAGGGTGTCGCAGTGCGTCGTCCGCCGTGAAGCGGCACCGACCAGCCCCGCCGCGCGTAGGGCGTTGAGTCGAGCTCCGACGCCGGCTCCGCCTGAGTGCGGGTGGAGCGGGTAAGGAAGACGGGTCCGGCGGTGTTGCACGCTGGGAGAGGTACGAGAGGAGTCCCACCGTGTTCCTGCGCCGTATGAAGGCCGAGCTGCCCACCTCCGACCGGGCCCTGCCGGGTCGGCTGATCGCGATGCCGATCGCGGACCGGCACGAGGTGCTGGGCAGCCCGCTCAAGGGCCCCTTTCCGGAGGGCTCACAGGTGGCCGTGTTCGGCATGGGCTGCTTCTGGGGCGCCGAGCGGCTGTTCTGGACCCTGCCGGGCGTGATCACCACGTCTGCCGGCTACGCGGGCGGCATCACGCCGAACCCGACGTACGAGGAGGTGTGCTCGGGCATGACGGGGCACGCCGAGGTGGTCCAGGTGGTCTACGACCCCGCCAGGATCAGCTACGAGGACCTGCTGAAGGTCTTCTGGGAGAACCACGACCCGACCCAGGGCATGCGCCAGGGCAACGACGTGGGCACCCAGTACCGGTCGACGATCTATGTGACCACGGACGATCAGCTCACCACCGCGCAGGCGTCGCGGGACGCGTTCGCGCCGATCGTGGCGCGGGCCGGCAAGGGCGAGATCACCACGGAGATCGACCGGCTCGGCGAGTACTACTTTGCCGAGGATCTGCACCAGCAGTATCTGGCGCCCACGAAGAACCCGAACGGGTACTGCAACCACGGTCCGAACGGGCTGAGCTGCCCCGTCGGCGTCGCGCGCACCTCCAGCTGACCCAGGCGCCCGCGCACCTCCAGCTGACCCAGGCGCCCGCGCACCTCCAGCTGATCCAGGCGCCCGCGCACCTCCAGCTGACTGAGGCGTCGGTGCCGCACCTCCGGCCGAGCCGGTGGCAGCCGTACCTCCGGCTGGAACCCGCGACGGCGCCGCGCCACCTCAGCGCCGCGCCGGCCCTTCGGTGGCCACGGCCGGGACCATCGGTGGTGACCGGGTCTGCGGTTTTTGTCACACCGCAGACCCGGTTCCGATCCGGGCACCGGGCCGAGCCGGGCGGGAAAGCCGCCGCAGCCGGACCTTGGGGGCGAGCAGCCGCGCATCATAGCAACCGAGTGCTGCTGACGGCATCAGCTCAACGGGCGAACCCCATCCGCCTCTGGCAGCATTGGCTCGCATGTGCGGACTTGCGGGAGAGTTCCGTCGTGACGGTTCACGCGCCGATGTGGCAGCGGTGGAGCGCATGGCGGCCACGATGAGCGACCGGGGGCCCGACGACAGCGGCGTCTGGGCCCAGGGCCCCACCGCCCTCGGACACCGACGCCTGAAGATCATCGACCTCTCCGCCGCGAGCGGACAACCGCTGGTCGATCCCGGCGCGGGACTGACCGGCGTCTTCAACGGGTGCATCTACAACTACCGCGAGCTGCGCGAGGAACTCCAGGCCAAGGGTCATCGGTTCTTCTCCTCCGGCGACAGCGAGGTCGTGCTCAAGGCGTACGCCGAATGGGGTCTCGACTTCGTCGACCACCTGATCGGCATGTTCGCCGTGGCGATCAGCGAGCGGGACACCGGCCGGCTGGTGCTGGCCCGGGACCGGCTCGGCATCAAGCCGCTCTACCTGGCCGAGACGCCCGGCGTGGTGCGCTTCGCCAGCACCCTGCCCGCGCTGCTGGCCGGGGGCGGGATCGACACCAGCATCGACCCGGTCGCGCTCGCGCACTACCTGAGCTTCCACAGCATCGTGCCGCCACCGCGCACCATCCTGCGCGGCGTCACCAAGCTGCCCCCGGCGACCGTACGGGTCTACGAGGCGGACGGCCGCACCTCCGAGCGGGTCTACTGGGATCCGGCCTTCACCCGCTCCGCCGAGCGGGCCGGCTGGTCCGAGCAGGACTGGCAGGACGCGCTGTTGGAGTCGCTGACCACCGCCGTACGACGGCGGATGGTCGCCGACGTGCCGGTCGGCGTGCTGCTCTCCGGCGGCCTGGACTCCAGCCTGGTGGTCGCCCTGCTGGCCGGGGAGGGCCAGCGCGGGCTGTCCACCTTCTCCATCGGCTTCGATGCGGTCGGCGGCCGGGAGGGCGACGAGTTCCGCTACTCCGACCTGGTCGCGAAGACGTTCGACACCGACCACCACCAGATCCGGGTGGCCGCCGCCGACCTGGTGCCGCCACTGGAGGCGGCCGTCGCCGCGATGTCCGAGCCGATGGTCAGCCACGACTGCGTGGCGTTCCACCTGCTCAGCGAGGTGGTGTCGCAGCACGTCAAGGTGGTCCAGTCCGGTCAGGGCGCGGACGAGATCCTCGGCGGCTACCACTGGTATCCGCCGCTCGCCCGGATCGGTCGGGACCAGGCGCTCGACACGTACGCCGGGGCCTTCTTCGACCGGGACGCGGCCGGTCTGGCCCGGGTGCTGAACCCGGCCTGGCTGGCCGACGGCGACCCGGCGCGGGAGTTCGTGGCCGCGCACCTGGGCCGGGCCGGCGCGGAGACCGCCGTCGACGCCGCCCTGCGGATCGACACCCAGGTCATGCTGACCGACGACCCGGTCAAGCGGGTGGACAACATGACGATGGCGCACGGGCTGGAGGCCCGGGTGCCGTTCCTCGACCACGAGTTCGTCGAACTCGCCGCGAGCTGCCCGCCGGAGCTCAAGCTGGCGCAGGGCGGCAAGGGGGTACTCAAGGAGATCGGCCGCCGGATGCTGCCGCACGAGGTCATCGACCGGCCCAAGGGCTACTTCCCCGTGCCGGGCCTCACCCACCTGGAGGGCAAGCTCCTCGACCGGGTGACCGACGCGCTGCGCGCGCCCGAGGCCCGCCGCCGCGACCTGTTCCGCGCCGATTACGTCGACGCCCTGCTCGCCGACCCGAACGCCGAACTGACCCCGTTGAACGGAAACAAGCTGTGGCAACTCGGACTCCTGGAAATGTGGCTCCAGAGCCACGGAATCGACTGACGGTGAACGACACCCTGGCGACCGGCGCGGCCCGGCCCGACCGGTTGCGTGGCGGGCGGCGACGGGAGCGGGTGGGCCCCGGCGGCGACCCGATGGCACCGGAGCCGGCGGAGCCGCCGACCCGGGAGGGCGACACGGACGTGGTGCTGGACTGCGGCTGGGGGCGGCTCGTCTTCGGGCAGACCTTCGCCGAGCAGGCCGCCGTCGCCGCCGTGTTGCGTTCCGAGGCCGCCGGTTCCCGGGACATCTGCGTCTACCTGCGCGACCCGCACGTGCTGGTGTCCCGGCTGCCCGACGAGTTGTTCATCGACCCGTCGCTGACCTACCGGCTGCCGCTCGGCGACGACCGGCCGACCGCCGACGAGGACGAAGTCCCGGGGCTGGCCATCCGCCCGCTGGCCGACGCCGCCGACGCGGACGCGGTGAACCGGATCTACGCCCGCAACGGCATGGTCACCGCGCCGGTCGACGTGCTCGTCGCCAACGCGCGTACGGACCGGTTCCTGCACCTGGTCGCCGAGGACGCCACCGGCGAGATCGTCGGCACCATCACCGGCGTCGACCACGTCGCGGTCTTCGACGACCCGGACGAAGGGGCAAGTTTGTGGTGCCTCACCGTCGACTTCAACACCGCGCCGCCGGGCACCGGCCAGGCGCTGATCACCGCGCTGGCCGCCCGGCTGGTCGAGCGGGGCCGGGCGTACGTGGACCTGTCGGTGCTCGCCGAGAACGCCGGGGCGATCCGGCTCTACGAGCGGCTCGGCTTCTACCGGATGTCGATGCTCTGCGTGAAGCGGAAGAACCCGATCAACGAGCGGCTCTTCCTGCCCGCCACGCCCGAGGGGTACGACCGGCTCAACCCGTACGCGAGGATCGTGGCCGACGAGGCGATGCGGCGCGGCATCCGGGTGGAGGTCACCGACCCGGCCTGGGGTGAGCTGCGGCTGAGCAGCGGCGGGCGGACCGTGCTGACCCGCGAGTCGCTGTCGGAGCTGACCTCGGCGGTGGCGATGAGCCGCTGCGACGACAAGCGGGTCACCCGCCGGATCCTCACCGAGGCGGGGCTGTCCGTGCCGCGTGGCCGGACCGCCACCGGCGACGACGGCGACGCCGCCTTCCTCGCCGAGGTCGGCCGGGTGGTGGTCAAGCCGGCGCGGGGCGAGCAGGGCAACGGGATCACGGTGGGCGTACGGAGCCCGGAGGCGCTGGCCGCCGCCGTCGCGCTGGCCACCCGGTTCTGCCCGGACGTGCTGATCGAACAGATGCACACCGGCGAGGACCTGCGGGTCATCGTCATCGACCACGAGGTGGTGGCCGCCGCCGTCCGGCGTCCCGCCTCGATCACCGGCGACGGGGTGCACGACATCGCCGAACTGATCGAGCGGCAGAGCCGCCGCCGGGCCGCCGCCACCGGTGGCGAGTCGCGGATCCCGCTCGACGACCTGACCCGGGACGTTCTCGCCGACGCCGGCCTCGAGCCGCACGACATGCTGCCGGAGGGGAAGGTGCTGGCCGTACGCAGGACCGCGAACCTGCACACCGGCGGCACCATCCACGACGTCACGGCCGAGCTGCACCCGACGATCGCCGAGGCGTGCGTGGCGGCCAGCCGCGCCCTGGACATCCCGGTCACCGGGCTGGACCTGCTGGTCGCCGCCCCGGACCGGCCCGAGCACGTCTTCATCGAGGCCAACGAGCGGCCCGGCCTGGCCAACCACGAGCCGCAGCCGACCGCCGAGTGCTTCGTCAACCTGCTCTTCCCGGGCACCCGCGCACCGCAGCGGCTCTGGACCCCGGCCGGACCGGGAGGTGCCGCGTGAGCCCGAGGCCCTTGGAGATCGACCTGGACTACCTGCGCCAGGTGCTGCTGGAGCTGCTGGAGATCCCGAGCCCGTCGGGGCGTACGGACCACGTGCAGCAGTACGTCGGCGAGCGGCTCTCCGCGCTCGGCATCGGCTCCACCCTGACCCGGCGCGGCGCGCTCAGCGCCCACCTGCCCGGCCCCCGCTCCACCGGCGCCGACCGGGCGATCGTGGTGCACACCGACACCATCGGCGGCATGGTCAAGCGGCTCAAGGAGAACGGCCGGCTGGAGCTGAAACCGATCGGCACGCACAGCGCCCGGTTCGCCGAGGGCGCGCACGTGCGGATCTTCACCGACGACCTGGACCGGGTGGTCACCGGCCAGGTGCTCCCCCTCAAGGCCAGCGGGCACCGCTACAACGACGGCGTGGACCTCCAGGGCGTGGGCTGGGAGCAGGTGGAGATCCGCGTCGACGAGCCGGTCGACGACATCGCCGGCCTGCGCGCGCTCGGCATCGACGCCGGGGACTTCGTCGCGTTCCTGCCGAACCCCACCATCACCCCCTCCGGGTACGTCAAGTCCCGGCACCTGGACGACAAGGCGGGCGTGGCGGCGGTGCTGACCGCGTTCAAGGCGATGGTCGACGCGGGCGCCCGGCCGGCGGTCACCGCGCACCTGCTGGTCACCGTGACCGAGGAGATCGGGCACGGCGCCTCACACGGCCTCGACCCCGACGTGGCGGAGATCGTCTCGGTGGACGCGGCGGTGGTCGCCCCAGGCCAGCAGTCCCGCGAGGACGCGGCAACCCTGGCGATGGGCGACGGGGTCGGCCCGTTCGACTACCACCTGACCCGCAACCTGGCCTCGATCGCCGCCGAACACGGCGTACGCCTGGTCCGGGACGTCTTCGACTACTACCGCTCGGACGTGGCGGCAGCCGTGGAGGCCGGGGCACACGCCCGGGTGGCGCTGCTCGGCTTCGGCGTGGACGCCACCCACGGGCACGAACGCACCCACCTCGACGGCCTGCGCCAACTCACCCAGTTGCTCTGCCTCTACCTCCAGAGCGACCTGGTCTTCCCCGAGTGGGACGCCGAGCCGGAGGGTGACCTGGCCGACTTCCCGTCGCTGGCCGTGCAGCCGGCCAGCGAGGAGGGCCCCCGCGAGGGCCCGATCGGCATCGCCGAGACCTCCTGACGCGGCACGGCACTCCCGGGAAGTGCCGTGTGATCGAAATCCGTTGCCGGGCGCGCGAGGGCTGGATAGCGTGGCGGTACACGGGAAAGGAGGTGGTCCAGACTTGTATAGCAATCGGACTCGTGAGGTGGCTGTCCGCTAGCCGCTGTCCTCGACAGTGAAACCGTCCGCCGCGAGGCGGGCACAGCACCATCGTCGAGACCGTGTGGCAGCGGTGCGGCGAAACCACGACAGCCACCCGACCCCCGGGGTGCCGGCCCAGTCCAGCCGGCCCGTGCGCGAGCATGGAAGCCCCGGGGGTCGACCCTTGTCCGGGGCGGGTGGTCGACGCAGCCGGAGGTCACCGTGTCGATGCGCGAACTGGTGGTGCTCGGGACGGCCAGCCAGGCCCCGACCCGGCAGCGCAACCACAACGGGTACGTGCTGCGCTGGGACGACGAGGTGATCCTCTTCGACCCGGGCGAGGGCAGCCAGCGGCAACTCCTGCACACCACGGTCACCGCCACCGACCTGACCCGGATCTGCGTCACCCACTTCCACGGCGACCACTGCCTCGGCCTGCCCGGCACCATCCAGCGGCTCTCCCTCGACCGGGTGCCGCACCCGGTGACGGTGCACTTCCCGGCCGGTGGCGCGGAATACTTCGCCCGGCTGCGGCACGCCGCCAGCTTCCACGAGACCGCCGAGCTGCGCGTCGAGCCGATCGAGACCGACGGGCAGCGGATCACCCTGGGCGTCGGCACGCTGGAGGCCCGCCGGCTGCGACACCCCATCGAGACGTACGGCTACCGGCTCGTCGAGCCGGACGGCTGCCGGATGCTGCCGGAGAAGCTGGCCGCGTACGGCATCGCGGGGCCGGCCGTCGGGGAACTGATCCGCGTCGGCCACCTCGACCTCGGCGGGCGCCGCGTCACCCGCGACGAGGTGAGCGTGCCGAGGCCGGGGCAGCGGTTCGCCTTCGTGATGGACACCGGCCTCTGCGACGGGGTGTACGCCCTCGCCGAACACGCCGACCTGCTGGTCATCGAGTCGACGTTCCTCGACTCGGAGGCCGCGCTCGCCGCCGAGGTCGGCCACCTCACGGCGGGCCAGGCCGCGCGGGTGGCGGCCGAGTCGGGCGTACGCCGCCTCGTGCTCACCCACTTCTCCCAGCGGTACGCCGACCCAGGCCGCTTCGCCGACGAGGCCCGCGCGCACTTCGACGGGGAACTGGTGATCGCCGAGGACCTGACGACCGTGCAGGTTCCGCCCCGGCGGGTAGCCTCGGCCGGGTGACGGTCACCCTGCGCCCCGCCGCCGTCGACGATCTGATGGCGGTGGGCGCCCTGCACCAGCGTTCCCGGGTCGCCGCCTACTCGGCCTTCCTGCCGGCGGAGGCGCTGGCCGACCCGACGCCCGAGGCGATGGGCGCCTACTGGACCGAGCGCTGGACGTGGGAGCGGGACGAGCACCGGATGACCGTGGTCGAGCGCGACGGCCGGCTGGTCGGGTTCAGCTATCTCGGCCCCGACGACGAGGGCGACCCGGCGACGGGCCTGCTCAACGCCATCCACCTCGACCCGGCCGAGCAGGGCCGGGGCACCGGCCGCGCCCTGATGGTCGACGCGCTGGACGCCATGCGGGCGCGCGACTGGTCCCGTGCGGTGCTCTGGGTGCTGGCGTCGAACGCGCACGCGCGGCATTTCTACGAGCGCGGCGGCTGGACCCCCACCGGCACGGCCCGGGACGAGCATGTCGGCCCGGCGGTCACGCCCCAGCTCCGGTACGCCCGACGGCTCTGACCGTCGGCGACCGTCACTGCCCGTCCCGATCCGCGTCGACACCGAAGTTGATCACGCCGAGGTGGCCGTCCCCGTCCTCGGTGACCTTGAGCAGCATGCTGGCGTCGTAGATGTTGTCGTTGTCGTTGAAGGTGTCCCGTCCGGTGTGCGCGGCGTACGGCTGCGCGGCGAAGACCTTCGAGTTCAGCGCCTCGTCGAACATCAGCTGCGTGGTCAGCACCCGGTCGGTGCCGATGTGCACCATCGCGTGGACGTGCACGGTGCGCCCCCGGTACCAGCCGGGCCAGACGGTGGTGAACTCGACGATGCCGTCGGCGTTGGTGACCTGCGCGCCACGCAGGTAACGCTTGTCGTCGGTCGGGGTGAGGTCGGCCAGCTCGCCGTTCCCGCCGCCCGGAGCACCGCCGCCAGCGGGCGGGCTGCCCGGCCGGGCACCGCCGGGTGCGCCGCTCGGTGGGGCACCGCCGGGTACGCCGCCCCCGCCGGACGACTGGGCCTCGGCGCCCGAGTACAGCCCGGCCGCGTCGCAGTGCCAGATCTCCACCACCGCGTTCGACAGCGGCCCGCACTTCTCGCTGTCCTGCACCCGGATGGCCAGCCGCAGCCGGGTGCCCGCGCGGTCCTCCCGGATGTCGCTTCGGATCTTGTCGGCGTCGAAGTAGTACGGCCCCTGAGTGGTGTCGGCGGTCAGCCGGCACGTGTTCGCGTCGGCGAAGAGCGCTGTCAGGTCCTTCGCCGTGGTCGCCTGCGGGCTCACCGTCTCCCCCGTGGAGGTGGTGACGCTCCCGCTGTCCCGGCCGCAGGCCGCCAGCAGGCCGGCCAGGCCCACCGAGCCGATCCCGGCGATCAGGCGGCGACGGCTGACCCGCTGCCCCTCGTGGTGGTCGTGGTGCGCGGCTGCCATCGGTCCTCCCAAAGCTGGATCGTCCCGGCACCGACGCTAGCCACGGCGAGTACGAGCAGCCTGTGCCACGCTTGTGCCCCCGCTGTGAAGGCACGGCGCGGATGTAAGGAAGGGCCCCTTGTTCACGCATTGCGTTAACAAGGGGCCCTTCCTTACATCGTCAGTGGGCGCCGAGGTGGGCCAGCAGGTCCTGCCGGGTGAGGACGCCCTTCGGCTTGCCGTCGACCAGCACCAGGGCGGCGTCGGACTTCTCCAGCAGGCCGACCGCCTCGCTCACCGGCTGCCCGCCGCCGATCATCGGCAGCGGGTCGGCCATGTGCCGCTCGATGGTGTCGTGCAGGTGTGCCTGCCCGGTGAAGAGTGCGTCGAGCAGGTCCCGCTCGGCGATCGAGCCGGCCACCTCGCCGGTGACCACCGGGGGCTCGGCCTTGAGCACCGGCAACTGTGAGACGCCGTACTCACGCATGTAGTCGATCGCGTCGCGGACCGTCTCGGTCGGGTGCACGTGCACCAGCTCGGGCAGGCCACCCGGCTTGCCGGCGAGCGCGTCGGCGACCGTCGGCTCCGCGCCGGAGTTGTCCAGGAAGCCGTACCGGGCCATCCAGGTGTCGTTGAAGATCTTGGACAGGTAGCCCTTGCCGCTGTCCGGCAGCAGCACCACGACCACGTCGTCCGGGCCGGCCCTGCGGGCCACCTCCAAGGCGGCAACCACGGCCATCCCGCACGAGCCACCGACCAGCAGCCCCTCCTCGCGGGCCAGTCGCCGGGTCATCTCGAAGGACGCCTTGTCGGAGACCTCGATGATCTCGTCGGCGACGCCCCGGTCGTACGTCTCCGGCCAGAAGTCCTCGCCGACGCCCTCGACCAGATACGGCCGGCCGGTGCCGCCGGAGTAGACGGAGCCCTCCGGGTCGGCGCCGACGACCTTGACCCGGCCCTCCGACGCCTCCTTCAGGTAGCGTCCGATGCCGGAGATGGTGCCGCCGGTGCCGACGCCCGCCACGAAGTGGGTGATCTCGCCCCCGGTCTGCTCCCACAGCTCGGGGCCGGTGGTCTCGTAGTGCGAGCGCGGGTTGGCCGGGTTGCTGTACTGGTTGGGCTTCCAGGCGCCGGGGATCTCCCGGGCCAGCCGGTCGGAGACGTTGTAGTAGGAGCGCGGGTCCTCCGGGGCCACGGCGGTCGGGCAGACCACCACCTCCGCGCCGTACGCGCGCAGCACGTCCTGCTTGTCCTGGCTGACCTTGTCAGGGCAGACGAAGACGCACTTGTAGCCCCGCAGCTGCGCCACCAGCGCCAGGCCGACGCCGGTGTTGCCGCTGGTCGGCTCGACGATCGTGCCGCCGGGCTGGAGGATGCCCGCCTTCTCCGCGTCCTCCACCATCCGCAGCGCGATCCGGTCCTTCACCGAACCGCCCGGGTTGAGGTACTCCACCTTCGCCAGCACGGTGGCCTGGATGCCGGCCGTGACATTGCGCAGCCGTACCAGCGGGGTGTTGCCGATCAGCTCGACGACGTTGTCGTAGTACCGCACCTGGTTGTGCCCTTCTCCTCCGGCGCCGGCGGAGGCCGGGCAGATGTCTTCCTCGACGCCCCAGGGTACGTGGGTTCAGGACGCCACGTGTCCGGGGATCACTGAGCTGCGCCGGGCCTCCCACTCCAGGAACCGCTCGGTCTCGGCCAGCACGCTGCCGGCCAGCCAGGTCACCATGACCGCGTCGTCGGCCAGCCCGAAGATCGCCAGCGGAATCTCCGGAAGCAGGTCGATCGGCGAGACGATGTACGCCGTCGCCGCGGTCATCAGGGCCAGCCGCAGGCCGCCGTCGTACTCCCCCCGGGTGGTCGCCCGGATCATGCGGGGCAGCGCGCCCAGCCGTGCCCCGAGCGACGGCCCGCCCCGCGACCCGGTCGCGAGCGCCCGGGCCAGCGCGCTGAACGCCGCGCTGCGTTTCAATGTCTTCCCCATGTTCGGCCCCTCTCCACGTGCCAGGATGACGCGCCCGCGCAAACCGGTCCCCCGGTCACCCGTACAGGTACCCACGAGCGTCGGCTTCCAGGCACCCGGGAGCCGGCACGACGACAGCGGCGTGTCGTGCCGGCGCGATAATGTCGCTGTATGGGGGTCGCTGGTTCCGTCGTCCCGGTCGGTTCGCGCTGGCAGCGTGCTCGGCAGATCGCCCGCCTCACGGCGATCGGCACGGGCGCCGCCGCCGCGGCCGTGGTGGCGACCGGCGGCGTGCTCCTCGGCCAGGCCCGGCAGGCCCGCCGCACGATCCCGATGGCCGAGGCGCCGCCGCCGCGCTGCGACGGGGTCTACGGCGCGAAGCTGCCCGGCCCACCGGTCACCGTGGTCGTGCTCGGTGACTCGACGGCCGCCGGCTACGGCGTGCACCGCCGCCGGGAGACGCCCGGGGCGCTGCTCGCCACCGGCCTGTCCCGCCGCCTGCAACGCCCCGTGCGGCTGCACCGTTTCGCCGTGGTCGGCGCGATCTCGGCCGTGCTCCGGCACCAGGTGGAGGCGGCGCTGGAGTGCCACCCCGACATCGCGGTGATCCTGATCGGTGGCAACGACGTGACCAACCGCGCACCGTTCGCCCTGGCGGTGCGCTACCTGGTCGACGCGGTCCGCACGCTGCGCGCCGCCGGCTGCGAGGTGGTCGTCGGCACCTGCCCCGACCTGGGAGCGATCCAGCCGATCCAGCCGCCGCTGCGCTGGCTGGCCCGCCACTGGAGCCGGCAGCTCGCCGCCGCCCAGACGGTGGCCGTGGTCGAGGCCGGCGGCTGGACGGTCTCCCTCGGCGACCTGGTCGGGCCCCGGTTCGCGGCCGAGCCGACCCGGATGTTCGGCCGGGACCGGTTCCACCCCTCTGCGGAGGGCTACGCGATGGCCGCCGCCGCGCTGCTGCCGACGGTGCTGTCCGCGCTCGGCGCGGGGCAGGAACGCCGCCCGACGCTGGTCCGGGGCGCGGGCGTACGGTCGCTGCCGCAGGCCGCACAGGAGGCGGCCCGCCACGCGGGCACCGAGGTCAGCGGCATCCGGGTCCGGGGGCGCGAGCGCGGCCCCGCCGGCCGGTGGGCACAGCTGCGCCGACGGGCCTTCTTCGGTGTCGGCGCGATGTCGCAACCAGGCCCCGCCGTCGACTCACCCACACTGGAGGGACTGGCATGAGCGAGCGCTTCACCCCCTCGGGGCTCGCCAATCGACTGGGCCGGGCGGCGACGCTCAGCCTGATCGCCGGCACGGTCGGCGGCGCCGCCGTCCTCGCCGGTCAGGCCTTCGCCGCCCGGCGCCGCCGGTACGCCCAACCGGAGCTGGCGCTCGCCCTGCGCGCCACGGTCGGGCGCGCCGGTGCGTCGCCGCTGCGACTGGTGCTGCTCGGCGACTCGTCCGCCCTCGGCGTCGGGGTCGGTCGCCTCGACGAGACCATCGGCGGCCAGCTGGCCAACCTGCTCGCCGAGGGCCCGAACGGCCGCCGGGTGCACCTGTCCAGCGTCGGCGTCTCCGGCTCGCGGTCGACCGACCTGGCCACCCAGGTGGCCCGGGCGCTGCTCGGTGAGCATCCCGACGTGGCGGTGATCCTGATCGGGGCCAATGACGCCACCGCCCTGCGTCGCCCGGCGGAGGCCGCCGCGTACCTCGCGGCGGCTGTGCACCGGCTCCGCGAGGCCCAGGTGGAGGTGGTCGTCGGCACGTGCCCCGACCTGGGCGCCGTACGCGCGATCGCGCCGCCGCTGCGGCAGGTGGTCGGCTGGTCCGGGCGTCGGGTGGCCCGCGCCCAGACGGCGGCGGTGCTCGACGCGGGCGGCACGGTGGTCGACCTGGCGACCGAGACCGGCCCGGTGTTCCGCGCCGACGCCGGGACGCTCTGCCACGACGGCTATCACCCCTCCGCCGACGGCTACCGGGTCTGGGCGCACGCCCTGCTGCCGGCTGTCGCCGCGGCGGCTGTGGTCGCCTCCAGGCACTGACCGCCGGCCGTCACCCCGACCGGCCGCGCCCACCCGGGGCGCCACACGGGGCGCCACACGGGGCGCCACACGGGGCGCCACACGGGCCCGAGGCCGCCGCACGGCCCCGTGCCCGCCCCAGGCCGTCGTCCGGCCCGCACCCGGCGGCTGCGGGTTCGGAGGGCGTGACATTTCCCGGCCGGCGGGCAGCTTCCGCCCGAAGTTACCGGCGGGTTAACGTTGGTTCATGCCGACCGAGTCGTCCCGCGACGCCGTCATCGTCGCCACCGCCCGCTCCCCCATCGGCCGGGCGCACAAGGGGTCCCTGCGCGACGTCCGCCCGGACGACCTCGCCGCGACCATCGTGCGGGCCGCCCTGGACAAGGTCCCCCAGCTCGACCCGGGCGAGATCGATGATCTCCACCTGGGCTGCGGCCTGCCCGGCGGCGAGCAGGGCTTCAACATGGCCCGGGTGGTCGCCACCCTGATCGGCCTGGACACCCTGCCCGGCACGACGCTCACCCGCTACTGCGCGTCCTCGTTGCAGACCACCCGGATGGCGATGCACGCGATCCGGGCCGGCGAGGGTGACGTGTTCATCTCCGCCGGTGTGGAGACCGTCTCCCGGTACGCCCGCGGCAACTCCGACGGGCTACCGAAGGAGGCGCAGGCGTTGGTCGGCGGCGGCTGGGAGAACCCGCGCTTCGCCGCCGCAACCGAACGGTCGAAGTCCCGCGCCCAGGGCGACGCCCCGGTCTGGACCGACCCGCGCGAGGCCGGCGAACTGCCGGACATCTACCTGACCATGGGTCAGACCGCCGAAAACCTGGCCCAGGTGTACGACGTGACCCGCGCCGACATGGACGAGTTCGGCGTACGCAGCCAGAACCTCGCCGAGAAGGCGATCGCCGACGGCTTCTGGGCCCGGGAGATCACTCCGGTCACCACGCCGGACGGCACGGTGGTCGGCACCGACGACGGGCCGCGTGCCGGAGTCACCCTGGAGGCGGTCGCCGGTCTGAAGCCGGTGTTCCGACCGGACGGCCGGATCACCGCCGGCAACTGCTGCCCGCTCAACGACGGCGCCGCCGCCGTGGTGATCATGAGTGCCCAGCGGGCCCGGGATCTCGGGATCACTCCGCTGGCCCGGATCGTCTCCACCGGCGTGACCGCCCTCTCCCCGGAGATCATGGGTCTCGGCCCGGTCGAGGCCAGCCGGCAGGCGCTCAGTCGGGCCGGGATGACCATCGACGACGTCGACCTGGTCGAGATCAACGAGGCGTTCGCCGCACAGGTGATCCCCTCGTACCGTCAGCTCGGCATCCCGCTGGAGAAGCTGAACGTGATGGGCGGGGCGATCGCCGTCGGGCACCCGTTCGGCATGACCGGGGCCCGGATCACCGGCACCCTGCTCAACGCCCTGGAGTGGCACGACAAGACGATCGGCCTGGAGACCATGTGCGTCGGTGGCGGCCAGGGCATGGCCATGGTCGTCGAGCGCCTCAGCTGAGCGCGCTGGCCCGAGCCGGCAAGCGCGCTGGCCCGAGCCGGCAAGCGCGCTGGCCCGAGCCGATGAGCGCGCTGGCCTGAGCCGGCAAGCGCGCTGGCCCGAGCCGATGAGCGCGCTGGCCTGAGCCGGCAAGCGCGCTGGCCCGAGCCGATGAGCGCGCTGGCCTGAGCCGGCAAGCGCGCTGGCCCGAGCCGGCATGGCCTGAGCCGCATGGCCTGAGCCGGCCGCACGCCGGGACCGGAGCCCCGGCCGGCCGCGCAGGGTTCGCGCTAGAGCGTTTCGCGGGTCGCCGTCACCTCGGCGGCGGCCCGCGCCAGCACCTCGGGCGGCGCGGCGGCGATCAGGTCGGCGGCCACCACCCGGAGCTGGTCCGGCAGCGCCAGGTCGTTGTCGAGCCGGGGCACCGCCCGCCGTGGCCCGCCCTCCGCGTCGGCGCACAGGTTGGCGATCTCCTGCACCAGGCGGTGCAGCAGGTCGGCGCGGGACATGTTGCCACCGGTGGCCGTCGCCGCCCAGCGCGGCTGCTGCCAGTGCCTGACCTGACGCACCAGCAACTCCACCGCCCGCCCCAACTCCCCCAAACTCACCCCGCCAACTCTACGTACCCCACCCACCCCACCCACCCGGCCCACCCACCCCGGTGCGGACGCGTCGATCATGAGGTTAGCGGGCAGGAACGCGATCAACTTCGCCGCCAACCTCATGATCGACGCTCGGGGGCACGGTGGGGGTGGGGTGGGGTGAGACGACGGCGCCCGCCCTCCGTGGAGCGGGGGCGGGCGCCGTCGGACGGGGACGACGGTCAGTCGTCGCCCTGGAAGTAGCTCAGCAAACGCAGGATCTCGAGGTAGAGCCAGATCAGGCTGACCAGGATGCCGAAGGCGGCGACCCAGGAGTAGCGCTGGGGCAGACCCATCCGGACGCCGTCCTCGACCTCCTTGAAGCTGAGCACGAAGCTCAGCGCGGCGACCACGATGCAGACCAGGCTGAAACCGATCGCCAGCGGGCTGCCGTCGCGAAGGCCGGTGTTCACGCCGAAGAGCGCGAACACGAGGTTGATCAGCATGACGGCGAAGAGACCGGCCATCACGGCGATCATGCCCTTGACGAACTTCGGGGTCGCCCGGATGACCTTCGCCTTGTAGAGCATGGCCATCACGAAGAAGACACCGAACGTGGCGGACACCGCCTGGAGCACGATGCCGTCGTAGAGCGACTCGAAGACCTTGCTGACCATGCCGACGAAGACGCCCTCGACGACGGCGTACGCGACGACCAGCGCCGGGTTCGCCATCCGGGAGAACGAGATGATCAGCCCGAGGACCAGACCGACCACCGCCGCGCCGATCCAGGCCGGGCCGAGCAGGGCGTCGGGCACCAGCACCCAGGCAGCCGCGGCGGAGACGCCGAGGATGCCGAGGAGCGTGACGGTCTTGACCACCACGTCGTCGATCGACATGGTGTTGACGGTCGGCGGGGCCGCCGGGTAGCCGGCTTCCGTCGGGTACTGCTGTGGATAGCCGGGCTGTCCGTACGGCCCGGTCGGGGCGTACCCGGCGGAGCGCTCCCGCTCGGCCGCCTGGCCGAGCCGGGCGAGCACCGGGTTCGAAGTCTTCACTGTCAGGCCTCCCTCAGGGGGTCGTTGCACGTGAACGTGCACTCCAAGAGTAAACGCCCAGGGCAGTCCCGTGGAGATCGCCAAGCTGAGCGGAAGCTGAGAGTGCGGCGTGCCCGGGGCGGGGGTCGAACCCGCACGCCTTGCGGCAGCCGCTTTTAAGGCGGCCGTGTCTGCCGTTCCACCACCCGGGCGGGTGACACCACGCGGGTCGACACGCGCGGTGCAGTGTCACGGTAGCGGGTCGGTGGCGACTCAGCGTACCCCGGCGTCCGGGTCGCACTAGGGTCGACGCCGTGAGCAGCACAGCCCCTACGGCCCCCGACGCCGCCCCCGACCAGGCTGTCCTCGCCGCCGGCCGGCTACCCCGCCGGTTCCGGCCGGCGCGTCTGCTGACCGCCGTCCGCCGTCGCCGGGCGGACCTCACCGTCGCGCTGGTCTTCGTGGCGCTCGCCGGTTGGCTCACCCACGGGCTCTGGCCCGACCCGGCGGCCCGGGTCCTGGCCCTCAACCCGGAGGACCAGGCCCTCTACGAATGGTTCCTCGCCGTCGACTCGCGGGCGCTGCTCGGCGACTTCGACCTGCTCACCGAACGGCTCAACGCGCCGGACGGGGTCAACCTGATGACCAACACCACGGTCATCGCCCTCGGGGTGCTTCTCGCCCCGGTGACCCTGCTGTTCGGTGCGCCGGTCACCTTCGCCCTGCTGGCCATGGCGAACCTGGCCGGCACCGCGGTCGCCTGGTACCTGCTCTTCACCCGGGTCCTGCGCGCCCGCCGGCTCGCCGCCGCGCTCGGGGCGGCACTCTGCGGCTTCGGCCCTGGGATGGTCTCGCAGACCAACAGCCACCTGCACATGACCGCGCAGTGGCTGGTTCCGGTGATCGTCTGGCTGGTGGTCCGCCTGCTGTGGGCCGCCGACCCGGCGGGCACCGCCGACGGGCCGGACAGCCGGCGGGTGGTCAGCTCGGCCGTCGGCCTGGCGGCGGCGGTCAGCGCGCAGGTCTTCATCGGCGAGGAGGTGCTCTTCCTCTGCGCCGTCACGCTGCTGGTGATGGCGGTCACCTACGCGGTGGCGGACCGGAACCTGGCCCGCCGCGCCCTGCCCGGTTTCGCCGGCGGGATGATGCTCGCCGCCGGGCTTGCCCTGCTCGTGCTGGCCTGGCCGCTCTGGTTCCAGTTCGCCGGCCCGCAGGGCGTCTCGGACGGCATGTTCAGCCCGCACTACTTCTCGGCGGACCTGCGCAGCTGGTGGACGGTCTCGCCGCTGTCGGTCGCGGGCGACGACGGGGCCGCCCGGCTGACCACCGGGCCGGCCGAGTACAACACCTTCCTCGGGTTGCCCCTGCTGCTGGTCGCCGCCGCCGGGGCGCTCTGGCTGGGCCGTCGTCCGCTGGTCGTCGCCTGCGTGGTCGGCACGCTGGTGACGGGAGCGTTGTCGCTCGGCCCCCGAGTGATCGTCGACGGCGAACGCACCGCCGTGCCGGGCCCGTACGCCCTGCTCTCGGGGCTTCCCGTGGTGGACGGCGCACTGCCGATGCGGTTCGCGCTCGCGGTGCTGCCGCTGGTCGCCACGCTGCTGGTGCTGGCGGCCGACCGGGCGCTGCGCGGCACCGGCCGGGCCCGCCGCCTGGTGCCGGTGGCGGTCGGCATGGCGCTGCTGCCCCTGCTGCCGACGCCGCTGCCCACCGCCGAGCGCCCGCCACTGCCCGAGTTCATCACCGGCGGGCACTGGCGCCGGTGCGTCGAGCCGGGCGGGGTGCTGGTGCCGGTGCCGCTCGCCACGCCCAAGGAGCCGTGGCCGATGCGCTGGGCGACCGCCGCAGACGCCGCGTTCGGCATGCCGGAGGGCTTCTTCATCGGGCCGTACGGCCGCGACGGCACGGCGGCGATGGGCGCCTACCAGCGGCCCACCTCGGTGCTGCTGGCCGAGGTCGGCAGGCACGGCGGGCAACCGGTCGTCGACGACGGACAGCGCCGGCAGGCCGCGCAGGACGCGGACTTCTGGGGCGCCTCATGCGTGGCGCTGGCCGTCGACACCCCGCACGCCGACAGCCTGCGCGGCACCCTGGATCAGCTCTACGGGCCCACCACCCGGATCGCCGACGCCTGGACCTGGCGGGTCTGACCCACCCCGGGTAACACGTTGAGGCCATCTGAAAGGGCGCAGGCGTACCCATGATCGGTTGATGCTGGCCCGGGTGGGAAGTGGCCCTGGGCCCGGCGGAGCATCAACGGATCATGAATGGCCATCGAGGGCACCGGTGCGCGGAGGCGGGCCAGGTCGGCGTCGTCCTTTGGGGCGGTCAGGGCCGGCCGACACCGACCGGCTGGGACGCCTCGGCGAACTCCTCGCGCGGGTCGTGCAACTGACCCAGGGCTACCACCTCACGCTTGAGGAAGAACGCCAGCGACCAGTCGACCACGACCCGGACCTTACGGTTGAACGACGGGATCCGGCTCATGTGGTACGTCCGGTGCATGAACCACGCCGGCCAGCCGGTCATCTTGATCCCGTACACCTGGGCCACGCCCTTGTACAGGCCGAGGCTGGCGACGCTGCCGGCGTGCTTGTGCTTGTACTCCACCGGCTCCCGGCCACGCACGGCGTTGACGATGTTGTCGGCCATCCGGGCGGCCTGCCGGACCGCGTGCTGGGCGCTCGGCGAGCAGTAGTTGCCGGGCTCCTTGGTCAGGTCCGGCACGGCTGCGCAGTCACCGGCGCTCCAGGCGCCCTCGACCACCCGGTCGCCATCGACCACCTGGAGGGTCGGCAGGCAGGTGACCCGCCGCCGCTCGTCGCGGGGGAAGTCCGTGGCGTCCAGCATCGGCGACGGCTTCACGCCGGCCGTCCAGACGATGGTGTCGGAGCGGAAGCTGTCGCCGTCGGAGAGCTTCACCACCCCGTTGAGACAGGATTCCAGGCGGGTGTCCAGCCGGATGTCCATGTTCCGCTTGATCAACTCCTGCACCGTGTAGGCGCCCATGTCCCGGTCGACCTCGGGCAGCACCCGCTGGGTCGCCTCGACCAGCACCCAGCGCATGTCCTCCGGCTTGAGCTCCGGGTAGTACTTCAGCGCGTCGCGGGCCATGTCCTCCATCTCGGCGAGCGCCTCGATGCCGGCGTACCCGCCGCCGACGAAGGTGAAGGTCAGCGCGGACCGGCGGACGGCCGGGTCGGGCGTGGCGGCGGCCACGTCGAGCCGATCCAGCACGTGGTTGCGCAGGTAGATGGCCTCGCCGATGGTCTTGAAGCCGATGCCGTGCTCGTGCAGGCCGGGGATCGGCAGCGTGCGGGAGACCGCACCGGGGGCGACGACGACATGGTCGTACTGGATTTCCCGGGTCGGGCCGCTGATGGGCTGCACCACCGCCGTCTTGCGGTCGTGGTCGATCCGGGTCACCGCGCCCGCCACCACCTTGCACCGCCGCAACTCGCGCCGCAGCGGCACCACGGAGTGCCGGGGCGAGATGTTGCCGGCCGCAGCCTCGGGCAGGAACGGCTGGTACGTCATGTGGGGCTGAGGGTCCACCACGACGACCTCAGCCTCACGGGAGCTGAGCTTCTTCGACAGGCGCAGGGCCGCGTAGAGACCGACGTGCCCGGCACCCACCACAAGGATCCGCTTCGGGTTCACGTCATCTATCTTTCCCCGCGCGGGCCGGCTAATCCCGCTCGCGCCCCTTCTCTGTGACGGAGCACAATCCTTGTGACCTGCGCAACGTTGCCAAAAAGGGGCTGTCACCTGCGGCGCAGCAGCCACCTCAGCAACGCCGCCACCGCCACCGCCACGAGCAGGCCGACCACCGTCGCCGCCTGGTGTCCGGCATCACCACCGAGCCCGGCGACCTCCACCAGCAGCACGCCGAGCACGAAGGTGGCCAGCAGCACCGCACCGGCCCGGGCCAGCCACCGCACGATCAGATCCGGGTCGACCACCGCGTCGTACGGCAGCACGGCAGCCAGCGCGCAGAGGGTGTGGGTGAGGTAGAGCACCGCCGCCACGGCGAGCAGCCGCCACAGGGCGATCGGCCGGCCGTACCCGTCGGTGGCGACCAGCCATCCGCCGACCGTGACCAGCGCCGCGAAGGTCGGCCAGACCCGGCGCGGCCCGACCGCCGGCAGCGCCGCCACCACCACCAGGGCGAGCAGCGCTCGACCGAGGAGCACCTCCGACGGGTACGCCAGCACCAGGCCGACCAGCACGGTGAGGAAGATGCCGGCCCGCACCAGCAGGGGCGTCAGGCTGATCCGGGCGGCGGCGAACCGCAGCGCCCGCACCCTCTCGATGACGGCGCTCACCGGTTGTTCACCCGGGGGGCGGTCGCCATCCGGGCCACGTCCCGCAGCACCTCGTCGAGGCTGCCCGCGCCGGCCCAGCGCACCACCGGCACGCCGTGCTCCCGCAGCTGCCCGATCATCGTCTCCCGGTCCAGCCGCCACAGCCGGTACGCCACCTCGGCCCAGCCCCGGTCCTTCGGCGGGGTGAGATCGGCGGGCAGGGTGTCCACCGCCACCACGAACCGCCCGGAGCGGGCCAGCCGGGCCAGCATCTCCGCCGACCGCTCGTCGAGCAGCGGGGTGAGGACCACCACCAGCGCGTCCGCCGACAGCAACTGCGGGCCGAACACCTGGTCGTACGGCTCGTGCGGGGAGGACTCCGCCCGCACCTCCAGCAGCCATTCCAGCACGGTCAGGTACTGCCGGCGGCCGGTGGCCGGGCGCAGCCGGCGGGCGGCGGGGCCGTATTCGAGCATCGACACCCGGTCGCCACGGTGCAGGTAGTGCTCGGCGATCGCGGCGGCGGCCCGGACCGTGGTGTCCAGCACGGAGGCCGCCCCGGACACGCCCCCTGAGCGGCCCGCCTCGGCGAGCACGTCGAGCAGCACCACCACCTCGGCGTCCCGGTCGGAGAGGGTGGCCGCCACGTGCAGTTGCCGGGCGCGCAGCGACACCCGCCAGTCGATCCGGCGCAGCCGGTCCCCCGGGGCGAAGACCCGTACGCCGGCCAGTTCGCCGCCCTCGCCGGGCCGGCGCGAGTGGTGCGCGCCGACCAGGCCGGCGGCCCGGGGCATCGCCTCGACCGCGTCGAACGGCTCGGTCCTCGGGTAGACCCGCAACCGGGACGGTTCGGCGATCACCGCGCGGGAGACCAGCAGGCCCTGCGCGGCGGCGACCCGGGCGCCCGCCGGGCCGATCGGGTGCCGACCCCAGCGCAGCGCCGTGCCGGTCAGCTCCAGGTCCACGGCCACCGCCCTCGGGACGGCCGTCACGAAGGGCCGTTCGGCGACGGACGGGGCGGTCGGCGAGCCGGCGCCGGACGCCACGGTCGCCCCGGCGATCGTCACCCGCTCCACCCGCAGCCACGGTGAGACCCGGCTGCGGACCACCGCCACGTCGTAGTCGAGCAGGTCCGGGTTGCCGACGGTGACCGTGCCGGTCAGCTCGCCCCCCTCGACCAGGTGCCCCTCGTCGGCGGAGATCCAGACCTGCGGCAGGGCGGCCGGCCGGCGGCGCAGCGCGTACGCGGTGCCGAGCGCGAACGGGGCGGCCAGCACGACCAGGTCGACCCGGCCGAGCAGCACTCCCGCGATCAGCAGCAGCCCGGTGAGCAGCACCGCCCGGCCGAGCGCCCAGGTGGGCGTCCAGCCGGTGGCGGGCTGCGGCCCCGGCGACGACTCGACCCGGGGCGACATGGCGGGCGCGAGCATCAGTGCCCGGGGCCGGCGGCGTAGCTGGGCAGCGCCCCGCTGGCGGGCGCCGGGGTCGCCTCCAGCACCTCGCCGACCACGAAGGACGGGTCGACGCGGCGCAGCCACATCTCCGGGCGCAGGGTGATCCGGTGGGCCAGGGCGGGTGCCGCGACCTCCTTGACGTCCTCCGGCACCACGTAGTCGCGGCCGGCCATCACGGCCCGTACCCGGGACAGCAGCAGCAGCGCCAGCGAACCGCGCGGTGACGCGCCCACCAGCACCGACGGGTGCTCCCGGGTGGCCGCGGTGAGCGCGACGATGTAGCGGCCGACGGAGTCCTCCACGACCACGTCCTCCAGCGCGGCCTGCATGGCGCGCAGGGTCTCGGCGTCGACCACCGGCTTGATCTCCGCCTCCTCGCGGCGGCGGGCCATCCGCCGGCGCAGCACCTCCCACTCCTCCTCGTGGTCCGGGTAGCCGAAGGAGACCCGGAGCAGGAACCGGTCGAGCTGCGCCTCCGGCAGCGGGTAGGTGCCCTCGTACTCGATGGGGTTGGCGGTGGCCAGCACGTGGAACGGCTCGTCCAGCTTGTACGTGACGCCCTCCACCGAGACCTGCTTCTCCTGCATCGCCTCCAGCAGGGCCGACTGGGTCTTCGGCGGGGTCCGGTTGATCTCGTCGGCGAGCAGCAGGTTGGTGAAGACCGGCCCGGCCCGGAACGCGAACTCGCCGCTGCGCTGGTCGTACAGGAACGAGCCGGTGACGTCGGCCGGCAGCAGGTCGGGGGTGAACTGGAGCCGCCGGAAGTCCAGCCCGAGCGCCTGCGCGAAGGACCGCGCGGTCAGTGTCTTGCCGAGACCCGGCAGGTCCTCCAGCAGCACGTGCCCGCCGGCCAGGATGCCGGCGAGGACCAGCTCCAACGCGTCCCGCTTGCCGACCACGACCTGACCGACCGCCTCCAGCACCGACCGGGCGAGGCGGCCGACCTCGGCGGCGGGCATGCTGCGGTCCACGTCGTTCATATCTTCTCCAGTTCGGCGACGATCGCCGCGAGGTCGCGCGGCGACGGGGGGCGGCGGGAGGGGGTGCTGAGGAAGGTCCAGAGCCGGTCACCGAGCAGGACCCGGGCCCGCTCCGGGTCGGACTCCCGGGTCAGGCCGTGGCGCTGGCGCAGCCGCTCGTCGGCCAGCTCGCCGAGCCGGGGCAGGATCCGCTCGGCGAACCGCTCCCGGTTGCCCCCGGACCAGTCCAACGGCCGTTCCCAGCCGTTGATCGCGGCCCGCAGCGCGTCCCGGGCGCCCCAGTTCCAGGTGCCGTCGTCGTCGCCGGCCGGAACCCTGCCGCCGGACCGGGGCGGGGGCGGTGGCGCGAGGGCGGCGACGACCCGGCGCACCAGGAACAGCGCGACCACCCCGGTCACGAGGACCGGCAGGGAGACCCGGAGGCCCACCAGACGCAGCCCGGCGACCAGCACGACCACGACGGCCGCGATGCCGGCCAGGGTGCGGAGCACCTGACCGGCCCGCCCGCCCCGGGACCGCTCGGCGGGCGCCGGCCGTTCCTCCTCGAAGCTCAGCAGGTCGTCGATACTGGTGCTGCTCACCGCGTCACCTCGCCACGCCGGGCGAACGCCGGCCGCATCCCGGTCCCGCCGGTGCCCGTCCCGGTCACGCCGGTGCCCCGGTTTCGTCGGCGACCACGGCGGTCAACTCGCCGCGCAGCCGGCGCAGCGCCGCGCGGGCCTGGTCGCGGGTACGTTCGTCGACTTCCCGGGTGGCGTACCGGGCCTCGCGGTAGACGTGTGCGAACTCGGCCAGCACGTCGGTGCTGGCGATCGACGGCACCCCCGCCGACGGGTCGCCCCGCAGCAGACGGGTGACCAGTTCGGTGGGGGTGTCACCGGTCAGCCGGGGCACGCCGGCCCCGGCGGCGGCCTCCTCCAGGCGTACCCAGCAGGCGATCACCGCCGTGCGGGGGTCGGTGTCCCGGTCGTCCAGCTCCTCCAGCCCGGCGTCGAGGGCGGCGGCCACCTCGCGGGCGGTGCCCTCGGGCGTACGCCGGTGCCGCCGGTCCGGCAGCACTCGGGTGGTGCGCCGGATCGCGCCCCGGATCAGCGTCCAGGTGAGGTAGCCGAACGCGGCTAGCAGTGCCAGCCCGAGCAGCACGACGGCGGCCGTGCCGATCCACCGCGGAATCTGCGCCTGGGTCGCCGCGCCGGCGTCCCGCGGCTCGACCGGGATCGAGGCGGCCGGCTCGGCAGTCGGATATTCCGGCACGTAGGGGATGTTGTCGGCGGCGGGCGGGACCCGGCTGGCACCGATCGACGAGTGGGCGGACGAGAGCGCGGCAACGGCCAGCAGGAGCACCACCGCCGCCACCGGCCACCACCTGCGCAGGACGCCGAGTTCCATCGAGGGCTACCTCCGGGCCGCCGGGGCGGGTCGCACGGGTCGACGCGTTCCGTCCGTCATCGCCACCCCCCACGCCTCAGTCCACCCCGGCCGACTGCTTCGCCTGGGCGAACACGTCGTCCAGCATCTCTGGTGTCAGCCGCCCGGTGAAGGTGTTCTGCTGGCTGACGTGGTAGCAGCCGAGCAACTCCGGCGCGCCCGTGCCGGACCAGTGTGCCCCATGGCCGAACGCCGGCCGCGGGCTGGGCGGGCGCACACCGTACACCTGACGCAGCACCGGCCACCACGAGGCCCAGGCGAACGCGCCCAGCGCGACCACGACGCGCAGGGTGGGCCGGATCAGCGCCACCTCGCGGTGCAGCCACGGCGCGCACGTGTCCCGCTCGCCGGGAGTGGGCTTGTTGTCCGGCGGCGCGCAGCGCACGGCGGAGAAGACGCGCAGGTCCCGCAGGGTCAGCCCGTCGTCGGCGGCGACACTGGTCGGCTGGTTGGCCAGGCCGGCCCGGTGCAGCGCGGCGAACAGGACGTCGCCGGAGCGGTCGCCGGTGAAGATCCGGCCGGTGCGGTTGCCGCCGTGCGCGGCGGGTGCCAGGCCGAGGATGGCGATGCGCGCGTCGGGAACGCCGAAACCGGGCACCGGGCGGCCCCAGTATTCCTGGTCCCGGAAGGCCGCCCGGCGGGTGCGGGCCACCTCCTCCCGCCACCGCACCAGCCGTGGGCAGGCGAAACAGTCGCTGACGGCGGCGTCGAGGTCGGCCAGGTCGGTCGCCCGCGTGGCGCGGGCGACCACCTCGTCGGGCGTACGGGGCTCAGCCAAGCTTGGCCCGGAAGAGTTCGAGGGTGCGGGCCCAGGCGGTGGCGGCGGCGCGCTGGTCGAAGTGCTCCGGCCGGTCCTCGTTGAAGAAGGCGTGTGAGGTGCCGGGGTAGTCGTAGGTCTGGCAGGTGCCGCCGGAGGTCTCGATGGCGCGGCGGACGGTCCGCACGCCGTCGGCGGCGGAGGTGCCGTCCTCTTCGGAGCAGTGGATGTGCGCGGCCTTGCCGGCGTAGTCGGCCCACTCGGGGCTCATCCCGTCCCACGGCAGCCGGGGGTAGAAGGCGGCGGTGGCGACGATCCGCTCGGAACGGGTCGCCGCCCAGAGGGCCAGGCTGGCACCGGCGCAGAAGCCCGCGCAGCCCACCTTGCCGGTGACCTCGGGCCGCCCGGCGAGGTAGTCCGCCGCGCCGGCGATGTCCGCCGCCGCCTCGTCCATCTGCGGGCCGTTCAGCATCTGTCGGGGCTCACTGGGCTTGCTCGCCGGGCCGCCGCGGCGGAAGTCCGGGGCGAGGGCGACGAAACCGGCCTCGGCGAAGCGGTCCACAACTGCCCGGACGTGCGGCACCAGGCCCCACCAGTCCTGGATGACGATGACCGCGGGGCTGGTCGCACCGCCGGAGGGTATCGCGAGATACCCCTCGCTGGTCCCCCCGTTGTTGCGGTAGCTCACCAATTCGCCCATCGGCCCTCCTCCTAGCGGTCAGTCATCGTTGGCTGGTCGCCCAGTGGTCCTACGTGTCGGTAGCCTGCCACGCAGTGAGCACCCGGGGAAGACGCCGGAACAGTGGCATTCACCTCCTGTTCGCGGGGCGGCTCCGCAGACGCCGTCGGCGGCGCGGACGTCGTCCGCGCCGCCGACGGCGGTGCTGTGGTGCTGTGGTGCTGGGGGAATCAGGCCTTCTTCGTCAGGCAGAGCAGGTAGCCGGTCTTGCCCGGCTCGATGCTGTAAAAGAGGTAGCCCTCCTGGCCCTCCTTGATGTACTGCCCGCACGCCTCGCCGGAGCGGGCCTGCGCCGTGGTCTGCCCGTCGACCCGGCCGACCACGTTGTAGACGGCATCGGCGGAGGTGCACTCGACGACCTTCGCGCCGTCGACCTTCTCCTCCTTCGTGCCAGTCACCTCGGGCAGCTCGGCGATGCAGTCACCGGCCTTGGCCTCGGCGGTCTCGTCCTTGTTGAAGAAGTTGCCGATCGCCGAGCCGATGCCGAACTTGAGGCCCGCGACGACCAGGAACACGACGATCGCGCCCACGATGCCGAGCAGCTTCTTGGAACCGGACTTCTTCGCCTCGGGCTCCGCCGGGGGCGGCGCCTGGACGGCCGACGGGGGCTGGCTGGCGTCCGGCGCGGGGGGCGGTGCGACCTGCTCTGACACGCGTTTTCCTTCCAAGGGGTGGGTGAGCAGACGACACCGTAGCGACAGGGGCCGACAGCCGTTGCCCCGCTGGACTCATCCGTTCAGCTATTTCACAGCTTCCGCGGCATGATCCGTTTCACGTGCGGTTCGGCACGGGCGTTCCGGCCGTGGTGTCCGACGGCGTGGGCGCCGTGGTCGGGGTGCTGCTCGGGGCGGGCGTGGGCTCGGTCTGGCCCTCCGACGTGGTGGGTGTCGGCAGCGGCGGCACGCCTGTCGACGGCAGTGAGCCGCCCGGCGCCCGCGGCGCGAACGGCGCCTGCTCCGGGCAGTACGGGTACGTGCGCAGTAGCGGGTTGCCGCGCTCGTCCGGGATCCGCAGGTCGAGGCAGTCCGGGTGGCCGAGCCGGATCGGGTCGCCGTTCTGGTCGAAGAGCCGGGCGTTCTCCACCAGCCGGCCCTCGCGGTCGTAGACGAAGACGTCCCGGATGTGGTCGTACCGGCCGTCGATCGAGATCTGCTCGTAGCCGAAGTCCCCGCTGCCGACGCGGCCGTTCATGTCCGCGAGGCCGACCAGCCCGAAGACCACCAGGACCGCCGTGCCGGCGTGCAGCATCCGCCGTTTGGGCCGGGACAGGCCGGGCGTGTGGTGGCCGAGCCAGATCGAGGCGAGCACGCTGCCGGCGAGCAGCACCAGGCCGGCCAGGGTGCTGCCGTTGAGCTCGGGCAGCACACCGAACGTGTCGCCGGTGGTGGCGACCGTGACGAGCATGGCGGCCAGGTAGCCACGCAGCACCCACCAGGCCGGCCGGAGCAGCCGGAGGAACTCGCTGGCGGTGGCGTACCCGAGGGGTGGTCCGAGTTGGACGTCCCAGCGGTGCGCCCGCCCACGGAGCCGGTCCACGGCGACGCCGAGGCGACGGTCCAGGCGGCGACCGCCGGCGACGGCGGCGCCGACCCCGGCGGCGGCGCGCAGCTCGGCCGCGTACGCCTCGGGCTCGCCGAGCCGCTCGACCAGCGTGCCGCCGGCCTCGGCGGCGACTTCGGCGAGGTGCTCCGGCAGGTCCTCGGTCAACTCGTCGCGGTGTGCCGGCGGCAGGTCGGCCAGCGCGGCCCGGACCCGTGCGGCGTAGTCCGCGATTTCCTGCTCAGTGACGGTCATGCCGCCATCCCCCGATCGTCGAGCAGTGCGTCCATGGTGGTGGCGAACGAGCGCCAGAGCTTGCCGGAGCGGGTGAGCTGGTCCCGGCCGGCGGCGTTGAGGGAGTAGTACTTGCGGTGCGGGCCGGACTCGCTCGGCACGACGTAGGTGGTCAGCAGGCCAGCGGCGTAGAGCCGGCGCAGCGTGCCGTAGACCGAGGCGTCGCCGACCTCCTCCAGCCCGGCGTCGCGCAGCCGGCGGAGGATGTCGTAGCCGTAGCCGTCCTCCTCGCGGAGCACGGCGAGGACCGCGAGATCCAGCACGCCCTTCAACAGTTGTGTGGTGTCCACGCATTGCACACTAGTGCGTAATGCGGAGTACCGTCAACGAGTCGCGACACGTGTCGGACTCATTGCGGCCCCGACGGTCAGGACACTATTCGCCAGCGCTGGTTCTCGCTGCCGTCGCACGCGCCGTAGCCGACCGGCTGGCCGGAGCCCCGGGAGGTCAGGCACCCGCTCGCGTTCCGCTTGCGGAACTGGCGTTTCCCGGAGTCGTAGACCCACCCGTAGAGATTTCCGAAGCTGGTTGGTTTCAGGATTCCGCGCTCGTCATAGTTGATGGTGAACTGCATGGACGGTAGAGACCTCACGACCATGACTTCGCCGTCCGACTCGAATTTCCATCTCTGGCCGGGAAGGTCTCCCCAGGCGGCGGTCACCACCTTCGAGCCGTGTTTCGTGTCGGTGGTGCTGAGCACCGTGCCGTCGGAGCTCACGATCACCATGTTGTCGGGGTTGAACGGCCCCGAGGGCAGCCCCGAGGCGCGCGGCGCGGTCCTGGTCGGCGCCGGGACGCCCGGATCGTCCTTGGTCGGCGTCCGACCGACCGACGGGCTGGTGACCACGCCCGGACCGCCACCGGGCGCACCGGGCGCATTCGTCGCACCGGTCGGGCCGGTCGCACCGGTTGCACTGGTCGCACCGGGAGCGTGGGGAGAACTGGCGGGGCCGGAGGGGCCACCGGCGATCGGGGCGGCAGGGGCGGCGGCGGCAAGATCGGTCGGCGGGCCGCCGGCCGAAGGTGCACCGGATCCCACGCCGCCACTGGCGAGATACGTCCCACCCAGCACCACCACGAGCACGCCGACCGCCGCGGCGACAGCCGGTCGACGCCAACTCCGGCGCCGGGTGTCGATCGGCGGCAGGGCATGGGTCGTCAGATCCGGTAGCTTCGTCAGCACCGCGGCGACCGGTTCGGCGACGGTGTCGGGTCCAGGAGCGCCGTCAGCGAGCCCGTCCTGGCCGATCGGCTTGGTGACGGCCAAGGTCGGTGCGATGCCGGGCGCCCTCGCGGGGACGGTCAGAGCGGCCCCGATCTGGGGAAGGGTCTCTTCGAGACCGTCGGGCAGCCAGCCCTGCCCGGTGGCTGCCGCACTGCGGTCGACGTAGGCGGCGATGACGTCCTGCGGCGTCGGGCGCAGCTGCGGCTCCTTCGCCAGGCACCGGCTGACCAGCTCCCGCAGCCCCGGGTCGGTGATCCCGTCAAGATCGGGTTCGCCCTGCGTGACGCGGTAGACGAGCTCCACGGCGTTGCCGGCGCGGAAGGGAGCCCTCCCGGTGGCGGCGAAGGCGACGACCGAGCCGAGCGCGAAGACGTCCGTGGCAGGAGTGGACTTCTCCCCGCGTACCTGCTCCGGTGCCATGTAGGACGGGGTGCCCATCCGTACGCCGGTCTGGGTGAGGTCGCGTTCGCCGTCGGCCCGGGAGATGCCGAAGTCGATGACGCGGGGTCCGTCGGCGGCGAGCAGCACGTTGCCGGGCTTGAGGTCGCGGTGGACGATGCCGGCGGCGTGGATGGCCTTGAGGGCCTCGGCCACCCCGGCGGCGAGTCGCCACACGCCGTGCAGCGGCAGTGTTCCGTGGCGCGCGACGGCGACGGCGAGGTTGAGGCCCGGCACGAATGCGGTCGCCAGCCACGGGCGGACGGCCTCGGCGTCGTGGCTCACCACGGGGGCGGTGAAGACGCCGCCGACCCGACTGGCGATCGCGGCCTCGCGCGCGAAGCGGGCGCGGAAGGAAGGGTCGGTCGAGTAGGGATCCTTGACGACCTTCACGGCCACAGCCCGGTCGGCCTGGGTCATCCCGAGGTAGACCCGGCCCATGCCGCCCTCGCCGATCCGGCCGAGCAGCCGGATGTCGCCCACCGCAGCGGGATCGTCCGGTTCGAGGGGGAGGAAGTCCAGCCCAAGCTCGGGCAGGGTCGGGATGATGTCGTTCACTCGGCGCCCCCTCGTCGTCGCAGCGATGCTACAGACGCGAAAAGGTTGCAGAGTATCGGCGTTGTCTGATCCCGACGGCCAGGGTGACTCACGTACGCGGCTGCCGTCCGGTGTCAGTCGTGGACGACAGCGGGCACGAGGAACGGGTGCCGGATCAGGCCGCCCGCCGCGCCGCGTCGTCCGCGACCCGCAGCAGATCCCGCAGTACGTGCACCAGCACGCGAGCCTGCACCAGGTCGATCGGCCAACGCTCCGGGTCGTCGCCGGCGGACAACTCCAGCAGCACACCGGACGGGCTGAGCCGCCCGACGTCCATCTGCCAGAGCCCGGCGCGCACCTGGATCACCTCGTCGCCACGCGGCGCCGCCGGCCGCAGGCGGGACAGGTGCAGCGCGCTGGCCGCGCACCCGCTCTCGGGTGCGCACCATCCCGGGTGGACACGTCGGATCGCCACGTCATCGCTCCTCGCTCGGGTTGTGAGGGCACTGTGGGCCCACCGTCACCCCATCCTCGTGACCACTCGACTACGGTCGGAAGTCGCGCGAGGGGCACCGGCCGACGGTGGCCCGCGCGGCCCGTCGCGTGAGACCTGGTGAGCGAGGTGTGATGACCGGATCGCAACTGTCGACGCTGGACCTGCTGGCCGGCGAGCTACGACGACTGCGCGTCGAGCGCGGGCTCAGCCAGGAGGAACTGGCCCGACTGATCAACTACTCCGGCTCGCTCGTCGGGATGGTGGAGATCGGCCGGCGTACGCCCTCGCTCGACTTCGTCCGCCGCGCGGACGAGGCGTTGGAGAGCGGCGGTTTGCTCGGGCGGATCCTGCCGCTGGTCAGCCTGGAGACCGCGCCGGCCTGGTTCCGGCCCTGGGTGGCGGTGGAGCAGGAGGCGGCCACGCTGTGGTGGTTCGAGATCTCGGTGCTGCCCGGCCTCCTCCAGACGGAGGAGTACGCCCGCGTCGTCCTTCAGGACGGGGGCCTGGTACCCGACGCCGAGGTCGAGGAGCGGGTTGCGGCACGACTTCAACGACAGCAGATCCTCGACCGCGCCCAGCCGCCACAACTGGTCGCGGTGATTGACGAGATGATCCTTCGCCGCCCGGTGGCGGACCGTTTCGGGGTAATGAGCGAGCAGGTCGACCACCTGATCGAACTCGCGGCCCGCCCGCACGTCCACCTGCATGTGATCCCGGCCGAGGTGGGCGTGCACGCCGGTATGGCCGGGCCGTTCATCCTGGCCGGGTACGACGACGGGGGTTGGGTGGCGCACCTCGACAGCCCGCTACGGGCCCAGGTGCTCGACCGCGCCGAGGAGATTGCCAGCCTGCACCGCAGGTGGGAAAGTGTCCGCTCAGAGGCGCTGTCCCGGCGGCAGTCGCTGGCGCTGATGCAGGAAGTGGCGAAGACATGGAGCTGATCGACGCCCGGTGGCGCAAGTCCACCCGCAGCGGAAACGGCGGCGCCTCGTGCGTGGAGGTCGCCGACAACCTGCCCGGCGTGGTGCTGGTCCGCGACAGCAAGGACCGCTCGGGCCCCCTGCTCTCCTTCGGCCCGGCCGCCTGGTCCCACTTCGTCAGCGGCGTCGCGAACGGCACGACACCCGGTCAGCCGTAGAGCCCGCGAAGCCCCGCGCGCGATTCCGGCACCTCGGCATCGCGGGCGACCACCTCGCGGGCGAAAATCCGCGCCGCCGGCTCAGCCGCCCGTCGCGAGGCTCCAGGCGATGCCGTCGAGGATGTCGTGCTCGGAGGCGACCACCGAATCCATCCCGGCCCGCTCCATGATCACTCGGAGCACCAGGGCACCCGCCCCGATGACGTCCGCCCGGCCCGGGTGCATCACCGGGATCGCCAGCCGCTGCTCCCTGGTCTTACCGAGCAGGTCGGCGGTCACGTCGGCCACCGCGTCGTACGACACCCGGGCGTGGTGGATGCGGTCCGGGTCGTACTCCTGGAGGCCCTGGGCGATCGCGACCACGGTGGTGACCGACCCGGCGAGCCCGACCAGCGTGGCGGCCTGCCGGCCCGGCACGGCCTCCAGGGCCCGGTCCACCGCGACCGCGATGTCGGCCTGCGCGGCAGCCACCTCACCCATGCCCGGCGGGTCGCCGTGCAGATGCCGCTCAGTCATCCGGACGCAGCCGATGTCCATCGAGATGGCCGCCTCGACGCCGCCCGCGCGGGTGCCCACGACGAACTCGGTCGAGCCGCCACCGATGTCGACGACCAGGTACGGCTCGCGTGCGTCGGCCGGCAGCCCGCGCACCGCGCCGGTGAAGGAGAGCCGCGCCTCCTCGTCGCCGGTCACCACCTCGGGCGCCACCCCGAGGGTCCGCTCGACCATCTCGCGGAACTCGGCGGCGTTGGAGGCGTCCCGGGACGCCGACGTGGCGCACATCCGGACCCGCTCCGCGCCCAGCTTCTCGATCTCGGCAGCGTAGGAGGCCAGCGCGACCCGGGTGCGTTCGATCGCCTCCGGGGCCAGCCGGCCCGTCCGGTCGACGCCCTGGCCGAGTCGGACGATCTCCATCCGCCGGCTCAGGTCGACCAGCGGCGCCTGCGGACCCGCCGAGGGGTCGGGCAGGTCGGCGACCAGCAGTCGGATCGAGTTGGTCCCGCAGTCGATGGCGGCCACACGCGTCGTCACGGCAGCAACCCTACGTCAGGCGCGACCGGCCGGCGGGACGTCGTCGTGGCCCAGCAGGTCGGTGCCGAGCGGCGTCAACCGGTGCAGCACCGCCCCGCCGTCGCGGACGCTGCTGACCAGGCCGGCCGCCCGCAACGCCCCGGCGTGCTCGGACGCCGAGGAGACGCTGATCCCGACGGCCCGGCCGAGCGCCGTGGTGGTGTGCCGGCCGGGGCGGGCGAGCCGGCGCAGCACCGCCGCCCGGGTGGCCCCCAGCAGCCGGCCGAGCGGATCGGTGGCGCTCGCCTCGACCCGGCGCGGCATCGGCGCGGGATACACCACCAGCACCGGCCGACCCGGCTCCACCAACACCCGGGGATGCGGGCCGGCCAGCGGGGAGGGCAGCAGGAGGAGGCCGTGCCCGGTGCCGGACATCGTCGCGCTCCACCACGTCCGCACCGTCAGCGTCGGCGCCTCCCACCGGATCGCCGGGTGCAACGCGTTCAGCAGACCGTCCAACCCGTGTGCCGCGAGGTGCCCGGTCGCCTCGGCCACCTGGTGCCGGTGCGCGTCCGTCAGGTCGGCCCAGTGCGGCGCGAGCACCGCGTCGTGCCAGGTGTCCAGGGCCCGGCCGAACAGGCTCATCGTCTCCCCGTCGGCCTCGGCGAACCGCCTTCGCAGCGGCGTCGCGGGCAGTTGGGCGTACGCGGTGGCGACCTCCGCCCGGACCCGCTGGACGGGGACGGCCCGGATCGCCTCCAGACCGGCTGCGACCGACTCCATGCCGTCCAGCGGGGTGAGGAAGTCCGGCAGGCGCCCGCGTACGGGCAGCAGGTGCCGCAGCACCGAGGCGGCGGACCGGGCCCGCCCCGTCGCCGCCGCCGCGCCCGCTGCGGGGCCCGGCGCCATCCGGGCCGTCTCCGCGTCGTACAGCACCTGACAGGCCAGCAGGGCCGTGCCCACCGGGTGCAGGCCGGCGGTGAAGCGGACCCGGCACAGGTCCGCCGGCCCCAGGCGGAGACGAAGCATGCCAGCAGACTGCCTCCCTTCGGCCTGGACCGAAAGGGTTGCCCCGCACGGGCCGGCCGATCCAGTGTGGGCCGTGGGTCACGGAGGAGGCGGGGCGTGCGACGGACGGTGGCGGTGCTGACGGGGGTGCTGCTCACCGTCGTCGCGACGGCGTGTGGTGGGGACAGGGGTCAGACCCGTGTCACGCCGGCCCCGTCGCCTTCGGGGGCCGTCGAACGCCCTGCCGCCGGCGACCACCAACTCACCCTGTCGCATGGCGGGGCCGACCGCCGCTACCTGCTACACGCACCGCCCGGATACGACCCCACCCGGCCCACCGCGCTGGTGATCGCCCTGCACTTCTATCCCGGCAGCGGCGCCCGGCTGCGGGAGATGGTGGGGCTGGACGCCGTGGCCGACCGGGAGAACTTCCTGGTCGCCTACCCGGACGGGCAGAACGGCGGCTTCAACGCGCTGATCTGCTGCGGGACGACCGACGACGTCGGCTTCCTCAAGGACCTCACCGCCCACCTCGTGCGGACGTGGCGGGCCGACCCGGACCGGGTCTACCTCACCGGGATCTCCAACGGCGGGGACATGAGCTTCCGGGCAGCCGTCGAGACCGAGGGGCTCTTCGCGGCGATCGGCGTGGTCAGCGGTGGCTACAGCGGCCCCCGGACGGCCGCCGAGACTTACGTGCCCCGGCGACCGGTGTCGGTGATCACGTTCATCGGCGGGCAGGACCGCTACGCCGAGACCTTCACCGAGGGCGTACGGACCTGGCAGCGGCGGCTGGGCTGCACACCGGCGACCGGCAGGGCGCAGGCGGGCGCGCCCGGCGTCACCCGCACCGACGCGCGGTGCGGCGACGGCAGCGACGTGACCGTCTACACCGTGGCGAACATGGGCCACTCCTGGCCCGGAGCGCCGACCGGCGAACTGGCCGCCCCGGACGCGGGGCTCGTCGCCACCCAACTCGTCTGGGACTTCTTCGCCGCCCACCCGCGCCGGAGCTGAGTGTCGCGGGCGCCGGCACAGGCCATGGTGCCCGGTGCCAGCCCGGTCAGAGACGCAACAGCATCCGGGTGTTGCCGAGGGTGTTCGGCTTGACCCGTTCCAGGTCCAGGAACTCGGCGACGCCCTCGTCGTAGGAGCGCAGCAGCTGCTCGTAGACCGGCTGCGGCACGGGTGCCCCGTCTATCTCGGTGAACCCGAACGAGGCGAAGAACCGGGTCTCGAAGGTGAGCACGAAGATCCGGGACACCCCCACCTCGCGGGCGCCGTCGATCAGCTCCCCGACGATCCGGTGGCCCAGCTTGCGCCCCCGGCAGGACGGGTCGACCGCCACCGTCCGGATCTCGGCCAGGTCCTCCCACATCACGTGCAGCGCGCCGCAGCCGACCACCGCGCCGTCGCCGGCGCGTACCGCGACCCGGAACTCCTGCACGTGCTCGTAGAGGGTGACGGTGGCCTTGCTGAGCAGCCGCCGGTCGTCGGTGTAGGTGTCGACCAGCCCTCGGATGCCACGCACGTCCGAGGTGCGGGCCCGCCGCACCATGATCTCGTCGGCCCCCGCCCCGGCCCGGTCCGCGCCCGCCATGGTCAGTCCGCCGCCGGCACGTCCACGCAGGGCCCCGCCGCCCACCACTTCTCCACCAGTTCCAGCGTCTCGTCGCCGAACGGGTTCACCCCCGGCCCGGCCCCGAGCGCGTGCCCGAGGTGCACGTGCAGGCACTTGACCCGGCCGGGCATCCCGCCGGCGGAGATACCGGCGATCTCCGGCACCTCGCCGACCGCGTCCCGGCGGGCCAGGTAGTCCTCGTGCGCGGCGCGGTAGCGCGCGGCGAGATCCGGGTCGGCGGCCAGCCGGTCCGCCATCTCCTTCATCAGCCCCGCCGACTCCAGCCGGCTGCACGCCGCCGTCGCCCGGGGGCAGGTCAGGTAGAACAGCGTCGGGAAGGGGGTGCCGTCGGCCAGGCGCGGGGTCGTCTCCACCACGTCGGGCAGGCCACAGGGGCAGCGGTGGGCGACGGCCCGGGTGCCCCGGGGCGGGCGTCCGAGCTGCGCGGCCACCGCGGCCAGGTCGGCCTCGGTGGCCGGTTCCCGCTGCGGCGGGGGTACGGAATCCGCCGCCGGCTCCTGCGGTGGTACGACAGTCACGGTGCCCATCTCTCGTTCGCTGCTCGGGTGTCGCTCACTTGTCGGAGTGCTCGCCGTTGGCGGCCCGCACGCTCGACCAGAGGGTGTCATACCAGGAAGCGGGCTCGGCGGGCGTCGACGGGGGCGTCGACGAGCCGGCGTCGCGGGCGGCGCCCTCCGGGTCGGAGAGCACCACCAGCAGCGTCTCGCCCGGCGGGCCCATGAAGAACCGCTCCCTGGCCTGGATCTTGATGTATTCCGGGTCCTGCCACTTGGCGGCTCTCTCGGAGAGTTCCTCGATCGCCTTCCGCTGGTCGGCCTGGGCGGCTTCCATCCGCTCGATGTCGGTCTGCTGGTCCAGGTAGACCCGTACCGGGTAGGTGTAGGCCAGGGCGAGCGCGATCAGCACCGCGAAGAGCACGGTGGCCCGCCCGGTGAGGCCCCGGGAGCGGGGTGCGGAGAGCCGCTTGACGGTGCCGGCGGCCGTACGACGGGCCGCGGCGGGCCGGTTCGCGGAGCGTACGCCCTCCGCCCCCCGGGTCGCCCCCGGCGCGCGACCGGCGGTGGCCCGCGGCTCGGCGCGGACGCCGCCCTCACGGACCGATGTCCGGGCGCCCCGGGCCCCGCCCGGCCGGCCGGTCGGCCGGCGGGCGGGACGCTGGCCGCCCGGTGTGCGGCGCTGCTGCATCGTCACACCCCTCCCCCGAGGCCTCGGGTGTCTCAGGCGGAACGGTAGCGCGGGAAGGCGCCCGCCCCGGCGTACCGCGCCGCGTCGGCCAACTCCTCCTCGATCCGCAGGAGCTGGTTGTACTTCGCGACCCGGTCCGAACGGGCCGGGGCACCGGTCTTGATCTGGCCGCAGCCCGTGGCCACCGCCAGGTCGGCGATGGTGGTGTCCTCGGTCTCGCCGGAGCGGTGGCTCATCATGCACTTGAAGCCGGCCCGGTGGGCCAGGTCCACCGCGTCCAGGGTCTCGGTCAGCGAACCGATCTGGTTGACCTTGACCAGGACCGCGTTGGCGGCCTTCTCAGCGATGCCGCGGGCGATCCGCTGCGGGTTGGTGACGAACAGGTCGTCGCCGACGATCTGGACGCGGTCGCCGATCGAGGCGGTCAGCGTCTGCCAGCCGGTCCAGTCGTCCTCGGCCAGCGGGTCCTCGATCGACACGATCGGGTAGTCGCCGGCGAGCTTGGTGTAGTAGTTGCTCATGTCCTCGGCGGTCTTCGCGGTGCCCTCGAAGGTGTAGGTGCCGTTGTCGAAGAACTCCGTGGCGGCCACGTCGAGCGCGAAGACGATGTCGGTGCCGAGCCGGTAGCCGGCCTTCTCGACCGCCTCGGCGATCAGGTCCAGGGCGGCGGCGTTGGTGGGCAGGTTCGGCGCGAAGCCGCCCTCGTCACCGAGGCCGGTGGAGAGGCCCTTCTTCTTCAGCACCGACTTCAGCGCGTGGTAGACCTCCGCGCCGGAGCGCAGCGCCTCGCGGAAGCTGGGGGCGCCGATCGGCGCGATCATGAACTCCTGGACGTCGACGTTCGAGTCCGCGTGCGCGCCACCGTTGAGGATGTTCATCATCGGTACGGGCAGCAGGTGCGCGTTCGGGCCACCCAGGTAGCGGAAGAGGCTCAGCTCGGCGCTGCCGGCCGCCGCCTTGGCGACCGCCAGGGAGACGCCGAGGATGGCGTTCGCGCCCAGCTCGGACTTGCTGTCGGTGCCGTCGACGTCGAGCATCTTCTGGTCGATCAGCCGCTGCTCGCTGGCCTCGTAGCCGATCAGCTCGTCGACGATCTTGTCCTCGATGTTCGAGACCGCCTTCTCGACACCCTTGCCCTGGTAGCGGTCGGCGTCACCGTCGCGCAGTTCGATCGCCTCGAAGGCGCCCGTGGAGGCGCCGGAGGGCACCGCCGCCCGGGCGATCGTGCCGTCGTCGAGCCCGACCTCGACCTCGACGGTCGGGTTGCCCCGCGAGTCCAGAATCTCCCGCGCGACGATTCCTTCGATGGTTGCCACTGAGTCGCTCCTCGTTTGTGTGTACCGGTCCGGTGTGGGCCGCGACGGTGCGGCTGAGGCAGTTGTTGAACGCAGCGTATCGGGCGACGCTCGGAGGCGGGCGGTCCGGTCGTACGCCAGCCCGGCCCGAAACCGGCCTCCGGGCAGTGCTTTACACGGACATTCCCGGATTCTCGTGCCTCAACCGGCAACGGGTTTGCGCGCGGTTGACCCGATCGGCCAGGCTGGTCGGCATGCCCGCCGCCTCGACCACCCTCCGCATGCTCGCCGTGTCGGTCATCGCGTCGCTCACGGTGACCGGATGTCAGACCCTCGACGACGCCGGCCGGGCGATCGGGCGGGCCGACCTGGTGAACGACATGGCTGCCCGCCTCGACCAGGCACTGGAGTTGACGTACTCCGCCGACTACCAGCTCGCCGGCGGGCAGACCGCCACCATCGCCCAGGCTCAGGAGCCGGCCCGCTCCGCGTACACCTGGCCCGGCGGCAAACTCACCGTCACCCCGGAGGCGACGACCCGCTGCGAGACCGCCGCCGGCCGCGCGACCTGCACCCTGGAGGCCCCGCCCGCGCCCAACGCGAAACCCACAGTGACCATGTTCGCCGAGGCCAAGCGGCACGGCCTGGTCACACCGCCGATCGTCGTGGGGCTGCTCACCGCCGCCGCGCTGGACCCGGACGCGGTGATCGCCCAGAGCGACACCACCCTCGCCGGCCACCACGCCACCTGCATCGAGGTGGACCGGTCCGCCGGCGACTTCACCGCCTGCGTGACCACCGAGGGTGCGCTGGGCAGCTTCACCGGCAAGGTCGACGGCAGCCAGGTCGAGCTGGCGCTGAGCCGCTACCGCGCGACGGTCGACGGCACGGCGTTCGACCTTCCGCCCCACGCCGGCGTCGTCGACCGCCGCCCGGCCAGCTAGTGACCGACCCTGGCGGGTTCGTGCCCGGGGCCGACCGGAGCGCCGCCCCCGCGCCCGCCGACCTCGCCCTCCCGGTGGCCGGAAACAAGCTGCTGACCGCCGACGACGGCGCCGTGCTGCGGGTCGCCGACCTGCCCGCCGACACCGACTGGGTGCCGCTGGGCACCCTGGACGGCGTACCCGCCTGGGCCACCGAGCCCGCCGGTGCGCAGGACCTGCCGGGCCGCTGGCGCGGCTGGGCGTCGCTCGCCGCCGAGGTGCCCGAACCACTCGCCACCCTGGCCGGCCGCGCGCTGGCGGTGGTCACCTGGCGGCGTACCCACCGCTGGTGCGGGGCCTGCCGGGCCGAACTGGCCGACGTGCCCGGGGAGTCGGCCCGGCGCTGCCCCGGCTGCGACCTGTACGTGCCGCTGCGGCTCTCCGCCGCCGTGCTGGTGGCGATCACCCGCCCCGGGCCGGCCGGCCGCCCCGACGAACTGCTGCTGGTCCGGCACTCGTACGGGCCGACGGGGCTGTGGGCGCTGGTCGCCGGGTTCGTCGAGGGCGGCGAGACACTGGAGGCCGCCGCCCGCCGCGAGGTCGGCGAGGAGGTCGGGCTCGCCCTCGACGGGCTGACCTACTTCGGCAGCCAGCCCTGGGCGTTGTCCGGCCCCGGCGTGCTGCTCACCGGCTTCACCGCCACCGCCGCCGACCCCGGTGCCGAACCGGTGGTCGACGGGCGGGAAGTGGCCGAGGCGCGCTGGTTCCCACTCGACGGGCTGCCGGCGGAACTGCCGCCCGCGTACTCCATCTCGCGCTGGCTGATCGACGCGACGGTGACCGCCGCGCGACGGTGAGCCCGACGGTGTCAGGAAGGGGCCCGTGACACCGTCAGGAAGGGGCCCTTCCTTACACGCCGAGCAGGGTGCGGAGGTGGCGTGGCGGCGGGCAGTTGTGGGCGAGCATCGCGTCGTGCCAGTCGCGCACCGACACGCCGGCCGGGCGGGCGGCGGCGATCCCGGCCACCTCGCTGTAGCCGACGAAATACGTCGAGAGCTGCGTCGAGGTGAGCAGCGCGCGCCGCCACTTGCCGGCCGCCTCGCCCTCCTCCTGGAAGCCCCGCCCGGTCATCAGCGCCATCGCCTCGGCCTCCGGCAGTTCCTCGCAGTGCACGAGCTGGTCCAGCAGCGCGTTGATGGTCATCCGGAGCTGCATCTTGAGCTGCTGCAACCGCACCGGCAGGCCGCCGAAGCCGAGGCCGACCATCAGCTCCTCCGTGTAGACCGCCCAGCCCTCGATGAAGGGCCCCGACTCGGTCAGCGCCCGGACCCGGGTGGGGCCGACGTGCCGGCGGGCGTGCGCGAGCTGGAGGAAGTGTCCCGGCATCGCCTCGTGCACGGTCAGATTGCGGATCATGTGGTCGTTGTATTCCCGGTAGAACGACTCGACCCGGTGCGCGGGCCAGTCCGCCGGGGTGGGTGCGATGCAGTAGAAGGTCGGCACGTCCGCCGTCTCCAGCGGGCCGGGCGAGTCGCAGTAGGCGACTGCCACGCCCCGGGCGAACTGGGGCATCTCCTGGATCACGCACGGGTCGTCGACCAGGGTGACCAGGTCGTGGGCGCGTACGAAGTCGGTCGCCTCGTCCAGGGTGACCGAGGCGAGATCCACGATGGTGTGGTCGTCGGGGTGCTCGGCGGCCAGCAGGGCCAGCGCCCGGCGTACCGTCTCGTCGTCGGCCGGGCCGCCGACCAGCTCGACGGCCGCCGCGCGGATCTCCTCGCCGACCCGGTCCAGGTTGGCCCAGGCCCGCCGCTGGATCTCGGCGGCGCCCAGCTCGGTGTCGAGGGTGTGCCAGAGCCGCGCCTCCCAGCGGCGGCGGCCCAGCCGCGGGTCCCGCCCCGGGCCGGCGTCGGCGGCCAGACCCTGACGCAGCCACGCGACGAACTCCTCCAGCGCCGCGATCGCCGCCGTGGCCGCCGGCTCGACCCGGTCGTAGAGGGCGGGGGCCTGCGCGAGCAGCGCCGGCACCTCGTCGCGGACCAGTGCCGCCGCGCCGGTGAACTGCCCGACCGCCGTCTCGGCGTGGATCCGCGGCATGTCGCGCAGCGTCGCACGCGCGGTCGCCAGCGCGTCCGGTACGGCGGCGAGCCGGCCGGCCAGGCTGGTCAGCCGGACCTCGACCGGGGCGTACGGGCGGGCGAGCAGCGCGTGTAGCAGCGGCCCCGGGTTGTGCCGCAGCGGATCCCACTCGTGCGCGCGGATGTCACTGCCCTCGAAGAGGGCCCGGTCCACGAACGAGGTGAGCAGCGTGTGGTCGACGCGCTGCTCGACGTCCAGGGCGTCCGGGTCGAGCTCGGCGAGCGCGTCCGCGGCCTCCTTGAGCATGGCCTGGTCGGCCGTGACCGCCTCGGCGGAGAGGTCCGGCAGCCGGTCGTCGTACCGGTGGTCGCCGGTGGAGGTCGCGAGCCCCGGCCGGCTCTCCAGCAACGCGTCGACGATCCGCTCCGCGAGCGGCACAAACGATTCCACCCGCCGACCCTACCGGCGTTCGGCCGTCCTGACGGCGTCGGCGTAGGCGAGGGCGGCGCGGCGTAGGGCGGCCTCCGGGTCCAGGCCTGCCTCGCGGGCCGCCGCGACCGTGGCGAGCAGGCCCGCGCCGAGCCTCGCCTCCGGGTCCACCTGGGACTCCGCGAGGGGCGGCGGGACGGCCAGGCCGACCCGGCCGGCGCGCTCCAGGATCTTGGCGGCCAGGGCGAGGGCGGGCTGGCTCAGCGCGATGCCGTCCAGCACCGAGTCACGTGCCTTCTCGGCCCGCTTGATCCGCTCCCAGCTGGCCTCGATCTCCTCCAGGGTGCCGGCCTCGGCGTCGGCGAAGACGTGCGGGTTGCGCCGAACCATCTTGTCGACCAGCTCTCCGGCCACGTCGTCGACGGTCCACCGCTGCTCCTCGGGCAGCTCCTCGGCGAGCCGGGCGTGCAGCACCACCTGGAGCAGCACGTCGCCCAGCTCCTCGCGCAGCGCGTCGGTGTCCCCGGCGCTGATCGCGTCGTACGCCTCGTAGCACTCCTCCAGCAGGAAGCCGGCGAGGCTGCGGTGCGTCTGCGCCCGCTTCCACGGGTCGCCGCCCGGCGAGGCCAGCCGGTCCATCACCGCCACCGCGTCGAGCAGCCGGGCGCCCGGGGGATCCCAGGAGCCGTACATCAGCTCCAGCTCGGCCAGGCCGGGCTCGCGGGCCAGCCGCAGGCCCAGCTCCCGGGCCAGCGACTCGTCGCCGGCCGGGCCGGCCAGCCAGACCGCGACGCCGTGCGCCGCCGCCGCGTCGAGCAGCGCCTGGGTGGCCCGGCCGTCGACCACCGTGACCTCGCCGCCCGCCACCCGGACCGCCGTCGTCAGCTCGCTCTCCGCTCCCACCAGCACCGGATGCCGGCGTACGACGTCCCAGGCGGCGGCGGTCAGCAGCCCGGCCGGCAGCCGGGGCGAGGTGACGAGCAGGACGATCCGGGCCGGCATGCTCAGCTGTCGGTCCCGCCAGGCGCCTGCGGTCCGCCAGCCGCCTGCGGCCCGGCGGTGGGCAGCGGATCCGGGGTGGAGACGTCGGTGACCGCGTCGGAACCGGCCTCGCCCAGCGGCACGCTCACCGCCGGCGCGTCGCCGGAGAAGCTCAGCACCGGGAACTCCAGCGGGCGGTAGCGGGGGTTGACCGTCACGTCGTACGCGGCGACCGCATCGGCCAGCGACTTGCGGGTGGCCAGCGCGGTGCGCAGCTGCTCACCGTCGAGCTGGCCGGCAGCCGCCTCGTCGGTCACGTCGGCCGGGATGGCACCCGCCTTGCGGCCCGCCGCCAGCACGTCCGCCAACTCCTGCGCGGTCGGCGCGACCGGCGCCCCGGCCGGCACCCCCGACAGGCAGCTGTAGAGCGCGGCCGTCTGGCGCACGTAGCCGGTGTCGGACGACAGGCCGAGCTGCTGGGCGACCTGTTCCGGCGCCACCTGCCCGCGCGGCTGGTAGTTCTTCTCCGCGGAGACCCGCTCGCAGACCTCGGACAGCACCAGCACGCTGACGACCTGGCCGCGGTCGGGCGGCTGCGGCACCTGTGCCGGGGGCTGCCCCTCGGGCGCCGCGGTGGGCGTCGGGTTCTTCGTCCGCAGGTCGTCCATGACCCCGGTGACGGCGTCCTCGGTGATCCGCAGGTCGCCGACGTAGGCGGCGACACCGGGCTCGGCACGGCAACCGGAGAGAGCGACGAGGCCGAGCGCCACGCTGGCGACGGCGACAAGACGGCGAGCACGCATGACGGCCACTCTCTCATGCCGCCCGGGATGCGCGTGACGCCGCCCACCGGTCCCCCCGCCCGCCGGTCCTGCGCCGACGGGTCCGCTGCCCGCCGGTCCCCGACCCACGGACCTCCCGCTGATCGGGCTCCCGCTCACAGGTATCCCGCTCACGGACCTCCCGCTCACAGGCATCCCGCTCACTGACCTCCCGCTCACCGGGCGGAGGCTCCCGCCACGGCCGGCTCGCCCAACACGTCCTTCAGCAGTTGGGCGCACCACTCCAGCAGGGCCTGGTCGCGCAGCGGCTCGCCGCCCAGCCGCCGGGTGCTCGGGCGGGGCACGCTGACCTGGTCGAGGGCCTGCTTGTAGACCGAGTCCGGGTGGTAGCGCTTGAGCCGCAGCTGCCTCGAGTCGGGCAGCGGCAACGGGCCGAACCGGAGGTGCTTGCCCTGCATGGAGACGTCGGTCAGGCCGTAGCGGCGGGCCAGCAGCCGGAACCGGGCCACCGCGACCAGGTTCTGCACCGGGGCGGGCGGCTCACCGTACCGGTCGGTCATCTCGGCGACCACCTCGCGCAGCCGCTCCTCCTCGCGCGACTCGGCGAGCTTGCGGTACATCTCCAGGCGCAGCCGTTCCACGCCGATGTAGTCGTGCGGCAGGTGCGCGTCGACCGGCAGGTCGACCTTGACCTCGGTCTCCTCCTCGGGACGCTCGCCCTTGAACGCGGAGACCGCCTCGCCGACCATCCGCACGTACAGGTCGAAGCCGACGCCCTCGATGTGCCCGGACTGTTCGCCGCCGAGCAGGTTGCCGGCACCCCGGATCTCCAGGTCCTTCATCGCCACGTACATGCCCGCGCCCAGCTCGGTGTGCTGGGCGATGGTGGCCAGCCGCTCGTGGGCGTGCTCGGTGAGCGGCTTCTCCGGCGGGTAGAGGAAGTACGCGTACGCCCGCTCCCGGCCCCGGCCGACCCGGCCGCGGATCTGGTGCAGCTGGGCCAGGCCGAGCAGGTCGGCCCGCTCCACGATCAGGGTGTTGGCGTTCGGGATGTCGATACCGGACTCCACGATCGTGGTGCAGACCAGGACGTCGAACTCCTTCTCCCAGAAGCCGACCATGACCTTCTCCAGGGCATCCTCGCCCATCTGGCCGTGCGCCACCGCGACCCGCGCCTCGGGCACCAGCTCGCGGAGCTTGCGGGCCGTCCGGTCGATCGACTCGACCCGGTTGTGCAGGTAGAAGACCTGCCCGTCGCGGAGCAGCTCGCGGTGGATGGAGGCGGCCACCTGCCGTTCGTCGTGCGCCCCGACGAAGGTGAGCACCGGGTGCCGCTCCTCGGGCGGGGTGGCGATGGTGGACATCTCCCGGATGCCGGTGATCGCCATCTCCAGGGTGCGCGGGATCGGGGTGGCCGACATGCTCAGCACGTCGACCGAGGCGCGCATCGTCTTCAGGTGCTCCTTGTGCTCGACCCCGAAGCGCTGTTCCTCGTCGACGACGACCAGGCCGAGCGACTTGAACCGGGTGGCCGCCTGGAGCAGCCGGTGGGTGCCGATGACGATGTCGGCGGTGCCCGCGCCGGCCATCTCCAGGGTCTGCTCGGCCTCCTTCGGCGTCTGGAAGCGGGAGAGCTGCTTGATGGTCACCGGGAACTGGCTCATCCGCTCGGCGAAGGTGTTGTAGTGCTGCTGCACCAGCAGCGTGGTGGGCACCAGCACCGCCACCTGCTTGCCGTCCTGCACCGCCTTGAACGCCGCCCGGACCGCGATCTCGGTCTTGCCGTAGCCGACGTCGCCACAGATCAGCCGGTCCATCGGGACGGTCTGCTCCATGTCCCGCTTGACCTCCTCGATGGCGGCGAGCTGGTCCGGCGTCTCCTGCCACGGGAAGGCGTCCTCCAGCTCCCGCTGCCACGGCGTGTCGGGGCCGAAGTTGTGCCCCTTCGACGCCTTGCGGGCGGCGTAGAGCTGGATGAGCTGGGCGGCGATCTCCTTGACCGCCTTGCGGGCCCGGGCCTTGGACTTCTGCCAGTCCGAGCCGCCCATCTTGTGCAGGGTGGGCTGCTCGCCGCCGACGTAGCGGGAAAGCTGGTCGAGCTGGTCGGTGGGGACGAAGAGCCGGTCGGCGGGCTGGCCACGCTTGCTCGCGGCGTACTCGATGACCAGGTATTCCCGGGAGGCCCCGTTGACGGTGCGCTGCACCAGCTCGACGTAGCGGCCGATGCCGTGCTGCTCGTGCACGACGTGGTCGCCGGCCTTCAGCTCCAGCGGGTCGATGGTGTTGCGCCGCCGGCTCGGCATCTTGCGCATGTCGCGGGTGGAGGTGCCCCGCCCGCCGGTGACGTCGTTGCCGGTGAGCAGCACGAACCGGGACGCCTCGTCGACGAAGCCGCCGGTCAGGCTGCCGCAGGCGACCAGCACCTCGCCGGGGGCGGGCGCGGTCGGGATCTCCTCGGTCAGCCGCGCGCCGAGGCCCGCGTCGCGGAGCACCTCGACCGCCCGCTGGGCGGGGCCGTGCCCCTCGAAGACCAGCGCGACCGACCAGCCCTCGCCCACCCAACGCGTCAGGTCGTCGACCACCCGGGCGGTCTCGCCGTGGTAGAGCGGGGCCGGCTGCGCGGCCAGGGTCACCGCTATCGCGTCGTCGGGGGTGACGTCGAACGTCTCCGGCGCGTCCTCCCAGGGCTGCCGGGACGGGACGGCGTCCGCCTCCACCAGGCCGAACGGCGACAGCGTCCACCAGGGCTGGCGCAGCTTCGCCGCCACTGCGCGTACGTCGGCCAGGGTCCGGAAGGCGGCAGCGCCGAGGTCGACCGGGGCCTGGCCACCGACGGCGGCGGCGGCCCAGCTCGCCTGGAGGAACTCGTCGGAGGTACGCACCAGGTCGTGCGCCCGGGTGCGGATCCGCTCCGGGTCGCAGAGCAGCACGTGGGTGCCGGCCGGCATGGCGTCCAGCAGCAACTCCATCGAGTCGGCGCCGATCAGCGCCGGGGCGAGAGACTCCATCCCCTCCACCGGGATGCCCTCGGCCAGCTTGTCGAGGATCTCGGCCAGCTCCGGGTGCTCCTCGGCGAGGGCGGCGGCCCGCTTGCGCACCGACGGGGTGAGCAGCAGCTCCCGGCACGGCGGCGCCCACAACTGCGGTACCTGCTCGATGGTGCGCTGGTCGGCGACGGCGAAGGTGCGGATCTCCTCCACCTCGTCACCCCAGAACTCGACCCGGGACGGGTGCTCGTCGGTGGGCGGGAAAATGTCGAGGATGCCGCCGCGCACGGCGAACTCGCCCCGCTTGGTGACCAGGTCGACCCGCGCGTACGCCATGTCGGTCAGCTGGCGGGCGACCTCCTCCAGGTCGGCCTCTCCCCCGGCGGCGAGCTGCACCGGCTCCAGGTCGCCGAGCCCTTTGAGCTGCGGTTGCAGGAGCGACCGGACGGGCGCCACGACCACCCGCAGCGGGCCGGTGCGACCGTGCGCGTCGGCCGAGGCCGGGTGCGCCAGCCGACGCAGCACGGCCAGCCGCCGGCCGACCGTGTCGGAACGGGGCGACAGCCGCTCGTGCGGCAACGTCTCCCAGGACGGGAAGACCGTCACCTGCTCGGGCGGGAGCAGACTGCCCAGCGCGGCGGCCAGGTCGTCGGCCTCCCGGGTGGTGGCGGTCACGGCAAGCACCGGACGACCCGCGCCGCCGCCGGTCCCGCCGGCCTGGGCGGCCCCATCGGCCTGGTCGGCCGCGACTGCGGCGACCGCGAACGGGCGCAGCGCGGGCGGCGCGGTGATGTCGAGCCCGTCGACCTGCGCGGCACCGGAGCGCGCCAGGTCACGCGCCCGAGCCAGCCCCGGGTCGGCCAGGGCGGCGGAGAACAGACCGGTGAGCATGTCAATCACTTCCCGTGGGATCGCCGGCTCGGCACACGGCGGCGCCGCAGCACGACAGAAGCCCCGCGTCCGTCGGACGGGGGGTGCACGCCCGCCAGCCTATCTCGCGGCGGGGACAATAAGGCCGCAGAGCCGACGGCGGCGGCGCGCGGAACCGGATCTTCACCGGGGCGGCGCCGGGCGGAACCGGATCTTCACCGGGGCGGCGGCGCGAACCGGACTGACCGGGGCGGCGGCGCGGAATCGGATCTTGACCGGGGCGGCGGCGGCGTGGTCGGCTTCGACGATGACCGGACAGTGGCGGGCACAGTTTGACGCGGAGGTCATCTTCGCCAACGGCGGCGGGCTGCGGACCGACGGTTTCCGGCTCGACATCCCCGGTCGGGAGATCGGCGACGCCGAACTGGCGGCGCTGTTCGTCCGGCACCTCGGGCTGCTGATGGTGGCCGAGGTGCGAATCAGCGACAAGACGGTCCTCCATGAGCCGCACAAGGGCGGCCGGGGCCTGGCCGGCCCGGACGGCCTGGCCGGCGGGACCGGGCCGGACGGCGGGACCGGGCGGCGGCTGGTCGAGCTGAGCCACGTGGTGGCCGACGGGATGATCACCCTGCCGGGCTGGCCGGCCCCGCGGATCACCGAGTGGCTGACCCGCGAGGCGTCCCGGGCGAACTACGCCCCGGGCACCGAGTTCCAGGTGGGGCGGATCGACATGATCGCCAACACCGGCACGTACCTGGACACTCCCGCGCACCGCTTCGCTGGCGGCGCCGACCTCGCCGGCACGCCACTGGACCGCCTCGCCGACCTGCCCGGCATCGTGGTCCGGGTACCGGCCGGCACCCGCGCGATCGACCGGCTGATGCTGGCCCCGTACGACGTCACCGGGCGGGCGGTGCTGCTGCACACCGGCTGGGACGCGCACTTCGGCACCGACCGGTACGGCGCCCCGGAAGCGCCCCACCTCACCGGGAACGGCGCCCGGGCCCTGGTCGAGGCGGGCGCCGCCCTGGTCGGCACCGACTCCATCAACATCGACGACATGAGCCCGGCAGCCGCCGGCGAGCGACCGGCACACAGCACGCTGCTGGCCGCCGGCGTCCCGATCGTGGAGCACCTGACCGGCCTCGACGCGCTGCCCCCGGAGGGCTTCCGGTTCACCGCCGCCCCGCCCCGGGTTGCCGGCATGGGCACCTTCCCCGTCCGCGCCTTCGCCGTCCTCGACACCGCTTGATCGGCCGCCGGCAGCCGAAACCACGGACTTCGAACTGCTGAAATTAGCTGCATGGCGCTCACGTCGAGCATCGGCGACGACGGGCACGGTCACAAACCCGGCTGACATTCTCCGCACCACGCTGCTACCGGAGGCAGCGCCGCGAACCCTCGGGGCAGCGCGCGACCGGTCCATGGCGGGAAGCTGTCGGAATGCCACGGGAACCACACACCCCCAGCGGGTTGGCATTCCTCCCGTTCTCCGGCAGTCAGGCCGTCGCCGCTGGCCTGGTCACGTGGCGGATGCTTCGTGGGCCGTCCTGGCGTCGGCTGCTGCCCGACATCTACGTCCACGTCGACGGTTACCGTGAGAACGACCACCGGATGTGGTGCGACGCCGTTGCCCTGACCCTGCCGACGGGGGCCGCCATCAGCGGCCTCAGTGCGGCGTTTCTGTGGGGCGTCGATCTTCTCCCACGCGCGAGCCCGGTCGTCGTCACGCTTCCGGGGGCGGCCCGCCGACGCTCCACCCAACGGGTGTCGGTCAACCAACGGTCGCTCTCCGCCCAGGAGATCACCCGGTTCACCGGCTTGCCGGTCACCACCGGTGTCCGCACGGCCTTCGACCTCGGGCGGCAGTTGCCCCGGACAGACTCACTGGTCGCGGTGGACGCGCTGCTGCATCGGCGGGTGGTCAAGCTCCCCGCGTTGGGCAGCTACCTGGACACGCACAACGGCTGGCCCGGCACCACCCAACTGCGCGAGGTGCTCACGCTGGCCGAGCCGCTGAGCGAGTCGCCGATGGAGACCCGGCTCCGGCTCGTCCTGCACGACGCCGGCCTGCCGCCCCTGACCGCGCAACACGACGTCCATGGTGCCCACGCGCAGCGAGGACGCATCTTCCTCGGCCGCGTCGACCTCGCCTACCCGCGGTGGCGGATCGCCATCGAGTACGAGGGTGACCACCACCGGGAGCGCACGCACTTCCAGCGCGATGTCGCTCGACTGAACGCACTACGCGCGGCGGGCTGGTTGGTGCTGCGCTTCACGGCGGACGACGTACTGCGACACCCTGCCCGAATTGTCCGCCTGGTCACTGACGCAATCCACGAACGCCACGACCCAGTCAGGTGATCAGGACGCCATGGACCCTAAAACAGCCGGGTAACGTCCATGGCGTCCTGATCACCGGGGCGCTCGTGCGGCATTGCCGTTGGGCTGCCGGGGGCGCTCGTGCGAGCGGGGCTGCGGCGCTCGTGCGGGAGGAGCTGGAGCGCTCGTGCGGGAGGAGCCTGGGCGCTCGCTAGGAGGAGCGGGGTCAGTAGCGGACTGAGATGTGCTGGGTCGCCGCGTTGATCCGGGCGGTGCCGCCGTACGGGAGGATCAGCTGCGGGTCGGTGTGGCCGAAGTCGACGTCGAAGACCACCACCGCGTCCGGGTTGTAGGCGGCGAGCACCCGGGTGACCGCCTCCCGCTGCGCGTCCGCCCAGTCCCGCCGCTCGTCGGGGGTGTGCGGCCGGTCGAAGTCCCACGCCTTCGCCCGGCCGACGAGGACCGCCGGGAAGCCCGCGAGCAGCCCCCGCTCCCCCATGTTGCGCAGGATCCGGAACACCTCGGTGGCGGACGGCAGTTCCTCCGAGGTCTCGACCATCAGCACCGACCCGGCCAGTTCCCCTGCGGAGGGCACCCGGTCGGTCGCCATCAGCCAGTGCAGGATCTCCAGGTTGCCGCCCCAGGTGCGCCCCTCGACCATCGTCGACGGCCCCTGCCAGCGCCAGCCCTCCCCCGGGAACATCTCCGGCTCGACCGCCAGTGACGCCGGGTCCCGCCAGTCGCCGGGCTGGTCGCCCCACTCCGGCGCGGGCCTGAGGTCGTACCAGCCGGAGGTGAAGAGGGCGGCGCGCAGCGAGTCGAAGGTCAGCGGGTGCGGCCGACCCGGCCGGCCGAGGTGCACCAGCACCGACCCGCCGTGGTACGCCACGACGCCCAGCCGGTACAGGTGGTTGAGGACGTTTATGTTGTCGGAGCAGCCGAAGTACGGCTTCGGATTGGCCCGCAGTACGGCGTCGTCCAGGTGCGGGGTGACCGTGATCAGGTCGTCCCCGCCCACCGTGGCGAGCACGGCCGTGATCGTCGGGTCGGCGAAGGCCGCGGTCAGGTCCCGGGCCCGGTCACGGGGGTCGGCACCGAGCACCCGGGTGGTCGGATACTCCACCGGCTCCAGGCCGAACTCCTCGCGCAGTCGGCGCAGCCCCAGCTCGTACACGTGGGGGAAGAGAGCGGGCAGGCCGGCGGAGGGCGAGACGACCGCGACCCGGTCTCCCGGTCGGGGCTTGGGGGGATACATCGGTGAGGTCATGATCGGACGCTACCGGCCCGCCCAACCGGTTTTCCCGGCCCACCGAACCGCTGGTGGGAGCCACCTATCCTGGGCTCCCTGAAGTTGATCGAGAACCTGGAGCCCTCGTGACCACCCCGGCCGGACCTCCGCCGCAGCCCTTCCACGGCGCCCCGCCGCCCGGCCACCCGTGGGCAGGACACCCCTCGCGGCCAGCGCCGGTGGCCAGGCGCGTCCCGGAGGACCAGCCCTACGTGGTACGCCCCGGTCTCGCGAAACGCGGACTGGTGTCCATAGGGATCATGCTGGTCCTCATCCTCCCGATCGCCTTCTGCGCCGGCCTCGGCATGGTGAACTCGGCGGACCCGGAGATGCGCTCCCAGGCGGTCGTCGGCATCCTCGGCGTGGTGGCCTGCCTGCTGGCCCTGATCGGCCTGCCGCTGGGAATCCAGCTCTGGCTGATCGGCTCCGGCGGTCCGGTTCTGGCGCTCGGTCCAGCCGGGCTCTGGATCCGCACCCGGCCGACCCGGGGCCAGGCGATCTGGCTGCCCTGGGAGGGCGTCGCGCAGATCTCCCGCCGCCGGTGGAGCCTGGAGAAGATGCTGGTGGTCAAGGCACGCGACTCGCGGGTGCTCCAGCGCCTCGGGGTGTTCACGGCGGTGGACAGCGCGACGCTGAACGCCTTCTACGGCTCCGGGCTGGCCGCCACGCTCAACTTCGCCGACCGGCCCGAGGCGGAGATCATGTCGGCGGTCGCCCACTACAGCGCGGGCCGCTGCCAGATCAACTGACCCGCGGGGCGCGGACCACCGCCGGACCTCCCGACCGGCAGGGCACGGGCGGCCCCGCCCGGACCGGGCCGGGAAACGCCACATACCGGGCGCGAGGCACCCTAGGCTGACGGTGTGGACCAGGAGATGCGCGACAGGCCTCCGCGCACCGCCGCACTGCTGCTCGGCACCCTGGTGCTCGCCACCGCGTTCATCGCCGCGTACGTCGGCGCGCTGCACCGGCCCACGCCCCGCGACGTGCCGGTCGGCGTGGTGAGCGGCGACCAGAAGGCGCAGGCCGTCCTCGCCGCCGTACGGAACCAGACCGACATCCTCGAAGATGTCGACTACGGCGACCCGGACGCCGCCGCCGACGGCCTGCGCAACCGCGAGGTGTACGGGGTGCTCGCCAGCACCACCGAGGGCGGGCTGGTCCTGACCACCGCCAGCGCCGCCGCGCCCGCCGCGACCGACGTCGTCATCCAGGTGCTCGGCAGCGCCGCCCGACAGGCGGAGATGCCGTTGCGGATCACCGACGAGGTGCCGGTGGCGCCGACCGACCCGCGCGGGCTCGTGCCGTTCTACCTGGCCGTCGGGTACGTGCTGGGCGGATACCTCGCCGCCACCGTCCTCGGCCTGGGCAACGGCACGGCCCCGCGCAGTCTCCGCCGCGCCGGGCTGCGGATCGCCGCGCTCGCCGTCTACAGCCTGGTGCTCGGGGCCGTCGGCGCGGTCGTGGTCGGGCCGGTCCTGGACGTCTGGGACCACGACCTGGTCGGCATCGGCGCAACCGGGGCGCTGGCGGTGTTCGCGGCGGCGATGATCGCCTCGGCGGTGCAGGCCTGGCTGGGGCTGTTCGGCACCGGGCTGGTGATCCTGCTGCTGGTGGTGCTCGGCAACCCCGGCTCCGGCGGCATCTACGCCCCCGAGTTCCTTCCCACCTGGCTGCGCGGAATGCACCTGTGGAACGTGCCGGGGCTCGCCACCGACCTGCTCAAATCCGTCATCTACTTCGACCGCCGGTCGTCCGGCTGGCCGGCCACCGGGCTCACCATCTGGACGGCGCTGGGCGTGGTGGGTGTGCTCAGCGCCACCCTGTTCCACGCCGGTCGCCGGGCCGCCCGCCGCCCGCCACCCGCCCCTACCAGCACAGATTCGCCGACCGCCGGCTGAGGTGGCAGGAATGACTCCTTCCTGTACCGCGGGTGATTGCAAGGGTCCCCTCCTTACCGGCAGGGGACGCGGATACGATCCAGGGAGTCGGACAGCGCTGTCCTTCGTACTCGCGTAAGGAGCGCATCGTGACCGACCAGCATGACCATGACGGCCCCGACGCCGCACTGCGGGCCGACATCCGACGCCTCGGCACCCTGCTCGGGCAGACCCTCGCCCGCCAGGAGGGTCGGCCGCTGCTCGACCTGGTCGAGGAGATCCGGGCGCAGGTCCGCTCCGACGCCCCGGCCGCCGCGCAGCGCCTCGCCGGCCTGGACGTCACCACCGGCACCAAGCTGGCCCGCGCCTTCTCCACCTACTTCCACCTGGCCAACATCACCGAGCAGGTGCACCGGGGCCGCGAGCTGCGCCGCCGTCGTGCCGTCCAGGGCGGCTGGCTGGACCAGGCGGCCAAGATGATCGCCGAGCGCGGGGTGCCGGCCGAGGAGATCGCCGCGGCGGCCCGGCGGCTGGCGGTACGGCCCGTCTTCACCGCCCACCCGACTGAGGCGGCCCGCCGGTCGATCCTGTCCAAGCTGCGCGCCATCGCCGACGAACTGGACACCGAGACCGCCAACGCGATCCTCTACGGCGCCAGCGACGAGGGCCCGGCCAACCGCCGGCTCGCCGAACTGCTCGACCTGATGTGGCAGACCGACGAGCTGCGGCTGGACCGGCCGGACCCGACCGACGAGGCCCGCAACGCCATCTACTACCTGCGTGACCTGTACGCCGAGGCCGCCCCGCAGGTCCTCGACGACCTCGCCGACACGCTGCGCACCCTCGGGGTGGAGACCTCCCCGACCGCCCGGCCGCTCTCCTTCGGCACCTGGATCGGCGGCGACCGCGACGGCAACCCGTTCGTCACCCCGGCCGTGACCCGCGAGGTGCTGACCATCCAGCACGAGCACGGCATCGCGGCCACCGAGAAGGCGATGGACCACCTGATCAACGAGGTGTCGGTCTCCCGACGGCTGCGCGGGGTGTCCCTCGACCTCTCCGCCAGCCTCGCCACCGACCTGGACGCGCTGCCCGAGGTGGCGGCCCGGTTCCGGCGGGTAAACGCCGAGGAGCCCTACCGGCTCAAGGCCCGCTGCGTGAAGGCGAAGCTGGCCAACACCCGGCAGCGGCTACGCCAGGGCACCGCGCACGTGTCCGGCCGGGACTATCGCGGCTCGGCCGAGCTGATCGCCGACCTGGAGCTGCTGCGCGCCTCGCTGGCCCGCAACTCGGGCCAGCTCACCGCCGTGGGCCGGCTCGCCTCGACCATCCGTACGGTCTCCGCGTTCGGCCTGCACCTGGCGACCATGGACGTCCGGGAGCACGCCGAGGCGCACCACGCAGTACTCGCCCAGCTCTACGCGGCCGTCGGCGAGGTCTCCGAATACCCGTCGCTGACCCGGCTGGAGCGGACGAAGCTGCTCGCCGACGAGCTGACCGGTCGCCGGCCGCTCTCCACGCTGGACACCCCGCTGACCGAGGTGGCACGCAAGACGTTCGACGTGTTCGGCACCATCCGCGAGGCACAGGACCGGTTCGGCAACGAGGTCATCGAGTCGTACATCGTCTCGATGACGCTCGGGGTGGACGACGTGCTCGCCGCGGTGGTGCTGGCCCGCGAGGCCGGCCTGGTGGACGTGCACAGCGGCCGGTCCCGGATCGGCTTCGTGCCGCTGCTGGAGACCCCGAGCGAGCTGAACGCGGGCGGCGAAATCCTCGACGAGCTGCTCTCGCTGCCGGCCTACCGGGCGCTGGTGACGGCGCGGGGCGACGTGCAGGAGGTGATGCTCGGCTACTCCGACTCCAACAAGGAGGCCGGCATCACCACCAGCCAGTGGTCGATCCACCGGGCGCAGCGCGCGCTGCGCGACGTGGCCGCCCGGCACGGCGTACACCTGCGGCTCTTCCACGGTCGCGGCGGCACCGTGGGGCGCGGTGGCGGGCCGACGCACGAGGCGATCCTGGCCCAGCCGTACGGCACCCTGGACGGCGCGATCAAGGTCACCGAGCAGGGCGAGGTCATCTCCGACAAGTACTCGCTGCCGTCGCTGGCCCGGGAGAACCTGGAGCTGACCCTGGCCGCGGTGCTCCAGGCCACCCTGCTGCACACCGCGCCCCGACAGCCCGCAGAGCTGCTGGAACGCTGGGACGCCACGATGGAGCTGGTCTCCGACTCGGCCTTCCGGTCGTACCGGTCGCTGGTCGAGGATCCGGACCTGCCCGCGTACTTCTGGGCGTCGACGCCGACGGAACTGCTCGGCGCGCTCAACATCGGTTCCCGGCCGGCGAAGCGGCCGAACACCGGGGCCGGCCTCGCCGGGCTGCGCGCCATCCCGTGGGTGTTCGGCTGGACCCAGACCCGGCAGATCGTGCCCGGCTGGTTCGGGGTCGGCTCCGGCCTGGCCGCTGCCCGGGAGGCGGGGCTGGCCGACGTGCTGGCCGAGATGCACCGCAACTGGCACTTCTTCCGCACGTTCCTGTCGAACGTGGAGATGATGCTCACCAAGACCGACCTGAGCATCGCCCGCCGGTACGTCGAGACGCTGGTGCCGAAGAAACTGCACCCGATCTTCCACCAGATCGAGCAGGAGTACGAGCTGACCAAGCAGGAGGTGTTGGCGGTGACCTCCTCGCCGGCCCTGCTGGAGAACTCCCCGGTGCTCCAGCGCACCCTCGCCGTCCGCGACACCTACCTGGAGCCGCTGCACCACCTCCAGGTGGCACTGCTGCGCCAGTACCGGGAGTCCGGGGCGGCGGGCCGCGCGGTGGCCACCGCACCGGGCGGCCGGCGGGCGCCGAGCGACGGTACGGCGCTGGAGCGCGCGCTGCTCACCACGGTCAACGGCATCGCCGCCGGCATGCGCAACACGGGCTGAGGACAAGGAAGGGCACCTTCCTAACGCATTTCGCACAGGAAGGTGCTCTCCCTTACCCGGCAACCGACGAACTCGGCCGACACCGGTCACCGCCGACGCCGTCAGCCTCACCAGTCACCGCCGACGGCGTCGGCCCTCACCAGTCGCCGCCGCCGAAATCACCGCCCCCGAAATCACCACCGCCGAAGTCACCACCGAAGTCACCGCCCTGCTCGCCGTAGCCGGTGGCATCCCCGAGGCCCTCCTGGCCGGCGGCCTCGTAGCCGTAGCCGGGGTCGACGAAGGCGGGCGAGAAGAGCGCGTCGGCGATCAGCATGCCGCCGAGCACACCCGCGCCGGCGCCCAGCGCGGTCTTCCACCAAGGGGTGGAGTACCAGCCCGCCGGCACCGGCCGGCCCTGGTAGCGCCCGCCCGGGTAGTAGTAGGGGGTGTCCCGGCCGGGCTGCGGCCCGGCCTTGAAGCTCTGCCCCTGTACGTCGACCTGACGCTCCCGGGTGAGCTGCCCCGCGCCCTGCGCGGCGGCCAGCGGGGGCAGCTCGGGGCCCGGGTCGATGCCGAGCGCCACCCGGGCCGCCCGCGCGTAGGTCAGCCCCTCCAGCGCGGTCTCCCGGGCCAGGCGGTACTGCTCGACGCTGCGGGCCTGCTCCAGCTGGCTGCCGGCCGCGTTGTAGCGCTCCCCGGCGTCGACCAGCGCCTGACGCACGGCCGGATGGTCGCCGTGCAGGTTCATCACCTGGCCGCCGAGCCGCTCGTACCAGCGCTGGGCGTCGGCCCGCGCGTCGGCGAGGCGCCGGTCCTCCCGGGCGACGCTCTCCCGACGCCACCAGAGGAACGCACCCACCAGCAGCACCACGAGGATGAGCAGCGGCAGATATCTCATGCCTGCGACGTTACCCACGCCAGGCCAGCGCCACGCCTCCGTTCGGCGGGGTGGGAACCGGGGACCGGGGAGCGGCACGGCGACGCGTGGTGGGCCCGTCTGGCAAGCTCCGGGGGTGGACTTCTCGACGCTGGCCGTGGTGATCGTCTGCCTCACCGCCGGAGGCGCGGCCGGCTGGTACGCCGCCCGGGCGCGCTCGGCGACCGAGATCGCGCGGCTGGAGGCGACGTTGGCCGCCACCCGGGAGGGCGAGGGGCGGCTGGAGCAGTCCATGCGGGCACTGAGCTACGAGGCCACCGCGCAGTCCCAGGAGGCGGTGGCCCGCGCCGTCGCCCCACTGCACGACATGCTGCGCCGATACGAGCAGCGGGTCGCCGAGTTGGAGCACGACCGCGTCGACGCGTACGCCGAACTGCGTGAACAGGTCCGCGCGATGAGCACGGTCTCGGGCGAGCTGCGTACCGAGACGAAGCAGTTGGTGGCGGCCCTACGGGCGCCGCAGGTGCGGGGCCGCTGGGGCGAGCACCAGTTGCGCCGGATCGTCGAGGCCGCCGGCATGCTGGAACACTGCGACTTCTCCGAGCAGGTCACCGCCGCCACCGACCACCAGGGGGTCCGCCCCGACCTGGTGGTCCGGCTGCACGGCGGCCGGTCGGTGGTGGTGGACGCCAAGGCGCCGTTCGACGCCTACCTGACGGCGATGGAGGCCCGCGACGAGCGGGGCCGCGACACGCACCTCGACGCGCACGCGAAGCACCTGCGCGGGCACGTGGACGCGCTCGCGGCCAAGACCTACTGGGCCGCGTTCGACAGCACCCCGGAGTTCGTGGTGCTCTTCGTGCCGGCCGACCCGTTCCTCGACGTCGCGTTGCAACGCGATCCGACGCTGCTGGAGCACGCGTTCAGCCGCAACGTGGTGCTGGCGACCCCGGCCACCCTGGTCGCACTGTTGCGTACGGTCGCCTACTCATGGCGGCAGGAGGCGCTGGCGCGCAACGCGGTGGCGGTGCACTCGCTGGCCCGGGAGCTCTACGGGCGGCTGTCGACCCTGGGTGAGCACGTCGGCAAGCTCGGCGCGTCGCTCGGCGGCGCGGTGACGGCGTACAACCGGGCCGTCGGGTCGTTGGAGGCGCGCGTGCTGGTCAGCGCCCGCAAGCTCGCCGAGCTGGGGGTCTCCGACCAGGAGTTGGCCACGCCGGCCCAGGTCGAGTTGGCGCCCCGGCAGCCGCAGGCCCCGGAGTTGGTCGGAACCGTTGACGCCGGGTCGCCGACCGGTCGGTCGACACTGGACTGAAAGACGATACCTATCACCGCCGATGTGACAATGGACAGCCATCCATATCACGAAGTGGTCACAACGAACTCTCCGGTAGTGACAGTGACCAGCGAAGGCGCGAAGGATTCGGTCACGCGTGCCCTGCATCTGAGGGGCCCTGTTCTCTGGAGGAAAGAGAACGTGAGCAAACCCCGAAACCTGAGCCGGCGGACCTCCGCCGCGCTCTTCGCGTCGGTCGTGGCGGCCAGCGCCGTGACCGTGGCGGGCGGTGCCGCCACCGCGAGCGCCGCCCCCAACGCCGCACCCGACGCATCCCAGGCCACCCCCGTGGAGGCGCTGGGCTCGCACGACGCCAAGCTGCTCGGCGAGGCGGAGGCGAAGAAGGCCCCGACCGTCACGCTCATCGTGGCCACCAAGAAGGGCGAGGCGAAGGACGTCGCCGCCGATCTCAAGGCGCTGGGCGCGGCCGTCACCGAGCGCTACGACAGCATCGGCTACATCCTGGCCAAGGTCCCCACCTCCAAGGTGGTGAAGGCGGCCACGCTGCCCGGCGTCTCCGCCGTCGACCTGGACGAGACGATCCAGCTGCCCGACCCGACGCCCGAGGTGGCACCCTCCGGCAAGAAGGCGGCGAAGCAGGCCACGACCCTGTCCGGCCCCGGGGCCGGCACCCGGGCCGACAACCCCTACATGCCGACGAACGAGATCGGCGCGGTCGACTTCGTGGCGGACAACCCCCAGTGGGACGGCCGCGGCGTCACGATCGGCATCATGGACTCCGGTGTGGACCTCGGTCACCCGGCGCTTCAGAAGACCACCACCGGCGAGCGGAAGATCGTCGACTGGGTGACCGCGACGGACCCGTTCGAGGACGCCACCTGGCGCCCGATGCTCACCGAGGTTACCGGTCCCACGTTCACCTCCGGCGGCGCGACCTGGACTGCCCCGGCGGGCACCTACCGGTTCAACCGGTTCAGCGAGTCGATCACGGCCGCCAGCGACCCGGCCGGTGACGTCAACCGCGACGGCGACCGGACCGACACGTTCGGCATCCTCTACGACCCGGCCACCCACAACATCTGGGTGGACACCAACCAGAACAACAACTTCACCGACGACGCCGTGATGCGGCCGTACAAGGAGAAGTACGACGTCGGCTACTTCGGCACCGACAACCCGGCCACCCCGGTGGCCGAGCGGATCCCGTTCGTGGTCGAGTACCGCGAGGACGTGGACACCGCGCCCATCGGCGGCCCCGGCCTGCTGGACTACGTCAACATCGGCATCGTCGAGAGCACCCACGGCACCCACGTCGCCGGCATCACCGCCGCCAACGACATGCTCGGCAACGGCGCCTTCGACGGTGCCGCGCCCGGTGCCAAGCTGGTCTCCGCCCGGGCCTGCTCGTGGGGCGGCGGCTGCACCTACGCCGCCCTCACCACCGGCATGGCCGACCTGGTGATCAACCGCAAGGTCGACGTGATCAACATGTCGATCGGCGGTCTGCCGGCGCTGAACGACGGCAACAACGCCCGCACCGTGCTCTACAACAACCTGATCACCACCTACGGCGTGCAGATGTTCATCTCGGCCGGCAACTCCGGCCCGGGCCTGAACACCATCGGCGACCCCTCGGTGGCCGGCAACGTGGTCAGCGTCGCGGCGAGCATCAGCAAGGACACCTGGCTGGCCAACTACGGTTCCGCGGTGAAGAAGAAGAACGCGCTGTTCAACTTCTCCTCCCGCGGCCCGCGTGAGGACGGCGGCGTCAAGCCGAACATCGCCGCGCCGGGCTCGGCCATCTCCACCGCCCCGACCTGGCAGCTCGGCAACGCGGTCCCCGAGGCCGGCTACTCGCTGCCCCCGGGCTACGCGATGCTGAACGGCACCTCGATGGCCTCCCCGCAGGCCGCCGGCGCCGCCGCGCTGCTGCTGTCGGCCGCCAGGGCGACCGACAAGGGCGTCACCCCGGCCGCGCTGCGCCGGGCGATCTACAGCTCGGCCAAGCCGATCAACGACGTCCCGACGTACGCCCAGGGCTACGGCATGTTCAACGTGCCGGGCGCGTGGAAGCTGCTGCGCAAGGGCGTGGAGGCCCGGTCCTACACGTCCGATGCCTCGGTCTGCACCGTGCTGTCCGGTCAGTTGGCCACCCCGAACCAGGGCACCGGCCTCTACAACCGTTGCGCCTCCACGGACGGCGGCCAGCGGATCGGCCAGTCGAAGACCTACCAGGTCAAGCTCACCCGCACCAGCGGGCCGGCCGGCACCGTGAAGCACAACGTGGGCCTGCGCGGCAACGACGGCACCTTCAAGGCGCCGAAGACCGTCTCGCTCCCGCTGAACAAGACCGTCACCGTCTCGGTCACCGCCAAGCCGGCCACCGCCGGCGCGCACGGCGCGATCATGACGATCGACGATCCGGCCACCTCGGTCATCGACTTCGAGGTCTCCGCCGTCGTGGTGGCCTCGAACGACGTGAAGAAGCCGAACTTCTCCTTCTCTGCCGAGGGCTCGGTTGACCGGAACGGCTTCACCTCGTACTTCGTGACGGTTCCGCCGGGTGCGGGTGCCCTCCAGGTGAACCTCTCCGGCATCGCCACCGGTTCGCAGACCCGGTTCGTCGCCTTCAACCCGTACGGCGTGCCGGTGGACAGCACCTCCAGCCTCGCCTGCTACACCAACTTCGCCAGCACGGTCGTCTGCAACGCGTTCGAGCGCGACTACCAGAACCCGATCGCCGGGGTCTGGGAGATCGAGGTGGAGTCCCGGCGGACCTCGCCGTCGCTGAACAACCCGTTCCAGCTCACGGCGCGGGTACAGGGTGTCGCGGTCGAGCCGGCCGTGGTCGAGCTGCCGTCGGTCGACGCCGGCACGGCGACTCCGGTGACCTGGTCGCTGCGCAACGCCTTCGGCCCGGTCGCGGTGACCGGCCAGGGCGGCCCGCTCTCCAGCGTCCACGCCGAGCGGCCCACCATCACCGAGGGCGGTTCGCAGGAGTACATCGTGGAGGTGCCGGCGGGCGCGACCCGCTTCACCGCCCGAATCGGCAACACGGCCAGCGCCGCGGCCGACCTCGACCTCTACGTCTTCCGCGGCGCCGCGGAGGTCGGTCGGGCCGCCGACGGCGACTCCGAGGAGGCCGTGACCATCAACAACCCGCCGGCGGGCACCTACCGGGTGGTCGTCGAGGGCTACGCGGTGGACGGGGCCGGTGGCAGCACCGCCTACGACTACCGGGACTCGTTCTCCGCGGCGGCGCTGGGTAGTCTCTCGGCGCCCGCCACCCCGCTCAACCTGGCCCACGGCGCCACCGCCACCCTCACCGGTACGGTGACCGCCCAGTCCACCCCGGTCGCCGGTCGGGCGCTCTTCGGTGAGCTGTCCGTGGTGACCACCGAGGGCGCGGTCGTCGGCCGCGGTGCCGTCTCCATCGGCGCCGTGAACTGACCCGTCCCGCACCGGAACACCGGAGCCCGTCCCCAACCGGGGGCGGGCTCCGCCCGTTCTGCTCGCCGCCGCGTTGACGGTCTACGGACTGTGGCGCGGTCCGGCGCGAACCGGTGGTTGACCTCGGCCTCGCGCGAGCCGCGCCGAAGTCCGGCCCGTTTCGGAGGGTGCGAGGCTGCCGTGACGGGACTGCCACCGGCGGGCTGGTGCCAGGTACAGCTGTCGGGGCGCGATGAGGTGTCGCGGGCGCTGTCGAGCTGCCCCGTCGATAGGACCGCCAGGGGATGGGCGGTGCGAACGCTGCCCCGATGGTCGATCGGAAGCCGGGCTCCCCAACGACCATCAGGCTCCTCGGGAGTCCGCTCCTCGCGGATCCGCTCTCGGGAATCGGCTCTCGGGAATCGGCTCTCGGGAATCGGCTCTCGGGAGTCCGCTGGCGTAGCGGTCGGTAGCGTTGCCCCATCTGTGCGGGCAGCTCGACAGTGGGTTACGGACGTCCGTGTCGACCACGGACCGTCGCACCGCCGGCGACGGTCTCCGGTGCCCGCCAGACCTGCCCGGCGTCCACGTGCAGGCGGCCACGTGGCCAGACCGTCGCCCGGGCCGGCGTACACCGTGCCCCATAGGGGCCTTCGACGCGCGGGCTGGTGGCAGCGGTCATCGCCAGCACGCGGTGCGGCCCTGGAGGTGTGTCCGGTCGCGTGGCCAGGGCGGATTCCCCCGATCCACGCCTCGACCCCGGCGGCCGTTCCCCGGCGGCCGTTCCCCGGCGACCCGGAGCCGACGCGGCCCCGGCCAAAGCCCCGGCCGAAGCCAAAGCCCGGCCGAGGCCGCCGCCGATCTGGTCTCAGCTACGGCGGGCGGTCTCGACCAGGAAGGGCGTGCCCTGCTGGCAGGTCGTGAGCAGGTCGCGCTGGACCCGGCCGGTGACCGTGACCTTCGCGCCCGACGTCAGCACGTCACGCGGGCCGCCGACCAGCAGGTAGTTGTCGAGCAGCAGGCAGTTGGGCTCCACGCCGGAGGTGACCGTCCCGGTCAACGTGGTGCCGCCGGCCGGCGGCGACGTCGTCGGCCCGCCGGAGCCCTTCGGGGGCGGGGGCAGGGCTGGACCGGTCGGGTCGACCGGGTCGCTGGGGGTCGGTGGGACGCTTGGATCCGGGCTGGGCGGGCTGGTCACCGGCTGCGCTCCCGTCGGGGTGGGGGTAGGGGTGTCGCCGATACCGTCCTGGCCGCCACAGGCGCTCAGCGCCACGCAGACGGCCAGCGCGGAGACGGCAAGCCGAAAGGTCCTCATACCTGTATCCGACGCAGCGGGGCCGCGCGCCGTTCCCGCCGGTCAGCCACGGGCCGCGGCGGCGGCCTTCATGTCCCGCTTGAGCTCCTGCGGCAACGAGAAGGTCAGCCGCTCGTTGGCGGTCACCACCTCGTCGACGTCGGTGAAGCCGCGCGCGGCGAGGTGGGCGAGCACCTCCTGGACCAGTTCGTCGGGGACGCTGGCACCCGAGGTCAGGCCGACCGTGCGCGCCCCCTCCAGCCACGCGTCGTCGATCTCGTACGCGAAGTCGACGAGGTGACCGGCGCGCGCGCCGGCGTCCAGGGCGACCTCGACGAGGCGTACGGAGTTGGAGGAGTTGGTCGAGCCGACGACGATCACCACGTCGCACTCGGGCGCGATCTCCTTGACCACGTGCTGCCGGTTGGAGGTGGCGTAGCAGATGTCGTCGCTGGGCGGCGACTGGAGCATCGGCAGCCGCTTCTTGAGCCGGGCCACCGTCTCCAGCGTCTCGTCGACCGAGAGGGTGGTCTGGGAGAGCCAGACGACCTTGTTCGGGTCGCGGACGGTGATCCTGTCGGCGTCCTCGGGCCCGTCCACGAGCTGGATGTGCTCGGGGGCCTCACCGGAGGTGCCGATGACCTCCTCGTGCCCCTCGTGGCCGATCAGCAGGATGTCGTAGTCCTCGGCGGCGAACCGCTTCGCCTCGTGGTGCACCTTGGTGACCAACGGGCAGGTCGCGTCGATCGCCCGCAGCGAGCGGCTCCGGGCCTGCTCGTAGACCACCGGGGCGACCCCGTGCGCGGAGAAGACGACGGTGGCGCCCTCCGGCACCTCCTCGTTCTCCTCCACGAAGATCGCACCCTGGGCCTCCAGGGTCTGCACGACGTGCTTGTTGTGCACGATCTGCTTGCGTACGTAGATCGGGGCGCCGTAGAGCTTGAGTGCCTCCTCCACGGTCTGCACCGCGCGGTCCACCCCCGCGCAGTAGCCGCGGGGCTTGGCCAGGATCACGCGCTTGCCGGTCCGGGACGTCGCTTCAGCCTGAGTCACCCACCCATCGTACGTGCCGCCCCAGAGGCCGACACGGGACGCGACCCCCACCACCCGGTCCCGCCTCCCCCCTTGTTGATCATGAAGTTGTCGCCCGCGACACGCCGTTGGCGGCACCACAACTTCATGATCGACGGCGCTGGGGGCGGCGGGTCGTAGGGTGGGCGGGTGAGCACAGGCGAGGTGGGGCGGAGCACATCCGAGGAGCCGTGGCCGGTCCGGGTGGTCAGCCAGAAGGTCGGCGCCTGGATCGCCCGGCTGGGCTGGGTGTGGGTGGACGGGCAGGTGGCGCAGATCAGCCGCCGGCCTGGTGCCAGCACCGTCTTCCTCACCCTGCGGGACCCGTCGGCCGACCTGAGCCTGACCGTCACCACGAACCGGGACGTCCTCGACTCCGGCGCGCCTGAGCTGCGTGAGGGCGCCCGGGTGGTGCTGCACGCCAAGCCGGAGTTCTACGCCGCCCGGGGCACGTTGAGCCTGCGCGCCGACGAGATCCGGCAGGTCGGCCTCGGCGAGCTGCTGGCCCGGCTGGAGAAACTCAAGAAGCTGCTCGCGGCCGAGGGGCTGTTCGACCGGGCGCGCAAGCGCCGGCCGCCGTTCCTGCCCAACCGGATCGGGCTGATCACCGGCCGTGCGTCGGCCGCCGAGCGGGACGTGCTGACCAACGCCGGCCGGCGCTGGCCGGCGGTGGAGTTCCGCACCGTCAACGTGGCCGTCCAGGGGCCGAGCGCGGTCCCGCAGATCGTCGACGCGCTCAAGGTGCTCGACGCCGACCCGACCATCGACGTGATCATCATCGCCCGGGGCGGGGGTGGCATCGAGGACCTGCTGCCCTTCTCCGACGAGGCGCTCTGCCGGGCCGTCTTCGCCTGCCGTACCCCGGTGGTCAGCGCCATCGGTCACGAGACCGACACGCCGCTGGTCGACTACGTCGCCGACCTGCGGGCCTCGACGCCGACCGACGCGGCCAAGCGGGTGGTACCCGACCTCACCGAGGAGGTACGCCTCATCCGGCAGGCCCGACACCGCCTCGAACGCGCGGTTCGTCACCTGGTGGATCGCGAGTCGCACCGACTCGACGGGCTACGCTCCCGTCCGGTGCTGGCCCGCCCGCAGGTGATGGTCGACCAGCGGGCCGCCGACCTGACCGGGCTGCGGCAGCGGGCCGGGCGCTGCCTGGACCACCGGCTCGCCGCCGCCGACGACGACCTGCGGCACACCCTGGCCCGGCTGCGCGCCCTCTCCCCCGCCGCCACCCTCGACCGGGGCTACGCGATCGTCCAACGCGCCGACGGTCACGTCGTGCGCGCCGCGTCCGAGGTCGGCAAGGGCGACCCGCTCCGGGTACGCCTCGCCGACGGCGAGCTGGCCGCGACGGTCGACGGGTGAACGGAGCGGGGATCACGATGTGGTGGGATGGCAGCGATGACTGACGAGAAGAAGGACGAACAGCTCAGCTACGAGCAGGCCCGCGCCGAACTGGCGTCGGTGGTCGAGCGGCTGGAGGCCGGCGGCACCACGCTGGAGGAGTCGCTGGCGCTCTGGGAGCGCGGCGAGAAGCTCGCCGACACCTGCCAGCGCTGGCTCGACGGCGCCCGCGCCCGCATCGACGCCACCCGCCAAGCCCCCACCTCCTGACCCGCCCTCCGCTCCTACCGCACCCCTGGCCCCACACCATCTTCTGCCCCACGCCCGCCTGCCCCGCACGCCGACGCGTGATCGACCTGACGGGGCAGGGCGGGGGCGGGGGTCAGTTGAACAGGTTGTAGAGCTCGGCCGGTGCCTCAACCACCTGGTCCGCCGGCGGCTTCTGCGCGGCGGTGGCACTGCCGTAGTCCGCGTACGTGATCTTGATGTCCTGCGCCTTCGTCTGGCCGGCGGCCGGGATCTGGATGACCATCTCGGTGAGCCGGCCCTGCGGGTCGAGCTTCGCGGTGAACGGCACCGACTTCGCCTGCGCCCCGAGGGCCGTGATCACGGTCGGGTCCACCGAACCCGCCTCCGCCGCCTTCGACACGTCGATGGTGCCGGCGTACGCACCCTCGCCCGTCTGGCGTACCTCCGTGATGCCCTGCGTCAGCACCTCGCTGCCGGCGGGATCGACCTTGTCGAAGTCGAAGCCGAGGTTCCGGTTGCCCTTGATCCGGGTCTGGTCCAGGTGCTGGTACTTGCCGAGGTTGAGCTTCTGCACGCCCGGCACACTGTTGGCGGTCGCGCCGCCGAGCTCGACCTTCACCCAGCTGTCCGGCTTGTAGTGGACCAGGTCGAGCTTCATGAACAGGTCGTCGGTCGGTTTGCCGACCGTCACCCGCATCTCGGCGCTCTGGGTGGGCTCGTGCACCCGCCCCTCGGCGGTCGAGCCGACACCGGACATGGTGAACCGGAAGTTGCCGTTGCTGATCTCGCGGGTCGAGGCCAGCAGCGCCTGCTTGGCGTCACCGGACCCCGGGGCCGCGCTGCCGGATGCCGCAGGCGTGCCGGACGCCGAGACGGTCGGGGTGGCGGACGATCCCGCCGTCGGGGTCCCGTCGGCGTTGCAGGCGGCCAGTCCGGGAGTGAACAGGGCGGCGGCCACCAGGCCGGCGCTCAGGCGTCGAACGGTCATGCGTGTCTCCCACGTGGGTCACCCGACGCACCTGTCGGCGGCCGGAACCGGGCGACGCACCACATCGGCTGCGCCGCGCGAACCCAGCGGGGCCGGCTGCCGGGGCGACCGACCCGGGTTCGCTCCACTCCTGTTCCCTGTCGCCGCGTCGCACAATCACCGTTGTGTCCGGTTGCCCCGGTCGGGTGACCCCGGAACGCGGAAACGGGGCGGCCGAGGCCGCCCCGTTTCCACCGTCCGGTGTTAGTTCTTGAACATCTCGTAGGTCTCGTCGGACGCCTCGACCACCTTGTCGGCCGGCGGCTTCTGCGCGGCGGTGGCGCTGCCGTAGTCCGCGTAGGTGACCTTGATGTCGTGCGCCTTGGTCTCACCGGCGGCCGGCACCGAGATCACCAGCTCGGTGAGCCGGCCCTGCGCGTCCAGCTTGGCGGTGAAGGGCAGCGCCTTGGCCTGCGCGCCGAGGGCCTTGACCGTGTCGGCGTCCAGGGCGGAGGAATCGGTCGCGGCGGACGCGTCGAGCTTGCCGGTGTAGCTGCCCTCGGCGGTCTTCTGCACCTCGGTGATGCCCTTGGTCAGCGTCGCGCTGCCGGCCGGGTCGACCTCCTCCATGTAGCGGCTGAGCTCGCCGGCGCCCTTGACCTTGGACTGGTCGAGGTGCTGGTACTTGCCCTTCGTCTTCTCCGCGCCCGGGATCATGGCGCCCAACTCGCCGAGGTCGAGCATCACCCAGCTGTCCGGCTCGATGTAGATCAGCTCCATGCCCATCGACGTGCCGGAGCCGTCGTCGAACTTCATGCTGAACTGGGCGCTGTTGCTGGGCTTGTGCACCAGGCCCTTGCCACTCAGGCCGTCGCCGGACAGCGTGAAGGTGAAGTTGCCCTTCTCGATCTCCTTGGTGGAGGCGAGCAGCGCCTCCTTCGGGTCCGCCGGAACGGCCACCTCGGACGAGCCGCCGCCGGCAGCGGGCTCGGAGGCGTCCGACTTGCAGGCGGTCAGGCCGGGAACCAGCAGCGTGGCGGCGAGCACGCCGATACTCCACCGTCGAATGTTCACAATTGTCTCTCTTCGCGAAACGGAAAGCACCCGACCAACCAGGGTCGCCGGGCAGTGGGCCGGGGCAGCGTAGCCGATCCCCCCGACGTCTGGGGGGCAGCGGCGGAGCCGGCTAGCGGATCGCCCCGGCCAGCTGTCGCAGCTCGTTGTCCCGGGCGTCGCCGATCACGATCACCGTCCGGTCCGGTTCGAGCAGCACCAGCGCCTGCTCGTTGCCCCGGGCGGTGTAGCGCTGCCAGGTAAGCCCGCCCAGGTCGGTCTGGCCCTGCGGCTGCCCCTCGGCGGTCAGCTCGGTCGGCAGCAGACGCTCCGGCGGCACGCTGCTCTGCACCAGCTGGGCACCCCGACCCTCCGGAGTCAGGTAGCCGAGGCGGAGGCTCGACCCGCCCTCGACGGTCTGGAAGTTCGCGGTGACCGTACGCCACCCGTCGTCCAACTCCGCCGGCTCGCTGACCGGGAAGGCGTTGGCGGCCCGCGCCGACTCCAGGGCGGGCACCGGATCGACGGTCGACGGCTGGTCGCCGCCGAGGAACCCCCGGTAGAAGGCGAGCAGCAGGGCGATCGGGATCAGCAGCACGAGCAACGAGATCGCCATGTCCTTCGGCGAGCGTTCCGACTTGCGGGTGTCGACCGCGGGCGGCGGCGCGGGCCGCTCGCCGGTCTCCGCCGGGCCGTCTGGCGGAGCCGCCCGGGGAGCGTCGGCGGGCTCGACCAGCGCCGGCTCCCCCTCCGGTACGGCGGCGGTCCGGCTCGGGACGACCGGCGGCTGGCCGTCCGGCGGGGTCGAGTCGGCGGGTACGCGATCGGCAGGCTGTGCGGGTTCCACCCTGCCATCTTCGCAGCCGCCCGACCGGCCGTATCCAGGCCATCACCGCCCCGGCCCGGCGCCGGGTGAGCCATCGTGTGAGGATCAGCGACAAAGCCGGCAGCGGCGACGCCGCACCCTGCCGCCCCGCAACGTCGCGAGGAGGAGCCGTCATGACGAACACCAGGACGCGGATCCCACAGGATCTCGACCGCAACCTCGCCCTCGACCTGGTCCGGGTCACCGAGGCCGCCGCGATGGCCGCCGGTCGCTGGGTCGGCCGGGGCGACAAGGAGGGCGGCGACGGGGCCGCCGTCGACGCCATGCGCAAGCTGATCAACTCGATCCAGATGCGCGGTGTCGTGGTGATCGGCGAGGGCGAGAAGGACAACGCCCCGATGCTCTTCAACGGTGAACAGGTCGGCGACGGCACCGGCCCGGAGGTGGACGTCGCCGTCGACCCGGTCGACGGCACCACGCTGATGAGCAAGGGCATGCCGAACGCGGTGGCGGTGCTCGCCGTCTCCGAGCGGGGTGCGATGTTCGATCCGAGCGCGGTCTTCTACATGGAGAAGCTCGCCGTCGGGCCGGCGTACGCCGACGTGGTGGACATCAACGCCGGGGTGGCCGACAACCTGCGCCGGATCGCCAAGGTCAAGGGCACCGACGTCTCCGAGGTGACGGTCTGTGTGCTGGACCGGAGCCGCCACGACGACCTGGTCACCCAGATCCGCCGGGCCGGGGCGGGCATCCGGTTCATCTCCGACGGGGACATCGCCGGCTCCATCGCCGCGGCCCGGGGCGAGTCGGGCGTCGACGTGCTGATGGGCATCGGCGGCACCCCCGAGGGCATCATCTCCGCCTGCGCGCTGAAGTGCATGGGCGGGGCGATGCAGGCCAAGCTCTGGCCGCGCGACGCCGCCGAGCGCGAGAAGGCGCTCGCCGCCGGACACGACCTGGACCGGGTGCTGGGCACCGACGACCTGGTCACCGGGGACAACTGCTTCTTCGTGGCCACCGGCGTCACCTCCGGTGACCTGCTGCGGGGCGTCCGTTACCAGGCCGGCGGGGCGTACACCCAGTCGATCGTCATGCGGTCGAAGAGCGGGACGATCCGCGTGATCGACTCGTACCACCGGCTGGAGAAGCTGGCGCTCTACTCGGCGATCGACTTCGACGGCCGTCCCCTGGCCGAGCAGGAGTGAGCCTCGCCGGGACGCCGGCCCCACTGGCCCCGTCGGCGACCCGCCGGATCGCCGGCGTGGGTCTCGCCACCGCCTCCGGGCTGGCCGTGGCCGTGCAGTCCCGGATCAACGGCGAGTTGGGCGTACGCCTGGCCGACGGGATCGCCGCCGCGGTGGTCTCGTTCGGGCTGGGCCTGCTGGTGCTGCTGGTGCTGGTCCCCGCCACCCGGGGTGGGCGACGGGGGCTGGCCGCCCTGCGCGGCGCGCTCACGGACGGCACGCTGCGGCCGTGGCAGTGCCTCGGCGGGGTGTGCGGCGCGTTCCTGGTCGCCACCCAGGGGCTGACCATCGGCACCCTCGGCGTGGCGGTCTTCACGGTGGCGGTGGTCGCCGGCCAGTCTGGCAGCAGCCTGGCCGTCGACCGGGCCGGGATCGGCCCGAGCGGCCGTCAGGCGGTCACCGGCCAACGGCTGGCCGGCGCGGCGCTGACCGTGGTCGCGGTCCTGCTGGCCGTCGGCGACCGGCTCGGCGACCCGGGCACTCTCGGGCTGGCCCTGCTGCCGCTGCTCGCCGGGGTGGGCATCGCCTGGCAGCAGGCGGTCAACGGCCGGGTACGGATGGCCGCCGGCAGCGCGCTGACGGCCACGCTGGTCAACTTCACGGTCGGCACGGTGGCCCTGCTGGTCGCGTTCGCCGTCAACGTCGCCGTACGCGGCTGGCCGGCGGGCAGCCCGCCGGCCGAGCCCTGGCTCTATCTCGGTGGGCCGATCGGGATCGTGTTCATCGCGATCGCCGCCGCGATCGTCCGGTTCACCGGCGTGCTGCTGCTCGGCCTGGCCACGATCGCCGGGCAGATCGTCGGCGCCGTACTGCTGGACCTGCTGCTGCCCACGGCGGCCTCCCGCCCGGGGCCGGTCACCCTGCTCGGCGCGGCGCTGACCCTGGCCGCGGTCCTCGTCGCCGCCCTCGCCCCACCGCCCCGCTGACCGGGTCGGCGGACGCGTTGACCAACCGGGCCGCCCGCCAGCCCAGCAGGAGCCCCGGCACGGTGGCCGCCACGGCGAGCAGCACTGCCGTGCGGGTGTACGCGGGCCGGCCGTAGAGCCAACCGACCAGCGGCAGTGCGGTCAACGCCAGGGTCAGGGCGGCGGCCAGCAGCACCTCCAGGGTCCACCGCCGGCGCGCGCCGCGCAGGCCGGTCGGCGCCAGGACGGAAAGCAGCAGCAGGGGAAGCAGGACCGCGGCCAACGCGACGAGACTCAACTCCCGGGTGAACAGCGGGTCCGACCAGGTCGTGGCCAGCAGTACCCAGGCGGCACTCCCGAGCGCCGCCAGGGGGAGGGGCTGCCAGCGGGTGGCGCCTCTCCGCAGCCCCACCCGCACACCCGACACGGCAAGCACCGACACGGCCAGCGTGAGCCCCAGGGCCAGGGCCAGGAGCAGATCATCCTGCCGGTCCGCCGGGGTGCTCCGGCCGAGTGCCGGCGGCCGCCCGTCGAACGGGTATCCACCCTTGCGGGCATCGACGAAGCCGAGCCGTTCCCAGGCCCCGTCGGGCCGGCGGATGGCGAACCCGTCCCGGCCGTTGGCCACCAGCACCACGTGCCGGCCGTCGCCGGTGTCCCGCACGGTCAGCTCCTGCGTGGCGATCCGCTCCCCACGCGGCCCCGGGTCCGGGTACTGCCGGCGGAGGACAGCCCGTTGCGCCTCGGTTGCGCCCCAGGCCGGGCGCCAGCTCCGACCCGCGTCGTCGCTCTGTTCCACGGCGAGCCGGCCGGGGACCACCCGGTAACAGCCCGTCGGCGTGGCGGTCGAACAGCTCCGGCTGACGGGGCCGGCGACCAGCCCGTTCCTACCGGCCAACGCGTCAGCCTCGCCCGGTGTCGGATCGCGCCACGTCGCCCCGGCGTCGTCGCTCACCTGCCAGCCGGTTCCGAAGACATGCGTGTCGTAGCCGGAACTGGTGCCGGCCGCCAACTGTTCGCCGAGGACCACCGCCCGGACGGCGTCGGGGTAGTGGACGGGGCTGGTGGCCGCCACCGCCAGCGTCGCCGCCGGCAGCAGCACCACCAGGCGGACCAGCCGCGCCGAGCGCCCCCGCACCGGTTCGCGCCGCGCCCGCAACCAGCTCCACCACGCGAGGGCCAGCGCCGGCAGGGCGAGCAGGTCGGTGCGGTCCGCCCGGATCAGCGACGGCCCGCTGACCACGCTCCACGCCGCGGAGACCACCGCGGCGGCGTACCCGCTGGACTTGACGATGGTGAAGCCTGCGGCGACGAGACCGAGCCCGACCGCGACGGCGCCGCGGGCCGGCAGCCGTGGCGCCAGCAGCGTGAGCAGCACCGCGACCAGCGGCGGCGCGAGGACCAGCCCGGCGACGTCGCTGAGCTTCCCGGTCAGCAGGCCGGGAAAGGCCGCCTTGAGCAGGTGGTCGTTGACCACGAGCAGGACGAGAGCGACGACCGTCGCGGGGTGGCCCAGCCAGGCCAGGGTCGCCGGGGCGCCGTCGCGGTGCCGGGGTGGGGCGCTCATCGGCCCACGATCACAGCCACCGATCTCGATTTGGGCACGGCCGGGGCAGCATCCGGTACCGGTGCGTCAGGTGCCGTCGGAGGAGTGCCCGGGGAACAGGTGCGCGCTCGGGTCGATGGCCACCGCCGCGTTGTTGACCGCCGTGGCGGCCTCGCCGAAGCCGGTCGCGATCAGCCGCACCTTGCCCGGGTATTCGGTGATGTCGCCGGCCGCGAAGACCCGGGGCAGGTTCGTGGCCATCGCGCTGTCGACCAGGATGTGCCGGCGGTCCAACCGCAGCCCCCACCCGGCCAGCGGGCCGAGGTCGGCGGTGAAGCCGAGGGCGGCCACCACCGTGTCCACCGGCAGCAGTTCCGCCGCGCCGCCGCGTACGGTGATCTCGGCCCCGGTGACCGCGCCGTCGCCGTACAGCCCGGTCACCTCGGCGTTGACGATCACCCGCACCGGCAGCTCCAGCACCCGGGCGACGGTGGCGGCGTGGGCCCGGAACTTCTCCCGCCGGTGCACCAACGTCACCGAGCGGGCCAGCGGCTGGAGCGTCGACGCCCAGTCGAACGCGGAGTCGCCGCCGCCGACGATCAGCACGTCCCGGTCGGCCAGTTCCGTCGGCTGCGGTACGAAGTAGACGATCCCGGTGCCGACGAAGTGCTCCGCCACCGGCAGCGGGCGGGGCGTGAAGCTGCCCAGCCCACCGGTGACGATCACTGCCCCGCACCGGAGCTGCTCGCCCCCGGCGAGACCGAGCACCGGCCGCCCGTCGGCGTACGAGAGCTTCTCGGCGCGCGCGCCGAGCAGGTAGCACGGGTCGAAGGGAGCCGCCTGGGCGACGAGGTTGGCCACCAGGTCCCGCCCCTTGACCGCCGGGAAGCCGGCCACGTCGTGGATCAGCTTCTCCGGGTACATGGCGGTGATCTGACCGCCGGGCTCGGGCAGCGCGTCGACGACCGCGACGGAGAGCCCGCGGAATCCGGCGTAGTACGCCGCGAAGAGCCCGGCCGGACCGGCCCCGATCACCGCGACATCGACCTCGCGCATGGGCGTACCGTCGCTTTCCGCTCACGGATCAACGCGTGCTGATTCCGACGGTAGGGTCGGCGGTGCCCCCGGGCAAGCATGTCCCACCGGATCGCACGACACCGGCGCGTCGGCGCCGGCCGGTCGGCCCGCCGGCTTCGTGCGGGTCAGGGCATGGTGAGGGTGGACTCCGAGCGGTACGGCCCGCCGAGGTCGCCCCGGCGGCGGCGGAAGATGATCGCGGCGACCACCCCGCCGAGCAGCCCGAACAGGTGCCCCTGCCAGGAGATCCGCTCGTCGGTGGGGAGGATGCCGACCAGCTGCCAGCCGTAGAGCAGGCCGACCAGCAGGAAGACCGCGAAGTTCCACCAGCTCCGTTCGACGATGCCCCGGGTCAGCAGGATGCCCAGGTAGCCGAAGATGACGCCGCTCGCACCGACGACGACGGAGGTCGACGAGCCGGTGAACCACACCCCCAGCCCGCTGACCAGGATGATGACGAGCGTCGACCAGAGGAACCGGCGGGCACCGGCGGCGAGCACGAAGGTGCCGAGCAGGATCAGCGGGATGCTGTTGCTGTAGAGGTGGTCGAAGCCGTGGTGCAGGAACGGCGAGAAGAAGACCCCGTCGAGCCCGTCGATGCGCTTCGGGATGATTCCGGCGGTGGCGTCGAGGCCGAACGCGAGGCCCTGGTCGAGGGCCTCGATGAGGAACAGGAACGGCACCACCGCGCACATGGCGACGAAGGCCCGGCCGAGCGCGGCGTAGAACGCCTCGGTGCCGAACCGGTGCGGGTCGCCGCTTCCCGGGTGCAGGTTCACCCGTCAAGAGCTATCAGGTGATGGGCTCCGCCGCCACTTCTGCGGCGATCCTTACCCGGAACGACGAGGGCGGGGTGTGTGGACGTCCACACACCCCGCCCTCGAACGTCGGTCAGTACCAGCCCACGTCCTGGGAGTGCGCCCAGGCCTTGCAGGGCGTGCCGTAGCGGCCCTCGATGTAGCCGAGGCCCCACTTGATCTGGGTCGCCGGGTTGGTCTGCCAGTCGCTGGCGACGGAGCCCATCTTGCTGCCCGGCAGCGACTGCGGGATGCCGTACGCCCCGGACGAGGAGTTGCGGGCCTTGTGGTTCCAGCCGCTCTCCTTGTTCCACAGCTTGTTCAGGCAGGGGAACTGGTCCATCCCGAAGCCCGCCTTCACCATGAGGGCGCAGCCGACCTCACGGTTGCCGCTGAACTCGGCGCAGGACGCCGGGATCGGCCCGTCGTACGGCTTGCTCTCGGCGGCCTTGGCGGCCTCGGCCTTGGCGGCGGCCTCGCGGGCCTTCTTCCGCGACGCGGCGGCGGCCTCGGCCTGGCGGGCGCGCTTCGCGGCCTCCTTGGCCGCCTCGGCCGCCCGCAGCTTCGCCTGGTACTCGGCGGACCGCTGCTTCGCGGACTGCACCTGGTGGGCGGCCTGCCGCTCGCGCTGGTACTCGAACTCTGCCTGCTCGACAGCGACGCCGACCTGTGCGGTCAGGCCCTGCTGCTGGGTCTGTCGGTCTTCGCCCAGGTATACGCCGCCGGCAACGCCCACTGAGAGCAGCGCGACAGCGGCCGTACGGGCGCCGAACCGGCTCCACAGCCGACTCACGAAGTGGTCCCTTCGTCGGGTGCAAGGACACGGCGCGGGGCGGCATTCCAGGTGGGATGCGTCCGCGCCGCAAGCGCCCCGACCCGGTGCCGGTCACAGCCGACGTACCCCGGTGGAGATGCTGGCGTGTCCTGTGACGAACGATCACCAACGATCTTCTCGGTACGTGGGCGCTCGTGGGACACCATCGCGCACAGTGGGACTGATGGGAAACCAACAGCCTCAAATGTGACTTGCACCACAAAGAGAATGCCGACAAAACCCTACATAACGACCGTCATTGCGGGATGTCCTCCAGGAGATCCGTCACCATCGCGGCGATCGGCGAACGCTCCGAACGGTTGAGGGTGACGTGGGCGAAGAGCGGATGACCCTTGAGCGCCTCGATCACCGCGGTCACCCCGTCGTGCCGCCCGACGCGGAGATTGTCCCGCTGGGCCACATCGTGCGTGAGCACCACCCGGGAGCCCTGGCCGATCCGGGAGAGCACCGTCAGCAGCACCCCGCGCTCCAGCGACTGCGCCTCGTCCACGATCACGAAGGCGTCGTGCAGGCTGCGGCCCCGGATGTGCGTCAGCGGCAGCACTTCCAGCAGCCCCCGCGAGGTGACCTCCTCCAGCACGTTCTCGTGCACCACCGCGCCGAGCGTGTCGAAGACCGCCTGTGCCCAGGGCGACATCTTCTCCGACTCGGAGCCGGGGAGATAGCCCAGTTCCTGGCCACCGACGGCGTAGAGCGGGCGGAAGACGACGACCTTCTTGTGCCGGCGGCGCTCCATCACCGCCTCCAGCCCGGCGCAGAGGGCCAGCGCCGACTTTCCGGTGCCGGCCCGCCCGCCCAGCGAGACGATGCCCACCGACTCGTCCAGCAGCAGGTCGAGCGCGATCCGCTGCTCGGCCGAGCGGCCGTGCAGCCCGAACGCCTCCCGGTCGCCACGGACCAGCCGTACGGACTTGTCGGGCATCACCCGACCGAGCGCCGAGCCCCGGGCCGAGTGCAGCACCAGGCCGGTGTGGCAGGGCAGCCCGGCAGCGGCGTCCAGGTCGAGCGACTCGCCGGCGTAGAGCTGGCCGATCTGCTCCTCGGCGAGCTCCAGCTCGGTCATCCCGGTCCAGGTGGGGTCGCTGGCCTGACCGTGCCGGTACTCGTCCGCCCGCAGGCCCACCGAGGCGGCCTTGACCCGCAGCGGCATGTCCTTGCTGACCAGGGTCACCTCCCGCCCCTCGGCGGCGAGGTTCAGCGCGACGGAGAGGATCCGGGCATCATTCGAGTCGGTGCGGAACCCCGGCGGCAGCACGCCGTCGTCGGAGTGGTTGAGCTCCACCCGCAGCGTGCCGCCGGAGTCGTTGGTGGGCACCGGACGATCCAGCCGCCCGTGCCGGACCCGCAACTCGTCCAGCATGCGCAGGGACTGCCGGGCGAACCAGCCCAGCTCCGGGTGGTGTCGCTTGCCCTCCAGTTCGGAGATGACCACGAGAGGCAGGACCACCTCGTGCTCGGCGAAGCGGTGGAAGGCCGCCGGGTCGGACAGCAGCACCGAGGTGTCCAGGACGAACGCCTGGCCTGCTGGTCGGGGCTCCTCGGTGCCGACCGGAGCGGCGGACGCGCTGCGGCGGCTCCGGGTGGCGCGGCGGGTCGTGGCAGTCGCGGCCGGGGTCTGGTCGGTCCCGGCGGGCGTACGGCGAGTCGTCACAGGCCTGCTCCGACGGATGGGCACCCGCCACCCGTGTTCCGCCTCCTCCGGTGCCCGGGGACACGGGGTCGGATGCGGAACCCCGTGCGCGAGGTCGCAGATCCGGGCGGACCGGCTGGCCCGGGAGAACCCCGTGCCATGCCTAGACGCTAGCCGCGCCGGACCCCGTGGGCTAGAGGGCGAACGTGGATCTCCGGGGACCGTCTGGTGAACGGGACCGGCGGCGGAACCGGCCGGGATGCATGCCCCCTGCGCGCATCCCGGCCGGCGGGACCACCGTCACCGGTCTGACGTGGTCCCGACGGTGCGTGTCCGCCGCGGACGCCGCACCGCGCCTGTGTTCCGGCCGACGGGGCCTCGGGCTCCCCGCCGACCGGGCTCATCCGGTCCGCCGGACCAGGGTGCCGGTCGGATGCCGCCCGGCGACCGGCGCTACCGGCGCTACCGGCGCTACCGGCGCTACCGGCGCGGAGAACGACGAGCCGGTGTACGTGGTGCCGGGCCGGACCACGGTGCCGGTGACCCGGTTGGTGGTGCCGGGCGACGGGCCGGCCAGGGCGGACGCGATGGCCGCCTGGGCGTCGCGGCGACGACGGTTCCAGGCCCCCCGGTCGCCGTCGAAGTAGCCCTGCCGGTAGCCGAACCGATAGCCGATCCGGTAGCTGAGCTGACCGTGCAGCCGCCCGGCGGCATAGCTCGTGGCGCCGAGGACGAGGACGAGGAAGACGGCGAGGAAGGGGCTCATCCGGCGGCTCCGGGCCGCCGCGGCTGCCGGGTCATCGCTCCTCCGGCTCGGTCGGGGCGGGCTCGGCGACCAGCAGCCGGTCCAGGTCGTCGGTGCTGACCTCCTCGACCAGCTCGACGCTGATCCGGCAGCCGTCCACGACGACCTCGGCCACCGAGGAGCGGCGGATCTCGCCACCGGCGTCGTACACCCGGACGCTGAGCTCGGGGCAGCCGAGGTGGGTCCGCCAGGCGTCCCACTCGGTGCGGTCGCCGACGCTGAGCGACAGATAGCGGCAGCCCCGGGCGAGGTAGAGCCGCCATGGCGCGCTCAGGCCCGCGGCCACCCCCGCCGCGATCAGGCCGAAGGCCTGGGCACGGGTGGCTAGCTCGGTCACCACACCCCCCTCGCACCGGTGGCGTGACGCATGTGAGCACTGATCGTCTCATGCACGTGACACACCGTAGATTGTCCCATGAGCGTGACAGTATCAGCTTTTCGTCCGTTTACCGCGGCCCCTACGGGCATCTACTCTGCCCAGGTGACACCCCTCAGGAGCGGTGCCGGATCGTTTACCGGCATTCCGAAGACCACGTCACGTACGCGTGACAACAGCGTGCCAGGACGCGCGCCGATGGCCGGCTGGTCGTACCGTCACCAGGTGACCGAGACGGCCAACGCACGGAAGATCGCCTTCGCCACCTTCGTCCGTAGGGCACTCGACGAGGCCCGGGCCACCCGGGCCTGGAGCGGCACCGAGGTGTCCCGTCGCACCGGCGTCTCCCGGCAGACCATCAACCGCTGGGTCCGGGGCGACTGGGCGAGCGACCCGGAGGCCGAACGCGTGGTCGCGTTCTGCGAGGGCCTCGGCCTCAGTCCCGCCACCGCCTTCGCCGCGCTGGGCTGGGAACGGACGACCAGCCCGCACAGTGCCCCGACCCCGCCGCCGATGGACCCGGACGTGGAGGCCCTGCTGCGCCGGCTGGTGGACCCCGACGTCTCCGACGCGGAGAAGTTCCACATCCGAGAAACCATCCGATATCTCGCGTACCGCCCCACGCTCCCGGTCGATGTCCGAAAGCGAGGGAAACAGGCCGGCTAGTTCCTCAGATGGCGAAAGAACGGCAGGTCAGACTCATTCGTTTCGCTCCGGGGCCGGAACGGGCGCGCTAGCGTCCCTATTCGTACTGCTTGGGCTCGTCGTCGGCGGGGGGACGGGACAAGGCCGAACCCAGCCCTGCGGGACAAGAAGGAGGGGTCTGTCCATGACCCTGAAGTGGATGGCAGTCGTGATCGCCACCGTGTCGCTGACACTGGGCGTGACCGGAAACGTGGTGACCCTGGCGGTCAACGGCGGGCAGCTTCCCCTGCTCGTGAACCTCCTCGCGCTCACCTGCGCCGGCACTGCGGTCGTCCTGGCCGTGGTCGCCGAGTTGCACGACCGGCTCGACAACCGGGTCAGCGCCCTGACCGACTTCCTCGTCGGCCGGCTGAAGGAGATCGAGGACCGCACCGGCGACCGCAACAGCGGATTCGTCGAGGGTTACCTGCTCAGCCACGGCCAGGAGGCCGCCGTCGTGCCGTTCGGCCGGCGGGGACGGGGAGCCGCCGAACGCTGACCGCCAGGCCCCCCGCAAACCGACCACGCGCCCCGGGCGCCGGCCGGACGCCACCTCTCGCCGGGGATTGAGCCGCCCCGCCCGGGGTACGCTGTGGCGCGTGCCGCCGTTGAACCTGGGCAACCAGCAACCGAGGATCCCGTTGGACGCCGACCAGGCCTGGCGGACGACCGCCGCGAGGGCGGCCGGGACCGTCCTCTTCTTCGACTTTGACGGCACCCTGGCGCCGGTCGACGACGATCCCACCGCCGTCCGCCCCGCCCCGAAGGTGCTGGCCGCGATCGAGGCGCTCGCCCCGGTCGTCCGGCGGATCGCGATCGTCTCCGCGCGCCCGGTCGACTTCCTCCGCGACCACCTCGGCGGCCTCACTGGCGTCGACCTGTACGGCCTGTACGGCCTGGAGCACAGTCACTCCGGCGGCGAGACCGTGACGGAACCGGCGGCCCTGCCCTGGGTGCCCACCATGGCCGAGCTGGCCGAGCTGGCCCGGGCCGAACTGCCCGAGGGCGCGCTGGTGGAATACAAGCGGCTCTCCGTGGCGCTGCACTGGCGCACCGCGCCGCAGCTCGGCGGGGCCGTGGAGCGGTGGGGCCTGGCCCAGGCCGAGCGGCTCGGGCTCAAGGTCCAGGCCGGGCGGATGGTGCTGGAGCTCAAGCCCCCGGTCGACGGCGACAAGGGCCTGGTGATCGGCGAGATCGTCCGGGACGCCGAGGGCGCCTGGTACTTCGGGGACGACGTCTCCGACATCAAGGCGTTCGCCGCGTTGCGGGCCCGGGCCGCCGCCGATCCACACTTCTTCGGCGTCTGCGTCGCCGTCGCCAACCCGGAGACGGGTGACGAGGTCGCGGAGGCAGCCGACCTGACCCTGGACTCCCCCGCCGCCCTCGGCGACTTCCTCACCGCCGCCACCCACCACCTCACCTGACCCCTCCCAAACCCCCAACCCCGCCCCGCCCCGCCCCGCCCCGCCCGGCCCTGCCCTGGCCCTGCCCTGTCCCGGCCCCGCGATCTTGCACTTTCCGCCCGGTCAAACAGGTTCAAAACGGTCATCGGTGGGGCCGGAAGTGCAAGATCGCGGAGGAGAGGCGGGGACGGGGCAGGGGCCGCGGGGCAGGGGGCAGGGGGCGGCGGGGTGGTGGTGGGGGAGAGAGAGGCGGGGCGCGCGAGTGGGCGAGTGGGCGCGGGTGGGGTCAGGCGCCGTAGCGGCGTTGGCGGTTGGCGTAGGAGCGCAGGGCGCGCAGGAAGTCGATGTGCCGGAAGTCCGGCCAGTTGAGTTCGCAGAAGTAGAACTCCGAGTGCGCCGACTGCCACAGCATGAAGCCGGAGAGGCGCTGTTCGCCGCTGGTCCGGATGACCAGGTCCGGGTCGGGCTGGCCTCGGGTGTAGAGGTGTTCGGCGATGTGCTCGACGTCCAGCACCTCGGCCAGTTCCTCGAGGGTGCCGCCGGAGGCGGCGTACTCCAGCAGCAGCGACCGGACCGCGTCGGTGATCTCCCGCCGGCCGCCGTAGCCGACCGCGATGTTGACCTCGGCCCCGCCGCTGCGGTCCCGGGTGCGTTCCTCGGCAGCCTTCAGCGCGGCAGCGGTTGAGGCCGGGAGCAGGTCGAGCGCGCCGACCATCCGCAGCCGCCAGGGGTTGCCCTCCTCAGCCAGCTCGACCACCAGGTCCTCGATGATCTGGAGCAGCGGGTCGAGTTCCTTGGCCGGACGGCGCAGGTTGTCGGTGGCCAGGAGATAGAGCGTGACGTGCCCGATGCCAGCCTGGTTGCACCAGCCCAGCATGTGCTTGATCTTGACGGCGCCCATCCGGTGCCCGTCGTTCGGGTCGACGTAGCCCATCTCCCTGGCCCACCGCCGGTTGCCGTCACACATCACGCCGACGTGCCGGGGCACCGGCTTGCCCGCGAGCTTCGCGGTGAGGCGACGCTCGTACACCGAATAGATCAGGTCCCGCAGAGTCATCACCTTGCAGCGTAGCGACATACCCGGCGGATCACCGCCTCGGAGTGCGCTCCCGCGCCGACAGACCGATGCCGATCATGCCCAGTGTGCGAGCGTCGAGCCGTCCGTCACCCAGCCCCAGCTCGACCACCGCCCGGTAGACGCGCTCGTCCCGACGCGCAGCGCGGACCGCCGCGTCGACCACCCGCCGGTGCCGGGCCAGCCACGCCGCGAGCGAACTGTGCCGCAGGTGGGTGCCGAGCCGCCGGCGCAGCCCGTCCGCGTACCGCCGGGCGGCCTGCTCGGGCGAGCCGGCCGCCGCCGCGCCCGCGAGCGCTCCGGAGAGCAACGCGTAGAAGATGCCCTCGCCGGTGAACGGGTTGATCAGGGAAAGCGCGTCCCCGGCGAGCACCACCCGGCCGAGCCCGGGGGACGGGCGGTGCGTCGACAGCGGCAGGTGGTGGGCCCGCAGGTCGGTGACCGTGGTCGGGTCCGTGTCGGGCAGCAACGCGCCGAGCCGGTCGACCAGGTGTGCCCGGGTCAGCGGCTCGCCCCGCAGCACCTCCCCGTACCCGACGTTCGCCCGACCGTTCCCGATCGGGAACGACCAGGCGTACGCCGGCCAACGCGGCGCCGATGTGACGATGAGCTGTTCGGGCGGGCCGGGCAGGGCAGGGGCGTACCCCCGGATGGCGAGCGCCAGGTGCCGGTCGGGATTCGGCCGCTGCCCGAGCACCCGCCGGACGATGGACCCGGCGCCGTCCGCGCCCACCACCGCCCGCGCCGTCAGCCCACCGTCGAGCACCACCCGATCGGCCCGTACCTCAATGTGACGTACCACGTGCCGGCGCAGCTGCGCGCCAGCCGCGACCGCCGCCACCACCAGCCGGGCGTCGAAGACCCGCCGGGGCACGGTGTACGCCGGCCGGGGCAGCGCCCGGGCCACCGTGCCACCGCCCGGCCCGACCAGTCGCAGCGCCGGCAGCGGCGCGTGCCCGGCCACCGCGTCGGACACCCCCAGCTCGTCCAGTACGTCCAGCGCGTGCGCCGCGATGCCGTCCCCGCACGCCTTGTCCCGAGGAAAGTCGGACCGGTCCAGCAGCAGCACACTCGCCCCCGCCCGGCGGGCCGCCAGCGCAGCGGCCGACCCGGCCGGACCGGCCCCGACCACCACCACGTCGAACTCGTCGCGTCCCACCGTGTCGCGTCCCACCATGTCGCGTCCCACCGCGTCACCTCCCACCGCCGGTCCGGCTCCTCCGGCCATCCTGCCGCCGGACACACCCACCGTGCCGAAACCCGCCCGGCACGTCAGGTCGCCCGGTGCTACATGCACCCGGCGGGCCGACCCACATCGGGGACGCGATCCGTGTGCTCTCGACGCGGGTCGCCGGGGGAGATCCGGTCGTGTCGGATCCATGTCGCGCTGACGCGGATACCGAGAGCGCGGGCGCTGTCGAGCCCGGCAACCCGCGCAGTTCGTCGTCGGGCTGCTCTTCCGGTGCTGATGCTGCCCGCACAGACGGGCAGGAAGCTCCGACCCACTAGCCGCGATCTCGGCCACCCGACCGCGGTGACCGCCACGGGCCTACGCCGCCGGAGCGGCCCGTTCGGCACGGGTCGCGCGCCTCAGGCCGTAGAGCGTCAACGCGGCGGCGGCGAGCAGGGGGCCGCCGTCGCGGACCAGCCCGTCCGGGCCGAGCAGCCACCAGCACAGTGGCAGGTCGACGGCGAGCACGACCGCGGTGACCGCCACCAGCAGTGTGCGGGCCCAGCCCTTGCCGCGCATGAGGAAGGCCGTGCAGAAGAGCACCGCGTAACTGGTCACGATCCCGGCGCCGAACCAGAACAGCACGGCGGGTACGGCGGCCAGCCGGTCGTCCAGCACCGCGCCGCCGGCGACCAACGCCGGGACCAGCATGAGCGGGCTGTAGGTGAACGCCGCGGCCCGGCTGGTGAGCAGCCAACCGCTCACCTCCGGCTGGCGGGGCGGGGTCTCCCGCCAGGAGATGCCGTCTCGGTCGATGACCAGCCGGGGCCGGTGGCGGACCAGGTGCCCGGACACGGCGGGCGAGCGGTAAAGCAGCCAGACCACGGCGACGCAGAGCCCGGTGAGCAGGGCAAACCCGAGCAGCCCCGGCAGCGGCGGCACCCCCTGGCGGGGCACGATCAGCCGGCCGACCGCGAAGACCGTGGTCACCGCCAGGATCAGCCCGAACGGCCGGGCCACCGTCCGGCCCCGACGGACATGCCCGATCAACAGCAGGAAGCCGAGCGACCGGAGCATTGCCCAGCCCGTCCGCACCGCCAGCCCGAAGCCCTGCTCCGGGGCGTACCACCAGTTGAGCAGCTCGACCACGACGGTGGCCGTCGCGGTCAGCGCGAGCAGCGTGGTCAGCGCCCGGACGGCGGACGGCCGCCGGACCTCGGTCACGGCGGCCGTCCTCATGGGATCCGATGATGCCCCGTCGGGGCGTCGGTCACACCTGTCCTCAGCGCTGCGGCTCCGCGTCGAGCCGGGCGCGCAGCGCGTCCAACTCGGCCCAGAGCACGCCCGGCAGCTTGTCGCCGAACTTCTCGAACCACTCGGTGACCAGCGGGAGCTCCTTGCGCCACTCCTCCGGGTCGACCTTCAGCGCGATCCGGACGTCCTCCGGGGTCATGTCCAGGCCCTCGATGTCGAGCGCGTCCTGGGCCGGGACCATGCCGACCGGAGTCTCCACCGCCTCGGCGCGCCCCTCGATCCGCTCGACGACCCACTTGAGCACCCGGGAGTTCTCGCCGAAGCCCGGCCAGAGGAAGCTGCCCTCCGGGTCCTTGCGGAACCAGTTGACGTAGTAGATCTTCGGCAGCTTGGCCTCGTCGCCGTCGGTGCCCTTGCCCATCTCGATCCAGTGCCGGAAGTAGTCACCGGCGTGGTACCCGATGAACGGCAGCATCGCCATCGGGTCGCGCCGTACGACGCCGACCGCGCCGGAGGCGGCAGCGGTGGTCTCCGAGGAGAGCGTCGCGCCCATGTAGACGCCGTGCACCCAGTCGCGGGCCTCGGTCACCAGCGGAATGGTGTCCCGGCGGCGACCACCGAAGAGGATCGCGTCGATCGGCACGCCGTTCGGGTCGTAGTAGTCATCGGAGAGGATCGGGCACTGGGTGATCGGGGTGCAGAACCGGCTGTTCGCGTGCGAGGAGAGGCTGTCGCTCTCCGGCGTCCAGTCGTTGCCCTTCCAGTCGATCAGGTGCGCCGGCGGCTCGCCCATGCCCTCCCACCAGATGTCCCCGTCGTCGGTCAGGGCCACGTTGGTGAAGACCGAGTTGCCGCGGTCCAGCGTCCGCATCGCGTTGGCGTTGGTCTTCCAGTCGGTGCCGGGCGCGACGCCGAAGAGGCCGTACTCCGGGTTGACCGCGTAGAGGCGGCCGTCGGGGCCGAAGCGCATCCAGGCGATGTCGTCGCCGATGGTCTCGACCTTCCAGCCCGGGATGGTCGGCTCCAGCATGGCCAGGTTGGTCTTGCCGCAGGCCGACGGGAAGGCGCCGGCGATGTGGTAGACCTTCCCCTCCGGCGAGGTGATCTTGAGGATCAGCATGTGCTCGGCGAGCCAGCCCTCGTCGCGGCCCATCACGCTGGCGATCCGCAGCGAGTAGCACTTCTTGCCGAGCAGCGAGTTGCCGCCGTAGCCCGAGCCGAAGGACCAGATCTCCCGGCTCTCCGGGAAGTGCGAGATGTACTTCGTCTCGTTGCACGGCCACGCCACGTCCTGCTGGCCGGGGGCGAGCGGGGCGCCGATGGAGTGCAGCGCGTGGACGAAGTCCACGTCGTCGCCCATGGCCTCCAGGACCTTCGCACCCATCCGGGTCATGATGCGCATGGAGGCGACCACGTACGGGCTGTCGGTGATCTCGACACCGAACATGGGGCTCTCGGCCTCGACCGGGCCCATGCAGAACGGGATGACGTACATGGTGCGCCCGCGCATGCAACCGCGGTACAACTCCGTCATCGTCCGCTTCATCTCGGCCGGCGCCATCCAGTTGTTGGTGGGGCCGGCGTCCGCCTCGTCGACGGAACAGATGTAGGTGCGCTCCTCGACCCGGGCGACGTCGGTCGGGTCGGTCCGCGCGTAGAACGAGTTGGGCTTCTTCTCGGGGTTGAGCCGGATCAGGGTGCCGGCCTCGACCAGCTCGTCGGTGAGGCGACGCCACTCCTCGTCGGACCCGTCCACCCAGACGACGCGGTCGGGGGTGGTCAGTTCAGCGACCTCACGGACCCAGGCGAGCAGTTTGGGGTGGGACGTCGGGGCCTGATCGATACCCCGAACGGTAGCCGGAGCAACCATGACACATCTCCTTGGTGGTCGACGCTGACCGATCTATGGGATGCACGAGTCTTGACGGCGCTATGCGTCGCCTTCGTGGAAACCTGGGATTGGCCTCAGCGTAAACCGGGTGCGGTCGCCAGTCAGTGGGACTGGTTGTGAAGAACTGCACAAGGTGCGGTCACGCTGCGGCATCACGAGCTAATACCCGCTTTCACGCGCAGTTTCACGCAAATCTTGGGGAAACCCTCGCCGGCCGAGCCGGCCGCGGCCCGTCGCCGGAACCCGCGAACGGACCCGGATGTCGCCCTGACCTCGTTACGCTCTGTCCACAGACGCACACCCTGTGGGCCCGTGCGTCGTTGCTACCCGTGCGGGATGTCCGCAGCCGGTAGGCTCGCGTCGTGGCCGCGACGATGACCGGGGAGCCAGGTTCCCCGCAGACCCGCACGGGTCTGGCCCGCTCGCTGGTGGACCGCTTCGGCCACCTCGTCCGCGAGCTGAGCAAGTTCGCCACCGTGGGCGGGATCGCCTTTCTGATCGACTTCGCGCTCTTCAACTACCTGACGAGCGTGCGGGGCGTCGAGCAGGTCACCGCGAAGACCATCTCGACGGTGATCGCGGCGACCGTGGCGTTCTTCGGCAACCGGTTCTGGACGTGGCGACACCGCAGGCGCTCCAACCCGGCCCGCGAGTACGCACTGTTCTTCTTCTTCAACGCGGTCGGCCTGGGGATCGCCGTGGCCTGCCTGGCGATCAGCCGCTACGGCCTGGGCAGCATCTGGCCGGAGGTGTTCCAGACCCCGCTGGCTGACAACATCGCCAGCTTCGTCGTCGGCACCGGGCTCGGGACGCTGTTCCGGTTCTGGTCCTACCGACGGTTCGTTTTCGTGGAAGCGGGAACCCCGACCGTTCCGGAAGAGAAGCACGACCGAGACCACCGGGCGTGACCTGCCGCCCACCTCGTCCCGGCCGGAGCCTGCCGGCCCCGCCCACTGCCCTAAGGTGTTCCGCATGCGTCTTGTCCGTCTGCTGCCTGAGCGCTGGCAGAAGTTCATCCACGAGGCGCTCAAGTTCGGAATCGTCGGCGGCGTCAACACCGTAATCAATTACGCCGTGTTCAATGCACTCGCACTGACCGTTTTCGTCGACGGCCAGCTGAAGGCGACGGTCATCGCGACGGTGGTGGCGACGATCACGTCGTATCTCATGAATCGTCACTGGACGTACCGGGACCGCCCGAAATCAGCAATGCGGCGCGAGTATGCCCTATTTTTCCTTTTCAACGGGGCTGGCCTACTCATCGAACTGGGCGTCCTGGCCGCTGCCAAGTACGGGCTGGGCCTGAACAGCCTGCTGGCCCTCAACGTGGCCAAGACCGCCGGCGTGCTGCTCGCGACGCTGTTCCGCTTCTGGTCCTACCGGACGTTCGTCTTCCAACCGACGCCCGCCCACGCGGCCGACACCTGGCACAGCATCCCGCGCGACGAGTGGGACACGATGGCCGAGATGGATCCGGTGGCCGAGCTGGCCGAGTCGATCTCCGAGTTGGAGGAGTCGGAGCCACCGCCGGGCACCGGGCGGCGCGTTCCCCGCACCGCGACCGGCCCCTCCCCCGCGTCGGCGGCGGGCCCGGGGGCCCCGGTCCAGGGGCGCCCCGCCCCGCTCGGCTCCGGCCTCGGCGGCTCCCTCGACCGGAAACTGGAAGCGGAACTGGCCCCCGAACTCCAGGCCTCCAGCCGCCGACCGCCCCGCCGCTGACCCGCGCTGGCCCGCCGCACGCCCGGCCGGCCGACCGGGGGTGCCCACGGGTCAGGCGGTGGGGTCGCGCAGCGGCTTGCCTTCGTGCAGGTCCGCCAGGATGTCGCGCATCTCGTTGTCGCCGAGGGAGTGCTTGTCGTGGTGGGCCTCCACCAGCTCGTAGAGCTTGGTCTGGACCTGACCGACCTTCGGCACGTCGTGCAGAACGGACTGGCCGCGTTCGCCGGCCGACTCGATGGTCAGCGTTCCGCAGCCGAGCAGGCGCTCCACGAACTGCTGGTTCATCGCGTGGTCGTTGATCCGGGTCAGCGGGATGTCTCGCCGATCGCGGGAGAGCACCCCCTGCTGGAGCAGTACCCGCTCGTCGGTGAAGAGGTAGTGGGTGGTCCGCCAGACCAGGAACGGCCAGAGCGCCAGCCACAGCACCGCCAGCAGCGCCAGGCCGCCGATGACGGCGAGCGCGATCGAGCCGCCTCCGCCAGACGGCAGCAGCACCACGCCGGCCACCACCGCCGCGACGGCGAGCACGAGCACCGCGGCTGGCCGGATCAACGCCTTCCAGTGCGGGTGCAGGTGCAGTACGACATGCTCGTCCTCGGTGAGCACGTCATCGGGGAACGCCACAGGAACCTCCTCGCAGAAACGGACGCGCTGACCGTAACCGCTCCCCTCCCGCCGGGGGATCAGCCGCGCGGCGGGCCGACCCCCGCGATCTTGCACTTTCAGCCCCCGTTTCGCGGCTTTCACCCCTTACGCCGGGGCAACAACTGCAAGATCGGCGCCGGAGGAGGAGGGAGGGAGGGAGGGAGGGGTTTAGCGGAGGTGGAGGATGTCGCCGGCGGCCAGGGGGCGGGTGGTGGTGGGGGTGGTGATCAGGAGTTGGCCGTCGGTGTCGATGTCGGTGGCGGTGCCGGTGAGTTCCTCGCCGCCGGGCAGCAGCACGCGTACCCGCCGGCCGATCGTCGCGCAGGCCGCCAGGTAGGCGTCGCGCAGGCCGCTGGCGACCGCGTCCCCGCCGGCCGCGCGCCACTCGCCGTACCAGTCGGCGATCCCGCGTAACAGCGCCCGCAGCAGTGGGTCCCGGTCGGTGGCCGCCGCGCCGGCCAGTTGCAGGGAGGTCGCCGACAGCCCCGTCGGGTTCTCCGGCAACTCGTCGGCGCGGAGCGTGACGTTGAGGCCGATACCGAGCACGATCGCGGGCGGCCGGGCCGGCTCGGGCCCCGGCACCGCCTCGGCGAGGATGCCGGCGCACTTCGCGTCGCCGACCAGCAGGTCGTTCGGCCACTTCAGTCCAGCGTCCAGCTCGGCCAGCCGGGTCACCGTCTCGACCAGGGCGACGCCGGCGAGCAGCGGCAGCCAGCCGTACCCCGTCTGGGGTGCCGGCGGCCAACCACGCTCGGCGTCGGCCTCCCCCGGGCGGAGCAGCACGCTGGCGGCGATGCCGGCCCGGGCCGGCGACTGCCAGGCCCGGCCGCGCCGACCACGCCCGGCGGTCTGCCGCTCCGCGACCACCACCAGGCCCTCCGGCTCGCCGGCCCGGGCCGCCTCGGCGACGTCCGCGTTGGTCGAGCCGGTCTCGGCGCGCAACTCCAGCCGCGTCCAGGGCCCGTGCGGGGCGACCAGCGCCCGCCGCAGCCGCGCCGCCGACAGCGGCGGGCGGTCCAGATCGGTGTACGGGGAGCCCGGCATCCCGTCAGCCTACGGCCAGCCCGGCCAGCCGCCCGGAGGCGTCGCGGGTCGGGCTGAGGCGAACTGCACAGCGGCGCCGGCCTGAACCATCGTTATATTCCCAGGGTGACTACCGAGACCGGGATCAACATCCACAGCACCGCGGGCAAGCTGGCCGACCTGGAGCGACGGGTCGACGAGGCGGTGCACGCCGGGTCGGCACGAGCGGTCGAGAAGCAGCACGCGAGGGGCAAGAAGACCGCCCGCGAGCGGATCGAGATGCTCCTCGACGAGGGGTCCTTCGTCGAGCTGGACGAACTGGCCCGGCACCGGTCCATCAACTTCGGGCTGGAGAAGACCCGCCCGTACGGCGACGGCGTCATCACCGGCTACGGCACCATCGACGGCCGGCAGATCTGCGTCTTCGCCCAGGACTTCACCGTCTTCGGCGGCTCCCTCGGCGAGGTCTTCGGCGAAAAGATCGTCAAGGTGATGGACCTGGCCATGAAGATCGGCTGCCCGGTGGTCGGCATCAACGACTCCGGCGGCGCGCGCATCCAGGAGGGCGTCGCCTCACTCGGCCTCTACGGCGAGATCTTCTTCCGCAACGTACGGGCCAGCGGCGTCATCCCGCAGATCTCCCTGATCATGGGCCCGTGTGCCGGCGGCGCGGTCTACTCCCCGGCTGTCACCGACTTCACCGTGATGGTCGACCAGACCTCGCACATGTTCATCACCGGCCCGGACGTCATCAAGACGGTCACCGGCGAGGACGTGGGGATGGAGGAGTTGGGCGGCGCCCGTACGCACAACGCGCGCAGCGGCAACGCGCACTACCTCGCCACCGACGAGCAGGACGCGATCGACTACGTCAAGGCGTTGCTGTCCTACCTGCCGTCGAACAACCTGGACGAGCCGTTGGTCTTCGACGCCCCGGCCGACCTCGACGTGACCGAGGAGGACCGGGAACTGGACACGCTGATCCCCGACTCGTCGAACCAGCCGTACGACATGCACCGGGTGATCGAGCACGTCCTCGACGACGGCGAGTTCCTGGAGGTCCAGCCGCTCTACGCGCAGAACATGGTCGTCGGCTACGGCCGGGTCGAGGGCCGGCCGGTCGGCGTGGTCGCCAACCAGCCGATGCACTTCGCCGGCACCCTGGACATCGCCGCCTCGGAGAAGGCCGCCCGGTTCGTGCGCACCTGCGACGCGTTCAACGTCCCGGTGCTGACCTTCGTGGACGTCCCCGGCTTCCTGCCCGGCACCGGCCAGGAGTGGGACGGCATCATCCGCCGGGGCGCGAAGCTCATCTACGCGTACGCCGAGGCCACCGTCCCGAAGGTCACCGTCATCACCCGCAAGGCCTACGGCGGGGCGTACGACGTGATGGGCTCCAAGCACCTCGGCGCTGACCTGAACTTCGCCTGGCCGACCGCGCAGATCGCGGTGATGGGCGCGCAGGGCGCGGTGAATATCCTCTACCGCTCGGATCTGGCCGGCGCCGAGGATCCGGCCGCCGTGCGGGCCGAGAAGATCGCCGAGTACGAGGACACCCTCGCCAACCCGTACATCGCGGCGGAGCGCGGCTACGTGGACAGCGTCATCGCGCCGCACGAGACGCGCGCCCAGATCGTCCGCGCGCTGCGGGTGCTGCGCACCAAGCGCGAGACCCTGCCCCCGAAGAAGCACGGCAACATCCCGCTGTAGGGGCGTTTCCGGAGATCCCCGCGTCCGTTCGTGGAGGCGGGGATCTCCGCTCAGCAGCCGGGGTTCGCCGCCGCGCACATCCGGCGTGCCGCGGTCCTGCCCAGCGCCTCCAGGTCGGCGTGACTGAGGCCACGGCCGGGGCGGACGTCGTCGACCGGCTCCGCGACGGTGTCCACGACGGTGTCCGGGCCGGTCGCGACCACGGTGACCAGGTCGCCGACCCGCACCACCATGGTGACCTCGACCGACGGGGTCGCGGCCACCGCCTTCCCACCAGCCTGGCTGCGCGGGGGGACCAGCGACTCGTGTCGCAGCATCACGGACTCGTCACCGGCGAAGCCGCTGACCGGCGTCTCCCACCGGTGCGTTTCGACGGATGCCACCGGATGGCCGCCCAGGAACGTGGGCCCGGTGAACTGCCACTCCGCACAGGCGTTGAGCAGCATCCCGACGAGGCCGAAAATCAGCCGTCCCTGGCCCGGATCGACCCGGTAGACGTCCTGGGTGAGCGCCGGATGTCGTAACGTCGGGTCGACCGGCGCCCAGAGCAGGGTCTGGGACCGTGAATAACGGGACGTGGGTGCGTCCGACGGCACCCCCCGGGCTCGGCCGCAGGCCTCCAGCACCGGGTCGAGCCGTACCGGCGCCACGATGCCTGTCTCACCGAGCTGCACACCGGTCTTCAGGGGCACGTCCCGGGGGGCGAGCAGGGCCTCCGGCGGGATCTCGCCCGGCGCGACGCTCACCGGAGACACCGAGGCGGCGGCGACCAGGGGTGACGGCGATACCGACCGTCCGGCTGCCGCGTACGCGGAACCCGACATCACGACGAGCACCGCGACCGCCGCAGTCAACGCCGTACGCCTGCCGCGTCTGCGGGCCCGGGCCCGGATTTCCGCCGGCTCCGGCCAGCGGACGTCGCGCAGGTCCCGGTGCACCTGTTCGATCAACGTCATCTCGTCACGCATCAGCGCCCTCCTCCAGGTCAGAGACGGCGAGCAGCCCGGCGAGCGCGGTGCGCCCCCGGGAGAGTCGGGCTTTGACCGTGCCCACCGGGGCGGCCGTCTGCCGGGCCACCTCGGCGACCGGCAGGCCGACCAGGTAGTAGAGGGCGATGGCGGTGCGCTGCTCCTCGGGGAGCAGGCGCAGGGCGGTGACCACCTCGACGGTCGCGGTGTCCGGGCCGGGCACGCTCTCGCTGGCGCCGTGCCGCAGGTAGGCGCGGGCCCGGCTGCGCAGGCTGCGCCACCGGCTGACCGCGATCCGGCTGGCCACCACCCGCACCCATGCTTCCGGCTCCTCGTACGTGCTCACCGTCGACCAGCGCTGCCAGGCCCGGATGTACGCCTCCTGCACGGCGTCCTGTGCCTCGGCGAGGTCACCGGTGAGCGCGTAGACGAACCCGAGCAGCCGCTGCCGGCTGCCCCGGTAGAACTCGTCGAACTCGTCGACGTCCGGCAACTGCTACCTCCCCGTGGCGGTCGCAGGGAACACGCGCCCGGCGGGGCCACCGGTTGCCCGGTCAGTCGACCATTTTCAGAGCGTGATGCCAGCCCCGGTGAGGATCGGTCCGGCGAGCAGCAGCGCGCCGACGCCGAGGGCGACCAGGTTGACCAGGGCGAAGACGGTGACCCAGAAGAACGCGGGCAGTGGGGTGAGACCGGCCAGCTGGTCGGCGTCGGAGGCGGGCATCCGGCCCCGGGAGCGCAGCCGTTGCAGCTCCACCACCGGCCGCACCCCGCCGAGCAGCAGGAACCACACCCCGGTGTACGCGAACGCCGCCTGCACCTGCGGCTCGGCATACCAGGAGACGGCGAGCACCACCCCGCCGGTGACCAGCAGCGAGAGCACTCCGAAGACGTTGCGGATCATGACGAGCATGGCCAGCAGCAGTGCCACGGCCACCCAGAGCAGCAGGGTGATCCGGTTGCCGCCGAGCAGCCACGCGCCGGCCAGCCCGACCAGCGGCGGGGCGATGTAGCCGGCGAGCAGGGTGAGGATCATCCCCGGGCCGGTGGGCCGCCCGGCGGAGAGGGTCAGCCCGGAGGTGTCCGAGTGCAGCCGGATGCCGTGCAGCCGGCGGCCGGTGAGCAGTGCGACCAGCGCGTGCCCGCCCTCGTGGGCGATGGTGACGGCGTTGCGGGCGATCCGCCAGGGCACCCGGGTGGAGACCACCACCAGCGCGACAGCGGCCGTCAGCAACACCAGCAGGGGCGGCGGGTCCGGCTGCGCCGCGAACAGCTTGTCCCAGAGACCGCCGAGCCCGTCGATCGACACCATGGGGCGCGAGCCTACCGGCCCCGACCTGTGTCGCTGCGCCCTCGTCGGTCCGTATCGTGTGAAGCTGACCTGGTGGCGATCGGAGCGGGAGGTGGACGCCGGTGAGCGCCGCACCCCTGGAACCCCACATCGGCCTGTGGACAGAGGCCGAGTACCTCGCCATGGGCGAGACTTCGAACCGGATCGAGTTGCTCGACGGGAGCCTGATCGTGAGCCCTGCCCCGAGCAAGCGGCACCAGCGGGTGTCGAGGCTGCTGGCCAACAGTCTCGACGGCGCAGCCGGAGCCCTCGCGGTCTTCGAGGCGGTGAACGTCCGGCTCGGCGTCGACCGCCTCGTCATCCCCGACGTGGTGGTGGCCGACACCGACGACGAGGGCACCGTGGTCGAGGCGGCCGAGGTCGCCCTCGTCTGCGAAATCGTCTCGTCGGGGAATGCCGCCGCCGACCGGTTGGTCAAGATGCAGCTCTACGCGATCGCCCGGATCCCGTGGTACCTGCTGGTCGAGCAGGACGGGGCCGGCCACTCGCTGCGGCTGCACCGGTTGGACGGCGCGCACTACGTCGAGGATCAGGTCGCGAAGCCGGGCGAGGAACTCAGCCTGGCCGAGCCGATCCGCTGGCGTGTCGACCCGGCCATGCTCCGCTGAGCGGCACCTTCAGCGCCTCCAACGGCGGTCGTCAACTGGTCCGGCTGCCCGCCACGCCACCGTCTCGGGCGTCAGGCTCGCCGTCGGGCCGACACGGGAACGGTCACCGCGTTGTCGCGGGCGAGCGCGTTACGCCGGGCGAACCGCCGGGCACCCACCCCGGCAAGCGTGACGGTGACGACGCTGATCAGCGCGTACAGCACCGGCAGGCCGGCGCTGACGAGCAGCAGGACGATGTCGCCGAGGGCCACGAGCATCCACAGTGCCACTCGAGGCCGGGCGTCCCTGAGTCGGTATCCCATGTCGTACCCTCCCTTCCGTCGTGAGGGTCAGATACCCCGTACGACGGAAGGTCATGCGGATCGATCTCGCAGCGGCGCGAATCCCGCGGGTCAGTCCTGGCGGTCGGGCACGAAGCCCTTCGCGATCCGGTCGAAGTTGGCCAGGTTGGCCTGCCAGTCCTTCTCGGCGACCTCCCAGCGGAGGGCGTAACCGCGATTCTTGGCCGTGACGAAGCCCCGGTTGCGGACGTGGATCCGGGTCCCGTCGCGGGTCTCCAGCCACTCCCAGTCCGCGCAGGTCTTCCAATAGTCGCAGCGTTCGATGCTGAGGTACTGGTAGTTGTTCACCCGGCTCTTGCGGCTCGGTTCGTTCCGCTTCCAGTCGGCGTACGCGTCCGACTTCGGCGAGGAGGTCCACTGCACCAACAACTCACCCACTCCGCCGGGCTCGTCGAAGACAACGGTGTCGGCTCCGGCGCTACGGCGCACCCAGGTCGCCGGCAGCGGCAACGCGAAACCTGCCGGGTCCTTGTGCAGCTTCCAACCCGCCGGCAGCGCGTTCGGATCGGTGGAGGGGGTGGCCGACGGTGTCGGGCTCGGCGCGGCGCTCGTGGGCGGGGCCGGCGCGGAGGACTGCGGCTGCGAGGTCGCGGCGTTGGTCGGGTCGGCCTGCGGGCCACCGCCGCCGCCCCCACCGTCGCCGCTGGTCAGCATCGGCACGACCACCACCAGGCCGATCAGCAGCACCGCGACCAGCACGCCGATCAGCACGTTGCGCCGGGTGTTGTCCGGCTTCGTGTCGTCGGACGGGACGACCGTCGCCCGGCCGGACGGCGGGCTCACCGGCGCGGGCATCACCGAGGTGGGGTTCGCCGGCTTCCGCGGCGCCGACTCCACCGGCTCGGTCCTCGTGTCGTCGAGTGCCGGCTTCGGGGCGTCGACCTTCGCCGTCGGGTCCGTGTCCGAGCTCGACGGTCCGACCTTGGCGGTCGGCGCGAGGTCCGAGGAGACCACCGAGGTCGCGTCCTCGGCGGCGGAAGCGGCAGCGGCGGCACCGGCCACCGCCTGTGGCGCGCGGGGTGCCGGCGGGCTGACCGGCTTGTCGGACCGTCCCTCGGCCGGACGCGGCGCCGGCACCAGCGGCGGGCGCGGCTCACGCGGACCATTCGGCCCCGGCCGGCGTACGCCGTCGAGCAGCGGGATGGTGCGCGTCCGCTTACCGCCGGCGCGACGCAGCAGCCGCTCCGCCACCTCGGCGGTGATCCGCTCGTTCGGGTCCTTGCGCAGCAGGCCGTTGAGCACCGGCTTGAGCGGCCCGGCGTTCTTCGGCGGCGGCATCGGCTCCGTGGCGAGCGCCGCCAGGGTGGAGATCGCCGACGGCCGCGCGTACGGCGACTTGCCCTCGACGGCGGCGTAGAGCGTGGCGCCCAGCGACCAGAGGTCTGCCTCCGGCCCGGCGGTGCCCTCTCGGGCCCGTTCCGGCGAGATGTACGCGGGCGACCCGAGCACCATGCCCGTACGGGTCACGTTCGGGTCGCCGGGAATCGTCGCGAGGCCGAAATCGGTCAACACCACCCGGCCGTCGTCACCGAGCAGCACGTTGCCGGGCTTGACGTCGCGGTGCATCACACCGGCCTTGTGCGCCGACTTCAGCGCGGCCAGCACGCCCAGGCCGATCTCCACGGCGCGGGCCGGCGTCACCGGGCCGTCCTCGGCGAGGGTGTCCTGCAACGACTTCGACGCTACGTACTCCATGACGATCCACGGGTCGCCGTCGGTGCGCAGCACGTCGAAGACGCGGACCACATTGATGTGGTTGAGTCTGGCGATGGCCCGGGCCTCGCGCAGCGACCGCTCCCGCATCTCGCGGCGTTCCTCGTCGGTGAGGCTGGGCGGCGGGACCAGTTCCTTGATCGCCACGTCCCGGTGCAGCACCTCGTCGCGCGCCTTCCACACCCGACCCATGCCGCCCTGACCGAGCGGCGAGAGGAGCCGGTATCGGTCAGCGACGAGTTGGGGCAGCGCGTTCGACATCGCCCAGACGGTACCCGGAGCCGACGACACTCACACCGCCGGCACGCCACTGTACGGTTCACGGCACGTACGCTGGCGGCATGTCTGCCGAAGAGCCGCTGTTCCGGGTCGTCCGTGGGATCCCCACCGCCGAGGAGTTGGCCGCGCTGGTGGGCGCGATCGTCGTACGCTCCCGCCCGGCCGCCGCGACCCCGCCGGTCGCCGCGTCCGCCTGGGCCCGCAGCGGCCGGCCCGTCGGAACGGCGGTCGCCGGCCCCGGCGCGTGGCGGGCCTCCGGCCTGCCCCGCTGACCTTTTCCGGTACGGATCACCGCAGCTCGGTGCCGATGCACACACGCAGGGTGGCCGGTGAGTGCCGGGGCGGGGCTGCCGACAGCCCCGGAGACCCATTAACCTCACTCAGGGAAACGGCGCAGTGACGGGTAGGGAGGATCGATGATCCCCGAGGAGGACCTTCCAGCGTCCTGGCTCCACGGCTACGGCGGCATCGAGGCGGACATCCGCCAGCTCCGCGAGTTCGCCGACAAACTCCAGGCCGAGGTGGAACGCAACTACGCCCCGCACCTGTCGTACATCGCCGAGGACATGACCGCGCCGGTGCCCAATCCCGCCGACGCCTTCATCGAGCTGGTCAATTTTCTGCGAGCACACCACGAGACCCAGCAGGCCGCCACCGACATGGTGTGGGGCGTCCGCGACGCCACCGGCCACCTGGCCGTCGCCGCCGGCACCGTCGCCACCCGCTACACCGGGTCCGACGCCTTCGCCTCGGCGCGCGTGATCGACGTCGAGCGAGCACTCGCCAACCCGGCCCCCGCAGCGCCTCGCGGCGCGTCCCCGGTGCTACGCGATCCCACCGGGCCGGATCCCGTGCCAGGGCAGGTGCAGGGACCAGTGGTGTTGCCGTGATCGAACGGGGCACCGGCGGTCGCACGTCCGCTCTCACCGACTGGCGGCTGATGGACGTCGCCAGCATGTGGGCCTGCCTCCAGGACCACGACACCACCAACCACTGGAAGCAGGTCGCCGGCTGGCGCAAGGTCTGCGAGCTCGCTCGCACGCACCTCGGCCGGCTCCAGGAATACCGCCGTGGGCTGGCGGAGGCCTGGCCCCCGGAGACCAACCAGGCCGCCCGGGCGTACGTCCGGGAGCTGGACGAGCTGATCGACAAGGTGCAGCGCACACACGACGCCGCCAGCGCCAACTACACCGCGCTCTCCGCCGCCACACAGGCCATCAGCGCCACCCGCGCCGAACTCAAGAAGGTCTACGACGCGTACGCCGTCAAGCTCCAGGAGAAGCAGACGTACGACGCGACCCTCGCCGACCCGAAGGCGGCCATGGGCAGCCGGGTCCCCGATCGCCCGGTCACGGACGCCGACCTGGAACGGCTCAACGTCCAGGCACGCGGCATCATGTACGGCCTCAGCGGCGAACTCCAACAAGCCCAAGTAATGCTCCGTCAACCGCCGCCTAGGCCTAAGCCTTCACCTGAAGCGGACCAGCCCAACTCCGATGTCTACGGAGGCGCCGGTTCAGGCGCTCCGGTAATTCCGCCCGTCGTTCCCGTGCCGTTGTCAAGTTCGACTACTTCGTCCGTTGCCCGGCCAACCACGAACACGCGACAGGTCTCCGCACCAACCCCCCGTAACGTCGGGCCTGTCCTCGGCGAGGTCAAACCCGGTCTAGCGCCCTCTCCAATCAATCCCGCGATGCCAGGTGCAACTCCACCCGGCCTCCCCACTGGCTCCGGCAGCGGACCGATGCCTGCTATGCCACCAAGCGTGCGACCTGGACACGGGATCTCTGGATTGCCGATCGGTCAACCTGGTCCTAGCAGCCGGCCGGTCAACGGAGCCAGTAGTGGACTCCCGCCTGCCACGCCACCGGGATCGCCCCGGCCCATGCCACCAGGTGGTCTGATCGGCGGAACCCCCGGAATGGGGTTTGGACCATCGAGTAGCAGCGGCGCACAGCAACGTCGGGTTAACCCGATTGGTGGAGTAATCGGTGGCGGGGGCGCAGGCACCGCTCCGACCGGGGGCGCAGGCTCCCGCCCTGGGGCTGGCCGCAACTTCAGTACGGTGCAGGGCATACCGCCAATGGGCGGAGCACCCGGCATGGGCACTGCCCGCGCAGGCGGGATGCCGGGCCAGGCAGGGCGGTACGACGGCAGTGACGAGGAGTCGCGACGCTGGGATCCGGACCACCCATGGGAAGTGGACCGAGGCGTAAGCCCGGTAGTCCGCGCCCCGGACGAAGATGGCCCCATCGACCCAGGTCCGGCTATTGGCTTTAACCGTTGAGAACTCGGACCATTCAAGCAGCCTTGGCGCTGTTCACTCTTACGGCAACACTCCTGCCACCAACTACCTCGCATTCCTGGTCTAACCGTAACGCCGCAAGTCCACAGGGCGTTGACCGAATCCGGGGGGACCAGTGGCACCTGACTTTTCTCAGGATCGCCGAAGCGCACAGGATCGCTCAAGGCGAAGGCGTAACGGTTGCGGTGCCAGACACCGGCGTTCATCCACATCCCGATCTTGCGCGCAATCTGCGCCGAGGCACAGATATTGTTGCTGGGGGTAGTGGCGACGGCCGACAAGACCGAAACAGCCACGGAACCGGCATGGCAGGTCTAATCGCCGCCCACGGGCGTGCTGGCAAACAAGGCGCTCTTGGCATCGCGCCAAAGGCGAGGATCCTTCCCATTCGGGTAAAAATAAACGACCAAGGGGGCACCACTCACCATTTGGCAGATGCGATCAAATACGCAATCACGCAAAATGTCAATGTAATCAGCATTTCAGCAGCAGGAGCAGCAGACAGCCGTTTACAGACGGCAATCGAGGCCGCAATTCGCGCGGATATTGTTGTCGTCGCCGCAGCAGGCAATAAGCCACTCAGCCAACACGTCGGATACCCTGCCTCCTATCCGGGCGCAATTGCCGTAGGTGGGGTTGATCGGCTCGGCCAGCGAGCCTCAGTGTCAGTCACCGGACCGGAGATCGACGTGGTCGCTCCGGCAGTCGATATCTTCAGCACTAGCATCGACGGCAAGTATCGCAAGGGCACGGGCACATCGGATTCCGCGGCCATCGTCGCTGGGGCGGCAGCGCTAATTCGGTCCAAGTACCCGTACCTGCCTGCTTCCGAGGTGGCGCATCGGCTTACGGCCACTGCGATCGACAAGGGCCCTCCGGGACGGGACGACGAGTACGGCTACGGAGTCATCGACCTGGTGGCGGCGTTGACGGCAGACGTACCGCCGCTGGGTTTTGGTTCGGCGACGGCGGGCGCCCCGGACCACACCGCCTCGACCACGACGACGGCAGCGGAGCCGGCGGACGATGGGGAGAGTGGGACGACAGCCCGCGGTCTGGTCACCCTCGGCGTGATCGTGGCAGCCTGCGGGGCGTGGGCGTTGATTGCCCGTCGGCGTCGCCATGGCAATGACCCGCCACCCCGCATCAGTCGCTGACCTGTCGATGACGACGGAGGCGGGAGTGCAAGACGCGCTCCGCTGGTCCGATCGTTTGACGGTCGTTCCGGGCAGGCCACCGGAGACACCTTCGTCACGGTCAGCCGGTAACGTCGGCGACGTGCCGAAATCCATGCCGCCCCGTCTCGTGCTCGCCTCGGCGAGCCCCGCCCGACGCAAGATTCTCCAGGCCGCCGGGATCGACCCGGACGTGCTGGTCAGCGGCGTCGACGAGTCCCTCGTGGTCACCGATCGGGCCGAGGAACTCTGCCTGGAGTTGGCCCGGTTGAAGGCACAGGCGGTGCTCACCCGGCTGCGGCCGGCCGACGACCAGCGGACGTTGGTGATCGGGTGCGACTCGGTGCTGGCCTTCGACGGAGAGATCCTCGGCAAGCCGGACGACGCGGCGGACGCCACCCGGCGCTGGGAGCTGATGCGTGGGCGCAGCGGCGTACTGCACAGCGGGCACTGCCTGATCGACGTCGAGGCGGGGCGGCGGGCCGAGGCGGTCGCCTCCACCGTCGTGCACTTCGCCGACGTCAGCGATGAGGAGGTCGCCGCGTACGTGGGCACGGGCGAGCCGCTGGCTGTGGCGGGCGCCTTCACGATCGACGGTCTGGGCGGGCCGTTCGTGGAGCGGATCGAGGGCGACCCGAGCACGGTCATCGGGCTCTCCCTGCCGGTGCTGCGCCGCCTCCTCGCCGAGTTGGACCTGCGGATCACCGATTTGTGGACGAAGGTCGCGCCCGGCAACCAGACGGTCCAGCCGCTCGGCTAGCGTCCGTTCATGACCACCAAGTCGATTTCGCTGACGTCGGAACTGCACGCGTACCTCGTCGCGCACGGTGCGCCGCCGGACGAGATCATGCGGGACCTCACCGAGGAGACCCGCGCGGTCCTGCCGGACGACGCGCAGATGCAGGTCGCGCCGGAGCAGGCAGCATTCCTGACCTTCCTCACCCGGCTGCTCGGGGTGCGGCAGGCCGTCGAGGTGGGCACGTTCACCGGCCTGTCGTCGCTGGCGATCGCCCGGGGGTTGCCCGAGGACGGGCGGCTGACCTGCTTCGACATCTCGGAGGAGTACACCGGCATCGCCCGGCGGTACTGGGCCCGTGCCGGCGTGGACGACCGGATCGAACTGCGCATCGGCCCGGCCGGCGACACGCTACGCGAGCTGCCCCACGAGCGTCACCTGGACTTCGCATTCATCGACGCCGACAAGACCGGTTACCCGGTCTACTGGGCGGAACTGGTGCCCCGGATGCGCCCCGGCGGGGTCATCGCGGTCGACAACGTGCTGCGCGATGGCCGGGTGGTCGCTCCGCAGAACGCCGCCGACCGGGCCATCGCCGCGTTCAACGACGAGGTGCTCGCCGACGTCCGGGTGGACGCGGTGATGCTCCCGGTCGCCGACGGCCTGACCCTGGCCCGGGTGCTCTGACGCCACCGGTCAGGGCTCGCCCTACGGATCTTGGTATGAAATTGCCCTTCCAGGGGCCGTTTCGTACCAAGATCCGGCCGGCACGGCTTCCGTCGGCACGGCTTCCGTCGGTCTCGGTCAGGCGTTTGTCGTCGCGGGGGTGGGGGCGGGGGTTGCGGTCGGGCGCAGGGCTCGGCCCAGCCGGGCGGCGAGCACCGCAGCCGCCGCGATGAAGCCCGGCAGCAGCAGGAAGGCCAGGTGCGGTCCGACGCCGTCGGCCACCCAGCCGAGCGCGACGGGCGCGATCCCGAAGCCGACCCCCATCGAGTACGACGCCCAGCCGGCCGCCCGGTCCGCGGCCGGCCCGGCGACGGCGAGCGCGATCGAGATCGCCAGCGGGTAGTGCAGGGCGTTGCCGAGGCCCAGGACGACCAGGCCGGTGACGGCGAGCCAGCCGATCGGGGCGATCCAGAAGAGCGCGAACCCGGCCAGCGACACGCCCAACGCGGCCAGCAGCAGCGGCACGGGACGGTACCGCAGGGCGAACCGGCCCCCGACGAGGCGGCCCACGAACATGCCGCAGACGATCGCCGCGACGGCGGCCGAGGCGGCGCCGGCCGTCATCCCGGCGTGCGAGCGGAGTACGTCGGCCGTCCAGAGCGACAGGCAGACCTCGATCGAGCCGGTGACCGCCATCAGCGCCCAGGCGATCCAGTACGCCGGAGGCAGCCGTCGCTCCGGTCGGCGGGCACCGGAAGGCCAGTCGGCGTCGACAGCCGGGCCGGTGTCGACAGCCGAGCCGACAACGGCAGTCGGGCCGGCGTCGGCCCGGTCGCCGGCCGGCCGGTCACCGGGAGCCGCGGCAGCGGGGGCGGGCCGCGGAAGGCGTACGCGCAAGATCAGGGCGGCGAGCGCGACCAGCGCGATCAGGCCGACCTCGACGGCCATCGCCGGCCGCCAGCCCCACCCCGCGTCCACGCTGGCGCCGATGACCAGCGGGGCGAGGATGCCGGCGCCGGCGCAGACGGCGTTGGCCTCGGTCAGCGCCGCCGGAGCGCCGGTGCCGTGCCGGTCGGTGAGTACCACGGAGACGCCACTGATCACCAGCATGCCGAAGGTGGCGATCACCGCGACGGCGGTGATCGTGGCGGGCAGGGCGCGGACGCCGCCCAGGGCGGCGACGCCGGCCGCCACACCGGCCAGCCCGGCCCAGATCACCCGGCCACGGCCGAACCGGCGGGCCAGGGGCGCGAAGAGGGCCCCGCCGGCCAGCGCGCCGGCGGCGATGCCGGTGCTGTGCAGGCCGGCCACGGCGGCCGAGGTGCCCTGTTCGTCGCGGAGCAGCGGCACGACCGGCCCGAAGCCGTAGAGGAAGAAGCCCCACAGCCCGAGTTGGGCGTAGGTCAGCCAGGTGAGACGGTCACGGGTGAGGCGGGGCACCGGCCTCACGCTACAAGCGTCGGGCCGGTGCCCCGCCCCTGGTGAGAGGCAGCTCTCCCGAGACGCCAGGAAGGGGCCGTTCCCCTAATACGAGGTGCCCTTCCTTCCAGCTCAGCGGACGCTGCGGGCGAACTGCCGGGCGGCCCAGAAGACACCGGCGGCGGCGAGGACCGCGATGATGCCCAGCCCCTGCCAGACCTTGTCGTCGCCGAGGTTGCCGGCGAAGAGGGCCCGGGTGCCGTCGACCGCCCAGGAGAACGGGTTCCACTCGGCGATGCCCTGGAGCCAGCCGGGGGCGAAGGTCAGCGGCAGCAGGATGCCGGAGAGCAGCAGCACCGGCTGGGCCACGGTGTTCATCAGCGGGGCCAGCGCGTCCTCGCTCTTGACCTTGAGCGCGATGCCGTAGGAGATGGCCGAGGTCATCAGCGCGATCAGGGCGAGCATGAGATACGCCAGCAGCAGGTCGACGAGGGAGACGCGCAGGTCGAACAGGAGCGCGAGCAGGGTGATGATGACGGCCTGCACGATGAGCGACACCACGTCGCGCAGCGAGCGGCCGAGCAGCAGGGCGAGTCGGCTGACGGGGGTTACCCGGGACCGTTCGATGACGCCGGCGCGCAGCTCGGCGATCAGGCCGAAGCCCTGGAACAGGCCACCGAAGATGGCCAGCAGCACCAGCAGGCCCGGTACGAAGATCTTGTAGGCCTCCGCCTGGGTGGACGCGTTCAGCGCCGGCTTGAGCAGCGGGGCGAAGAGCAGCAGGTACATCACCGGCTGGAAGACGCCGACGAAGACCCAGACGGGGTTGCGCAGCAGCAGCTGGAACTGGCGCTGGAAGATCAGCCAGGTGTCACGGGCGAGTTTCATGAGATCTCTCCGGTCTGGGATCAGGACTCGCGCAGCGAGCGGCCGGTCTTGGTGAGGAAGACGTCGTCGAGGCTGGGCCGGTGCAGCTCGATGGAGTTGAGCCCGAGGCCGGCGGTGTCGACGCGGCGCAGGATCTGTGGGATGGCGGTCGCGCCCTCGTCGACGTAGAGCCGCAGCCCGCCCTCGTCGACGGTCTCCAGCTTGTTGACGTACGGCTCGCCGTCGAGCAGTTGCGCGGCCTGCGGGGTGGCCCCGGCGTCGAGCCCGACCAGCACGACGTCGCCGGAGATCTCGCGCTTCAGGTCCGTCGGGGTGCCCTCCGTGACCACCTCGCCGTGATCCATGATCGCGATCCGGTCGCAGAGCGCGTCGGCTTCCTCCAGGTAGTGGGTGGTGATGAAAACGGTCATGCCGTCGGTGCGTAGCCGCCGGATCTCGTCCCACATGTGCGCCCGGCTCTGCGGGTCGAGGCCGGTCGTCGGCTCGTCCAGGAAGACGACCCTCGGCTCGTGGATGATGCCGAGGGCGATCTCCAGCCGCCGACGCTGGCCGCCGGAGTAGGTCTTGCACTTGCGGTCGGCGTACTCGGTGAGCTGGAAGGCGTCGAGGGCACGGGCGGCCCGCCGGCGCGCCTCGGCCTTGCCGATGCCGTACATCCGGGCGTGCAGGACGAGCTCTTCCCGGGCGGTGGACTCGTCCCAGGTGCTGCCGCCCTGGGCGACGTAGCCGATGCGGTGGCGCACCTCGGCCGGGTCCCGGCGCAAATCGGCTCCGGCGATGGTGGCCTCGCCGCCGTCCGGCTCGATGAGCGTGGCCAGCATCCGCAGGGTGGTGGTCTTGCCGGCGCCGTTGGGGCCGAGGAAGCCGAAGATCTCCCCCTCGGCGACGTTCAGGTCGACGCCGCGCACCGCGTCGACGGTCTTCGTCTGGCGACCCTCTCGGGAGCGGTACGACTTCCGCAACCCTCTGGTCTCGATCATCTCTGCTCCTGGTCGTCCGGGCCGGTGCGACCGGCCACCTGTCTGTCCCTCGGAGACGACGCCGGACGGCATGGTCCCCCGTGGCGCCCCGGGCAGGCTAACGCGATATAACTTTTCTGGTCAACGTTGATTATTCTTCTTCCGATCGGCGGGACGGCAGCCGCTCCTCCCCGCCATCCCGCCCCTGCGCCGTCGCGTCGGGCAGGTACGACACCCCCGACTCGATCCGTTCCGCGATCCGCTCGCACCAGGAGATCTCCGCCTCGGACCGGGCCGCCCAGAGCTCGAACATCCACTCCACGTGCACCGGCTTCGTCTCACGCATCCAGCCTGAACTCAACGACGTACGCATCCACTCGACACCGGCGCGCAGCAGGTTCGCCCGGTTTCGCAGGGCAGCCGCCGCCTCCTCGGGCGGCATCGCGGGCAGGAAGGAGAACGCCGCCGCGAACGGATCCGGCGGCTCGTGCAGCTGCCACCAGAGCCCGCGCAGCAGCGACTCGAACTCGTCCTCCCCCTTCGGCGTCACCTCGTACGTGGTGCGGGCCGGCCGGGCACCCACCTGCTCGGTGGCCACCTCGCGCAGCAGCCCTTCCTGGGTCAGCTTGCGCAGGGCGTGGTAGATCGAACCGGGTTGCACGTTCGCCCACCTGTCGGCGCCCCGACTGAGCAACTCGCGGCGCACGTCGTAGCCGTGCACCGGCTGCATCCAGCGCACCAGGCCGAGGATCATCATTCGCGTGGCAGACACCGGATGAGCGTAATAAGCAAATTTGACTAGAGCGCGGGGGACAGTGCGGCATCCCACACTGAGCGATCGTTTGGGCTGCCACGGTGGCCGATACACTCCCGGTCAGTGACCCTCCGGGAGGAGCCAGCAAGGTGCGCAAGGTACTCATCGCCAACCGCGGCGAGATCGCCGTCCGCGTCATCCGCGCCTGTCGCGACGCCGGCCTCGGCAGCGTCGCCGTCTACGCGGACTCCGACCGGGACGCCCTGCACGCCACGCTGGCCGACGAGGCGTACGCGCTCGGTGGGGACACCGCCACCGAGACGTACCTGCGCATCGACAAGCTGCTGGAGGTCGCCGCGAAGGCCGGGGCCGACGCGGTCCACCCCGGCTACGGCTTCCTCGCCGAGAACGCCGACTTCGCCCAGGCCGTCATCGACGCCGGGCTGGCCTGGATCGGCCCCACCCCGCAGGCGATCCGGGACCTCGGCGACAAGGTGACCGCCCGGCACATCGCCCAGCGCGCCGGCGCGCCGCTGGTGCCCGGCACCCCCGACCCGGTCGGCGGCCCCGACGAGGTGATGGCGTTCGCCGTCGACCACGGCCTGCCGGTCGCCATCAAGGCCGCCTTCGGTGGCGGCGGGCGCGGGCTCAAGGTGGCCCGCACCATGGAGGAGATCCCGCACCTGTTCGAGTCGGCCACCCGCGAGGCGGTCGCCGCGTTCGGCCGGGGCGAGTGCTTCGTCGAGCGCTACCTCGACCAGCCCCGCCACGTCGAGGCGCAGGTGCTGGCCGACCAGCACGGCAACGTGATCGTGGTCGGCACCCGGGACTGTTCGCTCCAGCGCCGGCACCAGAAGCTGGTCGAGGAGGCCCCCGCGCCGTTCCTCACCGACGCACAGCGGGCCCAGATCCACGACAGTGCCAAGGCCATCTGCCGGGAGGCGGGCTACCACGGCGCCGGCACGGTGGAATACCTGGTCGGCGCGGACGGCACCATCTCCTTCCTGGAGGTCAACACCCGTCTCCAGGTCGAGCACCCGGTCACCGAGGAGACCGCCGGCGTCGACCTGGTCCGCGAGCAGTTCCGGATCGCCGACGGCGAGAAGCTGCGGTTCACCGAGGACCCGACGCCGCGCGGGCACTCCATCGAGTTCCGGATCAACGGCGAGGACCCGGGGCGCAACTTCCTGCCCGCCCCCGGCACGGTCACCGCGCTGCGGCTGCCCACCGGCCCCGGCGTCCGGGTGGACACCGGTATCTCCGCCGGCGACGTGATCGGCGGCAACTTCGACTCGCTGCTGGCCAAGGTGATCGTCACCGGCGAGACGCGTACCGAGGCACTGGAGCGGGCCCGTCGGGCCCTGGACGAGATGGTCGTCGAGGGCATGGCCACCGCGCTGCCGTTCCACCGGCTGGTCGTCCGGGACGAGGCGTTCACCGCCGAGCCGTTCACCGTGCACACCCGGTGGATCGAGACCGGGTTCGACAACACCGTTCCGCCGTTCACCGCCGCCGCCGGCCCCGCCGAGGCGCCGGCCGGGCGCGAGACCGTCGTGGTCGAGGTCGGCGGCAAGCGGCTGGAGGTCAGCCTCCCCGCCGGCCTCAACGGGGGTACGACCGCAGCCGCGCCCGCCGCGCGTAAGCCGGCCCGCCGGGGCGGCGGGGCCAAGGCTGGCGTCGCGGTCGGCGGCGACGCGCTGACGTCCCCGATGCAGGGCACCATCGTCAAGATCGCGGTAGCCGACGGCGACACCGTCGCCGAGGGTGACCTGGTCGTGGTGCTGGAGGCGATGAAGATGGAGCAGCCGCTGCACGCCCACAAGGCGGGCACGGTCAGCGGCCTCGCGGCCGAGGTCGGCGCCGTCATCACCGCCGGCGCGGCGATCTGCACCATCGCCTGACCCCGCCACGATCACAGTCAGCGCAGCTCGGCGCCCGCCATCGCCCGGACGGCGGCGGTCAGCGCGTCCAGGATGGCGGACTCCACCCGCCAGTGCTGCCAGTACAACGGGCGGTCCAGGTGGCGCCCGGCGCCGAGGTCGACGCAGTGCCCGGTGGCGAGGTCGGCGCGGGCGAACCGCTCCGGGACCATGCCCCAGCCCAGCCCGAGCCGTACCGCCTCGTTGAAGCCGTCGAAGGACGGCACGTAGTGGATCGGCGGGTCGATCCGGCGGCGGGTCACGGTGCGGGCGAACGTGTGCTGGAGTTGGTCCTTGCGGTCGAACGCCATCATCGGCGCCGACCCGAGGGCGGCCTCGGTCAGCCCGTCGGGGAAGTGCCGGGCGGCGAACCCGGCCCGGGCCAGCGCGACGTACCGCATCGCGCCCAGCCGCTCCACCCGGCAGCCCTGGACGGCCTCCCGCTGCGCGGTCACCGCCGCCATCGCCGTACCGTCGCGGATCAGCTCCGCGGTGTGCTCCTCGTCGTCCCGGCGGACGTCGAACAGCAGCGCCAGCTCGGTGGGCAGCCGCGCCAGTGCGCCGACGAACCAGGTGCCGAGCGAGTCCCCGTTCGCGACGACCGTCACCCGGGTGGGGGCGGGCCCGCCGACCGCCGGCGGCCGGGCGGCGTGCAGTGCCTCCCGCTCCAGCAGGGCCACCTGCCCGGCCAGCCGCAGCAGCGGACGGCCCGCGTCGGTGGCCCGGCACGGCTTCGACCGGCGGACGAGCACCTGCCCGACGGCCTGCTCCAACGCCTTGATCCGCTGGCTGACGGCCGAGGGGGTGACGTGCAGGGACTGCGCCGCCGCCTCGAAGCTGCCCTCGCGGACCACCGCGGCGAACGTCCGGAGCTGCGTGGAGTCCAGCATGATGAAGCTGAGCTTATCCGCCATGAGAATCTTCAGCTGGGCTGCATCGCTCACGGCTCGTAGCGTCGGCTCGTGCCCGACATCCTCAGCAGCTCCGTGGCCGGCTCCGCCGCTGCCGGTTTCTCCCTCGCCATCGCGCTGATCGCCGCCATCGGAGCGCAGAACGCTTTCGTCCTGCGGCAGGGCCTGCGCCGGGAGCACGTCGTGCCGGTGGTCGCCGTCTGCGCCGCCTCCGACGCGCTGCTCATCGCGCTCGGCATCGCCGGGATGGGCACCGCCACCGCGGACCACCCCGCCGCCATCACCGCCGTCCGTTGGCTCGGCGCCGCGTTCCTGCTCGGGTACGCCGTGCTGGCCACCCGCCGCGCGCTGCGGCCCGGCGCGCTCTCCCCCGCCGACCGGCCGCCGGCCACCCTCGGGGCGACGCTGTTGGCCTGCCTCGCGTTCACCTACCTCAACCCGCACGTGTACCTCGACACCGTCCTCCTGGTCGGTGGGGTGGCCCGCCAGCACCCGCACCACTGGGTCTTCGGCGCGGGCGCCGCGCTGGCCAGCGTGGTCTGGTTCACCGCCATCGGCGTCGCCGCCCACCGGCTGGCGCCCGTGCTGGCCCGCCCGGCGGCCTGGCGGATCGTCGACGGCACGGTCGCCGTCGTGATGACCGTGGTCGCGGTGACCCTGCTGCTCGGCTGACTGTGCGTGCCGGCCCCCGGGCGTGGCCGGGGTGTTTTCGGCTACCACCGCGGGCGCGGGCCCCGCCGGGCGGGAATGATGGCGACGTGCAGTTTCTTCACGGCGCGGTCCCCGCGCACGACCTGACCTACAACGACGTCTTCATGGCGCCCGCCCGCTCCGAGGTGGGCTCACGGCTCGATGTCGACCTGGCCGCCAGCGACGGCACGGGCACCACCATCCCGCTGGTGGTGTCCAACATGACCGCCGTGTCCGGCCGTCGGATGGCCGAGACGGTCGCCCGGCGCGGCGCGATCGCGGTCATCCCGCAGGACATCCCCATCGAGGTGGTGGCGAACGTCGTCGCCTGGGTCAAGCAGCGGCACCTGGTGCACGACACGGCCATCACGCTGGGCCCGACCGACACCGTCGGCGACGCGATCCACCTGCTGCCGAAGCGGTCGCACGGTGCCGTGGTGGTGATCGACGAGGAGAGCCGGCCGCTGGGTGTGGTGACCGAGGCGGACACCGTCAGCGTGGACCGCTTCGCCCAACTCCGGCACGTGATGTCCACCGAGCTGCACACCGTGCCGGCGGACGCGGACCCGCGTACCGGCTTCGACCGGCTCTCGGCGGGCCGACGCCGGCTCGCCCCGGTGGTCGACGGCGAGGGGCGCCTGGTCGGGGTGCTGACCCGGCAGGGCGCGCTGCGGGCGACCCTCTACCGGCCGGCGGTCGACGACCGGGGCCGGCTGCGGATCGCCGCCGCCGTGGGCATCAACGGCGACGTGACCGGCAAGGCGGCGGCGCTGTTGGAGGCCGGGGTGGACACGCTGGTCGTGGACACCGCGCACGGCCACCAGGAACGGATGATCACCGCGCTGCGGGCGGTCCGCGCGCTGGACCCGGGCGTCCCGGTCGCGGCCGGCAACGTGGTGACCGCCGAGGGCGTACGCGACCTCGTGGAGGCGGGCGCCGACATCGTCAAGGTGGGCGTCGGCCCGGGTGCGATGTGCACCACCCGGATGATGACCGGGGTGGGCCGGCCGCAGTTCTCCGCCGTGCTCGACTGCGCCACGGCGGCCCGTCAGCTCGGCCGGCACGTCTGGGCCGACGGCGGCGTACGCCACCCGCGCGACGTGGCGCTGGCGCTGGCCGCCGGAGCCTCGAACGTGATGATCGGCTCCTGGTTCGCCGGCACCTACGAGTCCCCCGGCGACCTCTACACCGACGCGGACGGCCGGCGCTACAAGGAGAGCTTCGGCATGGCCTCGGCGCGGGCGGTCAGCGCGCGGACGGCCGACGACAGCGCGTACGACCGGGCCCGCAAGGCGGTCTTCGAGGAGGGCATCTCCTCGGCCAGGATGTATCTGGACCCGGCCCGCCCCGGCGTGGAGGACCTGATCGACGAGATCATCGCGGGGGTGCGGAGCGCCTTCACCTACGCGGGCGCGCGGGACCTCGCGGAGTTCCACGAGCGGGCCCTGGTCGGCGTGCAGAGCGCGGCCGGCTACACCGAGGGGATGCCGCTGCCCACGAGTTGGTGACGGCACGGCCTGGCACGGCGGTGCCGGGGGCGGGGTTCTCACGCGGTCCCTGTCGAGCTGAATCGTCTACGACATCAGCTCGACAGGACCGACGTGACGGCGCTACCCGCCCGCGGCGTTCCCGCGGCACCACGATCAGACGATGACCGTGCCCCCGGTTCCCAGGGGTTCCTCAGGTCTTCGGGAAGAGGCGGTGGGCGACCGCGCGGGCCGCGGCCCGGGGGTCGTCGCCGACCCGGGCCGGCAGCGCGCCCGACAGCCAGAGCGTGGCGAAGCCGTGCACGATCGACCAGGCCGCGAGCGCGTCGCCCTGCGGATCCTCCGCCGTCGGGCGTCCCTCGGGCAGCGCGGCCACCCCCGAGTGCAACGCGGCGCCGGCGCGCTCACGGGCCGCCACCAGTTCCGCCGCGTCGGGCCGGTAGAGGTCCGGGCGGAACATCACCTCGAAGTGCGCGCGGTGCCGGACCGCGAAGTCGACGTACGCGACGCCTCTGTCCAGCAGGTCGTCGCCCGCGCCGGTCAGCGCCTCGGCGAGCAGGTCGAACCCGTCGGCGGCGAGCGCGGTGAGCAGCCCGGCCTTGTCGCCGAAGTGGTGCGCCGGGGCGGCGTGCGAGACGCCGGCCCGGCGGGCCAGGTCGCGCAGGCTCAACGCCGCCGGCCCAGACTCCTCGATCACCCGCACCGCCTCAGCGAGCAGGGCTCGGCGCAGGTCGCCGTGGTGGTAGCCGCGCGTTCCGGTCATGCCGCCAGCCTATCTTGCTGTTGACAAGATGCCCACCGGGAGGGCAATCTTGTCGGCGACAAGATTCATGACTGAGGAGGCTCCCCATGGCTCCACTCATCGCCCTCGTGACCGGCACCGTGCTCGCCCGACTGGCCGGCCTGGCCGGCGTGGGCGCACTCGACGGCTGGCATCCCGCGCTACGGGTGGGGCTGGCCCTGATGTTCGTGGTGACCGGCGCCGCGCACTTCGCCCCACCCCTCCGCAGGGACATGATCGCGATGGTGCCGCCCACCCTGCCCCGGCCCGAGCTGCTGGTCACGGCCACCGGCGTGCTGGAACTGGTCGGCGCGGTTGGGCTGCTCGTGCCGTCGACCGCCCGCTGGGCCGCGGCCGGGCTGGCGCTGCTGATGCTGGCCATGTTCCCGGCGAACGTCTCGGCGGCCCGACGCGGGTTGACCTTCGGAGGCCGGCCGGCGACGCCCCTCGGGCCACGTACGGCGGAGCAGGCCCTGTTCGTCGCCGTGGCGCTCGCTATTTCGTTTGGGGCCTGATGTTCAGGGAGCTAACCTGTTGCCCATGGAACTGACCACGCTGCGGGATGTGCCGATCGGGCGACTGCTCGCGGTCGCCGGGCACCTCACCGGACAACGGTGGAACCGCTACCTCGCCGAGTCGCACGGCCTCACCCAGGCCGGGATGGTCACCCTGATGACCCTCGCGGAGCACGGCGAGCTGCCGCACCGCACGGTCGCCGAGCACTGTTTCGTCCGGCCGGCGACCCTGACGGGCATCGTCGACACCCTCGCCCGCGACGGCCTCGTCGAGCGGCAGCGCGACCAGGCCGACCGGCGCAGCGTCCGGATCGCGATCACGGCGGCCGGCCAGGCCCGGGTCGAGGCGTTGACCGCCGTGATCCGCTCCGGCGCCCCGCTCACCTCGGTCGACGCCGACCCGGCGAAGGAGGCGGTGATCCGCGAGTTCCTCCTCGAGGTCATCGGCAGCGGCGACCACTGCACCGTGGAAGGCGGTCCGGCATGCTGACCCGGCTGCTGCGTACGCACCTTCGCCCCTACCACCGGCCGCTGGTCGCCGTGGTGCTGCTCCAGTTCGTCGGCACGATGGCGTCGCTCTACCTGCCCAGCCTCAACGCTGACATCATCGACCTGGGCGTGGCCCGAGGCGACACCGACTACATCGTGCGCACCGGCGGATGGATGCTCGCGGTCAGCCTGGTCCAGATCGTCTGCTCGATCGCGGCCGTCTACCTCGGCGCGCGGACGGCGATGGCCTTCGGCCGGGACGTCCGGTCGTCGATCTTCGGGCACGTCAACCGCTTCTCCGCCCGCGAGGTCGCCAAGTTCGGCGCGCCCTCGCTGATCACCCGCAACACCAACGACGTGCAGCAGGTGCAGATGCTCGTGCTGATGAGCTGCACGATGCTCGTCGCCGCGCCCATCATGAGCGTCGGCGGCGTGGTGATGGCGCTGCGCGAGGACCTCGGGCTCTCCTGGCTGATGCTGGTCAGCGTTCCCCTACTGGCCGTCGCCCTGTGGCTGATCATCCGGCGGATGGTGCCGGGCTTCCGGCTCATGCAGACCCGCATCGACACGGTCAACCGGGTGCTGCGCGAGCAGATCACCGGCATCCGGGTGGTGCGGGCGTTCGTCCGGGAGCCGTACGAGACGGAGCGCTTCGCCACGGCGAACGCCGACCTCACCGCGACCGCCCTGCGCATCGGCCGCCTGATGGCGTTGATCTTCCCGGTGGTGATGCTGGTGCTCAACGTCTCCAGCGTGGCCGTGCTCTGGTTCGGCGCCCAGCGGGTGGACGCCGGGGCGATCCAGGTCGGCGCCCTCACCGCCTTCCTGCAATACCTGATGCAGATCCTGATGGCCGTCATGATGGCCACCTTCATGCTGATGATGGTGCCGCGCGCGGCGGTCTGCGCCGAACGGATCGTCGAGGTGCTCGACACCGACTCCTCCGTGGTGCCCGCCGCCCACCCGGTGACCGAGGTGACGACCAGCGGCGAGTTGGAGTTGCGCGAGGTCGGGTTCCAGTACCCGGGCGCGGCCGAACCGGTGCTGCGCAACGTGTCTTTCCGGGTGACGCCGGGGACGACGACGGCGATCATCGGCAGCACCGGCGCGGGCAAGACCACTCTGCTGTCGCTCGTCCCCCGGCTGGTCGACGCGACCGCCGGCATGGTGCTGGTCGACGGCGTGGACGTACGGGACCTGGCGCCGGACGAGCTGTGGCGCCGGATCGGGCTGGTGCCGCAGCGGCCGTACCTGTTCACCGGAACCGTGGCGAGCAACCTGCGCTACGGCAACCCGGACGCGACCGACGCCGAACTCTGGGACGCGCTGGAGATCGCCCAGGCGCGGGACTTCGTGGAGGCGATGCCCGAAGGGCTGGAGTCGCCGATCGCGCAGGGCGGCACGAACGTCTCCGGCGGGCAGCGGCAACGGCTGGCCATCGCGCGGGCGCTGGTCCGGCAGCCGGAGATCTACCTCTTCGACGACTCGTTCTCCGCGCTCGACCTCGGCACCGACGCGCGGCTGCGGACGGCGCTGCGGCCGGTCACCGCGGACGCCGCCGTGGTGATCGTGGCGCAGCGGGTCTCCACCATCGTCGGCGCCGACCAGATCGTCGTGCTGGAGAACGGCGGCGTCGTCGGGATCGGCAGACACGACGAACTACTCCGCACCTGCCCGACGTACGCCGAGATCGTGGCGTCGCAGAACACGACGGAGGTGGCCGCGTGAGCGAGCGACGCGTGCGAACCATCAGGCACAGCAGCACGGCGCCTCGCGCCGCCGCCGAGCGAAGCGAGGTGGTCGCGTGAGCGCCGTACCGCAGCAGAAGCCGGCCGCCGACGCGCCGACGCCGAAGCGGCTGCCGCCGGGCGGGCAGCGCGGCGGTCCGCACGGCGGCGTCGGGATGCCCGCCGAACGGTCGATGAACTTCGGGCCGTCGGCCCGTCGGCTGCTGGGCCGGCTGCGCCCGCAGCGCCTCCAACTCGTCGCCGTGATCGCGCTGGCGGTGCTCAGCGTCGGGCTCAGCGTGGTCGGGCCGAAGGTGCTCGGCTGGGCCACCGACCTGATCTTCACGGGGGTGATCGGTCGGCAGCTGCCGGCGGGCACCACCGCCGACCAGGCGGTGGACGCGGCGCGGGCGGCCGGCAACGACAGTTTCGCCGACATGCTCGCCCGGATGGACGTGGTGCCCGGCGTGGGCATCGACTTCGCCGCGCTGGCGCGGGTGCTGCTGCTGGCGCTCGGCCTCTACGTGGCGGCCAGCCTGCTGATGTGGTGGCAGGGCTGGCTGCTCAACGGGGTGGTGCAGCGCACCGTGCTGCGGCTGCGCGCCGAGGTGGAGGACAAGCTCAACCGGCTGCCGCTGCCCTACTTCGACCGGCAGCCCCGGGGCGAGCTGCTCAGCCGGGTCACCAACGACATCGACAACATCTCCACCAGCCTCCAGCAGACGCTGAGTCAGCTGCTCACCTCGCTGCTCACCGTGGTCGGCGTGCTGGCCATGATGTTCTGGATCTCGCCGCTGCTCGCCCTGGTGGCCCTGGTCGCGGTGCCGGTCTCGGTGGTCGTCACCACCGCCATCGCCAAGCGGTCGCAGCGGCAGTTCATCGCCCAGTGGGCGCACACCGGCGAGCTGAACGGCCATATCGAGGAGGCGTTCACCGGCCACGAGCTGGTCAAGGTCTTCGGCCGGCAGCGCGAGGTGGAGGCCGCCTTCACCGCGAAGAACGACGAACTGTTCCGGGCGAGCTTCGGCGCCCAGTTCATCTCCGGGATCATCATGCCGGCGATGATGTTCGTGGGGAACCTCAGCTACGTCGCCATCGCCGTGGTCGGCGGCCTGCGGGTGGCGTCGGGTTCGATGAGTCTCGGCGACGTGCAGGCGTTCATCCAGTACTCCCGGCAGTTCACCCAGCCGCTCACCCAGGTCGCCTCGATGGCGAACCTGCTCCAGTCCGGGGTGGCCTCCGCCGAGCGGGTCTTCGCCGTACTCGACGCCGACGAGCAGAGCCCCGACCCGGCCGACCCGGCCCGGGTACGCGACCCGCACGGCCGGGTCGAGTTCGCCCACGTCTCCTTCCGGTACACCCCGGACCGGCCGCTGATCGAGGACCTCTCCCTGGTCGCCGAGCCCGGGCACACGGTGGCCATCGTCGGGCCGACCGGGGCCGGCAAGACCACCCTGGTCAACCTGGTCATGCGCTTCTACGAGCTGGACGCCGGCCGGATCACGCTCGACGGGGTGGACGTCACCACCATGAGCCGCGACGACCTGCGCGGCCGGATCGGCATGGTCCTCCAGGAGACCTGGCTCTTCGGCGGCACCATCCGCGACAACATCGCGTACGGGCGGCCCGGGGCGACCGAGGAGGAGATCGTGGCCGCGGCCCGGGCCACGTTCGTGGACCGGTTCGTGCGCAGCCTCCCCGACGGCTACGACACGGTGATCGACGAGGAGGGCAGCAACGTCAGCGCCGGCGAGAAGCAGCTCATCACGATCGCCCGGGCCTTCCTCGCCGAGCCGTCGCTGCTGATCCTGGACGAGGCGACCAGCTCGGTGGACACCCGCACCGAGGTGCTGCTCCAGCGGGCGATGGCCGCGCTGCGGTCGGACCGGACGAGCTTCGTCATCGCACACCGGCTCTCCACCATCCGCGACGCCGACCTGATCCTGATGATGGAGGACGGCCGGATCGTGGAGCAGGGCACACACGACGAACTGCTGGCCGCGCAGGGCGCGTACCACCGCCTGTACCGGTCGCAGTTCACCGCCGCCATCCAGCCCGACTCCGAACCCCGGCCCGACCCCGAGCCCGAGCCCGCGCCACTTGAGGGGTCGACCCGGTGACGGGAAGGCCGCCGGTGGCGACGGGCGGGCGGGCGCCGGGGTCGGGCGGGGGCTCAGCGGGCCGGCAGCAGGTCCGGGCTACGGTCGGCCACCACCGCCCCGATCAGCCGGAGGGCGTCGGCGGCGGGCATCGGGTCCAGGACGCGACCGCCGCGCAACCGCAGCGCCACCGCGCCCCCGGCCGCCTCGCGGGGGCCGATGACGGCGGCGTACGGGACCCGGGCGCGGGCCGCGTCGCGGATCCGGGAGCCCAGCGACCCGGCCTCGTCGACCGCCACCCGCAGCCCCGCGGCCAGTGCGTCGCGGGCGAGCCGGGCCGCCGCGTCGGCCTGGCCGTCCCCGACCGGCAGCACCACCAGCTGCACCGGGGCGTACCAGGCCGGGAAGGCGCCCTCGTGCACCTCGATCAGGTACGCGAAGAGCCGCTCCATGCTGCCGACGAGGCTCCGGTGCACCATCACCGGTCGACGCCGTCCCCCGGACGCGTCGGTGTACGACAGGTCGAACCGCTCCGGCTTGTCGAAGTCGAGCTGGACGGTGGAGAGGGTGAACTCCCGCCCGGCGGCGTCCAGTACCTGGATGTCGATCTTCGGCCCGTAGAACGCGGCCTCCCCCGGTGCCTCGGTGAACGCCACCCCGTCGAGCGCGGCGCGGAGCAGTTCCTCGGCCCGCGCCCACTGGTCGTCGGTCCCCACGTACTTCTCCCCCGGCCCGCGCAGCGACAGCCGGAACCCGGCCGGCCGTACGCCGAGTGCCGCGTGTGCCACGCGGATCAGCCGGAGGATCTCGACGACCTCCTCGCCCACCTGCTCCAGGGCGCAGAAGTTGTGCGCGTCGTTGAGCGAGATGGCCCGCACCCGGGACAGCCCGCCGAGCACCCCCGAACGCTCGGCCCGGTACATGCCGCCCAGCTCGGCGATCCGCAACGGCAGCTCCCGGTAGGAGCGCCCCCGGGCCCGGAACACCAGGGCGTGGTGCGGGCAGAGCGCCGGCCGCAGCACGAACTCGTCGTCGGCGCCGAGCGCCATCGGCGGGAACATGTCGTCGGCGAAGTAGCCGAGGTGGCCGGAGAGTTCGAAGAGTTCCCGTTTGCCCAGCGGGGGGGTGAACACGTGCCGGTAGCCGGCCCGGCGTTCCAGCTCGCGGACGTACTCCTCGACGGCGTGCCGGGCGGCGGCGCCGGCCGGCAGCCAGAGCGGCAGCCCGGCGCCGGCCAGCGGGTCGGAGTCGAACAGCTCCAGCTCCCGGCCGAGCCTGCGGTGGTCGATCATGTCGCGCTCCTTGATCGGGTACGACCCGGAGGCGACCCGGTCACCGGACGCGACGAGGCCCCGGGGCGGATCGCCCCGGGGCCTCGTCGACGGTCAGGTCAGTGCGGCGCGCCGGGGTCTCCCGGCGTCGTGGTGGATACCGCACTGCGCATACGGCGACGGTACGTCCCCGGTCGAGGGACCGCAGCCGGTTTTTCGGGGCGGCCCGGCACCCGGACGGCGTGGGCGGGGCCACGGGTCGGCACGCCGTACGGGACGGGGGCGGGCCGCCGGCACGGGACCTGCCGGCGGCCCGCGGCGGCCAAACCATCAGGAACGGGGGACCCGACGGTCGTGGGGCCGCGCGTCGACAACGGTACGCCGGGCCACTGCGTTCCGCCGACCCTCGGCGGTACGCGGAACCGTCACCTTCGGCCGGGTCCGCTCGTTGTGTCCGGTGGCTCTGCCGTGTCGGTGGTCACCACGAGCCAGGGTCATGCCCTGTGACGCCGGCAGACCCGTCAGGCTCGCTACACGCAATCAGCCCCGTCCGGCGAGGTGGCAGTCGTGCCCGAACTACTCACTGAGGTCGCATCGCCGACCTGGGCGTACCTCGCGCTGCTCGCGCTGCTGGTCGCGGACGCCTTCGTCCCGGTGATCCCCACCCAGGTCGTGATGATCACCGGCGGCGCGCTCACCGTGTACGGCGGGCTGAACCTGCCGGTGACCATCGCCGTCGGCGCGCTGGGCGTCTTCGTCGGTGACCTCGCCTGCTACCTGCTGGGCCGGGGCGCACCGGAACGCCGGGCACCCCGCGACACCGAGCGGGGCCGGGCCCGGCAGATGGCCCACCGGGTCACCCAGGGGCTGCGGCGGCCCGGGCCGCTCGTGATCCTGCTCTGCCGCTTCGTGCCGGGCGGCCGGATGGCGGCCTGCTTCTCCGCCGGCCGTAGCCGATATCCGTACCGGCTCTTCCTGCTCTACGAGGGCCTGGCGGCGCTGGGCTGGGCGACGTACGGCGGCATGATCGGGCACCTCGGCGGGACGGCGCTCACCGAATCGGCGTGGCGGCTGGCGCTCATCGCCGGTGTCGCGGCGGCCGGCTTCGCGGCGGCGGGCTGGGCGATGACCGTCGTCGGCGCCCGACGGGCGGCCGAAGCGGTGGCGGCGATGCCGGTTGTCACGGCGAGGACGGACGCGCCCACAGCGGAGTGACCGGTCGCTCCGTCACCGCCTAGGGGTGGTCCCGGGGATCGGCCTCGGTGGGCTGCCCGGATCCGCCTGGGGTCCCTTCCGGGACAGGCTGAGCCATGCGCGCAACCCGGAACAGTGGACTGCTGGCCCTCGGCGGGATAGCCCTCGCGGCGCTGCTCGCGGTGATCGGCCACCTCGAGGTGAACGAGGACCTGAACCCCTGGGCGCTGACCGTCAGCGACTTCGCCGTCTCCGACCGGGGCGGCGTGATCGACGTCGCCATGGTGGTGCTCGCGGCGGCCAGCGCCGTGCTCCTGCCCGCCCTGCGGCGGGCAGGCCGGCTGCCCGGGGCCGGGCGGCCCGGCGTCGGCCGCCCCCGGGCCGGACTGCTGGCCGAGGCGCTTCTTGCCGCCTGGGTCGGCGGGCTGCTGCTGGCCGCGGTGGTGCCGACGAACGAGCCCGGCCTGCCCATGGACACCGCCGCCTACGTCCACCGGTACTCCTCGGTGGTCGCCTTCCTGGCGCTGCCGGTCGCCGGCTGGCTGCTCGCCCGGCGGCTGCCCGGGGCCGCCGGTCGCCCGGTACGCGGTCTCGCCGCAGCCAGCGTGGCCCTGGCTGCGGCGATGGTCTGGTCGGCCTACCCCGGCGACCGGCTGCTGCTCGGCCTGGTCGAGCGGGTGCTCATCCTCACCGAGGTCGCCATGCTCGTCGTCGTCGCGGCCGCCCTGCTCCGCCGGGTCACTCCAGCTCGTGCAGCATGAGCTGGCGGGCGGCCTCGGTGATGGAGCCGGAGAGGCTCGGGTAGATCGTGATCGTCTGGGCCAGCTCGTTGACCGTGAGGTTGTTCTCCACCGCCAGGGTGATCGGCAGGATCAGCTCGCTCGCCTTCGGCGCCACCACCACGCCGCCGATCACCTGGCCGCTGGCCGGGCGGCAGAAGAGCTTGACGAAGCCGTCGGCGAGGTCGTCCATCTTGGCGCGGGCGTTGCCGTCCAGCGTCAGCATGACCTGCCGGGCCGGCACCTTGCCCGCGTCGACCTCGTCCTGGGTGACGCCGACGGTGGCCAGTTCCGGGTCGGTGAACACGTTCGCCGCGACGGTACGCAGCCGCAGCGGCCGGACCGCCTCGCCGAGCGCGTGCCACATCGCGATCCGGCCCTGCATGGCGGCGACGCTGGCCAGCGGCAGCACCCCGGTGCAGTCGCCGGCGGCGTAGATGCCGGGCACGTTGGTCCGGGAGACCCGGTCGACGGTGACGTGCCCGCCCCGGGCCAGCGCGACGCCGTACTCGGCCAGGCCCAGGTCGGCGGTGTTGGGGATGGAGCCGACCGCGATCAGCGCGTGCGAGCCGGCCACCCTGCGGCCGTCGGAGAGCTCGACCTCCACCCCGTCGGCGGTACGCCGGACCGCGTCCGCCCGGGAGTTGTTCAGGATGCTCATGCCCCGGTTGCGGAAGACCCGCTCGATGGCCATGGCCGCGTCGGCGTCCTCGTGCGGCATCACCCGGTCGCGGCTGGACACCAGCGTCACCTGCACGCCCATCGCCAGGTAGGCGCTGGCGAACTCCGCGCCGGTGACGCCGGAGCCGACCACGATCAGGTGCTCGGGCAACTCCGGCAGGTCGTACACCTGGCGCCAGGTCAGGATGCGCTCGCCGTCCGGCAGGGCGGTGGGCAGCTGGCGTGGGGTGGCGCCGGTGGCAACCAGGACGGTCGACGCGGCGATGGACTGCTCCGCACCGCCGTCGGTCGGGGTGACGAGCACCCGGTGGGTGTGGCCGAGGGTGTCCTCGCCGAGCCGGGCGGTGCCCGACACGAAGGTCACCCCGGCCTTGACGAGCTTGGCGTGGATGTCGGCGGACTGGGCGAGCGCGAGGCGCTTGACCCGCTCGTGCACCGTGCTGGCGTCGACCGTGACCGCCTCCAGCCCGTCGGAGTGCACCCCGAACTCCTCGGTGTCCCGATAGCCGGTGACCACCTCGGAGCTGGCGATGAAGGTCTTCGACGGTACACAGTCGGACAGTACGCAGGCACCGCCGGCGCCCTCCGCCTCCACGACGGTGACATCAGCGTCCAACTGCGCGGCGACCAGGGCCGCCTCGTAACCGGCCGGTCCACCGCCGATGATCACGATCCGGCTCACAGCGCTCGCCCTTCGTCAGTGCTCACAGTGACTTTCTTCTCCCGAACGCGTCCGACACGCACCGTCGTATTCTCCCCCACCCGCCGGGCGGGCTATCGTCATCGCCGTGCGTCATCACGCCGCCTACGGCTCAAACCTCGATCCCGCCCGCATGCGCGCCTACTGTCCGCATTCGCCGATGGTGGGCACAGGCTGGTTGGAAGGCTGGCGCCTCACCTTCGCGGGCGAGGACGTGATCGGCTGGGAGGGTGCGGTCAGCACGGTCGTCGAGTCCCCCGGCGACCGGGTCTTCGTGGCGATCTACGACATCCACCCGTACGACGCAGCCCAGCTCGACGAGCTCGAGGGGGTGACCGCCGGCACGTACCGCAAGCTGCACGTACGCGTCTCCACCCTCGACGGGGACGTGACCGCGTGGATCTACGTCTTCGACGGGTACGAGGGCGGGCTGCCCACGGCGTGGTATCTCTCGGAGATCGCGAACGCCGCCGAGAAGGCGGGCGCGCCGGACGACTACGTCACCGAGCTGCGGTCCCGCCCCACCGGCACCGCGTCGGCCTAGCGACCCTCGTCGGCCCAGCGCGTATCCCACGGCCCCCAGTCTGCTCCGGCGCCGGGTGGGGCCTCCATCCGGCCCCGCGTCCGGCGTCGTCAGTCACACACCGGCGGCCGGCACGACCAACTCGTACATGTCGACCCAGCGCACCTCGCGCAGCCCCACGGAGCGGTAGAGCGACAGTGGTGCGGTCGGGTTGGCCAGGTCGACCCCGAGGCCGACGGACTCCCGCCCCTTCTCCACGTACCGGGCGAACGCGTGGTTCAGCAGCGCCGCGCCCACCCCACGGCGACGCTGGCCGGGCAGCACGGCGAGGACCCTGACCCAGCCCTCGTTGCGGTCGAGCGCCTGGTCGGACGACTGGAGGACGCCCGCCGGCTGGCCGTCCACCTCGGCGAGAAACCACTCGTCCCAGGCCGGGTCGGATTTGATCCGGGCCCGCCACCGGTCGTAGCCCACCGGCTCGTAGTCGGGGGTGTCGCGGAAGGCGGTGTCGTAGATCCGGTGAAAGTCGCGCAGCTCCGCCTCGTCGCCGGGACGCAGCGGACGGACCGTCACCCCGGGCGGCGGTGCCGGCGGCTCACCGGGTACCCCCGCCAGCGATCGGCGCATGAGCTGGTAGCGCTTGACGAAGCCGAAGCCCGCGTCGGTCAGCTCGGCCGCCCATCGGCGCTCGGGCGGACATGCGGGACACCGCACGGTCATGGCCGACAGGCCACGCTCGGCGGCGCGCCCGGCCACCCGGTCCAGCTGCCGGGCCAGCAGCGGCGCCCGCACCGACGCGCCCCGGTCCGGGTCGACGAACACGTCGACGAACTCCCGCCCGGTCCCGGTCTCGTTCTGCAGGATCGCCCAGGCCACCAGTGTGCCGTCGGGATCGGTCACCACCCAGGAGTCCCGGTCCGGGTCGACGTTCGGCGCGGTCAGCGCGCCCCGTACGTCCTCCGCGTCGAAGTCCGGATAGCCGATGGCGAAGGTGTCGGCGGCGTGTACCACCGCCAGGATCGCCGGAACGTCGTCCGGGGTGGGTCGGCGGGCGTGCCAGCCGGCAGGAAGAGTCACGGAGGCGATCCTGACAGGCGGGCCGGCGACCCGCCGCCGATTTTCCGGCGGGGGCGGCGGGGCAGCGCTCAGCTCGGGTCGGTCAGGTGGGCCCTGGTCGCGGTGAGCAGTTCCACCAGTTCGGTGCCGTCCGCCGGACCGAGCGCCGCGAACGCCGGCGAGGCCAGCCGATCGGTCACCGCCTCGGCCCAGAGCCGCCGCCGGACCAGTGGCTCGACCGGCGGGTACGGCGGCGGCCAGCCGCAGGCCACCGCGCCCGCCTCGCCGTCCGGCCCGGCGAGCACGGCCTCCAGCGGAGTCATCCCGCTGGCCCGGACCGCGATCAGGTGCGCCCCGGCGAAGTGCTCCCGGAGCAGGCGCAGGCCGACGGCTGCCCGGGCGCCGGCCGTCCGGACCGGCACCGGCAGGGAACGCCAGGCAGCGAAGAGCGGCATGCCGCTGGCATCCGCGGCGTCGACTGCTCGGCCGAGCA